>JAFYOX010000018.1 GCA_017547755.1 Clostridia bacterium | reverse complement strand
GCGGGAGAAGCTGCGGTTGCGTTGTCGGTCACGGTCGCAACTACGGTCCAGTTTGCGTTGTCTTCGCTTACTTCTACGGTGTAGTCAGCCGCACAAGCGGTTTCCCAGTAGATGTCGAGGGAGTCAACAACGGTAACTGCGCCGAGGTCAACGACGATGTGAGCCGCGTCGTCGGTGTTGGAGGACCATCTGGTAGCGAGGTCGCCGTCGAACGCCATGTCGCCGGTGTTGGAGCCTTCTACTTCGAGGCCGGAAACTTCAACGAGGGTTGCCTTGGTGAAGAGGTTTTCTTCTACCTTGGTGGATACTTCTTCAACTGCGGGTTCTGCTGCTGCGGGTTCTTCCGCGGGAGTTTCTTCTACTGCAACGGGAATATCAACCTTTACGAGTTCAACCTGGTCGAGCCACATGGTATCAGACCAGTACGGCATATTCGCCCATTCAACCCAGGAGGTCCAGGAGTCACGAACGCCGTCACCGTCGATGTCGTTGTTGTAGGATGCGTTGAAGCCGAATACAGTACCTGCAGCGGGCTTGATATCCTTGGTCAGCCACGGGATGGAGAATTCGAGGATGTAAGTGCCGTCGCCGTTGATAACAGCAGCGGTTTCGTTGGCAAATTCAGCACCCTTACCGCTTACCGTGTTGTACGGGCTGAGAGTGAGGAGATAGTCGCCATCGAGCGGATAACCGATTTCATCGGAATAGGTTTCAGAAACCCAGAAGTCGATGGAGTCGGTGTTGGTGGGATTTGCTTCCTGGAGGGTAGTTTCGTCGTTTACAACGCCGAGGAAGTAGAGGTTATCTTCGTCCCAGAGGATCTTGGTGTAGCCGGAGATGCCTTCGCCGTTCAGGTCGCCGGGCCAGGTGGATTCCTGAGCCGCGGTTGCGGACCAGATCGCGTCGATCTTACCGTCGATTACGGGCTTGATGCCTGCGTAGTTGGCAATGGAGTCGTATTCGGTTGCCGGGAGTTCGGGACCTTCAGCGGATGCGGATGCTGCGGGAGCTGCTGCACCTGCGCTGTAGTCAGGGTTGGAGCCGTCCTTTGCGTAACCGTAAAGTTCAACTTCGGCTACGTCGCCGTGGCTCATGTAGTTGATGTAACGGAAATAACGGTAACCGGTGTTTTCAGCGGTTTCCATTTCAGCGGTGCAGTCAATGTAAGCAACTTCTGCCGCCTGTTCTACGCTGAAGTAGAGTTCAACGGATTCGTTGAAGTCAGGATCGTTGGACGCTTCGATGGTAGCGCCGTTGAATCTGTCAAGGAAGGTGGTTCTCGGGTGGATGATGATCTTGGTGAGGATCATTTCTTCGCCTGCGTCGATACCGCAGTAGTCAACGGATGCGGTTGCGGGGTCGAAGAAGGTTTCGATGTTGCCGTCGAATGCAGCGTGACGGCCGGATGCCGCAGCTTCACCCCAACCGGTTACGGAACCGATGAGTTCACCTGCGATGATAACGGAGCCGTCCGGAACTGCGGTGCCGGATGCCGGGTATGCTTCGCCGATGCCGGGAGCCGCGGGTTCTTCTGCGGCAGCGTCAGCAGCGGGAGCTGCGAGAGTGGTGTTGGAGCCTGCAGCACGCCATGCGGCGTAGTCGAAGTTGTTTGCGTCTTCTTCGGAACCGAAGACTGCAACGTAAGCAACCTTTGCAAGCTGGCCTTCGTATGCGGCGTCAAATACGTCGAGACGCATACCGGTGATGGTGCCTGCCCATGCGGGGCATTCGGTCATGATGAAGGTCTGTTCGCACCATTCATCGTCGTCACCGTCATAGAAGCCCTTCCAGTGGCCGGTTTCGGACCATGCAACGGTATCGGTGGTGAAGTAGATGGAGGTGGACCAGTCGGAGATGCCGGACTGATAGTACTTTACGCGTACATAGCAGTTTTCTGCCGGGAAATCACCGCGGCTGGGGAGCTGGAAATAGGGGTCGCCGTTGGTAACATCTGCGGTCATGCAGGCATTTTCGGCATCGTAGGAAGCATTGGCGCCATTGACGGAGAACGCCATAGTTCCGTCTTCGTTGTAGAGGGTAGTGTCGTCCGCATTGGCGAAGTCCCACGCTACAACCGGATCTGCTGCGGAAACGGTGATCGCAAGAGCTGCGGTCAGAATCGTCGCACCGAGACCCGCTAAGAGCTTGTTAAGCTTCATAGGGAATACTCCTTTGCTTAGAATAAAAAATTTGAGTGATACGGAACCCGCTTTCCGGTTTCCAGTTTCCGGAAAGAAAAGCACGACAAAAAGTCCCGTACCGAGACACACCTATCTTAGCACATTTTTCGGTAATTGTCAATAATCTCCTGCCCGAAAGGGGAGGTTTTTTAAGAAATTCATAAGGGGTTTTGAATAATTAATTAATAGTTTCTTCACGAAAGGAAAATCCGGAGAGAAACGCATCGTTTCTCCCCGGATCCGTCAGTTTTCCTTTTTCAGTTCGTCGTACATTGCGGTAAACCGCGGGTCATTGCGGATATTGTCAAAGTAAGGGTCTCCCATGACGTCAAGCATCCAGTCCGTTCCCCATCCTCCGCTCCGCGTGAGTTCCAGTCCGGAAAATGCGGGCGATTTCAAGCGGAAACGGTCGTTCGTGAGGGTACAGGAGTTCCGCATGACTTCCAGCCAGTGCATAGCCCGATCGGTGTTTCCGAGCAGACTGTAATGCTTGGCAAGCTGCCACGGAAGATGGGTCGGCTGCCAGTTGAAGAAACAACCGCGGTCGTCGGGCATCAGGGCACGGTTGGCTTCATACATCTGTTCCAGCATGGCAGTGCGCTGTTCGCGGGAGAAGGTCTCATTTTCCAGCGAAAGCATATAGACCTCCCAGTTCAGTTTCGTCAGCAGAATATAGGCATTTTCCTGCATCAGCCGGATTTTTTCATCTCCTTCCGCAAGCTGAATCGCCATTTCCTGCCGAACATTGTCATATCCGGGGAGTTTTTTCAGAAGTTCCTTCCCTTTGTCAATCTGTCCAGCATCGCGGTACATCCCGAGCAGGGTATACACGTCTTCATGACCGGCTTCATAGAGATATTCCGTCAGCGCGAGGGCTTCTTCGAGAAGTTTCTTTGCCTTTCTGTCCGCAGGATCGTCCATATGTCTGTAAATGCGGTAGTACAGACATATGGACAGCGCAGACATGAGTTCTTTGTTTCGCGGATAATCGGTCAGTGCGGCGCGGAGAAGATCTGCGGCTTCTTCGGGTGCGGCGGCGTTCGCCTTTTCAAGGATTTCGCGGATACTGTCCTGCATCCGAACGGGATCGACTTCGAGAAGATAGTCGGTGGTTACATCAAAAAGGTAGGCGAGTTTCCGGATGACGGCATTGTCAGGGGATGCCGCGCCGTTTTCCCAACGACTGACCGCCTGCGGAGTCAGTCCGAGAGCATCCGCGAGGTCTTCCTGCGTCATGTCGTTTTTACGACGGAGATGTTTGAGTATATTGGAGAATGACATTGTGATATCCTTTCTGTGATTCATTAATTTCGGTTGTCACATTCACGCGGTACCTTCGTGCTGTGCATATAGGATACCACATCCGCCGCCGTTATGGAAGCGCACGCGGATTTGTTCGGGGTAAAACCTGCGTTAAGTCTGTGCAGATTCTCCGAGCGTGATTGCCGCCCATTCCGGTTCGAGCCATACGATCAGTTCCTGCCGCATTGCTTCAAACCGCGGGTCATTGCGGAGATCTGCGAACGCCGGGTCTTCCGTCAGCTGCTTCAGAAGCCAGTCCTCGCCGTACCGTCCGTTCCGCTTTGCGCCCATTCCGCGGAAAACGGGCGAATTCAGCGGATACGGCGGAGTATAATCCCGGAAACTCGCTTTCCGCGTGATTTCCAGCCAGTGCATCGCTTCGTCCGTATTTCCGGTTCCGGCATACAGCTTCGCCAGTTCATACGGGATTGCGGATGCGTTCCAGTCCGAGAAGCATTCCCGGTCATCCGGGACGAGCGTACGGTCGGCTTCGTACATCTGCTTGAGGATCGTGATCCGTTCTTCCGGCGGCAGAAGTTCGTCCGTACCGATCCGGTGAACGTACAGATTCAGTTTTGTCAGAAGATAGTAGGCGTGTTCTTTTATCAGACGGAGTCGTTCCTCTCCCGATGCCAGTTCGATCTCCATTTCCGCACGGACATTGTACTCCAGCGTCCGCAGAAGCTCTTTTCCGCGTTCGGGTCTTCCCATATCGCGCAGGACGTGCAGAAGATGCTCCAGATGTTCCCTTTCTCCGGTACGGGCGTACAGCTGTTCCCACAGTTTGCAGGATTCATGAAGGGCTTCCTGCCCTTCCGTGCTGTCCGGCAACGGAAGATAGATTTTATGGTACAGAAGACTTGCCAGAGCAAACGTCAGGCTCTCATTGCGGGGATAGTCTTTCAGCGCATTCCGGAGCAGTGCGGCACCGTCCTGCGGAACCATACCGTCAAAACTCTGCAGGATCCGCCGGCTGACTTCCCGTTCCACACCGTCGGGATCGACTTCCAGAAGATAATCCGTCGTCACGTCAAACAGATAGGCGAGTCTGCGGATGACGGTGCTGTCCGGAAACGCCGTGCCGGTCTCCCAGCGGCTGACCGCCTGCGGAGACATATCGAGCGCTTCCGCAAGTTCCTCCTGCGTCATGTCGTTCTTCCGGCGCAGGTGCCGGAGAATGTCGGAAAAAGCCATGATTGCTGTCCTTTCCTGATTTTTCTACAGTATACCGTATTTCTGCCCGATTTTCCAGTACACAAATGCGCAGTCCGTCTCTACCCTGCGTTGGATTCATGCAAAAAACGCCCGCAGGGGCGTTTTTTGATACAGTTCACGCGATTTCCGCGCTTCCGTCGATGATGCCGTTGAGGATCTCCGTGAGCGCGGCTTCGTCGGCAAAGCGGACGGTTCTTGCTCCCGTACCTTCCGTGACCACCGCGGTCGCGTCGTCGTTGTAGCGGATCCTGCACTCGTCCGAGAGGATCCAGCGTTCGTCGTTCGGATTGACGGCGTAGTACACCGTCACAAGGTCCCACGAATTGCGGACGAACTTTCCGCCGAGGTAGTTCATGTACGCCATGCGCACCGGATATTCTTCCGGACAGCCTTCGAGCGTTGCGCCCGTCATGACGTGTTCGCCGGCTTCAAAGCCGCAGTAGACGATCGGCGCGGCGCACTTTTCCGTCATGCACTGTGCCGCCGGAACGTCGCAGGCGATGTTGTATTCGCCGTGCACGAAATTTTCGAAGTTGCCGCCCATGACGATCACTTCGCGGACGGACTGCTTCACCAGTTCTTCCCCCGTCAGCGGAGAAATTTCGTCCGCACCGGAGTTCAGCAGGTCGCCCATATTGTTCAGCGGCCCGACGAAGACGAGCGTCACGCCGCGGTGCTCTGCCAGCATCCGGCGGAAGAGGGTCAGTGCAGGTTCGGTCTTGGCGGGTGCGTGATCCTTCCGGTAGGCTTCGGAGACCGGGATCGTGTAGCGCATCACGTCCGGCGTGCAGAGGAAGCCCTCACGGGTCGTCTGACCGATCGGGATATCCACGCCGTACCAGGCGTTAATGGCGGCTACCACGTCCGCTCCGAGCACATCAGATGTACAATGGGTGACGGCTAAAAGGTCGCACAGACCGGCTTTATGGAAGCGGTCGAAGATGGCAAGGGCACCGCAGTCGTCGCAGTCGGGGCCGATGTCGGTATCAAGAATGAATTTTCGTTTGTCGGACATAGGAACTCCTCCCGGCTCACCTGATCTTTACGTCCACGCCGTCGGGACTGTTCTTGTACCAGATCCGCAGGATACCGCCGTGATCCTTGTCGGGATTCTGGCGCGCGGTCGGCTTGTACGGTTCGTAATCCCACTTTGCAAGGACATCTTCGCCGTGCAGAAGTGCGGTGACTTCGTTCGGCTTGCGCTTGACGGACAGCACGGTCACGCCGTTTGCCGCCGCGCCGACTGCCCTGAACGAGATCGTACGCTGACCGAAGTGCGGCTTTTCGATGCGTGCGGCGGAAGCGATCACCTGCGGCTGGGAACGGTCGATCTTTGCGAGGTTGTAATAGAGACCGGCGATCTTGTCAAGCACGGGATTTTCCACGGTGACGAGTTCATCGGAATAGAGGTCGATGTACGTGCCCGGGAGAACTTCCGATGCGTTTTCGTCCATCACGGACGTGATCGTGTACGGGCCGCGTTCCATGGTGAGGATCGGGGAATATTCCCATGTGATTCCCGCCTTTTCGAGCACACCGTGTACAATTCCGAGGAATCCGTTGGCAAGGAAAGCGTCTCTGGCGAATTCTGCGGGGTACCGTCCGATGACGTATACAAGACCATTTCCGACCCGGTGCAGTCCGATTGCATCCTTCGGAAGTCCGCACATTTCAAGAAGATGTTCGGCGGGGTTGGCGTACTTGCCGTCACGATTCCACCATGCGCGGATGTTGTGATAGCTGTCCCTGCCGTCGCCGACGTAGAAGAGCGTGCCGCCCTGCTTGACCCATTCGGCGATGACGTTGTTGATGTCCGGGGATTCCGGCTTCATGTATTCGTAGCTCAGGACGATCGTCTTGTACGCGTCGAGATAACCGACGGCACGGCGCAGATTGTCGAGCTGTACGGGACGGACGGCGGCACCGGCTTTCAGAAGCGGCAGAGCCATGCCGTAGAACGCGTCGAAGCAGTCGTCGATGTATTCCTTATGCGGGTTGTCGTCGTGCGCATGCTTCTGGAACATCGCGGAATCGGCGATCATCAGCCCGATCTCGGGATGATTTCCGACGAAATGCGCGTCCGGCTGCACCATATCGCGCAGGACGTTCATGATAACGAGCAGATTCGTCCGGTATTCCTCCGGCATCGGCACGCGTTCGGGAAGACCGGTCGCGGGATCGATGTTCGGACCGCCGTACTTACCGTTGAAGAAGCGGTGCGGCCACGGGCAGACTTCGTAGGACGCAACGTCCGGATGCATCAGGGATGCGGAAACAGTCTGGTAGTAGTTGTAGCGGTAGTTTTCCCACGTATAGCGCGGGTTGTCTTCGATCGGGTCGTGCAGGAACCACATTTTCCGTCCGGTACCGCGTACCAGCTCCTGCATGACGCCGTATTCGAGGAACGCCGTTTCGAACGTGCGTTCCGCCTTTTCGCCGTGATAGCGGTTCATCGTACGCGACGTACCCGTCCAGATCTGCGCGATGTAGCCGTCCACGCCGGGCAGGTCAACAAGCGCGGATTCGGGGGAAACGATGTTCCACTGCGCGTAATTGATGAGCGAGTGGGTCGGTACGTAGAAGCGCAGGACACGGTTATACTTGACGAGCGCGTATTCCTTGAGTTCGGAGCAGAGGCGGTCGAGCATACGGGTATAGAGGTACTGCTTGAGCTTTGCGGAACGATACGCCGCTTCCGCGGACGAGCGGGGATCCTGCCAGTCTTCCTTGTAATACAGCCGCCATTCGCGCCTGAACGCTTCGGAATAACCGCCGCGTACCCAGAATTCGGGTTCTTCAAGGTGGATGGCTTCCACGCCGCAGTCGACGGCGAACTTCAATTTGGATGCGAGGTAATCCGCGAACGATACTGCAGGCACCATGTACGGCACTTCGAAGCCGTGTCCGATGACTTCGCCGCGCGCGTCGGTCTGGCTTTCGTCCCAGTGGAGACGGCCGTCGAACTTGCCCTTGAGGTAATCCTGGTATTCGCCCCATGCCACGCCGGTCATGAGGTGGATGATATAGCCGTGCTTCTTCCAGACCTTCACACGTTCTTTGAGGTTATGGAAGCCGTAAACCATGACAAAGTCGCACTGGGTATCGGTCGCGGGAGTGTACTGGGCGGCTTCCTGCATCCCCGTACGTTCCTCGGTTCTGTCGTAAAACATGGGTTCCTCCTTGATTATGATAGAATTTTCGGATTCCGGAACTTCTTACAGCCCGTAGCGTTCCTTCAGGATGGGAACCAGACGGTCGGCGATGATCTTATGACCGTCGGTCAGCGGATGCAGGGGTTCGAGCGGCACCCACAGGGTAGCGTCAACGTAGAAGACATCGTCATTGTGTTCGGCGTTGAATTCTTCAACGAGCTTGCCGAGGGCTTCCGGGAACGCGCCGCAGAACGCGGACAGACAGATGATCTTCGCGTCGGGATGGGTCTTCCGGACGAGTTCGAGAAGTCCGCGGTATTCTTCGATATACTTGGCTTCGGTATTGCCGCGGTCGTTCGCGCCGTGGTTGATCATGACAAAATCGGGGTGATCATAGGTCACGGGTGCGCCGTCCCAGCAGTAGGGGTACGCTTCGGCAGCCTTCGGAACGGCACCGCAGCCTGCACGGGTCACGCCGACCGCGCCGTAGCCCATATGGAGCGAACGGAGGCCGAGTCCTTTGGCAGTCAGCCAGCCGTAGGTACGGCAGACGTCGTCTTCGAAGACGCGGTTGTCCTGATCGTTCGGATAATACCGGCGGTCGTAGGTAAGAACGCCTTCGGTAATGGAGTCGCCGACGAGTTCGATGGTCTTGCGGTTATCTTCCCAGAGCTGTGCTTCGCCGTCCGCTTCGTAGCCGTAGAAGGAAAGCTTGTTCTGAAGCGGTGCGTACCAGCGGTTCTGGATTTCCTTGGCACCCTTGAAGATGATTTCGAGATAATGGTCGCCGTCATCCTTGGTTTCCACGGTCAGCCAGCGGTCAACAGCGGTTTCGATTCTCGCGCCGCCGTCCACGCGGATCCACAGATGCGGGAACGGAAGAACGCAGTCGTCAATATTGAACGAAAGCACGATCTGGCTGCCCTTGAAGGCGATCTCAATGCGGGAACCGGTCGCGGTGGCGGTCATGGCGTCGCCGTCGGGAGCAAAACGTCCGGTAAAGCGGACAGAAGGAGAGGTGTGGGGAATGAACATGATTGAATACTTCCTTTGCATATAAATTTTTTATCCGTACATCCGATGAATTATTTCATCGGGAAACTGCGGCGCAGTCTCCGGTTATGTGAAAATAATAGCACAAAACCGCCGGTTATGCAAGGAGAATTTTGGTCAAACTATGAAAAACCCTTGCGTTCCGTCGTTTTTTTTGCTATACTATAAAAAAATATGACCGAGGTCCAGAAACATGAAACATTCTTCCAGGCGTACGACCGCCCTCGCGCTTGCTCTGCTCATGCTGCTTGCCGCGCTGGCATCCTGCTCCGAATCGCAGGTCAACGAAGAAACTCCCGATGCAGCCGTATCGTCCGCCGAAGTGAGTGCCGTTCCCGAAGAAGCACTGACCGAAGAAACGGCCGAAGACGACGGAAAAACCGCGTATGCTCCCGATCTTCCCGAAAAGGATTACGAAGGCTATGCCTTCCGTATCGTCTCCCGTGACGACGATATGCATTCCTATCCGGTGCATACCCGTGACCTGTATGCCGCAGAAATGAACGGCGACGCGCTCAACGATGCGGTATACGAACGAAATTCCCTCATTCAGGAAACGTACAACATCGAAATCAAACTGGAGACCTACAGTGAAACGGCAAACGAACAGACGCCGAACACGATGGTCCAGAACGCGGTCATGGCAGGCAGTGACGACTACGACCTGCTGACCACCCACATGATCTACGGGGCTAACAGCGTTCTCAAAAACATCTTCCTGAACTACAACAACATCGATTACATCGATCTCACGAAGCCGTACTGGAACCAGCGTGCGCACGCAGCGTTCACGGTCGGCGAAAAGACGTATCTGGCGCTGTCCGACTTCTGCTTCAGCTCGAACGACAACACCCACTGCATGGTCTACAACAAGACGCTGGCGGAAAACTACAACATCGGCGATGTCTATGAGCTCGTAAAGAACAGCCAGTGGACGTACGACAAGTTCCGGACGCTGTGCGAAAACGTCTCGAACGATATCAACGGCGACGGCAAGATGACCGAAGAAGACCTCTACGGCTACCTGATCGGCGGCGGCAGCGGTCTGATCAACTGGATGTTCGCGGCAGATCTCCACGTTATGGCGAAGGACGAAAACAATCTCCCGTATCTGGATTTCTTCTCCGAAAAGACCGTGGACGCCTACACCTGGACGTACAACCTGCATCACAGCGATGACAGCTACTACATCGCAAGCTGGGTCAACGCGCAGGTTCCGCTCATGTTCGGCAGTGACCACGCACTGTTTATGACCACGCAGATCGGCGTGATCGAAGACCTCCGCGACATGGAATCCGACTTCGGCGCCCTTCCCTATCCGAAATATACCGCCGAACAGGAAACCTACTACCACTACGTGGACGGTCACGCGGCGATCATGGCAGTTCCGAAGACGGTCGGCGATATCGAACGTACCGGCATCCTTCTGGAAGCACTGTCCTACGAATCCTACAAGAGCGTTCTGCCGTGGTATTACGACGTTCTGATGACCAAGAAGAACGTGCGTGACGAACAGTCCGGCGAAATGCTCGAACTGATCTACAATACCCGTGCGTTCGACTTCGCTTACGTATACGATAACTTCACGCTTTCCTTCGCGTTCCAGTATCAGTCGGAAGCCAACAATCCCGATCTCGCTTCCTACTACGCAAGACAGGAAAAGGCACTCAACAAGACGATGGAACGCAACATCATCGGCAAAATTACGGAATTCCAGGACTGATGTCCCGCACGATTCCGGAACCAATATCAATTCCATGAACGAAAGGAATCTCATCATGGCAAAAATCTATCTTTTTGACGGCAGCGCAGAATCGCTGAACAACTGGACGAACCGCGACGGTTCTCCGATCAACTGGATCCACGAAGGAGATATCATGACCGTCCGTCACGGCGATATCATCTCGAAGGAAACCTACGGCGACGCGCACATCCACGTAGAATGGCGTGAACCCGATATGCCGAACGAAAGCGGTCAGGGCAAGGGCAACAGCGGTGTGTACATTCAGGGCGCATACGAGCTCCAGGTACTCGACAGCTACGGCATCAAAAATCCCGACTTCAGTGACTGCGGCGCGATCTACTCCATGTACGCTCCCCGTGTGAATGCGTGCAGACCCGCGCTCCAGTGGCAGACCTACGACATTTACCTCCGCGCACCGCGCTTCAACGAAGACGGCACCGTCAAGGAAGCCGCACGCGTTACCATCTTCCAGAACGATATCTGCATCCAGAACAACATCGAACTTTACCGCACCACTCCCGGCGGCGTTACCGACAAGCAGGTCGCAGAAGGTCCCCTTCTCCTCCAGGACCACGGTAACCCGGTTTCCTACAGAAACATCTGGATCGAAAAGATGTAAGCTGTCCGAAAAGACAAGACTTCAAAAGCACTGCCGCACGGCGGTGCTTTTTTGCGTCTGAAAAATAATTTTCAAAGAATTTTCCGGATTTTTTGGGTATGAGGGAAAAATCATCCCAAAAATCAAATATTTTCGCTGAAACGGGATTGTATGTATATAATTAATGTAGGATTTTTATCTCATTTCTGTTCCCGAAAAAAAACTTTCAAAAAAATCAAAAAACTTTGAAAAAGGTATTGACAAACGAGAATGGCTGTGATATAATATCATCCGTCGGCAGGGGAAACCCGAAAGACAAAAAAGCAAAGCAGAGCGGAGGTTGCGAAGCAAACTCCAGAATCTGCAAAGCAGATTCAACGGAAGCATAGCTCAGTTGGGAGAGCATCTGCCTTACAAGCAGAGGGTCATAGGTTCGAGCCCTATTGTTTCCATCAACTTGCACCAAGCAGGTTGAAAAAATGGCCTGGTAGTTCAGTTGGTTAGAACGCTAGCCTGTCACGCTAGAGGTCACGGGTTCGAGTCCCGTTCAGGTCGGCTTGATCTTAGTGTCAAGCACAAGGCAGTCTCCATGAGGGATTGTGTCTGCCTCTGTAGCTCAGTTGGTAGAGCAGGGGATTGAAAATTCCCGTGTCGTTGGTTCAATTCCGACCGGAGGCATCCGAAGGTGAGATGGTCACAACGTGTGTGAGATCAGCCGGAGGAAATCCAGTGAGAACTGGAAAGCGAAGTGAGATTGGCGCACTTCGGAAACGCGGATTTAGCTCATTTGGTAGAGCGCAACCTTGCCAAGGTTGAGGTGGCGGGTTCGAGCCCCGTAATCCGCTTGTTCAAGTTATAGCGATGTACGAAAGTACATCGCTTTTTTTGTC
>JAFYOX010000117.1 GCA_017547755.1 Clostridia bacterium | reverse complement strand
CTTTATTTGAGATTGAGGTTGCTTGATTTGATCTGAATATTCCTTGGAGCACACAAAAAGGATGGATTTTACTCCACCCTTGGCTTTGTGCGCTTTTTGCTTTTTTTCTGTACTTCATTCGGACTTGCGACAGTCCCTTTTCTGTTTCTGCCGAAGAATCCGTATTGACAAGACGCACGAAATGTGTTATCCTCAGATATATACGATTTGAACATCAAAACCATGATATAAAGGAGACTCACTATGCAGATTTCCAATTCCGAACTCCGTCAGATGGCACTTGCCGAATACGGCAGTGACGTCACCACCGCCCATCACGGCTTCGTCACCGGCGGCACCTTCTGGAACGCAACCACCCCGAACCACAACGGACAGAAGAGCCGTCCGTTCTGGAATGCCCACGCGACACAGTTCATGTTCAACCCCTGCTTCGAATTTGCGGCAGTTCCGCGGTGCAGCCGTTTTCTGTTCACCGCTACGGACTGCAACAAAAAAGCGCATACGTTCGAAGCGGAAAGCCCCATGTCCCTGCTGACCCCGATCTGGAACGATATCCCGGAAGGATACGTCGAACTGAAGGTCGAAGCCCTGAACGACGACGGTACCCCGTGGACGCTCGTCGGAGCACGTTCGTTCTACAAATGCGCTCCCTACGAAGGTCCCGACGCATATCCGGCAAAGGCACGCAGCTACCGGGAATGCTCCCTGATGGCATACCGCTTTGTCTTCAATACGCCGTCGGTCCAGCACTGGCTCAAGTACGGCATCCCGGATCCGGACTATGATCTGAACATTTATCCGTCCAAGATGATCACCGCAATCATTTTCGCGATGGTTTCCTACGCTTCCATCGACCCGGAAAACGCGGAAAACGCACTTCAGCTCGCAAGAAATGCGGCGGATTATCTGCTGTCCATCACGTTCGGCGCAGATTCCGCTCTCGCAGGACTTCCGCCGACCTACTACAGCCGCTACAAAACGGTCGGCGAGGAAGAAAGAAATCCGCTCGACATCATTATCAAGGAAGGCGGCGCGCTGGAACGTCTCATCATGATGTGCTACCCTGCGGGGGTCGGCTCGGCATATCTCGCGCTTGAAAAGGCAACGGGCGACACCAAATATTACGACGCGGCACGTACGATCGCGGAATTCTACCGCGCGAACGTGCTTAAAAACGGTACCTGGCCGCTCATGATGGACATTATCACCGGAGAAAGCCGTTCCACGAACGATCTGATGCCCGACAGCGTCATTCCCTTCATGAAGGCAATGTACGACCGCACCGGCGAAGAGATCTGGCTCGATCTCATGAAGAATGCGCACGCATACCGCGTCGCCTGCCGTATGGAAACCTACGAATGGGAAGGTCAGTTCGAAGACAGCCCCACCTCCGCGCATTATTCCAACCTCTCCCACTATCCCGCCGACTCCATGATCTATTATATCGTGGAAAACCAGAAGGACGATCCCGAGGCGATGGCACAGGCGGAAGATCTGATGCGCTTCATCGAAGACCAGTTCGTGGTCTGGAAAAACTTCTCCCCGAGAAACCGTCACGGCTACGCCGGCTGGTTCAGCACCATCCCGGAATGGAATTCTCCCGCCGGAATGGAACAGTATAACTGGTATGTCCCGATCGACTCCAGCACCTCACACATCATGGGTGCGTTCCTGCGTCTGTCCAAAGCCAACGGCAATCCCCTTCTGTTTGCAAAAGCCTGCACGCTCGCAGACTCCATCACCCGGATGCAGAATCCGAAGACCGGCATGATCCCCACGCACTGGATGAACAAGCAGGCAATCGAAGACGGCGGCGGTCTGTGGATCAACTGTGTGATCGAAACCGCCGGCTGGATGCTTGAAATCGCCAATGCTGTGGAAGGCAATGAAAACTGACGCCTCCGGAAATACCGGACGGCGGATGTTCTGACAACATGAAAAAAAGAATCGTCTATTTTGATTATCTGCGGATCGCCGCCACGCTTGCCGTGATCGTTCTGCATACCGCGGCGAAATACTGGTCGGCGTTTGACGGACGAAGTCTTTCGTGGAATTTCCTGAATTTTTATGACGGCATCACACGATGGAGCGTTCCGGTCTTTGTGATGATCAGCGGCGCCCTTTTCCTCGCCGGTGAGACCGATCTCCGTACGCTGTACAGGAAAAACATCCTCCGGATGGCGGCGGCATATCTGGTGTGGTCGGCGTTCTACGCACTCACCGATCCGATTGTCGGCGCACTGCGGACCGGAGTGTTCGAATTCTCCTTCCGGCAGCTGATCTCTGCCGTCATCGGCGGCAAGGAGCATATGTGGTTCATCCCCATGATCGCGGGGCTGTACATGTGCGTACCCATCCTCCGGCAGATCGTCCGCTCGGAAACGGTGATGCGGTATTATCTCCTGCTTTCGCTTGTTTTTGCGGTACTCATCCCGCAGATCACCGTAATGTCCGAAGATTTCATCGGCGGACTGTTCGCGGCAGGCATCGGCAGGATCAGTCAGGTGGTCTCTTCGAGCATGGATCTGCGCCCGGTTCTGGGGTATTCCTTCTATTTCGTCCTCGGATACCTTCTGAACACGATGGAATTCACGGAAAAACAGCGGAAAACGATCTGGCTTCTCGGAGCCGCCGGCTTCCTGGCGACCGTTCTGCTGAATACCGCCGTCACATGGAAAACCGGCACACCGTGCTCCACCTATTACGGCAACTTCCGGCTCAATGTTCTTCTGGAAACGGTCGCTGTCCACACATGGTTCAAATACAGAAACTACCGGAGTCCCAGCATCGGCAGGATCGTCCCAGCGCTGTCAAAATACAGTTTCGGCGCCTACCTGATCCACATTTTCATGCTGAATCTTCTGGATTTCTTCGGGCTGAACGCGCTGATGTGTACTCCGGCAGTTTCCGTACCCGTTGTCTCGCTTCTTACCGCCGTGCTTTCCTTTGCCGCTTCCTTCGGGATCCATAAGATCCCGGTCGTCCGTCAATGGATCGTCTGATTTAAAAATCCCGCCGGATGATCCGCTCTTCATCCAACTTCAAGGAGGTCTCCCATGCTCCATATCACCCGTGGTCTTGTCCCCTTCTGGGACGACCACATGATCGATCACCGGTTCACGGATGCCGTTCTTTCCGTGAATCAGCCGGTGAAAACCGACAGCGTCATGGTCTGCGACCAGCCGTGGGACGGCAACGCCAACGACTTTTTCACCATTCTGAAGGACGACGGCTTCTACCGGATGTACTACGAAACCTGGTCCTTCTTTGACCCGACCTATACGGAAGGCATCAACGTCTGCTATGCGGAAAGCCGCGACGGCATCCACTGGGAACGCCCGAATCTCGGGATGTGCGAATTCCGCGGAAGCCGGGACAACAACATCATCATGACCCGGATCCCGGACAACATCGTCGTTATGAAGGACGAAAATCCGGCGTGTCTTCCGGAACACCGCTATAAGGCCATCATGGCATCGACCGATGTTACCGGCTACGCCAACGACGATCCGTCCAGACCCCGGCACGGTCTGATCTGCAAGGTCTCCGCCGACGGGATCCATTTCGAAGATTACTGCGTGATCTCGCAGGGCTATGCCTACGACTCGCAGAACTCCGTTCACTGGAATCCGCACGCCGGAAAATACTACTGTTATTTCCGCGACTTCCACAGCAAACCGGAGATCCCCGGCTCCACCCTGAACGAAACCTCGGTACGCAGCATTCTCGTCTCCGAATCGGAAGACTTCTTCCACTGGAGCGATCCGGTACCGCTGGATTTCGGCGGGGCAGAGGATTATCCGCTCTACACCAACTGCGTCATGGCGTATCCGTACGATACCCGCTATTACATCGGATTCCCGACGCGCTACGTGGAACGCAAAGGCTGGACGGCGAACTACGACCGTCTCTGCGGTGCCGACCGCCGGAAAAAGCGCATGGAACTGGAACCCCGTCTCGGTATCGCTGTGACCGACTGCGTCTTCATGAGCTCGCGCGACAATGTCCGCTGGTACCGGTTTGACGAAGCCTGCCTGACGCCCGGACCGGAATACGCCGGAAACTGGGTCTACGGCGACTGCTATCCCGCGATCGGCGGTCTTATACAGACCCCCAGCCGTTTCGCCGGCGAACCGGACGAATTGTCCATCTACGTGTTCAATCACCACTGGATGCCCGAAAAAGTCGAGCTGATCCGCTACGTATACCGCCGGGACGGCTTTGCCTCGGTCAAGGCCGGATATCAGCCGAAGACCCTGCGCACGCCCGCGTTCACGTTTGAAGGTGAGGAACTCCTGCTCAATTTCCGAACATCGGCAAGAGGCGGCATCTTCCTGCAGATCCTCGACGAAAAGGGACTGCCGCTCGAAGGCTTCCGTACCTGTGAGATCTTCGGGGATTCCCCCGAACGGATCGTGGACTTCGACCGTCCGCTGTCCGACCTTCAGGGAAAGACCGTCCGCTTCGACTTCACCATGCGCGACGCGGAGATCTACGCAATGCGGTTCCGGTAAATCAGAAAACACAAAAAATCGGCTGTCCCGAATACGGGACAGCCGAAAATATTTTCCGGGGTTCTTTATCCAAACCCCTTTTATCGTTTATTCGTCGCCGAGGAAGCGGATTTCGGAGAGCTGCATGATGCCGCCGGTTTCGCGGAATACAAACTTGTAATAGCGGTATTGCGTCGGTTCGTCCACTTCGAAGCCGTACCAGAGCTGGTTCGTCGGGCCGAGACTTTCTTCGCCGTCCGTCACCTCATCGATGAGAACCCATTCATCCGACGTACCGGAACGTCCGTACAGTGCCCAGGAATCGGGGTTGCGGGAAGAATAATCGCGCGTATCGTTGCCGGTCCGCAGCATATACGCCTTGACCGTATGCGCACGCTTGAAGTCTACCGTGACTTCGAATTCCCCGTTGATTTCCACGCAGTACTTGCTGCCCTTGTCGCTGTCGAAGAGGTTGCGGACACCTTCGCCCGGGAAACCTTCCGGACCGTCCGCCGAGCTTCCCTTGACGTACATTTCCAGATTGTCATAGATTCCGGCGAGTTCTTCCGCCGCGTCATTGCCGTAGCTGGACGTCTGATTGCCCCACGGATTTCCGCCGGCCTGCTTCATCCACTGAACCATCATGATCTCCTTGCCGTCCGTGACAAACGCTGCGTCCGTGAAGACGCCGTTCAGCCATTCGAGACGGTTCGTGAGCCATTCTGCAAGGTATTCGTAATGTTCCTGATAGGTCTTCAGGCGCGTGATATAATGCGTTTCACGGTTCTGGACCGTGCCGAAGATCTGCCAGCGTTCAAAGTTTCTTTCGTAGGAACGGAGGCCGAGCTGACCTTCATCCAGAATGAACTGCGGCATGAGGCTGATGCTGTCGTAAATTTCCGCCCATTTGTCCGCAACCATCTGACGGAACCATTCCTGTGTGAGCGCAACCGCGAACCATGTGCTGAAACTGCCGCCGCTGCCCCGTCCGTTGCCGACAAAGATATCGGTGTATTCTTCCGCGCCTTCGTTGGCGTTGCCGAGGGACAGGTCAAAGTCCCAGATCGGGCCGAATACCAGCTTGCCGCCGGCATCCTTGTGCAGATAGAAGCTGTCCCACTGGGAGTCGAGGTTCTTGACCATTTCTTCCGCAAGATAGATCGCCACAAGGGAATCCAGGTCGATCAGTTCCGCGCATTCTTCCATGGTACCGCCGGAAAGCGCGTTATAACATTGGTCGAGATAATCCGCGATGAATTCTCTCTGCTGCTTCATGATCGAAGGATCGGAAGAAAGGTCGTTGTGGATCATGTAGCTCCGTCCGGCCGCATAGATGACTTCGCCGGAAGCGTAGTTGGAAAGTTCCACGAGATAACCGGTATCCACTTCGTTGATGTTCCGGTCGTCCACATTCACGCGGTCTCCCGAAATCTTGATTTCTTCCGCAAGGAGATAGACCCCGTCATATTCGCCGTTCAGATACACTTCCACGGACAGGGAGTTCGGCTGCCATGCGACCGCGTCAAAGTACCGCGCGAATTCATATGCCGTATGGTTTCTCTGCAGGGACTGGTCGCATTGGTTGGCGAGAAGCACCCAGATCTTTTCCTTGCCGTTGGCAAGGCCGAACAGATTCTGCTTTTCGGAAAGCTTGAACTTGTAGGACTTCTTCGGATATCCCCACGAATTGTTCCCGCGTCCGCGGATCTCCGTGACGATTTCGTCGATCTGATACTTCTGTTCACATCCGAGGATGGAGAATTTCGCGTTTTCGTATTCCGTCTTGGATTTGATTCCGTTGCCGTCGTCGGTGTTGATGACGATGATGGGCATATCCAGCACGGCGTAATCGAAAATCGCAGTATAAACACCTTCTGCGGTATCGCCGGAACGGACAGCATCCGTAACGCCGTCGCTCCACTTCACGAACTTATAGCCGAGTGCGGGAACGGCTCTCACTTCCGAAGAAGCGCTGCCCGCCGACTGAACGGCGGAACCTTCCACCTTCCCTGCCGGCTGATAATTGACGGAATATACGATCTTTCCGCTCTGCGGCGCATCCACAGCCTCTTCCGGCAGATAACGGGCATCGCTGTCCACCGTCGGACGCTTCGTTCCGGAAAACGACGTTCCGGAAACAAACGTGACCTTCTTTTCACCGTCTTCCTGTACGGGTTCCGCCGCCGGGACATCGTCCGCGGGAGTGGTGATCACGGTGTTTTCCGCGGGTACTTCCGTTTCAGGAAGAACAGTTCCGGCATCTCCCGCCCCGTCACCGGACTGACAGGCCGTCAGAAGCCCCGCCGTCAGGAGAGCGGCTATTAATTTCCAATAACTTTTTTTCACATGATTCTCCGATATAGTAAATTTGACACACTTTGATGTTGTACCACATTTTTCAAAAAAGAGCAACATCAATATTGTAAATATTTTTTATCCGCGCAGAATATTCTTCCCTGCCGCACCGTGCGGCATACGTTTTTTATTTTCCTTCCGCCAGACGGATGGCTTCCGCGGTATATTCCGCGTTCCGCATGGGCTGGTCAATGTACTTGTCGAACATGCCGACCAGAACGCCGTCTCCCGGCTTCATGGATGCAAACGCTTCACGGAATGCGGCTTTCACCTGTTCTTCGCTTCCGCAGCGGCGTCCCGCACCAAGGATCTTCAGCGCGACCGTCGGCGCGGACAGGCTCCGGATCACCCGATACATTACGGGAATATCGCTGTCCTCGAAGCGTTCTCCGGTGGGATTCACGTCATGCGAACGGTCGGGCTGGGAAAGATTGTACAGGGACGCCATGTAATAGTCCGGCTTCAGACCGTGTTCTTCCGCATAGGTCAGGACTTCCGGGAAATGCGCGCAGATACCGCAGGGAACGTTCTTCCGGCGGATCTTGTCGAGCAGTCCTTCCAGGCGGTCAAGCATCCCGGTCATGTACAGCTCGTCCGCCAGTTCTCCGTGGATGCACACGGCGGCGGGATCATACTTCATCATTTCGTCCAGTTCTTCGTCGAACGTGGTCAGATTCTTGCCGGTCTGCGCCAGCCACAGCAGGTTTCCGCCGGACTGACGGTACCGTCCGATCAGCCCCATCACCGGCATACTGCCGCGGGACTGCACGGCATTGATGCCCGCTTCCTCACAGCGGCGCAGCATGGCAAACGCCTGTTCTTCCGTAAAATACGACTTCATATCGGCATCGACCGCATCGTTCAGATGGGATTTGCCGGTAAATGGATTGCTTCCGACGATCAGCCGGGAAATTTCGACATCGCCGATCTTCATGGTTGGCAGCATAACAGTATCCTCACATTATCGTTAAAAGTTGAAATTTGAATATGGATGTCACACGGGATATACGATCTCTACCGGTTTTCCGGTTTCGGCGGATTCCACCACTGCGCGGCAGACCGCGACTGTTCTGGCGCCTTCCGTACCGGTCGTGATCAGCGGTGCGCCGTTCAGGACCGCTTCCCGCAGGAGACGGTGTTCTTCCATAACATTATGATTGTCGATCTCCAGAGGAAGACGGGTCAGCACCGCACTTCCGTCCGGATGCAGGCGGTACAGGTCGAGAACCGGATCGGTATTGTTCACGATGATCGTTCCCTTCGTCCCGTAAAGAACGGTGCGCATGGTGTAATTGCGCTTGCATCCGATCGAGGTGAAGACCTTGCCGATCACCTGATCCGGGAAACGGAAGATCGCTACCGTCGTGTCGTCCACCGGCCAGTCGGTCAGCACCTTATGGTTGCTGTATGCCGTGGTATCCGTGGGATTGCCCGCGATCCAGCGGAGCAGGTCGATCGCGTGGCACGCACCGCCGATGATCGGTTCACGGTCAGGATCCACACGCCAGTCGTCCACACCTTTGATCTTTGTATAGTCGTGCGCGTATTCGCTTTCGACGAAATACAGCTCGCCGATCTCGCCGCTTTCCACCAGTTCCTTCGCCTTCACAAAGCCCGGCGCACAGCGGCAGACCTGTCCCACCATCAGCAGGAGTCCCTTTTCTTCCGCCTTCTTCACCATCGCCGTGCATTCTTCCGTGAAGAGGGACATCGGCTTTTCACACATGACATGACATCCGGCTTCCAGCGCGGCAAGGGTTACCGGACAATGTGCCTTGTCCGACGTGACCACGTCCACAATATCGATGTTTTCCTTTTCCGCCGCCAGCATTTCGCGGTAATCCGTATAGCACGGAACGTCCAGGCCGAAACGTTCCTTCAGCCGTTCACAGCTTTCCGGGTGAATGTCGCACAGAGCCGTGATCTCCGTTCCGGCAAGACGGGTCAGTACATCCAGATGCACGGTGCCGAAGCTGCCGCATCCGACAAGAGCGTAACGCAGTGTTTTTTCCATGATTTTTCTCCTTCCGGTGATTGATTTTCCGTATTCTTTTTCTCGATTATACCACGGATCCCGCCGCTTTTCAAGACAATCCCGCAAAGACAATTGACAGGACTTTTTGCCGTATGCTATAATGTTCCCAATCTCGGATCCCCGCGCATCCTCCGGACAACGGATGCGTTTTTTATAAATCCAAAACCATCAAAGGAGCAAATACAATGTCTGAACAAATGGTATGTTATCTCTATATCGCTTCCTGCGTTCCGGCTCCCGACGGCGGAATCTACCGCTACCGCCTGACGGACGGAATTCCCGAACCGGCAGGATTCACGCCCATGCCTTCGCCCATGTACATGATCACGGACTTTTCCGGAAAGGAACCGGCGATGCACGTCGTCCTGCTCGATCCGTATGGTCGCCGTGAAAGCGGTCTAGTCACGTACCGCATGGACGAAAACGGCGATCTGTTCGATCCGTCGGAAATTCTTCCCACGCTGGGAGAAACCGCGTGCCATCTCTGCGCCCATGAGGGAGAGATCTACGCGGTCAACTACGACTCCGGCAGTGTCTTCCGTACGCCCGATCTTCTGGTGACGCACACCGGACACAGCGTCAATCCGGAACGTCAGAACGAAGCGCATACCCATTATGTCCACCCGACCCCCGACGGACGCTTCCTCTGCGTGACCGACCTCGGCATGGATCAGATCATCCTCTATGACCGCGATCTGCATCCGCACTCCGCGGTACGTCTTCCCGACGGTCACGGACCGCGCCATCTTGTCTTCCATGAGGACGGTACGCACGTTTTCTGCATGAATGAACTGGAATCCACGGTCTCCCTTCTGCGGTATTCCGACGGCGAAATGGAACTGCTCAACACGGTCTCCGCACTTCCGGACGATTTCACCGGCGAAAGCACCGGTGCGGCGATCCGCTGTATCGGAAATACGGTCTATTCCTCCAACCGCGGACACGACAGCATCGCCGTGTTCGATTTCACGGACGGAAAACTTGTCTTCCGCAAGACCGTACCGACCTTCGGCGCCAATCCGCGGGACTTCATTGTCGTTGGCGACCGGATCATCGCGACCAATGAAGCAGGGAACTGTGTCTGTTTTGTTTCGGTCACGGACGGTACTCTCCTGCGGAAAATCGATATGCCTGCCCCTCTCTGCGCCGTCACCGCGGAACTTCCGGCACCGCAGGATGAATGAACAGAAAAATTTTACGAAATACCGCCGCGCTTTTATCCGCCGGCATCCTGACCGCCTGCGGAAACGGCGGAACACCGGACACCGCGTCTCCGTGGCAGGACAGCCGTCATACGCTCCGGTTTGACGAAAACGGAGAATTCCGGATCCTCGTATTCTGCGACGTTCACGGCAGAGGCGACGCGCTCACCGATCTGACAAAAAACAATATCGCGCTTCTTGTGGAACGCGAATCTCCCGATCTCGTCATGTTCGGCGGCGACAACACATGGGGCATCTCTGACGAACAGATGCTGAAAAACTGCATTTCCGACATGGTGGAGATTCTTGAGGAAAAACAGATCCCGTGGGGACACGTCTACGGCAACCACGATGCCGAAGGCGACAATGTCCCGAAAGAAAAACAGCAGAAAATCTACGAATCCTTTGCACACTGCGTTTCGCAGGCAGGGGACGAAGATCTCCCCGGGATCGGTAATTACGTACTGCCCGTCCTCGCTCCGGACAGCGATGAGGTTTTATTCAATGTCTGGGCGCTCGACTCCGGAATGTACCTTTCCGAGGAAGAATCCGCCGCCTATCTCCCCATTGAAAGCACATTTGCGGGATATTCCGGCAGTTCCTACGATTATATCCGTCCCGAACAGATCCGGTGGTACACGGAAACCTCCGAACAGATGGAAGCATACAACGGCGCCGCCGTGCCGGGTCTGATAGTCTTCCACATTCCTCTGCAGGAATACTACAATGCGTGGGTCAACCGTGCCGCTCTGCCGCATACCGGCGAAAAGCGGGAAGCGGTCTGCGCCTCCGAGATCAATTCCGGATTGTTCGCCGCACTGCGCGGACGCGGTGATGTCCGCGCAGTTGTCTGCGGTCACGACCACATCAACGACTACATGGCGGAATACGGCGGCATCAAGCTGTGCTATTCCTCCACGGTCAGCGACGGCGTCTACCACAACGAAGATATGTTCGGCGCGCGGATGTTCGTGATCCGTGCGGACGATCCCTGCAATCCGGAAACCTACATGAGCTACATCGACGAATCCCGCATGGAACCCGTGCTTTCCGCGGAAGATGCCGGACCGCTGTCCGCCGGAGTTCTTCTCGACTTCGATGCGGATGAACCGGAACTTTCCTTCAGCGGATGGAACAACAACGTCTCCGCGGAAGCCGAAACCGACGGGATCGCCGTGGAAATTCTCGATCAGCGCGGGCTTGACGGCACCCGTGCGCTCGGCGTTACCCGTCATAATTTCGCGGACAACACCTACGGCAACAATGCGGAAGTCCGGATCTCTCTGGAAACGCCCGGACTGCTCGGCGAAAACCGTTATCTGCGCATCTGGATGGATCTGACCGGCGAGACCGCGGAAATCGATTTCCGCAAGGCGTCTTTCGGCGTGGTCGAAAATTACCGTGTCCGTCAGCCGTACCGCACCGATGACAACGACACGCCCACCCCGTTCTATTATCTGCCCGCGGACGGCACCGAATGGCAGACCATGAAGCACGGCGGCGACGGATGCTTCGGACAGGCGGAAGGCTCTTCCGTCCGCGGACTGCGCGGATGGTTCGCGTTCCCGCTGGAATCCATGCTGCAGGCGGAAACCGGCGCTCCGCTGACTCCGGATACCTGCATCACGGACATCTACTTCTACTACTGTCTCTCCGACGAAAACATGAAGGGAAATTTCGTCATCCTCGACGACATTGCCCTGACCGGAGATTATACCGTTTTTGACTGAACCTTTTCCCGCAGGACAGCGGCTGTCCTGCGGGAGTTTTTTATTGCGGATACACTCTTTTCCGGTTTTTCCGGAAAAGAGGAAGAAACATCTGTAAATATATGTATCTTTCTCCCATAAAGAATCGCATTTTCCCTTGAATTACTCCAAGCACGAAGGAGATCACCTTCGCCAAGGATGACCCGGTCGGCAAGAAAGCATATGTTCCCAACACCACCAGCATCCTCGAATCCAAGAAGGGGATCTGCTACGACTACGCCGCTCTGTTTGCAGCGCTCTGCCGCAGCCAGAACATCCCCTGCTCCATTGAAAAGGGCTACTACTACGGCGGCTATCACGCATGGAACAAGGTATACCTCAACGATACCTGGTACACCATGGACCTGATGATGGACAGCTCCTTCCATGTGATCAATGCAACTGCTCTCGAAGACTGCGTTATCACCCTGACCGCTGACAGCGGCTACAAGTACGCGAAATAAGATCCGTCAGACCTCCGGAACTCCGGAGGTCTTTTGTTTTCCATGCTTTTTCCGGACGCTCCTGCGGCACTTTCTCTTCCTTACATTGACAATCCCGTCCGAATCTGCTATTATATTAAGGTATATAAATTACAGATGCTCCCTCAGCCGTGAATATTTCACAGAAAGGAACGCGTGCAGCCAATGCTACGGAAATTTTTCTCACTCGCGCACGCACTGGGATGGCTATTCATCCTTACGGGATTGATATTTATGCTTTTACATGACTCTGTTTCGATCAATGCAGCCGAACCGTCCGGACAGATTCTCCTGACGCTCGAAGCGGAAAAAGGTGAACTGTCCGGAGGTGCCTCCAATGCGGGCAAAAAGGTCGGAAATCTCGGCAAATGCGGAGGTAAAACCGAAGGAACGGTCACGTTCCGCAATCTTGAACTCCCGGCGGACGGCTATTATACCGTCCGTGTCCGCTATGCTTCCGGTTCCGACGACCGCTATTTCCTCCTGTATACCGACGGGGATTCCAGCAAACTTGCCTGCCCGTCCACCGGCAGCTTCGACCGATTCAAAACGGCGGAAATCGATCTTCTGCTGAAAGCGGGCGGCGATCTCACGATCGGCTCCGACTGGTATGCCCCCGACCTCGATAAGATCGAGATCCTCGAACCGGCGGCGGAAGAAGCCGTCGTCCGCACCTACGAAAACCGTGCGGATCAGGTATTTGAATCCGGAAATCTCACGCTCACCTGCGACACGAACAACGGGATCTGGTCGTTCTCTGAGAACGGCAAAGCCATCCTCACCGACGCACACGCGGAAGTTCTTCTGGACGGCGCGGTGATCTCCTCCGATGATTTCACCGTTCACATGACGGAACAGATCGGCAGTACTGTCCTGTTCCTGCACAGCGGACATCCGGCATTCTCCGGAACCATGACGCAGACCTTCGATTTAAACGCCGCTCTTTTCACGGAAGTGCAGGTCTCCGGCGAAGATCTCTCGACCAACCGGATCACGCCGGCCGCCGTATATCCCGGCGGACTGGCGGAAATGACGGACGGCGTTTTCGTACAGATCCCCTTTGACAACGACCAGTGGACGGAACCCGCACTGCTCTCCGCCGCAAAACTCGGACGCAGTACGTACAGCTATGAAGCCGCCGCGTGGTTTGATGAAAAAAGCGGTGCCGGACTGGTGGTCGGTTCCGTGGAACACGACGTCTGGAAAACCGGCATCCGGATCGATGCCGTACTCGGAACCATCCGGGATTTCTCCGTTTTCGGCGGCATCGCCGACAGCGCGACCCGCGACAATTCCCCGCACGGCAGTGTGAGCGGAAACAAGATCCGTTCCCCGAAAATTTTCATCGGCTATTTTGCCGACTGGCGCGACGGTATGACCGCGTACGCCAAAGCCAATGCGGAAACGGTTCCTCCGAAGGAATCCGTTCCGGACGTTCCCTTCGGCTACAATTCCTGGGGCGTTCTTCAGGATAAGGTCAAATACAGCGACATGATCGCCGTATCGGATTACATCCGGGAACACCTGCAGGATGCCTGGACACAGGACGGCGCGCCGGTGTATGTCAACATCGACTCCTACTGGGATTTTATCGTCCATAACGATCCTTCCACGGATATTTCGCTGGAAGACGCGCTGAAAGCGTTCGTGGAACACTGTCACGCGAACGGTCAGAAAGCCGGCATCTACTACACGCCGTTCACGGCGTGGCACGGAGACGAAGCTTCCCTGAAATCGCACAGAATGGAAGGCTCCGACTATACCTATTACGATGCCGCCATCCGGAAATCGGACGGCAGCGGACTGTACGGCAAACTCGACGGCGGCTACGCGCTCGACCCGACCCATCCCGCCACCATCGCGCGGATGGAACAGAAACTCCGCTGGTTCATCGACCTCGGATTCGAATATGTCAAGCTGGATTTCATGACGCACGGCGCTGTGGAAGGACAGCATTACGATCCGTCGGTCACGACGGGGATGCAGGCATACAACGCAGGCATGGCAAAGATCGCCGAGATCTGCGAAGGGAAACTGTATGTCAATCTCTCCATTGCTCCGCTTTTCCCGTATCAGTATGCGGACGGACGGCGCATCAGCTGTGACGCATTCTCTTCCATTGATAATACCAGACACGTTCTCAGTTACCTGACCGCGTGTTTCTGGGAAGAAGAACTGTATCCCTATCCCGATCCGGACCATCTGGTCGTCTGGGGCAAAGACGGGGATGTCACCGAAGGCGAAGCACGATGCCGCGTTACCTCCGGTGCGATCAGCGGGACCAGCTTCCTTCTCGGAGACGATCTGTCGGACGCGGCGGCCATTCCGGAAAAGCATGAACGCATTCTGAAAATGTTCGGAAACGCAGACATCGCCGCAGTCGCCAAACTCGGACGGATGTTCCGTCCGTACGAAGTGTCCGCCGGACAGCGGTGCGCGGAGGCGTACTGGCTGACGGACGGCGACACGATGTACTTCGCGGTCTTCAATTTCGGCACGTCCGAAACGGAGATCAGATACGATCTCGCCGGATATCTCCCTGCGGGCACGATCTATACGGCGGCGGAACTCTGGCGCGGTGAGGAAGGTCTGATGGACGGTACCTCCCTGACCCACACGATCCCCGCGGAAGACGCGGCAGTCTTCCGGATCACACCGCTCGTCGCTTCCTCCGAAACGGTTTCCGCTCAGCCCGTGAAATCGTCGAAGACCGATCTTCTTTCCCTGCTCGTCTGCGGTGCGGCATCCGTCGGCATTCTCGCGGCGGCAGCTGTCCTGTACGGCAAACGGAAAAACGATAAAAATCCGCCGGAAAAACCGAACAGGTGATCCGTGCGGAATCCTTTGAATATATGAAAGAAAACCTTCCGACCCGGAAGGTTTTTCTTTTTTACGGATGTTTTCACGGCTGATTTTTTGTATTATCTCCATATTCGCCTCTTGACTTCCGCGGTTTTTCTGTTATAATTAACCCAAACGGAAATTTCCGTCCCGTCGGTTTCGGCGGAAAACGGAGTTCCCCTGTGTACGAAAATACCAATCACCATTCCAAGGAGGATTTCATGACTCTTATCGACAAACTGAAGCGGCTGCAGGCCGTTCACGGCAGCAATTACTGGACCCAGCGCGCCTACGCCGAACTGGCATATATGGCATGCCTCTCTTCCACCCGTGCAAACTGCTATGACGACCGTCTTTCCGCAGCGCTTGACGCAGTCATCGCCAATCTCGACGAAAACGGCACCCTCGTAAAGGCGAACGTTCTCGCAATGGAAGAATCCCTCGCGGATCTCTCCGAAGCCGCAAAGTCCCTCAAGGTATACTGTGTTGCCCATGCACACATCGACATGAACTGGATGTGGGGCTTCCAGGAAACCGCGTCCGTCACCGTGGACACCTTCCGTACGATCCTCAACCTCATGAAGGAATATCCGGACTTCACCTTCGCGCAGTCCCAGGCTTCCACCTACCGCATCATTGAAAAGTTCGCGCCCGAAATGATTGACGAAATCAAGGCGCACATCCACGAAGGCCGCTGGGAAATCTCCGCGTCCGCATGGACCGAAACCGACAAGAATATGCCCAACGGCGAATCCCTCTCCCGTCATATTCTTTACACCAAGCGTTATCTCGCCGATCTCTTTGACATCAATCCGGACTCCATCCGTCTCGACTTCTCTCCCGACACCTTCGGTCACAACTGGAACTGCCCCGAAATCGACCGGAACGGCGGCATTGACTATTACTACCACATGAGAGCCAACGACGACCAGCCCGACCTTTACCGCTGGAAGGCAAAGTCCGGCAAGGAAGTCCTCGTATACCGTGACTCCAAGAGCTACAACGGCAGCATCGGCGTCTGCGAATTCATCGATACGCCTCTCTTCTGCCAGAAGAACAATTCCCACGCGAACCTGTTCCTCTACGGTGTCGGCGACCACGGCGGCGGACCGACCAGAAACGACGTGGAACGTCTCATCGACGACATGACCTTCCCGCTCTACCCGACGCT
Source organism: Clostridia bacterium (assembly GCA_017547755.1). Taxonomy (GTDB): domain Bacteria; phylum Bacillota; class Clostridia; order Oscillospirales; family CAG-272; genus UMGS1696. The sequence continues at coordinate 59,621 of JAFYOX010000117.1, read as the reverse complement.
GGTATTCGGCACGCTCCATCAGTTCTTCGACGACGTCAACACCATCCGCGAAAACTTCCCGATCACCAACCGTGAAATCAACTTCGTCTTCACCGGATGCTACACCACCCAGACCAGAGTCAAGATGGCGAACCGCATCGCGGAAGACCGTGCATATGAATCCGAATTCTACGCAGCGGCTTCCACCGCGCTGACCGGCGCTCCCACCCGTACCGAAATCTTCAAGAATTCCTGGGAAAACGTTCTCTTCAACCACTTCCACGACATTCTTCCCGGTTCCGGTATCATCGAAACCCGTGAATACGCTCTCGGACGCTTCCAGGATTCTCTCGCCGGCATCAACATCTCCGCAAACAGCGCAATGCGTGAAATCGCGGACAGAATCGACACTTCCTCCGTTCCCTTCGACGAAAACAACTTCACCAATTCCGAAGGTGCAGGCGTCGGCTTCGGCGTGGAACACAGCCGCGGCTACCAGTTCCCGCAGACCGAACGCGGACGCGGCAAGACCCGTGTGATCCACCTCTTCAACAGCACCATGTATGACCGTGAAGAAGCTGTCGAAATCACCGTATGGGACTACCGCTACGACCTCTCCATCGCACAGTTCACCGACGCGTACGGCAACGTGATCCCGCACGAAGTGCTTCAGAGCGGCTCCGGCTACTGGGGACACGCTTTCACCAAGTTCCTTATCCAGGCGAAGATCCCGGCATTCGGCTACAGCACCTACATCCTCAGCCTCAAGAGCTACGACGGCATCGGTCACATCGCATCTGCGGCGACCGGCGGCTGGCGTGACACCTACGGCGACACTCCGTGCGTTCTCGAAAACTCCAAGATCAAGGCAGTCTTCGATCCCTACACCCTCGCTATGGTGGAACTCACCGACAAGGCGACCGGCGAAAAGATCGTTACCCCGGACAAGCCGTCCGCGATCTTCCGCTACATCAAGGAAAATCCGAAGTACGGCATGACCTCCTGGAGAGTCGGTCCGTACATGAGCATCGAAACGCTCAATGCGGTTGACCACGAAGTACGCCTGAAGAGCTACCATGTTTCCGGCATGCGCCGTTTCCTCACCTACGAAATCAAGTTTGCCTGCAACACTCTCAACGTTACCGCTGAACTCCGCGGCGAATCCAAGATCATCAACTTCCACATTGACGTGGACTGGAACGAACTCGGCACCGGCGCGGCAGACTGGGATTCCCAGGGCACCGGCAACTACATTCCTCAGCTCAACTTCTACCTGCCCGTTGCGTACGCCGCAAAGGACTATAAGTACGACATCCCGTTCGGCTTCGTTGACCGCGCGGATATCCCGCACGACGTTCCCGGCAACAGCTTCATGAGAATCAACAATGCGGCAGATGCTCCGTCCGCATTCCTCGTAACCGACACCAAGTACGGCTTCCGCGGTCATGACAACGCTGGTGCAGTCACCCTCATCCGTGCATCCTACGACCCGGACTACGATCCCGAACGCTGCCGTCACCACATCAACATCGGCGTCGGTGTCTGCGAAGAAAACGAACAGAAGCGTCTTGCTGTCGAATACGTTCATCCGATTGCATTCAATGCGGGCGTCAAGCACAACGGCGGTACCCTTCCGATGTGCGGCTCCGTTGCAAAGCTTGCCGATGAAAACCTCGATTCCGTCATGATCTCCGGCGTCAAGAACGGCGAAGACGGCGGCTTCATCATCCGTGTTTCCGACTATGCCGGCAAGGGCGGCAAGATCACCCTCACGCTCTCCGATCTCGTTCCCGCACCGAACTGCGCACAGATCGTCGATATCACCGAACGTCATGTCCTCGCTGACTGCGCACTCAACGGCAAGACCATCTCCTTCGATATCGATCCCTTCGCACTCGCTACCATCCGCATCAAGTAATTTTCCGATTCCCGGTAAAATCAAAACAGAGTATGTACGCATCCCGTACATACTCTGTCATTTTTTATGGAAGCTGCCGCGGGTTTTCCACCGGATTCCGCAGACCCGCAATAATATTATTTTACCACAGGATCCCTCGTTTTGTAAACAAAAAAGTTGATAAAATATAATTTTCTGCATTCCACACAAAAATTTTATGTAATTTTTCAACAGTTTACCAATTGCATTTCCGTGAAAACCGTGATATAATGTAGCCACAAAAGAAAGAGAGGAAACCTCCGATGTACGAATAAAGTACAGGACTTATCCAAACAAAACAAGTCCGGTGAATCAAAAAGCGTCTCCTGTGAGTTGAAGAAAACAGCGGACAGTCAGCAGAAAGAGAGGATTACAAAAGATGTTAGATACCAAGATAAATAAGTGACCCTTGATCGTGTTTGTAAAGAAAGATGCGGTCAAGGGTCACTCTGATTTTATGGAGAATTTTCGTTCGGACGCGGGAAACCGGGTCTTTTTTTGTGCCTGAAACTCCCTTGACAGTCTGCGGAATGTACGTTATAATGAAGAAAAAATACCGAAAGGATATGGTTCGTCCCATGAAAACCTACTGCAATCCTCTCACCATCACCGACCTTCCGGAAGGACGCTGGCTGGATGCCGAGCAGACCCGCGCCGATCTCCGCAGCATCACGGACTACCGTTCCGTTTCCGACCCGAGCGTGGTCTGGCACGACGGAAAATGGATCCTGTACCCGAGCTATGCCGTCGCGTACGTTTCCGAGGACTTCATCCACTGGAAGCACGCCGACATCGGCGTACCGAATCTGCGGTACAGTCCGGCCGTGGTACAGTTCCGCGGAAAGTGGTATCTCAATGCGCACAGCCGCTCCGAGCTGTATGTCTCGGACGATCCGCTCGGTCCCTTCACCGTCTGCGGACACATCACCGACTGTCACGGGCAGATCCAGTTCCCTGCCGACGGCTGTTTCCTCGCGGACGGCGACCATCTGTATTTCTACTGGCACGCAAGCAAGCCGAAAACGCCAGCGGATGACGTGGAATATTTCACCGCGACCGCCGGCGTGGAAATGAATCCCGACCGTCCGTGGGAAATGCTCTCGGAACCGGTGATTCTCCATTGCTTTGATCCGTCCGCCGAATGGCAGCGGATGGGCGAATACCACCAGAACGCGCGCATGGGCTGGATCGAAGGTCAGTGGATGAAAAAGATCGGCAGCCGCTATTACCTTCTCTATTCCGGAAGCGGCACCGAGTACAGCACCTATTCCAACGGAATCCTGTACTCCGACGAAGGTCCGTTGTCCGGCTTCCGTCCGCAGAAACGCGGTCCGTTCACGGAAAAGCGCACCGGACTCATCCGCGGTGCAGGTCACGGCTGTCTCACCGACGGTCCCGACGGCACCCTGTGGGTCTTCTACACCAATACCTTCAATTATAATCATATGTACGAACGCCGCATCAGCATGGACCCCGTCGGCATCGATGAAAACGGCGAACTGTACTGTCCCGCGACAACGGAAATGCCGCAGTTCGCACCGGGCGTTCTGCAGCATCCGGAACAGGGTAACGACGCGGGCTGGCTCCCGCTGACGTTCATGGAACGTCCGTCGGCTACAAGCGCGGCGCCCGGACGCGATGCGCTCTACGCCTTTGACGAAAGCGTTCTGACCTGGTGGCAGCCCGCGGAAAACGATACTTCCCCCACGCTGACCTGCCGTATCGGACACGCGACCCGTTATCATATCCGCGCTGTACGGCTGATCTGGCGCGATATCGGCATGGAGATCCTCGACGGCATCCTGCCCGGTCCGTTCCGCTATGTACTCGAATACGCACCCGATCCGTCCCTGCAGAACTGGCGGATGCTGGTGGATGCGTCCGAAAATACGGAAGATCTGTGCATCGACTACCGTGAGATCGAAGAGGACGTCCGCGCATACGGCATCCGTCTGCAGATCCTCGGCGCACCGGACGGCATCACTCCCGGTGTGGTCAGCCTGACTGCGTTCGGCACTTCCGTCAGCGAAGTCGGAAACTGACAGTACTCTGTCCGATCATACACAGCAAAAAACGCCGTTTCAGAAAGCGGCGTTTTTTCACGGGCACAGCAGACCCGCAACAGTTATATTATACCACAGAATCCCCCGTTTTGTAAACAAAAAAGTTGATAAAATATAATTTTCTGCATTCCACACAAAAATTTTCTGTAATTTTCCGACAGTTTACCAATTGTATTTCCCGAAAAACCGTGATATAATGTAGTCACAAAAGAAAGAGAGGAAACCTCCGATGCACGAATAAAGTACAGGACTTATCCAAACAAAACAAGTCCGGTGGATCAAAAAGCGTCTCCTGTGAGTTGAAGAAAACAGCGGACAGTCAGCAGAAAGTGAGGATTACAAAAGATGTTAGATACCAAGATAAATAAGTGACCCTTGATCGTGTTTGTAAAGAAAGATACGGTCAAGGGTCACTCTGATTTTATGGAGAATTTTCGTTCGGATGCGGGAAACCGGGTCTTTTTTTATTTTCCGTCAAACGTCCATTCCATGGTCATTTCCACCGGCAGGATGTTTCCGTTTTCGTCCAGATCCATGCGGTCGATGCAGAGGAAGCGGGCGTTGCCGTTGCGGATCTCCGGCTTGTGGCGATGGTAAACCATCAGATACTGGTCATGTTCGGGCAGATACAGGAAACCGTTGTGTCCGGGACCGTTGGCAATGGTGGAATCTCCCGTGGAGAGGATCGTGTGCGCTTCCGTGAACGGGCCCCACGGCTTGTCGGAGATCGCGGTATTGACGCGGTAGGTACCGTCCGTCCAGCCGCCGGAAGACCACATGAAGTAGTACTTGTCGCCGCGCTTCATCATGCACGGACCTTCGACGTAATCGGGCGGCGTGATTTCCTTGAAGATCTCGCCGTCTTCAAAGGGAACAAAGCCCGTCATGTCGTCGTTCATCTTCACGATGTTGCAGTGACCCCAGCCACCGTAGTAGAGATACATGGTACCGTCGTCGTCCTTGAAGAGGTGCGCGTCGATCGGCTGTGCGCCGTTGTGGAATTCGCCGATGAGCGGACGGTCGAGAAGTGCCTTGAACGGTCCGGTCGGGCAGTCGGAGACCGCGATTTCGAGACCGCCGATCTCGCTCTTGTGCGGGATATCGTTGGATGCGAAAATGTAGTAGTACTTTCCGTCCTTTTCTTCAATGGTCGGCGCCCAGATAGCACACTTTGCCCACGGGAAACCGCTCATATCGATGATATTCTCGATCTTTTCCCAGTGCGTGAGGTCTTCGGAAACGAAACAGGTGTGATTGTGCTGATCGTCGAACGGAAGCGAATGGGTGACGTAGATGATATACTTCCCTTCATAGTAACGCGCTTCGGGATCGGCATACCAGTTTTCGTCCAGGGGATTGCGGATGGAAAAATTCATAGAAAATCCTTTCCGGCATACAGCCATCGAATATATTTTTTGTCCATATTGTACCATACCGCCGCATCCTTGTCAACGGAAACGATTGACAGTCCCCAAAAAACGCAGTATAATAAGGAAAACCATCGAAATTTCTCCCCGGAAAGGAGTATACCCCCATGCAGTGGAAAAACGGCTATTTTTATAACGAAGACGGTACGCGGTACCTTCCGCTCGGAATGTTCGGCTGCTATTTCCGTACGGAGTATGTCGGCGAAGAACTCGCGGCGGACTCCCAGCACGGAAGCAGTCTTCTCGAATTCCAGCACGCCACGCGCAGCGTATGGCAGAAATTCTTCCGGTTTCTCGCCGAAGAGGACGGCTGCACCGCCATCCGGATGTTCCCGCGCGGCGACAGCGGCGGATCGGCCTGGGAAGGTCTCGACATCGGCGGACGCGTCAATTCGTCCCTGCTTGCGAAAATCAAAGCGTACATGAAGGAAGCACGCGCGTATGGCATCCGTCTGCAGCTCTGTCTCTTCACCGAACCGGAATGCAGTTTTTACTGCCAGAGAGACACGCGCACCTACTGGGGCAGACGGCTGTGGACGGACGAGGAGATCCGGAATGCCGCACCCAGCCAGCGCAGATTTCTCGAAGATCCCGCGGATATCGTCTCCTACGACGACTTTTTCTCCGATCCTGACGTCCGCGACTGCTGTCACCGCTTTCTTGACGAACTTCTTCCGCAGCTCCGGGAGTTTGAAGATCTCTTCGCCATCGAGATCTTCAACGAATCCGGCTGGGCAAGTCCGCACGCAAAGCCGATGAACACCTTCCGCTGGGAAGATACTCCGGCATACCTCGACTGGCACCGCGATATGGCCGACCATATCCGCCGGACTGCGCCGGATCTGCCGCTCTGCATCAGCAATCCCGGCGTCAGCCTTCTCGGACACGACACGATCCAGTGGAGCCGGGAGATCCGTCCGGATTTCTTCTCTCTCCACAATTATCCCGATATCTGCGGTTCCCGTCCGGGCATCGACTATGCCGCAGTCAGTGACATGGCACTGCAGTATACCGCCGTCGGACGTCCGACCATCATGGGCGAATGGCAGGCGATCCCCGTACGGCGTCCGCACAGTCCCAGAGACGAGCGGATCCTCACCCTGCTCAGCCGCGATACGGCATGGCTGACCCTTCTTTCCGGTGCCGGCGGCTGTGTTTCGTGGCAGGCACGCGGCTACGGACAGTATCACGCCATCCGCGAAGTGTTCGCGGAACTGAACGATTATCCGCTCACGCCCGATGCTCCGCTGACCATCGATCTATCCGAAGCGCAGGCATGGTTCGAATCCCTCTGGAAAAATGGGGAACCGGACTGCGTCTTCCCCTCTCACCGCTGGTGTCCCGATGCGGCGGCAACCGATCACGGTCACCGCTTCTGCATCAAAGCGGAAAGTGACTATTATCAGAAACTCCTCGACGCAGAACAATGGAGTCTGGAAACAGGCATTCCCTTCCGGTTCTCACTGACGGAAGGCGTCCCGCTGACCGCTCTGACCAAAGCGGACTTCACCGCACACCGGCCTGCGCTCGCACCGATCGACGGATATCAGCAGAAAGCGCTGACCGCCGACAACGGACGCGTAAAGCTCGTGTTCCTGCGGAATTATACGTCCGTTTCCTATTATGTCGATACTGCGGACGGCGGAAAAGCCGAAAACTTCTCTCTGCGTGAACAGAAGCCGCATCCGGTGGTACTGAGCGGCATCGATCCCGTATACCGCGTCCGTCTGTATGACCTCGAAACGCGGCAGTGGACGGAGATCGATCCCGCCGTCCCGCTCGGACTCGGCGTGACGGATCACGACTTTATTATTTTGATGGAAAAAAACGAAAAATAAAATCATCCCCGAAAGGAGAAAAACTATGATCACGGAACAGGAAATCCTGAAACTTGAAAATCTCTACAGCGGATGCCGCGCGTATCACGGCGAACTGCACGACCATTCCGCAAGCGGCGGCACGAGCGACGGAAAATGCACCCTCGCCGAATGGATCGAAGAAATGAAGGAACTGGCAATGGATTTTGCCGCCATTCTTGACCATCGTCAGGTGCGGCATATGTACCTCCCCGAATGGAAGGACGGCCTCTTCATCGGCGGAAGCGAACCGGGCACACGGATCAGCGACAGCACCGCACAGGGTTCGTCCCTGCATTACAATATGCTCTTCACGGGTCCGGAACCTCTGGAAAAGCTCCTCGCGGAATTCCCGGAATATCAGTTTTCGGGCGGTGAGGAAGGACATTTCGTCTATCCTTCCTTCACGACGGAACGCTTCGGCAAGCTGATCGACACAGTCAAGGCATACGGCGGCTTCTTCGTCCATCCCCATCCGAAGCAGGTCATGGTATCCGACGATCCGCTGAACTACTGGTTCCGCGACGAGACCGGGATCGAAGTCTTCTACAACGAACCGGAAAGCACCTATACCGCGCAGAACTACGCGCTGTGGCTCGACCTTCTGAAGGCAGGCAAGCGCGTCTGGGCATGTGCCGGCGGCGACAAGCACGCGCATCCCGACGCAAAGGCACTGACCACCATTTACGCGGAAGCGCAGACAAACGCGGACTTCCTCTCCCATCTGCGCGCAGGTGACTTCACCTGCGGTTCCGCAGGCATCCGCATGTGCATCGGCGACACAAAAACCGGCGGTAAAACCGCCTTTGCCGGTCAGAAGCTGATCCTCGCGGCCGGCGACTTCCACCGAAGCGTCCGTCTGCCGGATCACACCTTCCGTCTCGATCTGTTCGACGACAAGGGTATCGTTTTCCAGAGCGATATTCCCTGCGATTCCACCTCTTATTTCACCTTCGATACCGCGGACTGCGCGTTCTACCGCGCGGAAATCACGGACACCTCCACCGGAACCCTCGTTGCCGTCGGCAACCCGATCTGGAATGACCGCTGACCAAAGGAGAACCGCATGGCTGACCATTACAATTCCTACAGTCTGAAGCATTTCGCCGGCATCGTGGCGGACTGCATGGACATTTCCCTGCCGGAAACCTACGCACCATCGGTGGCGTGGATCCCCGCACTTCTGAAAGAACGGATGAACGGCACTGCCGACCGTGCGGTCCTGTACCACGCGGATGCGGTGGGGCATCACATCTGGCAGAAATACACGTCTCTGTTCGCACCGGTCTATCAGCATACCAGCCTGTCCGTACCGTTCCTCAGCACCGTGGAATCCGTGACGCCGGTGGCGCACGCGACCATGTACACCGGTCTCGATCCCGAAGGACACGGGATCCTCACCTATACCCGACCGCAGCTGACCTGCGATACCTTCTTTGACGTCCTTCTCCGCGAAGGACGCAGAGTCGCCATCGTCGCACAGGCGGACTCCACCTTCCTCCATATATTCAAGGGACGTGCTCTCGACTATTTTGAAGCCGCCAACGCCGTGGAAGTCCAGGAAAAGGCACTGGAACTGATCGCGAAAAACAAATACGATGTGATCAGCATCCACACCTTCGACTACGACAACGCCGCACACGCATTCGGTCCCGAATCCAAGCAGGCACTCAACGCCGTTTCTCTGGAAGCGGAGGGATTCCACCGGATCGCCGAAGCCGTCAGAGAATCCTACACCGGACACAAGACCCTGCTGACCTATTCTCCCGACCACGGTCAGCATCCCGTTCTCGGCGGAACCGGCGCACACGGCAGCAAAATGATCGAGGACATGAACATCGTCCACTTCTTCGGCACCATCGTCTGAACCCAAGAACCTCTGTCCCGGACAGGGGTTCTTTCTTTTTGCGTAAAAATGTACAGAAAATATATTGCATACCGAAAAAATATGTGATAATATATTAAAAAAGCATAAAAAAGACTTCTGTGGCGAAAGGATTTTCAAAATGATCTGGAACCGTGAACAATACCTTGCGCATTGTGCGTATGAATATACCGGCCGTGAGATGTTCTGCGAACTGTTCGGACCTCTGCAGCAGCTGGAGCAGGAATGGCGCAGTCAGGGAGCGTCCGAAAGCGAGATCGGCATGACGGCGTTTGACTGGGACTATGTCCTGATGAGCCATCTTTCCGGAAATTCCGGTGCGATCACCGGAATTTCACCGCGGATTCTGGAGGATCATCCGGATCTCACCATTTCCGTCGACGGCATGGGACGGACAATGAAGCTGTTCAAGAAAAGCGCGACCATCCCGCTTCCGCTCGATCATCCCGTAAAGACCATGGACGACTGGCTGAAGATCAGGCACTGGTACGCGTTCTCCGAAGACCGCGTGAACCGCGAACGCCTGCTTCAGCAGAAAACATTATGGGAAAAGGGATATCTCACCCTGATCGGCGTTCCCGGCGGATTCGACGAACCGCGCCAGCTTCTCGGTGAAGAGGAGCTCTGCATCGCCTATTACGAAGAACCGGAAATGATCGAGGATATGCTCGCCACCATGGCGGATACTGCCGTGAAGGTCCTCGAAAGGGTCGGCGACATCGTCCCGATCGACGTTCTGACGATCCACGAAGACATGGCAGGCAAATCCGGACCGCTCGCAGGACCGAAACAGGTCACGGAATTCCTGAAGCCGTATTACCGGAAGGTCTGGGACTGCGCGCAGTCCTACGGTGCGAAACTCTTCTCGCAGGACAGCGACGGCAATATGGAACCCGTCCTCGACGCGTTCATCGACTGCGGCGTCAACTGCTTCTACCCGTGCGAACCTGCCGCCGGAATGGACGTCGTGAAACTGCGGCAGAAATACGGCAGAAAATTCTGCATCAAGGGCGGCATCGACAAGCACGTCCTGCGCGGCACGCAGGAAGAGATCCGCACCGAACTCGAATACAAAATGTCCGATGTCATGCGCCGCGGCGGAACGGTCTTTGCGCTCGACCACCGCATCCCGAACGGCGTACCGATCGAAAATTACCGCTATTACGTGAAGACCGGCCGTGAAATTCTCGGTCTGCCGCCGGTTTCCGGCGAAGGCTGGGCACGCATGGCGTTCTGAATCCGAAAAAATACAACTTCTGTCTTCCCGAAGGAGGATCCTGTATGTTCTACATCAACGATTATCTCACCGCATCCGCCGCCTATCCGGCGCGGATCGAAGAAAATGCCGGAGAAATCGTCCTCACCAACGGCATCGCCGAACGGCGGTTCCTTCTCACCCCCGATTTCGCCTGCATCAGCCTGAAGAATCTCTTCTCCGGCGAACAGTTCCTGCGCTCCGTCAAGCCGGAAGTCACCGCCACCGTGGACGGCGTGAAATATCCGGTCGGCGGCGTCTCCGGACAGTTTGAACGCGGCTTTATGAAGCCCTCGTGGTATGAAAGATTCCAGCCTGCCGACGGATTCAATTACCGCAGTCACCGCGTCGTTCCGATCACCCGTACGGTGAACTGGAAGCGCCGCCGTCCCGCATCTGCCGAAACCTGGCCGCCGAAGGGCGTCTGTCTGGAAGTCACATTTGCCTCCGACAAGCCGGAACTGGCAGGGATCGAAGTGATCCTCCGTCATGAATGCTACGACGATCTGCCCGCATTCGGCAAATCGTTCACCATCCGCAACCGCAGCGGCAGGGACATCCGCCTGAACGAATTCGAAGCAGAGATCCTCGCGGTCACGGAACACGACTCCGCCAACAACGAAGTCCGCCGGATCGCCGAACAGTCGCGGAACTTGTTCTACGTTTCGAGCATCGAAAATACGCTCACGCCGACCTTCGCGTTCACCACCGATCCCGAATATTCCTCGCAGGTCGACTATCCCTCGCAGTACCCGATCCAGCTCGTTTCCAGACCGCCGCTCGGTCCGTACAAAAAAATCGCGGACGGGGAGGATTTCACCTCCTACACCGCGCACCTGCTTCTGTTTGACGAAAACGACCGGATGCGCCGGATGCTGCAGATCAACCGCTTCTACCGGACGCTCGCACCGTGGACGACCGAAAATCCGATTTTCGTCCACATTATTTCCACCGATTTTGAAAAACTGAAAGAATGCATCGACCAGTGCGTCGAAGTCGGCTTCGAAATGCTGATCCTCTCCTTCGGCAGCGGTCTGAACATGGAAGACGCCTCCCCGGAAAACATTGCAAGATTCAAAAAGATCGCCGATTACGCCCACTCGCGCGGCATCGAACTCGGCGGCTATTCTCTGCTTGCCTCCCGTTCCATCGATGCGGACAACAACGTTATCGCCGACTCGGTGATCTTCGGCAGTTCTCCCTGCCTCGGCAGTGAATGGGGCATAAAATATCTGGAAAACATCCGCACGTTCCTCCGCGAGACCGGCTTTGACGTCCTCGAACACGACGGCTCCTACCCGGGCGACACCTGCAGATCGGAAAAGCATCCCGGTCACGAAGGATACGAAGACTCCCAGTACACCCAGCTCACCGCCATTTCCGAACTGTACCGCTGGTGCAAGGACAACGGCATTTATCTGAACGTCCCCGACCGCTATTACCTTTCCGGCAACAACAAGTGCGGCATGGGCTACAAGGAAGTCAACTGGTCGCTTCCTCGTGAACAGCAGGTCATCCTCGCCAGACAGAACATCCACGACGGCACCTACGACAAACTGCCGTCCATGGGCTGGATGTTCGTTCCGCTGACCCAGTATCACGGCGGCGGCGCGGCGGCAACCATCGAACCGCTCTGCGAACATCTCGATCACTACCGGATGATGCTGAACAACAATCTCCTCGCCGGTGTGCAGGCCGCCTACCGCGGTCACCGTCTCTACGATACGGACGAGACCAAAGCCATGGTGAAGGACAGCATCGCGGTCTACAAAAAATACCGTGCGATCTTCGAAAGCCCCGCAGTCAAGATCCGCCGTCCCGACGGACGCGATTTCGACGGCTATGTCCACGTCAATCCGGAACTGGACGAAAAGGGTATGCTCGTCCTCTTCAATCCGCTCGACGAAGAAATCACCCGTACGATCCGCGTACCTCTGTACTACACCGGTCTCACGGAAACGGCGGAATTCGCACGTTTCGACACGGAACCGTTCTCCTGCGAACTGGCAAGAGACTATACCGTTACGCTGACCGTCACCATCCCGGCAAACGATTTCGTATGGTACACGATCCGCTGAGGAGGTCTCTGCATTGCGAACCCCGACAGCCATTCTATGATTAAACATAAAGAAGGAAATATCATGTTAATTGACCTGCACGCACACACCTCCGGGATCAGCACCTGCTGCCGTGTTCCCGCACCCGACATTATCAAGGCGGCACAGGACGCCGGGATCGACGGGATCGTCCTGTCGAATCACTATCAGCGCCACTACGTCAAAAACGGTGACGCCGCTGCATTCGCCGAACGCTATGTCAAAGAATACGAATATACCAAAGCCTGCGGTGACGCCGCCGGATTCAAAGTCTTCTACGGCATGGAAGTGACCATGGAACTGCATTCGAATGCGCACATCCTCGTATACGGCGTGGATCCCTCGTTCACGCTGAAATATCCGGAGACCTACGCCATGACCATGGCGGATCTGTATGCCCTTGTAAAGGAAAACGGCGGGATGCTTGTCCAGGCACATCCGTTCCGCGGCGGAAAAGATGTGCTTCAGGATCTCGCATATCTTGACGGCGTGGAAGCAAACAGCCATCCGCTGTACGATGCGACTCACGTGGAAAAACTGACGAAAATCGCACAGAGCGCCGGTCTGATCCTGACCTCCGGCGGCGATTATCACGCAGACACTCACCGCGCACACTGCGGAGCATACCTGCCCGACGATATCACCGACACGCACGGACTCCGTGACTTCCTTCTTTCCTCGGAAACGATGGACATCGAAATCCAGGAACCGGGCGAAATGCAGAGCCGCCGTGTGACCTATGTACGGCATCCGGCAGTATAATTTCTGAAAAACGAATATCCCCGAAACGGAGGTTTTCCTCATGTCTGAATCCAAAAAAGTAAAAATCATTTTTGACACGGACATCGGCGGCGACTGCGACGATGCGGGCGCGCTTGCCATGCTCCACCGTCTCTGCGACCTCGGCGAAGCGGAGCTGCTCGCCGTGACCGCCTGCTATGCTTCTCCGTATGTCGCAGGCTGCATCGACGCGATCAATACGTATTACGGACGTGTGGTTCCCGTCGGCATCAATTACGGCTCCGGTTCGCCCGAACCAGGAACGTATACCCGTCATCTCTGTGACGAATTCCCGAACCGTTATCCGGCGGACACCTACGGGACGGAAAACGCCGCACCCGATACGCTCGTTCTTCTCCGCAGACTTCTCGCCGAAGCGGACAACGGCAGCATCACGCTGACCGCGACCGGCTCGATGGCATCCCTTGCCCGTCTTGTGCAGAGTCCGGCGGACGATATCTCCCCTCTCACCGGACGTGAACTGATCGAACAGAAGGTCCTCCGCACCGTCGTCATGGGCGGACGCTTCTTCGGTTCGTGGCCGATGCCCGTCATGGTCGGTGATCTTGCCGTACGTGCGGAATGGAACATCAAGGCGGACATCCCCGCATCGCAGATTCTCTGCCGCGAATGGCCGGGCGAACTGATCTTCTCAAGCTACGAGATCGGTCTCTGGTGCGTCACCATGAAGGATTACGTGAAAAAGGCTCCGCAGGACGATCCCGTCCGCCGTGCCTACGAAGTCCATCCCTGCGGACGTCTGTACGGACGTGAAAGCTGGGACCATACCGCGCTTCTGTATGCTGTCCGTCCCGACGCGGGCTACTGGAACCTTCATCCGTACGGCAGTGTGACTGTCGACGACGAAGGCGTCACGTGGTGGCACGCAAAGGAAGGCGGAAAGCAGACCTATCTTCTTCCCCGCGAGGATTATGACACCGTCCGTCAGATCATCGACGATCTTGTTCTGCCGCCCGTTCCGGCAGAATAACGCAGAAAATCCCTGTCAGCGTGACAGGGATTTTCTCATTATAATATAGTATTGCAGATCAGTCGATCGTCATGTCGAGCTGGAAGCGCATGATCTTGCGGAGCGTATTCTTCGGGAATTCCGTACGGCGGATCTTCAGAACCGCGATCTTCTTGTACGGTACCGTCTTCCGGTTGAACGCATCCACGTACGGCTTGAGATAAGCTTCCACATCCGTGATGCCGTTGGCATTCATGAAGTCCATATCCGGATACACTTCCGCCACAATCGCATTGTTGGAAATGCCGCGCCGGCTCTGTCCTTCGTAAACAACGATATCGAGAATGCCGGGAGTAGCCGCCAGTTCGTTTTCGATTTCTTCCGGATAGACATTCTTGCCGTTCGAAAGGATGATCAGATTCTTCTTACGACCCGTGATGGTCAGAATGCCCGCATCGGTAAGCGTACCGTAGTCGCCCGTGCGGAAATACCCGCGGTCAAACGCATCCGCCGTCGCCTGCTCGTCCTTGTAATAGCCGAGCATGACGTTCGGACCCTTGACAAGGATCTCGCCTTCGCCGTCTTCGTTCGGCTCGTCGATCGTCACGATATCCATGTCGAGAACATTGCCGACCGTTCCCGGAACAATGTTCCGGCTGCGGTTGAAGGAGATCAGCGGCGCACATTCCGTGATGCCGTATCCGTTGAGCGTGGAAATACCGATCGCATCGAAAAATTCAAGGATCTGCGGATTGATGGGAGCACCGCCGGTGATGACGGTCTTCAGTTCACCGCCGAATGCCGCGCGGATCTCCTTGAAGAAGGTACTGCGGCGGTCGATCCCGGCTTTGCGCAGACCGTTGCTGACCTTGATCATGCGTTCCACGAGCTGTTCTTTGCCCTTTTCCTTGAGGTTTGCCATGATCCGGCGGTAGAACGTCTCAAGATACAGCGGAACGAGAATAAGATGTCCGGGCTTCTGTTCGCGCAGTTCCTTCTGCACGTAGCGGAGTCCTGCGGAAATATAATTTTCACAGCCGATCATGACGTGTGCCGCCAGCATGACGCTCGAACCGTACGTATGATGCAGCGGCAGGACGCCGACGGTTTTGTCCGCAAAATCGATGTACGGGATCGCGTCCGCCATATTCGAAAGAACGGCGTTCTGCGAGAGCATGACGCCCTTGCCCTTGCCGGTCGTGCCGGACGTGAATACCAGAAGGGACATCTTCATCGGGTCGATGGGGGTATTGAAATATTCTTCCGGGGACTCTTCGAACAGAGCGCGTCCTTCTCCGAGAAGTGCGGAGAGGGAATTTTCCTTTTCCTTTGCCAGAAGATATACCGGAGAATGTACGAGCGCGGTACGGGATGCGATCGCGTCCGCCTTGTCCGCGAGGTCTGCGTCACAGAAAACATACGCGGCATCCGCTCTGGCAGCGGTATCCGCAAGATCATCCGCCAGCCAGTCACGGTCGAGCGGAACGAGAACCCCGCCGACCGAAAGAACGGCAAAATAAACCAGGACCCACTCGTAGGACGGCTTGCCGGTCACAACGCAGTGTCGTCCGGCACATCCCATCCGGAGAAGACGGCTCGCCAGCGCACGTACATCATCACGCAGCTGCGTGAACGTGACATGGATCACCTCGCCGTGCAGCGGGTCTTCCTTAAAGGAATACGCATATTTTTCGCCGTAGGTCTCCGCCGCCCATTCGATGAGCCGGCGCATGTTGGTAAATTCTATTTTCTTATGGATTGCATCTCTGTTATTCATCGGTGGATTTTCTTCCTTTCGCCGCAGCGGCTTCGTTATTTTCATATTCTGCACAGATTTTCTGAAGATTATTGTGAATCAGGGTCAGACTCCGGTAAAAAATCGCACGTTCTTCTTCGCTGAGACCTTCACTGGCTTCCGCCAGGATCCGGTCGATCTTTTCCGAAATCCGGTCTCCGGCTTCCCGTCCCTTTTCCGTCAGACAGAGCGGTGCGAGGTAGCGCTTTCTGGTCCGGGAGGTACAGGTGATAAAACCGTTTTCCTCCAGATATTTGATCGAACGGGAAATATTCGCCTTGTCCTCCTCGCAGATTTCGCAAAGTTCCTTGGATGTCAGTGTCTCTGCCTTGCTGAGGTAGTACAGACACGACACATGGGTACTGCCAAGCTGAAATTCCGCCATTTCTCCGGTTTTGATCCGGCGGATGCACCGGCTCACTCCGGCAATCAGTACCGTAAATGTCTTGAATCGTTCTTCCATGGTCTCCTCCTGCTTGTTGTAAAAACAACTGAA
The DNA here is from genome assembly GCA_017547755.1 of Clostridia bacterium. Lineage (GTDB taxonomy): Bacteria > Bacillota > Clostridia > Oscillospirales > CAG-272 > UMGS1696. The sequence goes on along the minus strand of JAFYOX010000117.1, from coordinate 43,083 downwards.
TTATATCACAAAGTTGTTGTTTTGTCAACAAGTTTTTAAAAGGATCCGGAAAATGATTTTCCGGAAAGGAAGAAACGCCGTTTCTCCTGCGGTTTTCTTGTGAACAATGATTAAATACTTCCGTTTCCGTCTTGAAAAGTGGAAATTTGTGTGGTAAAATAATATGAATTCCGAATTTTTATACGCCACAGGATGAAGGATAGAAGTATAAAATGAAAAAGAACGGTGTCATGCTCGTCGGGCTCTGCGGACGGAGCGGGTCGGGCAAAGGATATATTGCAAAAATGTTTGCGGAATACGGGATCCCGTCCGTCGATACGGATGCCGTCTACCGTAAAATGACCTCCCCTGCAGAGGATCGCTCCATGCTGTCTCCCTGCATGAACGAGCTGATCGCCCGTTTCGGGGAACAGATCCTTTCGGCGGATCTCTCGCTGAACCGCGCCGTCATGCGCTCGCTCGTTTTCGGCGGCGATAAAGAAGCGCTTGCCGATCTCAACCGGATCACCCACCGGCACATTCTCGAAAAGACGCAGGAAACCGCGGAACAGTACTTCCGTGACGGCTCTCCGATCGTTCTGATCGACGCGCCCGTCCTGTACGAAAGCGGATTTGACCGGATGTGCGAACGTGTGGTCTGCGTGACCGCACCGGAAGACGTCATCGTTTCCCGGATCATGAAGCGGGACGGTCTCTCCGAAGAGGATGCAAAAAAGCGCCTCGCCAGCCAGAAGACCCGCGAAGAACTCGAAGACCGCGCCGATTACGTCATCTTCAACGACGACGAACGTCCGGTCCTCTACGAACGGGTGAAACGCTGTACGGAAAGCCTGCACGCGGTACGCGATGAACATTACGAATAAGGCGGTACGCTCATGAAACTGAAACACGCCGTACTGCGCAGTTTTGTCATTATTGTCATCCTGCTCCTGTCCGTGCTGATCGGGTATATCTACTCGTCCGTCTGGCACCGCATCGATCTGCGCAGCCATCCCAGAGACTACAGCGAGTTCGTGGAGACCTACGCCGCCGCTTACGGCGTGCCGGAATACCTGATCTACGGTGTGATCCTCACAGGCAGTGAATTCGAAAGCAACCGTGTCTCGGAAGACGGACGGATCGGACTGATGCAGATGTCCCCGGATACGTTCACACGTCTGACCAGAGTGACCAAGGAAAACCTCGATCCCGGGATGCTTTACGATCCGGAAACAAACATCCGCTACGGAACCTACTGGCTGTCCTACCTGTACACGCAGTACGGACGCTGGAACACCGTCCTCGCCGTTCATGCGGCGGACGATGAGGAACTGATCGCGCTGTGGCTGGAAAGCGGCGATCATACCGACGAAAAGGGGAATTTCACGGAAATCCCCGATGATAAAATCGCCGATGCCGTAAAGGAAGCCGAAAAAGCCAGTCAGATGTACCACGATCTCTATTACGAGAACTGAAAACCGTTAGTTTATAACTAAAATATAAATTCAACACACGAAAGGAAATTTCACCATGAGTGACAAGACCAAGGGCCAGCTTCTCAAGGAAGAACTGTTCTACAAGAAGAAGAGCGCATTCGAACTGAAGTCTGCGGAAGACCTCGCAAAGGCGAAGGCATATGCGGCAGACTATGCGGCATGGCTCGACGCATCCAAGACCGAACGTGAAGCCGTTGACGCTTCCATCGAGATCCTCGAAAAGGCAGGCTACCGCGAATACAAGCTCGGCGAAACCCTCGCTGCAGGCGACAACGTATATCTCAACAACCGCGGCAAGAACCTCTTCGTTATCCACGTTGGTTCCGAACCGATCGAAAACGGCGTACGCATCTGCGCAGCGCACATCGACGCTCCCCGCATCGACCTCAAGCAGCACCCGCTGTATGAAAACGACGGCTTCGGCTACTTCAAGACCCACTACTACGGCGGTATCCGCAAGTACCAGTGGGCAACCATCCCGCTTGCTCTGCACGGCGTAGTTACCAAGGCAGACGGCACCACCGTAAAGGTACGCATCGGTGACGAAGCGGGCGATCCCGTATTCTGTATCACCGACCTTCTCCCGCACCTTGCAAAGGACCAGAACGGCCGTACCCTCGGCGGCGCATTCTCCGGCGAAGGCCTCAACATCGTGATGGCTACTTCTCCCTACATCGAAGAAGACGGCAAGGTTACTCCCGCAGACGAAAAGACCAAGCTCAACGTCATGATCATGCTCTACGAAAAGTACGGCATCACCGAATCCGACTTCATGAGCGCAGAACTCTCCATCGTTCCCGCACAGAACGCTGTTGACGTCGGTCTCGACCGCTGGGTCATCGGCGCATACGGTCACGACGACCGCGTATGCTCTTACCCGGCTCTCACCGCTCTCATGGAAACCAAGGATTCCGTTCACACCAACATCGCGGTTCTTGCCGACAAGGAAGAAACCGGTTCCGACGGTGTTTCCGGTATGCAGTGCTGCCTGCTCGTTGACCTCATCGACGAACTCGCAAAGAACCTCGGCGGCAACGCAAACGTTGTTCGCATGAACTCCAAGTGTCTCTCCGCAGACGTTACCGCATGCTACGACCCGAACTATCCGGAAGTATTCGAAAGACGCAACTCTTCTCTCCTGCACTGCGGCGTAGGTCTCTCCAAGTACACCGGTTCCGGCGGTAAGGGCGGTACCAACGATACCTCCGCGGAATACGTTGCATTCGTACGCAAGATCTTCGACGACGCGGGCGTTATCTGGCAGACCGCGGAACTCGGTAAGGTTGACCAGGGCGGCGGCGGCACGGTTGCGAAGTACATCTCCAACCAGAACATCGACACCGTGGACATCGGTGTACCGGTTCTCTCCATGCACGCTCCCTTCGAATGCATCTCCAAGTCCGACCTCTACGAAGCACACCTCGCTTTCACTGCTTTCTGCAAGTAATTTAAAATGAAGTTTCTCGGGGAAAACTTTTTCGAGAAAAAGTTTTCCCCGAACCCTTTTCAAAAAGCTTCCATCTGTCATAGTACGATGTTTGGCTTGAATTTCTCGTTTTCCGGCTTGTTTTGTTCGGCCGGAAAGATTGTTTTTTGTGAGAGGTATTTTTTATGGTTAATTTAGAAAATACTCTGCGTGAGACCGGGATCGTACCGGTCATCAAGATCTCCGATGCCAATCGCGCGGCGGATCTGGCGAAAGCGCTCTGTGCCGGCGGAATGCCGACCGCAGAAGTGACCTTCCGTACAGCGGCGGCAGCGGAATCGATTTATCGGATGCGGGAAGCGCATCCGGAAATGCTCGTCGGTGCCGGAACGGTGCTGACAAAACAGTCGCTGGACGAAGCGATTGCGGCAGGTGCGCAGTTCATCGTTGCGCCCGGTCTGAATCCGTCCATTGTGGAAGCGGCTCTTGCGAAGGATGTGCCGGTCGTTCCGGGGTGCATGACGCCCACGGAGATCGAACTTGCCATGTCGCTCGGGCTCACCTTTGTGAAATTCTTCCCTGCGGAAGCAGCGGGAGGCGTCAAATTCCTGAAGGCGGTATCCGCACCTTACGCGGGCATCCGCTTCATGCCGACCGGCGGAATTTCCATGAAAAACGCGGCGGACTATCTTGCCCTGCCGTACGTCGTCTGCTGCGGCGCAAGTTTCATTGCGTCCGACGAACAGATCAGCGGCGGACGGTTTGACGAAATTACGGAAGCAGCACGTCAGGCAAAGGAACTGGCGGACAGTATCCGTGGACATTGAATCTGACAATAATCCCATATTTTATATAGAGAGAATATTATGCTGGAAAGACTGAAAGAAGCCGAGATCCGGTTTGATTCCATCGAGGAAGACCTCGCGAAACCCGAAACGCTCGGCGATATGGAACGGTACACCTCCCTGATGAAGGAACGCGCCGTTCTCGCGCCGATCATTGAAAAGTACCGCGAATACAAGAAAACGCAGTCCGATGCGGAAGAAGCGCTGGAAATCCTCGACATGGAAAACGATCCCGATATGCGGGAAATGGCGAATGAGGAACTCAAGCGCGCCAAGGAAGACAGCGAACGGATTTTTGAGGAATTGAAGATCCTTCTTCTTCCGAAGGACCCGATGGACGACAAAAACGTCGTGATCGAGATCCGCGCGGGTGCCGGCGGTGAAGAAGCCGCCCTGTTCGCCGGCGTTCTGTACCGGATGTACACCATGTATTCCGACATGAAGCGTTACAAGACCGAAACGGTCAGCATCAACGAAACCGGGCTGGGCGGATTCCGCGAAATCACGTTCATGGTCACGGGCAATGGTGCCTACTCCCGCTTCAAGTACGAAAGCGGCGTCCACCGCGTACAGCGGGTACCGGACACGGAATCTTCCGGCCGCATCCATACCTCCACGGCAACGGTCGCCGTTCTGCCGGAAGCGGAGGATATCGAAATCGAAATCAACCAGAGCGATCTGGAGATCGAAACCATCAAATCCAGCGGTGCGGGCGGTCAGCACGTCAACAAGACGGAGTCTGCCATCCGCATGCTGCATAAGCCGACGGGCATCGTGATCGAATGTCAGGACGAACGCAGCCAGATGAAGAACCGCGACAAGGCGATGAAGCTGCTCCGCGCGAAGCTTTATGATATAAAGACCCGCGAACAGCATGACAAAATCGCAAGCGAACGAAAATCGCAGGTCGGTACAGGTGACCGGAGCGAAAAGATCCGGACGTACAACTACCCGCAGAGCCGCGTCACCGATCACCGCATCAACCACACGATCTATTCCCTCGAAAGCTACTTAAACGGCAATCTCGACGACATGATCGACGCACTTGCCACTGCCGAGACCGCCGAAAAACTGAAAAGCGGAGAAACAATACTGTAATGAAAACGGAATTTCTGAAAATCACCGGTCATGCGGCGGATGATGATGCGATCATCGCGCGCGCAGCCGAAGTCATCAAGCAGGGCGGTCTCGTCGCCATTCCGACCGAAACGGTATACGGTCTTGCCGGAAGCGCGTTTCTGAACGAATCGGCAGAAAAAATCTTCACCGCCAAGGGACGTCCCGCGGACAATCCGCTGATCGTCCACATTGCAAAGCCCGAAGATGCGGACGCCATCGCAGACACCAACGAACTCTACTATGCGCTCGCAAAACGGTTCATGCCCGGTCCTTTAACGATCATTCTCCCGAAGAAGGCGATCATTCCGGACACCGTCACGGCCGGCATGCCCACCGTCGGCATCCGCTGCCCGTCGAATCCGGTCGCGCACAAGCTGATCGAAGTCTCCGGACATCCGATCGCGGCACCGAGCGCCAACCGTTCGGGTATCCCTTCCCCCACCAACGCGGAACATGTCCGTGTGGATATGGACGGACGCATCGACATGATCCTCGACGGCGGCGACTGTGAGATCGGTCTGGAATCGACCGTTATCAAGCTCGACGAAGACGGCACCGGATGCACCATCCTCCGTCCGGGCGCCATCACAGCCGATATGCTGTCCACTGTCTGCGCAAAGGTCACGATCTCCCGCGCGGTCATCGAACCCTCTCTCGCAGATGACATCAAGCCGGAATCCCCCGGCATGAAGTACAAGCACTATGCCCCCAAAGCGGAAGTTATCCTGATCGATGCGGCGGAAGAAACCTTCATCCATTACGTCGAACGGGACTCCGCCTCCATCCGCCGTTACGGCATCTTCACGAACAACGAATCCGCCGGCTCCTTCAACGGAGGCATGATGCTCCTCCTCGGTCCGCGCGGTGACGCCAAGGAAGCTTCCCGCCGTCTCTTCACCCTGCTCCGCCGTGCCGACGAAATGGAACTGGAAAAAGTCTATGCACTTCTTCCGCCCGCAACCGGCGAATACCTCGCCTATTATAACCGTATCGTGCGTGCCGCAGGATGCCGGATCATCAAACTCGGAAACAATTACAACTGATATATCGGAGAAACACTTATGGAACTCGTAACCAACAACATGAAAGCGTACGTGGAAAGCGTACAGGAACGCCTGACTGCGATGGGCAGACCCGTCATCGCGGAAATGTTCAAGGCAACCTACCTCAACACCATCGAAACCACCGTCAAACTCGACGAACACGGTGCATTTGTCATCACCGGTGACATCCCGGCGATGTGGCTCCGTGACTCCTCCGCACAGGTCCGTCACTATCTGAATCTCACCAGAGACGACGCGGACATCCGTTCCCTCGTTGCCAGCCTCGTACAGCGTCAGGCATACTGCATCCTCGACGACCCCTACGCAAACGCCTTCAACCAGACCAAGAAGGAAGGCGGTCACTATGCCGACACCACCGAATTCGACAACCCGATGGCATGGGAACGCAAGTACGAAGTTGACTCCCTCTGCTACCCCGTCAACCTCGCATACCACTTCATGAAGGCGTCCGGCACGACCGAACACCTCGACGAAACCTTCAAGCAGGCCTGCCTGAAGATCCTCGATACCTTCGAAACCGAACAGTATCACGCGGAAAAGTCCGCATACCGCTTCTCCCGCAGCAACTGCCCGCCGAGCGACACCCTCAAGTGCGACGGCATGGGTACTCCCGTTGCGTACACCGGCATGACCTGGAGCGGCTTCCGTCCGTCCGACGACGCGTGTGAACTCCACTATCTGATCCCGTCCGAAATGTTCGCCGTTGTTATCCTCGGCTACATGGCGGAAATCGCGGAAACCGTATGGAACGACGCGGCAATGGCAGAACGTGCCCTCAAGCTGCGCGGTGAAATCGATGCCGGCATCAAGAAGTACGGTACCTTCGACCACCCCGAATTCGGTACCATCTACGCGTACGAAGCGGACGGCCTCGGCAACCAGAACTTCATGGACGACGCTAACGTCCCGAGCCTGCTCTCTCTCCCCTACCTCGGATACTGCGGTGCGGACGATCCGATCTACCAGAACACCCGCCGCTTCATCCTCTCGAAGAACAATCCGTACTACTACGAAGGCACCGCTGCAAAGGGTATCGGCAGCCCGCATACCCCGAAGAACTACATCTGGCACGTTTCTCTCGCAATGCAGGGTCTGACCTCCACCTGCGATGACGAAATCAACGCGATCCTCGATCTCTTCGAAACCACCACTGCCGGCACCGGCCTGATGCACGAAGGCTTCCACGTCGACAATCCCGACAAGTTCACCCGCGTATGGTTCGCATGGGCAAACTCCATCTTCGCGGAATTTGTCATTCATGTATCTGAAAAATAATTTTTTTCTTGAGGAAACCTTTTTTTCGAAAAAGGTTTCCCCAACCCCCTTCCAAAAAACTTCAAGCTGTATAAAGAAACCTTCAATCTATTTATTAAAGAGTTATTGTAACAATGGCGAGAAAGAAAACTGAAAATACACCTGAAATCACGAAAATTGCGGATATCAAAGACCAGCATATTACCGACACCATTGAAAAGAATTTCATGCCCTATGCGATGAGCGTCATCGTGTCGCGCGCCATTCCGGAGATCGACGGTCTGAAGCCGTCCCACCGGAAACTGCTCTACACGATGTACAAAATGGGGCTGATGACCGGCGCACGTACCAAGAGTGCGAACGTCGTCGGGCAGACCATGCGTCTCAACCCGCACGGCGACGCGGCGATTTACGAGACCATGGTACGTCTGACCCGTGACCACGAAGCCCTTCTCCACCCGTTCATCGACTCCAAGGGCAGCTTCGGCAAGCATTACAGCCGCGACGCATACGCCGCCGCCCGTTATACCGAAGTCAAGCTTGATCCCTTCTGCGCGGAACTCTTCGGCGGCATCGACAAGGACGCCGTAGACATGGTACCGAACTACGACAATACCATGCTCGAACCCGCGCTTCTGCCGACATCGTTCCCGAACATCCTCGTCTGTCCGAATACGGGCATCGCGGTCGGTATGGCATCACAGATCTGCTCGTTCAATCTGGCGGAAATCTGCGACGGCACCATCGCTCTGCTGAAAAATCCGAACACGACCACCGACAAGCTGATGGAGCTCATCAAGGCTCCCGACTTCCCGGGCGGCGCCAATCTGATCTATGACCGCGATCAGATGAAGCAGATCTTCGACACCGGTACGGGCAGCTTCAAGATGCGTTCGCGCTACAATTACGACAAGACCAAGGGGATCATCGAGATCACGCAGATCCCCTATTCGACCTCCAGCGACCTCATTCTCAAGCGGATCGTCGATCTTATCAAAGAAGGAAAATTCAAGGAAATTTCCGACGCGCGCGACGAAATCGACCTGTCCGGCTTCAAGCTGACGCTCGATATCAAGCGCGGCACGGACGCAGACGCCCTGATGAACAAGCTGTACCGCATGACCACTTTGGAAGACAGCTTCTCCTGCAATTTCACCGTTCTGATCGAAGGCCGTCCGTTCCAGCTCGGGGTACGCGACATTCTGATCGAATGGATCAAATTCCGTCTCGGATGCGTCCGCAGAGAGCTGACCTACGAACTGGCGAAGAAAAAGGACAAACTGCATCTCCTGCGCGGGCTCGGAAAGATCCTGATCGACATCGACAAGGCCGTGAAGATCGTCCGTGAAACGGAAAAGGAATCCGACGTCGTGCCGCGTCTGATGGAAGGCTTCGGACTCGACGAGATCCAGGCGGACTACATCGCCGAAATCAAGCTGCGCCACCTCAACCGCGAATATATCCTTGACCGCATCCGCGAAATCGAGGATCTGCAGAAGGAAATCGCCGAACTCGAAGATATCATCGCCGACGACATCAAGATCAAGGCGATCATTGCAAAGCAGCTGGCGGCGATCAAGAAGAAATACGGTCAGCCGCGCAGAACGCAGATCATTACCCCGGATGACATCGATGAAGACTCCGGTGAAGAGGAAATCGAAAATTATCCGATTTTCGTCGTCCTCACCAAAGAAGGCTATTTCAAGAAGATCACCCGTCAGTCGATCATCCGCGCAGACGAACAGAAAATGAAGGACGGCGACGAGATCATCGCTTCCGAAGAAGCGGAAAACCGCTCGGAACTGATTTTCTTCACTGACCGCGCGCAGGTATACAAGTGCCGTGCATCGGACATCGATCCCGTGAAAGCCTCGGCGCTCGGCGACTTCATTGCCGCCAAGCTCGGCTTTGAGGAAGACGAACGTCCGATCATGATGAAAGCGATCACGGAGTATGATCCGGCGGACAATTTCATCTTCATTTTCGAAAACGGCAAGGGGGTAAAGATCCCTGCATCCGCATACGAAACCAAGACCAACCGCCGCCGCCTGACCGGTGCATTCTCCGACGCTTCTCCGATCGCAGCCGTCCTGTTCGAACACGAACCGATGGATATTCTGATCGAAAACAGCATGGGCAGAGCGATCCTCATCAATTCCTCGCTCATTCCGCAGAAATCGACCCGTACCTCCGCCGGCTCCATTCTCTTTACCATGAAAGACGGCACTTCGGTCACGTCCGTACTTGCCGGAGACGCCATCGATATGGAAAAAGCTGCAAAGTGCCGGAAGCTGAAAATCCCTGCAACCGGCATCACCATCAACACCATGCTCTGATTTTCCGGAGATTGTTTCCGCATGAATTCACGTTTCCTCGTCAAGGGTCTTGCAATTCATGCGGAAATGTTGTATAATGTACCATATCCAACTTTTCCGAAAGGCGGAATCTTTTTTTGAAACCCAAAATTCTGAAAATCACGGCGATCGTTCTTGCTTCCCTTGCCGCATTCGGCGTGACTGCCGCCGCGGCATACGACAGTTCGGAAGACCCGCTCGTTTCGCTCTCCTACCTCACCAGAATTTTCAAAACCGAACTTCTTGAGGAACTGAACGAAACCATCGATAACGAACTCGACCGCAGATTTGAAAATCTCGATCTTTCCCAGTATCAGACCTATCAGCCTCCGCAGGAAGCGGAAAAAGAAGAACCGGCACCGGTTTCTTCCTCTGCTTATACCTACGAAGTTGTGGAACTCAGCTGGGGGGACGCTCTCTATGCGGCTGGAGCCTGCGACATCATGCTCCGTTCCGGAAGTGCCTACTGTGTGGCTCCCGATCCTTCGCAGGGCATTGCAGACTACACCTCCGGCGCAGAAATCTACAATTATCAGTATCTTACAAAGAATCATATGTGCCTGATCCCGCGCGGAGACGGCCGTGGAATTATTGCGGACGCCCCTGTGGTGTTCATCATGGTAAGGGGGGACTATACCATTGTCGAAGGATAATATGAAAAAGCCCCGCACCCGCGAAGAACGCAAAAAACTGATGGTGCGCATCATCGCGCTCATCATGGCGATCCTGATGGTTACCGGTATGGCATACTACACCATCTACGTTCTTACATCATCCGTCGGTGCGGCAGAAACCGTTACAGCCGAAGCTCTTGACACATCCTCGCTCAAAAACAGCGGGGATGTTCTGATTAGTGTCGGTCTCAACTACGGTTCCAGCCTGACCAAAAGTTTCGGCGTCTGGTCCGACGAAGGCTATACGGTCGGTACCCAGCAGCTGACGGAAGACCGGGACTTCAAAGAACTCTGGGGTCTCTCCGAACAGTACATCGCCTGCACCGTGGACGATAATCTGGAAGAATCCTCCGGTAACTACGTTCTCGCATCCAAAAAGAAAAACACCGACATCGGCGGCTGGCATCTTCAGGTCGACTGCAGCGGATACGACCGCGAGGAACTGGAAGAGCTGATCGACGACTCGGAAGACGAACTGGAAGACCTCGGGCTCTGCCTGATCCCTTCCTATATTGATTTTGAATACACCCTGCGCGTCGGTGCGTTTGCCTCCGAAGACGACGCGGAAGAAATGCTGGAAGATACGGAAGACGTTTTCCGCCGCATGGATGTGGAAGTCGTCGGTCCGAGCAAAACGGCGGTATCCGTGATCGATCCCGACCGTGCGGAAATTCTGTTCGAATTTGACTGCGGCGCAGAACTTGAACTCGGTCTGACCGCACACGAGGACAGAAACGGCAATACCTATATGTCCACTCCCGCCGGCAACATCTACGACGGCGTATTCTGCTTCAAGCGCTATGACAACGGTGATGTCGAAGGCGTACAGCTTGTGAATATCCTGCCTCTGGAATCGTACATCGCGGGTGTCCTTCCCTACGAAACGTCCGCTTCCTGGCCGCTCGAAACGCTGAAAGCTTTCGCCATTACAGTTCGTTCCTACACTCTCTCCCACCTGAACAAGCATATGGACCGCTATGGTTTCGATCTCTGCAATACCGTGGACTGTCAGGTTTACAAGGGAATGAAGGAAGTCAATCAGCGTGTTCTGAATGCTGTTCTCGGAACCGCCGGAAAAATCCTCGTATACGGGGATGAAATCGTCAATGCCTACTATTCCTCCAGTGTCGGCGGCGTGACCGTCAGTGCGGAGGACGCATGGGGAGATAACAAGCATCCTTATCTGAAGGCAGTGGAAACCCCGTGGGAACGTTATATGACACACAACAACGGCTTCTGGACGTACGAAGTTTCCCCGTCCGCTCTCTGTGACCGTCTCAATCAGAAGGGGTACATATCTCTGGAAGACGCCATCGAGGATGTGGAGATCCTGGAGCTTGCCGAAAATTCCACCTACGTCAAAAAGCTGCGGTTCACGGACATTCACGGCAACACCGTTACCGTTGAAAATACGGACAATGTGCGCATCGCACTGACTCCCTATGTCAAGAGCGCCAACTTCGTGGTCGGACTGGGCAGCGTGGAATACACCGAAAACGTAATTATCGACGATGATTATGCCCCGGAAGATGAACCGGAAGAAATTCCGGAGGAAGAAGCCGAATCCATCGGCGGCTACTCCGACGGCATCGAATCCGGCTACACCGACGTTGACGGCTGTTATGTCATCACCGCCGACGACATCGACCGTCACCACACCTCCCTCTGGACAAACATTGTCACCGGAGACGGAAGCGTCCTGTACGATAAAATCGACTTCTTTGTCATGTCGAAGCAGAACGCCTACGCGTTCCTCGGCGATGAATACAAGATCTACGCCGATCCCGTGGAAGAAGAGAAAAAGGAAGAACGTACAAACACCAAAGTGGTTGAAGAAAAATCCGACGACGATACCGTCTACAAAATCGCTTATGCCGAAGATGAAGACAACTTCATTTTCGTCGGCAAGGGATGGGGCCACGGCGTCGGCATCAGCCAGTACGGTGCGCGTGACCTCGCCGACCTCGGCTATTCCGCAGAAGAAATACTGTATTCCTACTTCACCGATGTTGAAATCCTCGATTACGAAGATTTTCAGTAAATTCCAAAAAGGAGTGATCCCCGCATCACTCCTTTTTCTGTTTTTTCACATTTTATATATATAATATCCTTTATAATTCACGCAATATGTATATTCCACCAATATGTTTTATGTACTAAACCGTTGTTGATTTTATAAAATTCCTGTGTTATAATTAGTTTCAAAATAATTTATTATTAAACTAACAGGAAAGGATAAAAAGGCATGCAGAATTTAGGTCTCAACGGAAAAGCACCGGAAACCGACGATGCGTTCGCGGATCACCGGAAAACCCCGATGCAGCTCATCAGCGACATCACCCGGATGATGGGCAACAAGATCCGTTCGAACGGCGAAGAACACCCGATCGGACAGAAATCGGGACGTCTTCTTCTGATCGAACTGGCACGCAGAGACGGCAGAACACAGCTGGATCTCGTCCATGCGACGCATCTTAAGGCACCGACCATCAGTGTTGCTCTGCAGAAGCTCGAAAAGGAAGGCTATGTATCCCGCCGTCCGGACGAATACGATCTGCGCGCAACACGCGTTTTTCTGACCGAAAAAGGACGCGAACTCGACAACAAGATCCGTAAGCGGATCCACGAGGAAGAGAACGAGGCAATGAAGAATCTCACCGATTCCGAATGTGAAACCCTCATGCGTCTGCTCACAAAAATCAAAAACAATCTTACGGAAGAATCCGAAAAGGAAGGTGACTTATATTGAATAAGGTCAAACTCCGAAGCTACCTGAAAAAATACTGGTTCTTCGTTATCATTTCCCCGCTGTTCATGGCCGGCGAAGTCATCGTCGACCTCATGCAGCCCAAGCTCATGTCCAAAATCGTCAACACCGTTGTCGAAAGCGGTGAAATCTCCGTCGTCATGAGCACCATTCTCTCCACCTGTCTGCAGATGCTCGGACTCGTCGCCGTCGGCGGCTTCATGGGTCTGATGTGCTGCTACACCGCCAGCATCGCTTCCCAGGGCTTTGGCAGCGACGTCCGTATCGACGCATTCAACAAGGTCATGTCCCTCTCTCTGGAACAGACCGACAAATTCACGACCGGTTCCCTTGTCACCCGTCTGACAAACGACATCACCGCCCTGCAGGATCTCGTACAGATGATCCTCCGTATGTTCGTCCGTGCGCCCATCTTCATGATCGGCGGTCTGACGATGTGTCTGACCCTCGACGTTTCCTTCGGGTACGTTGTGGCGATCTCCTTCCCCTTCCAGCTTGCCGTTGTCCTGTTCATGGTGCTGAAGGCATTCCCGAAGTTCTCCATCGTGCAGAAAAAGCTCGACCGTGTGAACTCCGTGGTACAGGAAAGCGTCACCGGTGCGCGCGTTGTCAAGGCGTACACCCGCGAACCCCACGAAATCGAACGCTTCGGCGAAGCAAATGCCGACTATCAGAAGACCAACCTCTCCGTACAGATCCTGATGTCCTGCATCTGGCCGGTCCTCTCCATCATCATGAACGCTTCCGTTCTTGCGATCATCTACGTCGGCGGTCTGCAGGTGGAAGCACAGCGCATCAACGTCGGCGACGTCATGGCGGCGGTACAGTACATCTCGCAGGTACTCAGCTCCATCATGATGGTATCCATGATGTTCAACCAGATCGCGCGCGGTAAAGCCAGCGGCGACCGCGTACGCGAACTCCTGGAAGCCGATCCGACCATCGTTTCCGGCAGCACCACTTCTTCTGCGGAAACCGGTACCGTACGCTTCGAAAACGTATCCTTCAAGTACCCGGGTGCGGGCGGCAACAACGTCCTCGACGGCATTTCCTTTGAAGTAAAGAAGGGCGAGACCGTTGCCATCATCGGTGCGACCGGTTCCGGCAAATCCTCGCTCGTCAACCTCATCCCGCGTTTCTATGACGCCATCGGCGGCACCGTCTATGTCGACGGCGTGGATGTCCGCGAATGGGATCTCCACGAACTCCGCTCGAAGATCGGCTTCGTTCTCCAGAAGAGCGAACTGTTCTCCGGTACGGTCAACGAAAACATCAACTGGGGCAAACCCGACGCAACGCAGGAAGAAATCATCACGGCCGCCAAAGTGGCACAGGCCGATGAATTTATCTCCCACATGGAAGAAGGCTACACCTCCTACGTTGCCGAAAAGGGTGCTTCCCTTTCCGGCGGTCAGAAGCAGCGTGTTGCGATCTCCCGTGCGGTTCTCCGCCGTCCCGAGATCCTGATCTTCGACGACAGCACCTCCGCGCTTGACCTCGGCACCGAAGCCAAGCTCCGCAGCTCCCTCAACACCGAATTCGAAGGCACGACCATCCTCATGATCGCACAGCGTATCGCCAGCGTCATGCACGCCGACCGCATCGCCGTCATCGAAAACGGAAAGATCACCGCGTTCGACAATCACGACAACCTCATGAAGACGAGCGCAACCTACCGCGATATCTACAGTTCCCAGATGAAAAACAACGGAGGTGACGCAGAATGAACAAGGAACCGAATATGAACGGCAGACAGATGCCGCCGCCCCCGAACGGAAAAGTTCCCGGCGGAATGCCTCCGCCGCCCGGTACGATGCCCGGCGGAAAACCCGGTCAGCCCGGTCAGAAGAAGGAAATGACGGCGGATGAACTCCGCGCCGTCATGAAGAAAAACGGTACTCCCCAGCAGGGACGCGGCCCGATGGGCGGTCCGATGATCCGCGAAAAACCGAAGGACGCCAAGAAGACCCTCTTCAAACTCATCAAATACATCGGCAAGAGCAAGTACCTCGTCTTCACCATCATCGGTACGACGATCCTGTCCACCTTCCTGAACCTGCTCGGTCCGAGTCTTCAGGGCCGTGCGATCGACGCGATCACCCTCACCGAAGGCAAGGTTTCCGTCGATTTCGAAACGCTGATCCGCGTGCTCATGCTGATGATGCTCGTATACCTCGCAAGTGCGGCGATCCAGCTTCTTCAGGGCATTGCTTCCGCGAAGATCACGCAGACGACGGTCTACACGATGCGTTCCGACCTCTTCCGCAAGATCTCCTATCTCCCGATCGGCTACACCGACACCCACGCGCACGGTGACATCATGAGCCGCATGACCAACGACGTCGACAACATCTCCATGACCCTGTCTTCGTCCATCTCCTCGCTGATCTCCGCCGCGCTGACCCTCATCGGTGCGTTCTCCATGCTTCTCTATTACGACTGGCGCATGGCATTCATTTCTCTCATCACCATCCCGCTGACCATTCTGGTTTCGACGAATCTTTCGAAGTTCATGCGGAAATATTTCGTTGAAAAGCAGGTTCTTCTCGGTCAGATGAACGCGCAGGTGGAAGAAATGGTCACCGGCTACAAGACCGTCATCGCGTACGGCAAGGAAAAGGATGCCTGTGAAGAATTCGCAAAGATCAGCGAAGAATTCCGCAAGTGCAGCATCCGCGCGAACGTCTGGGGCGGTCTCATGGGTCCCGCGAACAACATCATCAACAACCTGAACTACCTCATCGTTGCGGCAACCGGCGCGTATTTCACGGCGATCGGCGCAATTTCCGTCGGTGACGTCCAGGCGATCCTCCAGTATTCCCGTCAGCTTTCGATGCCGATCAACCAGATCGCAAACCAGTATGCAAGCATTCTGACCGCGATCGCCGGTGCGGAACGTGTCTTCACGATCCTCGACACGCCGGACGAAATCGACGAAGGCAAGTCCGACATGAAGGTGGAAGACATCCGCGGGGATATCGAATTCAACAACATCAACTTCTCCTACAATCCGGGCAAGCAGGTTCTGCACGACTTCAATCTGAAGGTAAAGCAGGGTCAGAAGATCGCGCTCGTCGGCGCAACCGGTTCCGGCAAGACCACCGTCGTCAATCTGCTGACACGTTTCTACGATGTTGACTCCGGCGAGATCAGGATCGACGGCGTAAACATCAACGACATCCCGAAGAAGACCCTTCGCAGTGCGATCGCGATCGTTCTTCAGGACACCGTCCTGTTCCACGACACCATCGGCAACAACATCCGCTACGGTGAACTCGATGCCACGGATGAAGATATCCGCAAGGCAGCGGCTACCTCCGAATCGGACGACTTCATCGAACGTCTGCCGGAAGGCTACGAAACGATTCTCACGGAAGGCGGCAGCAACCTCAGCCAGGGTCAGCGTCAGCTTCTGTCCATCGCCCGCGCCGTTCTCGCCGATCCGAAGATCCTCATTCTCGACGAAGCAACCTCTTCGGTCGACACCCGTACGGAAATGCACATCCAGCAGGCAATGGTGGCTCTGATGAAGAACCGTACCAGCCTGATCATCGCGCACCGTCTCTCGACCATCCGTGACGCCGACATCATCATCGTAATGAAGGACGGCACCGTCATGGAATCCGGCAGCCACGACGAACTTCTCGCGCAGAAGGGCGTCTACTACGGTCTCTATCAGAACCAGTTCGCCGGTATCGAAACGTAAGAAAATATATTTTTTCGGGGAAAAACTTTTTTTCAAAAAGTTTTTCCCCGAACCCCATTTCAAAAACATTTATACAATGAAAACAGCAAAGTCTGTGCGGATCTATTGTCTGGAATCGTGCAGGCTTTCTTTTTATCCTGTTTTTTTCAGGCGGAAGACAAGTCTTGCGAGGGCTTTGCCGTTCCACGGGATCAGCGGATAGAGATAATGTCTGCGGCCGTCGATGGTACGGTTGGTGGCGGCAAGGAAGACGGCGATCACGATGCCGGCGGCAAATCCCCAGACGTCGAACAGGGCGGTCAGGATCAGCAAAAGAATACGCAGGTATTTGAACGCATAGCCGAGTTCATAATTGGACTGTGTGAAGTTGGCGATGGCGACGAACGACATATACAGGATCACGTCCGGTGACAGCCAGCCAACCGTGACGGCAAAATCCCCGAGAAGAAGACCGCCGACCACGGACAGCGAGTTCGACAGGGTGCTCGGCGTGTTCAGTGAAGCAAGCTTCAGACCATCGAGGGCAAATTCCGTCAGCAGAAGCTGTGCGAAAATCGGCAGTGCGCCCGGATCGGCAGGAATCAGGAAGCGCCACGCCTCAGGAAGGATGTCCGCGTGCCTCAGCAGAAGATACCACAGCGGCGTCAGGATCATCGTCATCCAGAAAATCGCGTGCCGGAGCAGACGGAGGTACGTTCCCGTCAGCGGCGGAAAATAATAGTCGTCCGTTTCCTGCAGGAAATCGAACAGGGTGGTCGGAAAAATCATTGCCTCCGGACTGTTGTCGCAGATCAGGAGGATGCCTCCTTCAAGGATCGTCGCGGCGGCGCAGTCCGGACGTTCCGTCGAACGGATCTTCGGAAAGGGATTGTACCACCGCGTTTTCAGCATGGATTCGATGATGCTCTGATGCCCGAGGACAAGACTGTCCGTATCAAGATCCTGCAGTTTCCGGCAGAGTTCTTCCACATAGTTCAGATCCGCGCGGCTCTCCATGTAACACAGCGCGAGATCGGTGCGGGTACTCTTCCCCACGTTGAGATAGCGGATCGTCAGATCGGTACTGCGGATCCGGCGGCGGATCATCGCGGTATTGAAGATCATCGTCTCCACGAAGCCGTCGCGGCTGCCGCGCATGACCTTGTCGTTCTCCGGTTCTTCCGTCTCTCTGGCAGGATACGTCCGCAGGTCGATCACAAGGGCGTTGGCATCGAATTTGTCGCAGAGGAACACCGTACATCCGCTCATGACCGCGAGAACCAGCGCATCGAGCGAATCCGTCACATCCACTTCGGCGGCGGGCATGTGCATATCGGCAAACTTTTTCGCATCTCCCGGCTCCTGATCCCCCATACTTTTCACGCTGATCACATAAGTCAGCAGTTTCTGCAGGGATTCCGCCTTGACAAATCCGTCGATATAATACATGACGATCCGTGCGCCCGCAACTTCCATCGTCTTCCGGAGCATATCAAAGCTCGCGTCCGTCCGCAGGACCGCATCCAGTACCGCGGTATCTTCCTCGAAATTCCCGGTCAGTTTTCCGTTGTAAATTTCCATAAAAATCTCCGTCATACTCTTTCTCGGAGAAAGTATGGACGGAGATTCCGGGATTTATTCCATTATTTTGTGTTGTTCCTGAAGAACTGATAGTAGTAACACGGGATCATGCCGTTGTACAGCTTGCGGATCTTATCCGCGCGGCGTCCGTACAGCTTCGGGAAGGATTCATGCTGGGTGATGACGTAGATCTGCCAGCGGTCGAGCGCGGCAAACGCCTGTCCCATACCGCGGTACAGAGCTTCCGCTTCTTCCGGCGTCATAAGACGTTCGCCGTACGGCGGATTCGTAACGACGGTTCCGCGGCGGCCGAGGGTATCGATGTCGAGCGCGTCCATCTGGAAGATATTCAGATGTTCCGCAACGCCTGCACGTTTCGCGCAGGACGTTGCCAGTTCCACACACAGCGGGTCGATGTCCGTCGCATAGGCTTCAAATGCGGTATCGCGTACGTCTGCCTTCGCCTTTTCGAACGCGTCCTTCCACGACTGTTCGGGGAACACGGGATATGCCTGCGATACAAACGTACGGTTCATACCGGGCGCGATGTTCTTCATCAGCATCGCGGCTTCGATCGCAATGGTACCCGAGCCGCAGAACGGGTCCCACAGGAGAACGTCCTCACGCGGTCTAGCGAGCTTTACGAGCGCGGCGGCCAATGTCTCACGGATCGGCGCAGCGTGCGTCTCCGGACGGTATCCGCGCTTGTGGAGCGGCATACCGGACAGATCGATCATGAGCGATGCCTTGTCCTTGAAAATGAAGAATTCGATCTTATAACGGGTTCCGGTTTCCGGCAGGATCTGCAGTCCGTACGTTTCTCCGAGACGGGTGGAGATCGCCTTTTTCACGATTCTCTGGCAGTCCGGCACCGAGAACAGCTTGCTCTTGATGGCATGACCGCTGACCGGGAATTCGTCGTCACGGGAGATAAAATCTTCCCACGGCAGGGCTTTTGTCCCGTCGAACAGATCGGTGAACGTCAGCGCGTCGAACGTACCAAGGTTGAGATAGAGACGTTCCGCGTAGCGCAGGTTGATATTGCAGACCGCGCAGGCATTTTCGTCCCCTTCAAACGTGATGCGGCCGTCCATGTTATCCACGCGCTTGTAGCCGAGCGCGGTGATTTCTTCGCCGAGCAGTCCTTCCAGTCCGAACAGGCAGGTTGCTGTATATCGTAAAATCATAATACTGTTTCTCCGTTTCTTCTGTCGTCATTTGCCGGTGCGGGGCGGTTCGCTTTCTGAAGAGTGAATGTGAACCGGCACCATTTTCCGTATTCGCTCTCGACTTTGATGGTTTCGTTGTGTGCTTCGATGATGGTCCGCGCGATGAACAGGCCGAGTCCTACGCCGGTTTTGTCCAGTCCGCGGCTCTTGTCGCTCTTGTAGAAGCGGTCAAAGACGTACGGCAGTTCCTCTTCGGCAATGCCGATGCCTTCGTTATATACGCTGACGATCGTTTTCTGTCCGGCATCCTTCACGGAAACTTCGTATCGTCCGCCTTCCTTCGAGAATTTGATCGCGTTGTCGCAGATATTCGACAGGATCTGATGGATCGCTTCCCGGTCGGCGTTGACGAACATATTATCCCGGTCGGCGTCAAACATGACGTCAAGATTCTTCGCTTTCAAACGCTGTTCCGAGAAAATGATGATCTCTCTCGCCATTTCGCAGATATCGAACGGCTTGATGTCGAATTTCCGTTCGCCTGCCTGAATTTTTGTGATATCCAGAAGACTCCAGACCAGCGAGGACAGGCGGGTGACTTCCGTGGAGATGATCTCCAGATAATGCGGGACCTTGTCCGGCGGGATCGCGCCGCTCTGGATATTTTCGATGTACCCCTTGATGCTCGTCATCGGGGTACGCAGGTCGTGCGAGACATTCGCAAGGAAGAGACGCTGTACTTCCGTACTGTGCTGCAGCGAGTTTGCCATATTGTTGAATGCGGACGCCAGTTCCGCAACTTCATCGTTGCCGTTGACCTCGACGCGGACATCAAACCGTCCCGCGGCAAACGCCCGGGATGCCCGGCTCATCGCCCGGATCGGGGAAACAAGCCGTTCCGTGATGAAATACACCGCGATCAGCGCTGCCAGCATCAGCCACAGCGTGGACATGATGATGGTTTTGACCATGGCTTCGAGCAGATCGTCCATGTCGGAATTCATCGTGCAGGTCATGACCGACCCGACCACATTTCCGGTTTTGGTACGGATCGGCTTGATATAGGAAAAGTGTTTTTCTTCAAAAAATCCGTCGAGGGTATCACTGCGTGAGATCCCGGAGGAATCCTGCAGGGATGCCGTTACGGATTCCGGATACGCCAGCTCCTCCCCGGGAGAGATCAGTCCGTCCGGCCCGGCATACTGTTCGAAATTGGGCGCACCGCCGATCAGCTTGACGTTTCCGTCCCCGTCCGCGATGAAAATGATCAGATTTTCCACGTTGCCGTCCAGGGAGTCGAGCATCGGCTTGATCGGATAGACCGATTTGTTCAGATAATCGTTGAAGCTGATCTCGCCGCTGGTGGAGTAGTCGTCGATGATGAACGTCGTGACGGAATAGGCGATATTCGCCAGCGCACGGCTCTTGTTGTTCTCGTCGTACGTATTGACCAGCGTCGTGATGACCGATGTGGAGAGAAAAATACTCAGGATATTGATCAGCATGAACGCGGAAATGTATTTTACAAAAACGCTTTTAAACATACAGCAGTTCTCCGGAAAACAAAATTTTTGGGGAAAACCTTTTTTGAAAAAGGCTTTCCCCGAGAAATCTTCTTATAAAGTTACTGGATCAGTTCGAACTTGTATCCGACGCCCCAGACGGTCTTGAGCGTCCACTTGTCGGAAACGCCTTCGAGCTTTTCGCGCAGACGCTTGACGTGTACGTCGACGGTACGGGAGTCACCGAGGTAATCGAAGCCCCAGACCTTGTCGAGAAGCTGGTCACGCGTGAACACACGGTTGAAGTTCGAAGCGAGGAAGTACAGGAGGTCGAGTTCCTTCGGGGGAATGTCGACGGTCTTGCCCTTCAGCTTCAGTTCGTACTTGCTGCGGCTGATCTCAATGTTTTCGAACTTGATGGTTTCATCGTCGTTCTGAACATCGTGCGCGGAGTAGCGGCGAAGAACGGCCTTGATGCGGGATGCAAGCTCCTTGGTGTCAAACGGCTTGGTAACGAAGTCGTCCGCACCGAGTTCGAGACCGAGGATCTTGTCCACGACCTCAACCTTTGCGGCGGAGATCATGATGATCGGCTTGGAGGAGATTTCGCGGATCTCGCGGCAGACCTGCCAGCCGTCCTTGTTCTTCGGAAGCATGATGTCGAGCAGGACGAGGTCCGGTTCATACATCTTGAAATAGCTGATGCCTTCAATACCGTCGCTGGCAGTTTTTACTTCGTAGCCTTCATTTTCAAAATAAATTTTCAGTAAATCGCAAATATTTGCTTCATCGTCAATAACCAGTAATTTCGTTGCCATAATGTTTTTCTTCTCCTTTATTCAAAACTTTCCGCCGACAGTAAAAAGGGTTTCCGAAGCATCCGTATGTTTTTTCTCAATATCGCCTGAACTGCGGCGTTTTACGCCATGTAGTCGCCGTTGTAGCTTACGAGAACAGCCTTTTCGATGCCGTCGGTTGCGGTGAGCTTGTTGACAAATTCGGTGCTGTCGCCTTCGAGCTTGATTTCGTATGTAACTTCGAGATAGCCCTTTGCAACAGTCTTGGACTTGATTGCGGATTTCTTAGCGCCTTCCTTGATGATGGAAACAGCCTTCTGTTCTGCTGCGTCGTTGTCACATTCAACTACGAGGATGTAGTCGCAGTCCGGAGTCTTTGCGCGAACGAAGATGAGAAGGATAACGCCTACGATGATGGAGCCGATCACAGCGAGGGGGTACATGCATGCGCCGAGAACGATACCTACACCAACTGCCCAGAAAAGATATACAACGTCAAGGGGATCCTTGATTGCGGTACGGAAACGAACGATGGAGAGTGCGCCGACCATACCGAGCGAGAGAACGACGTTGGAGGTAACTGCGAGGATGATGAAGGTGGAAATCATCGTGAGAGCGATAAGGGAAACGCCAAAGGACTGGGAGAACATAACGCCCTGATAGGTCTTCTTGTAAATGAAGTAGATGAACATACCGAGTGCGTATGCAAGAACGAGAGAGATGAGCGTGTCAAGGATGGAGAACTCTACGGCTCTTTCCATGAAGCTGTTCTTAAAGATATCATTAAATGACATTTTTGTATATTCCTTTTCTGTAAAAATTTATTGAACTTTTTTCGTCCGTCCGCCTGACGGAAAAAACCTTCTCCGGATTAACCGAATTTCCGGCAGACTTCGTACTTGGACATCGATTCCCGGTCGTGTCCGATGGGGTAGATCGCCATTTTGACGATGTCCGGCAGGAAACGGTCGTACTTGACTTCAAGAACGTCCATGTCTCCCGTGTGGACGAGCGATGCAGGGTTGAACAGGTCCGTGGAGAACACACCGCTGCGGATATTGCAGTCCAGCGTTACACGAACGTTCCCGGCCTTGTAGATGAACGGCGTTCTCGTATACTCGACGATCACCTTCGGGCGCAGGGCATATCCCTTCATCTGAGCATAAAGCTCTGCCACAACTCCGCGTCCGTCGTTCAGCATCCAGTCAATATCGCCGGAAGTGATCTTATCGCACTCTTCGCGGGTGAGGCGCGCCTGCAGCTTCTGCGTCAGTTCGCCGACCTTCACCTTTTTTTCAAGAGTTATGATGTCATCGCTCCCGTTATAAATGCGGATACGGAACTTGGATCTCGGATTTGAGCCGTTTATTTTCTCAAAAAGCGCCTTGTCGTATGCATTGTCGAAGTACAGACTGCGGATCACGTACTCGCCTGTGGGACCGACATGCGGGTCAAGTTTCAGAACCTGACGAAGACGTCTTTTCAGAATTTCACAGTCACCAGCATTGATCGGGTATTTATACTCGTGCCTGTATTTTGCTTCCGATACCATAGAACCCTCCTTTTAGTAATATCAATTATTTTATCCTATTAATATGAAGTTTATGTGAACGCAGAGTGAATGAAATCCAAATTCCTCATGATTTTTACAGAATTTTTCCGAAAGTCGGAAAATCGGAAATAAAATTTACGGAAACAATGTTCTTTCCTCTTGAATATCCGCACAAAATGGTATATAATGAGACGATAATCGATACCAGAGATCACACCATTTTCACAGACAAGGCAGGAATATACAGATATGAAACTTGGCATTATCGGATTACCGAACGTCGGCAAGAGCACGCTGTTCAACGCACTGACCGGTGCGGGCGCACCGAGCGCGAACTACCCGTTCTGCACCATCGACCCGAACGTGGGCATCGTGCAGGTTCCGGACTACCGTCTGGACAAGCTCGCGGAAATGTACAATCCGGAACTCTACACTCCGGCAACCGTGGAATTCGTTGACATCGCAGGGCTTGTACGCGGTGCATCCAAGGGCGAAGGCCTCGGCAACAAGTTCCTTTCCCACATCCGCGACGTTGACGCGGTCGTACACGTTCTCCGCTGCTTCGAAGACGGCGACATCATCCACGTGGACGGTTCCGTTGACCCGACCCGCGACCTTGAAACGATCAACCTCGAACTGATCTACTCCGACATCGAACAGCTCGAACGCCGCATCGAACGCACACAGAAGCTCCTCAAGGGCGACAAGACCCTGCAGGAATCCATCAACGTCTACAACAAGCTCCTTGCCGTCATGAACGAAGGCAAGACCGCGCGCAGCTGCGAACTGACCGACGACGAACGCGCCCTGATCGAAGACCTCAATCTTCTGACCATCAAGCCGATCATCTACGTTGCGAACGTCAGCGAAGACGAAGCGGCCGGCGTATCCGAAGACAACGAAATCTACAAGGCAATCAAGGCGGCAGCCGATGAAGAAGGCGCGGAAGTCATCGCCGTCTGCGCGGGCATCGAAGCGGAAATCGCAGAACTCGACGCGGAAGAAAAGGAAGTCTTCCTTGCCGATCTCGGCATCGAAGAAAGCGGTCTCGACCGTCTCATTAAGGCAAGCTACGCTCTTCTCGGCTACATCAGCTACCTGACCGCAGGTCCCAAGGAAGTCCGTGCATGGACGATTGTCAACGGTACCCGCGCACCGCAGGCAGCCGGCAAGATCCACAGCGACTTCGAACGCGGCTTCATCCGTGCGGAAGTTGTTGCATACGACGCTCTCATGGAATCCGGTTCCATGACTGTTGCCAAGGAACGCGGACTGGTACGCAGCGAAGGCAAGGAATACGTCATGCAGGACGGCGATGTTGTTCTCTTCAGATTCAACGTATAAGAATAACATTCATGTAGGGGAAAACTGCTCGGAAGATGGTTTTCCCCACATTCTTTTTCAATTTTTCAAGGAGGCAGCTATGATCTCCACATCAAAAAATCTGCTGACCGACGGACACATCCGGGAACTGACGGCGTATGCGTTCCCCGGACGATGCGCGGCAGAAATCACCGAGCTGACCGCCGGGCTGTGCAACGCCCTGTATGCGGTCACGCTGGACAACGGCACAAAAACAGTCCTGAAAGTATCGTCACCCGGGATGACCGGCAAAACCTCCAACGAGCAGTGGCTGATCGAATCGGAAACAGCGTCCATGCGTCTGATCGCGGAATATGTTCCGGAGATACTCGCACCGAAAGTATTGTTCTACGACGACAGCATGACCCGGTGCAGCGGAAAATATTTCTTTATGGAATTTCTGGAAGGCGACCTGATGATGCCTCTGCGGCGTACGTTCACGCCGGAACAGGCAAAAGCGCTGTACGGTGCCATGGGACGCATGGTACGGGACATCGGAACGGTCAAAAACGATTCGTTCGGCATCGTAAACAGCGGGATCACGTTTGATTCCCTGTACGGCGTGGTGAACCAGCTCATCGGGAACATTACCGGAGATATGGAAGCGTGCGGCGCGGACATGGGCGTTACACGTGCGGAAATTCTGGCGCAGCTTCTTGCGGACAAACCGTATTTCGACGAAGTGACGGAAGCGTCCCTCGTGCATTTTGACATCTGGGAGAACAACATCCTCATCCGCGGGAATGAGATCACCGGGATCGTCGACTGGGAACGTGCGCTGTGGGGAGAACCTCTGATGGAAGACCGTTTCCGCTGGTACGGGATGCATCCCGATTTTCTGGAAGGCTTCGGACAGACGGAATTCAGCGAAAGCGAACAGCGGCGGCTGACGTGGTACAATCTTTGGATCTCGCTGGCATTCATGGGCGAACATTTCAGCCGGCAGTATGACACCGAAGAAGATTACCGGAACAACCGCGCGGGAATGCTGAAATTCTGGAACAAGCTGAACGGCAAATGAGCAAAAAGGAGATACGGCAAGGTATCTCCTTTTCATTTTACTGAATTTTCTGTTTAAGATATTCTCCGGCTTCTTCGAGAGTCTGGGCGGAACGGAGGGGTTCCTCATAACAATCCCGCGCAAATTCCAGACCATCTTCAACTGCAAGAATGGCAAAACGGGTACCGTCCTGAAACCTTCCGTCGGCAAAAGTATTCAGATAAATCTTTTCACCGCCGACCACGGTATAAATATCTTCACCCGCCTGCGTCATAAATATTCCATCCATATTCTCGCGCATCTGATAAAGAACATCGTAATCTTCGATCCATACATTTTCAGAAAGAATCGGATCATTGATGTAAATCGTCACCGTATCACCGGGAGCAAAACCACCTTTGTAGACCTCCGCAACGGAAATTTCCGCAAGTGTTTTGTAGTCCGTACGCTCGCCGTTCCGAATCTCGATTGTCCGGAGACTTTCAACAGTTCCCCGGTAAATATCACCTGCGGCATCCAGCAGTTCTTCCTCAGTCATTTCGGCAAGAGAATTCGATACCGCCGGCTGTTCCGGGAGTTCGCCGTCGTAATAGTCGATCGTCACCGTACCCAGCGTCAGCGGAAGGATATCTTCCTGTGCAATTTCTGCCGAAACAGGTTCCGCGTCTGTAATTTCTTCCGAAAAACCGGTACTTCCGTGAAGATGATAAAACAGCATAGCCACCATAATACCACAGCAGGTCCTTCTGAATCCTGTAGTCATAAAAATCTCCTTTCGATTTTTATTTTTCCTCACACCGCGCCGAATTTCTCCTGAAATTCTCTCCGCAGGATCGCGCACGTGCCGACCGAGACATACCGTCCCTTGACGTGCATTGATTCCCTTGCGATCCCTTCGAACGTCATGCCGACCTTTTCCATCACGCGGCGGCTGCGGTCGTTGCCGACCATATACCGCGCTTCGATCCGGTTCAGACGCAGATTCACGAACCCGAACCGCATCACGGAAAAGACCGCTTCCGGCGCGATGCCGTATCCCCAGTATTCCGGATTGAGGACATAGCCGACTTCGGCGGAATTGGCTTCGTAATTGAATCTTGTGAACCCGCAGGTACCGATCATCTTGTCGTTTTCCCGGACGGTCACCGCCCAGTCGTGGAAATCGCCGGCACGGTAGCGGGACTGGATGTAGGACAGATACCGGTAGGTATAATATTCGCTTTCGTGCGGCTCCCAGAGGAGGTATTCCGTCACATCGCGGCGGCTGGCGTATTCGTACATATCGTGGCTGTCGCGCTTCTGCATCTTCCGCAGTACCAGACGGCGCGTTTCCAGCACCGGCGGCTCACGGAAAATCCGGGTGATATCGTCGTGTGTCATTCCGAGGTTTCCTGTCCCTTCCAATTTTTCTGTATTGTTATCATTATAAGTCATACATCCCGTTTTTTCAAGAACCCCGCGGGATATTCTTTGATTTTTTTATTTAATTTACATTTGATGTATTGTATTCTCCCGCGGTCTGTGATAAACTGTCTGATAATACTCCGGAATTCCGGACGCCTCCGCCGCATAAGAATAGGATGAATTACCACCCAGAATCCCATCCTTCCCGGAGGCACTATGAACGATACGAAAAATTATATTCTCGGACTGCGCGATACCCTCGCCGAACGGCTTGCGGGACGGTTTCTGTTTCTCCTTCTCCTGCTTGCCCTCTCGTGCGGCGGCGCATTTGCCGTGACTTCACGGATCTCCTGCGGCGGATATTTTCTTGCCGTGCATCCGCTGAACACGGGCGGCAGTCTTCCGCATACCGTCGTATCCCTGATCCGCTGTACCCTTCCGGCTGCTGTGTCCCTGCTTGCCGTCGGATTTTCCGTGCATACCGCCGCATCGCAGGCCGTATCCGCCGCGGTGATCCTTTGGCGCGGGATCTGTCTCGGCTGTGCGGGTGCTCTCATGGCGGACGGTACGGTCCGCAGTCTCGGTACACACTGGATCCTCGCGCTGACTCTCTATTTCGCGGCATCGGTGCTGATCATCTTGCTTGCCGCGTGTACGCACATCTATTCCCTCGGTCTCTGCCGTGCATACGCCGACCGGACGCACCGCATCCGGCGGGAAATCGTCCGGGAATATCTGCGCGTCTTCCTGATCCTCTCGGGCGGCGTTTTTCTGCTGACCTGCGGGACGGTCCTGATGATATGATCTTTTCCCGGAGAAACTCTTCTCCGGAACCAATACAAAAGCAAAGGTGAATCAAATGCCCAACGATAACAACCGGAACAATCAAAGCAGTCATCCGACCAATTACGGCCGGAACAACTGGAACAGTCAGAAGGAAACGAGAAATCTTTCCCTCGACGAAATCGAAGCACGCGAACAGGCAGAAATCAAAAATGCGAAACGTGCCGAACGCAAAAAGTTCAACATCTTCAACAGCGCCTATGCGGACGGAAGAGGCGTAGACGAAGAAGAAATCGCAATTGCGGAAAACCCGAATCTTCTCAACTTCTTCAAATTCCTCGGCCGCAAGCTCAACCCTCTGCTTTCGACGAACATCATGCTCGTTTTCGGCAATTTCCCGATCTTCTTTTTCCTTCTCGCAATGAGCGGCTATTTCTCCCTGCAGACCACCACGCCGTATTATCTCGTTTATGCACCGCTCCGCGGCGCCATGCTGTTCAATCAGTCACCCGCAACCGCCGCGCTCTGGACGATCTTCGAACGTCAGATGGACGTTTCCGTCCTGACGACCGCGGACTACGTCCTCTTCGGTCTCACCGGGCTTCTGTTCATCACCTTCGGTCTGGTCAATGTCGGTGTCACCTACATCATCCGCAACCTGTTCCGCGGCAAGCCGGTGTTCTTCTTCCAGGATTTCTTTGATGCCATCAAGCGCAATTTCCGTCAGGCTCTCATCTACGGTATCCTCGACATCATCATTATCGCTCTGATCGGCTACGATATCCTCTTCTTCAACCTCAACTACGGCAATCACTTTGTCCTCGACACGATGCTTTTCATGAGCTGGTGTCTGGCTCTGCTGTATTTCTTCATGCGTCCGTACATCTATCTGATGATCGTCACGTTTGACCTCTCTCTCTTCAAGATCTTCAAGAACGCGCTGTACTTCACCGTTCTCGGTGTCAAGCGGAATTTCATGTTCCTTCTCGGCACGGTTCTTGTCCTTCTGTTCGAATACGTGCTTCTGTATGCGTACTTCCCGCTCGCCGTGATCGTTCCTTTCGTGATCCTGCCCGCGCTGCTCACCACCATGGGCATTTATGCAGCATATCCGAAGATCAAGGAGATCATGATCGACCCGTACTACGAAGAAATGTCGGATGCTTCCGAAGAATAATCGCGCATCATGCCAAAGCGGCTGTGAATTCAAATCACAGCCGCTTTGTTTTCTTTTACCGCAGATTCAGCAGTTCCGATACCGTGACAAACCGGTAGCCTTCATCGAGCAGTGCCGGAATGATCTCGCGGAGTGCTCCCGGAGTCGGAGAATCCCCGGAAATATAGTCATGGAACAGGATGATGTCTCCGCCCTTGACGTTTTCCAGCACATTCCGGACGATCGTTTCGCTCGGAGTATGCGCCCAGTCGAGGGTGTCCACTGACCAGCAGATGACCGTATAATCCATCTCAGACGCCGCTTTGCACAGATCATGACCGAATGCGCCTTCCGGCGGACGCAGCAGACGCGTCCGGTATTCCACCGTTTCGTAAACAAGATCTTCCGCCAGCTCGATCTCACGGCAGACTTCCGGATACGGCAGCTTCCGCAGATTCAGATGGGAATACGTATGATTCCCGATCTCATGTCCGGCTTCATATTCCATACGGAATACATCGTTGTACCACTCCACATTCTGCCCGATCGTGAAAAACGTCGCTTTGATCCCGTATTCCTCCAGAATGTCGAGAATTTCGGGGGTATACACCGGATGCGGACCGTCATCGAAGGTCAGGGCAATGTTTTTGTCGTTGGTATGCCACGAATACACGACTTCCGCTCCCAAAATTTTCTGCGGAATCCAGAACGTCAGAAGAAGTACGGCGGAAACCGATTTCAGAAGTTTGTTCAGTCGCATGTCACCACAGCTTTACGTTTGATTTTTCGCCGGATCGCAGTTCCCCGTCAGCTCATCGAGCGTACCGAAGCGGTATCCCATCGCTTTCCATTCCCGGATCAGTCCCGGCAGGATGTCGGCATTGGTGGCGGACGTCGGATGCAGAAGGATCACCTCACCGTTGTGAGTCCCGGCAAGGACTTTCTCCATGGCTTTGTCCGCGGGCATCTGCCTGCTGTTGTCCCAGTCGGCGTACGCGTAGCTCCAGAAAATGGTCTTGTATCCGATGGAATTTGCCCATGCGAGATTGGCTTCGGTGAATTTTCCTTCCGGCGGACGATAGTATTTTGCGATCTCCGTTCCCATCGTCTCCCGGTAGATCTTCTCCATGGCCGCCAGCTCATCGGTAAATTCCCGTTCGGATCTCGTGCTCATGTCGAGGTGCTTCGCGGTGTGGTTGCAGACAAGATGTCCGTCCTCAACCATCCGCTTCACCAGATCGGTGTTGCGGGTCACAAGATTTTCCAGAACGAAGAATGCCGCCGGAACCTCTTCCGTCTTCAGCGTATCGAGGATCCGTGCAATGTTCCCGTTCTCGTATCCGGCGTCAAAGGTGAGATAGATCACTTTCTCATCTTCTCCGAGAAAATATCCGCCGTGCCGGTCAATGAACGCCATCTCCCCCGGTACCGGCGGACGTTTGCCGTCCTCCATGTGCCTGCAGTACCAGCCGCAGGATTCCCCGGACAGGGCGGCGCAGTCCTCATCGTCCCTGCACGGACTGTTTTTTCCGCGCTTCGGCGGAACATCCTCGGATATGGGTTCCGTTTCGGCTGACTCCTCTTTGGTGAAAAAATCAAACAGACCTGCGGAAGTATCCGCGGAAGCGTGTACCGTCAGCACGGAACTTCCCGCAAGCAGGAATGCGGCTATCCATGCAGCTGTATTCTTTGTGAATTTCATATAGAATCTCCTTTCCTTCCGTGATCCGTTGTTTATTCTAACCGTCATTTCATGGGTTAAACGCGTAAATTTATGCCTTTTATGCAAATTTTCTGTACAGCACAACGCCGAAAATCTCTTTGCATAATGAATATTTCATGTATATACACAGAGATATTGTGTATTTTTATAAATTTTAATTGCATATTTATTCCGATTTGGTTAACCTGCCTATTGCATTTATAACGACGGAGAGGTATAATAAAGCCACATTAAAATTAAAAAACCAACAAATTCAAAGAGGTACATAGAAATGAAAAAAGAAATCAAAAAAATCGTTCTCGCTTACTCCGGCGGTCTTGATACATCCATCATCATTCCGTGGCTGAAGGAAAACTACGAAGGCTGCGAAGTTATCGCGGTTTCCGGCAACGTCGGTCAGGCAGACGAACTCGAAGGTCTCGAAGAAAAGGCACTGAAGACCGGTGCTTCCAAGCTCTACATCGAAGACCTCCGCAAGGAATACATCGAAGAATACATCTGGCCCTGCCTCAAGGCAGACGCAAAGTACGAAGATTACCTCCTCGGTACTTCCCACGCACGTCCCTGCATCGCAAAGCGTCTCGTTGAAATCGCTCTCGCTGAAGGCGCAGACGCGATCTGCCACGGCTGCACCGGCAAGGGCAACGACCAGGTACGTTTCGAACTGACCATCAAGGCATTCGCTCCCGACATGACCATCATCGCTCCGTGGAGAATCTGGGATATCCAGTCCCGTGACGAAGAAATCGACTACGCGGAAGCACACAACATCCCGCTCAAGATCAGCCGCGAAACCAACTACTCCAAGGACAAGAACCTCTGGCACCTCAGCCACGAAGGTCTCGACCTCGAAAGCCCCGCAAACGAACCGCAGTACAACAAGGAAGGCTTCCTTGAACTGAGCGTTTCTCCCGAACAGGCTCCCGATACTCCCACCTACATTACCATCCACTTCGAAAAGGGTGTACCGACCGCAGTCAACGGCGAAGAAATGGACTGCATCACCCTTGTTGACACCCTCAACAAGATCGGCGGCGCAAACGGCATCGGTCTCCTCGACATCGTTGAAAACCGTCTCGTAGGCATGAAGAGCCGCGGCGTATACGAAACTCCCGCCGGCACCATCCTCTACAAGGCTCACGATGTTCTCGAAACCATCACCCTCGACAAGGAAACCATGCACTTCAAGACGATCGTCGCCCAGAAGCTCGGCGAACTCGTTTACAACGGTCAGTGGTTCACTCCTCTCCGCGAATCCATCGGCGCATTTGTCGATGACACCCAGAAGCACGTAACCGGCGACGTTACCCTCAAGCTCTACAAGGGCAACATGATCAACGCAGGCGTAACCTCTCCGTACTCCCTCTACAACGAACAGACCGCTTCCTTCGGCGTAGACGAAGACTACAACCAGAAGGACGCTGCAGGCTTCATCAACCTCTTCGGTCTCCCGATCAAGGTCAAGGCTCAGGCAGAAGCAGGCTGGGATAAGTAAGAAAGTGAATAACCGGGGAGGAACTTTTTGAAAAAAGTTCCTCCCCGAACCCCTTTTCAAAAACTTTTATACTATGAAATTTGATGAGGGGTTATTGCAATTTTTACGGTTCGGCTGATTTTATAAGTTTGACTCACACGACTGTATCTTCAAATTTAAGCCGAACTATGTTTGTTTTTATAGTTTTAAAGTTTTTGAAAGGGGTCCGGGGAAAACTTTTTTCAAAAAGTTTTCCCCGGAAAATATATTTAATCACCATGGCAAAAATGTGGGACGCGCGGTTCTCGAAGGCAGAGAACAGCAGAGTCAATGATTTTAATTCGTCGATCTCGTTTGACAGCCGGATGTTCCGGGAAGATATCGAAGGATCGATGGCACACGCGACCATGCTCGGACGCTGCGGCATCATTTCGCCGGATGAATCCGCGAAGATCGTGACTGCGCTTGCGGAAATCCGTGCGGATATCGAATCCGGCGCACTGGCGATCGATCCGGAAGCGGAAGATATCCATATGTTCGTTGAAGAAGTGCTGACCGCACGCATCGGCGATACCGGCAAGAGACTGCACACCGCGAGAAGCCGGAACGACCAGGTCGCTCTGGACGTCCGTCTGTATCTCAAGAAGGAGATCACCGAGATCCGCGAACTCGTGAAGAACCTGCTCGGTGCCATCGTCACCATCGCGGAAGAAAATACCGATACCGTCATGGCGGGCTATACGCATCTCCAGCGTGCTCAGCCGGTGACCTTCGCACATTACGTTCTGGCGTACGCGCAGATGTTCATCCGTGACGACCTCCGCCTTGCGGATGTGTACGAACGCACCAACATCTCTCCGCTCGGTTCCGGCGCACTCGCTTCCACGACGTATCCGATCGACCGTCATATGGTCGCGGAACTCCTCGGCATGGACGGCGTCACCGAAAACTCCATGGACGGCGTGTCCGACCGCGACTTCCTCATCGAACTCGTCTTTGCGCTGTCCCTCATCATGATGCACCTTTCCCGCTTCTCTGAAGAAGTCATCCTGTGGTGTACCAGCGAATTTTCCTTCGTGGAACTCGACGACGCGTTCTCCACCGGCTCTTCCATCATGCCGCAGAAGAAGAATCCCGACATCGCCGAACTCGTCCGCGGCAAGACCGGCCGCGTTTACGGCGACCTCACCACCGTTCTCACGATGATGAAGGGTATCCCGCTGGCATACAACAAGGATATGCAGGAAGACAAGGAAGCCGCATTCGACGCGATCGACAATGCGAAACTCTGCATCGAACTGTTCACCTCCATGATCGCCACAATGACCGTCAAGAAAGAAAAGCTCCGTCAGGCAGCGTCCGGCGGATTCATCAACGCCACCGACTGCGCGGACTACCTCGTCAAGAAGGGACTTCCCTTCCGTGACGCATACCGCGTCAGCGGCCGTCTCGTTGCATACTGCATCGAAAACAAGACCGATCTCGAATCCCTCACGCTCGACACCTACAAGACCTTCTCTCCCCTGTTCGACGAAGGCGTATACGAAGCGGTCAACCTCGAAAACTGCGTAAACGAACGCAAAGTCTACGGCGGTCCTTCGAAGGAGTCCGTCCTCCGTCAGATCGGACTTGTCCGGAATTATATTGAAAAATAACGGGTTTACATATATGAACAACAAAATCAAAGCTGCCATTGTGGGTGCTACCGGCTACGCAGGCGTGGAACTTGTCCGTCTTCTTGCGCTTCACCCGCACGTTGAAATCTCCGGCCTCGCCTCCGTTTCCTTCGAAGGCAAGGGCATCGAAGAAGTTTATCCGAACTTCAAGAAAATGAATCTCCCGAAGCTCGCCAGCGTCGAAGACGCCATCGCCGGCGCGGACGTTGTGTTCGCTTCCCTGCCGCACGGTCTTTCCGAACCGCTCGCCGAACAGTGCCTCGCATCCGGCGCGCTTCTCATCGACCTCGGCGCGGACTTCCGTCTCGAATCCGAAGACGAATACAAGGAATGGTACAAAAAGCCGTTCGACAAGCCGGAACTCCATGACGGTGCGGTCTACGCACAGCCGGAACTGTTCCGCAAAAACATCAAGGACGCGAAAATCATCGCCAACCCCGGCTGTTATCCGACCGCGGCGGCACTCGCGCTCTTCCCCGCACTCAAGCTCGGCTTCATTGAATCCGACGGCATCATCATCGACGCAAAGTCCGGTGTCACCGGTGCCGGCAGAAGCCTGACCCAGAACACGCACTATCCGGAAGCAAACGAATCCATCTCCGCATACAAGGTCGGTGAACACCGCCATACTCCCGAGATCGAACAGTCCCTGTCCTACGCAGTCGGTCATCCGATGAAGGTTCTGTTCGTTCCGCATCTTCTCCCCGTCAACCGCGGCATCGAAGAAACCATCTACGCCAAGCTCAAGGACGGCGTGACCATCGACGAAGTCCGCGAAGCGTACGTCAAGTTCTACGAAAACGAACAGTTCGTCCGCATCGAAGCGAAGGGTGCCTCCGCACAGATCCGCAATGTCACCCGTTCCAACTACTGCGACATCTCCGTTCACGGCGATATGCGCACCGGTACGCTAATCCTCTGCTCCTGCATCGACAACATGGTCAAGGGTGCGGCCGGTCAGGCAATTCAGAACATGAACATCCACTTCGGCTTCGCAGAAGACTGCGGCATCGATATGCTTCCCTCGGGATTTTAATTGAATTTGAGGTTATCCGTTCTATGAATACTTCCATCTATACCGAAATTTCCGGCGGCGTATGTGCTGCCGAAGGCTTCAAGGCATACGGCATCCACGCCGGAATGCGCAAGAACGCCGCAAAGCTCGACCTTGCCATGATCGTGGCAGACGATGTCTGCAACGCGGCAGGCGTTTTCACCCGCAATAAGGTTTTCGCGGCTCCGGTCGGCGTGACCCGCGCCCATCTCGCAGACGGCAAGGCGCAGGCTGTAATCTGCAACTCCGGCAATGCGAATGCCTGCACTCCCGACGGCTACGAAACCGCCAACGCGACCTGCAAGGCAGTTGCGGAAGCGCTGAATATTGAAGAAAACAACGTCATCGTTGCTTCCACCGGCGTTATCGGCGTTTCTCTGAACACCGAACCGATCATGAAGGGCATCCCGGTTCTCCTCGGAAAGCTCGAAGCGGCCGCGGAAGGTTCTGACATGGCGGCACAGGCGATCATGACCACCGACACCAAGAAGAAGGAATTCGCATTCTCCTGCACGATCGGCGGCAAGACCGTTCACATCGGCGGCATCTGCAAGGGTTCCGGCATGATCCACCCGAACATGGGTACCATGCTCTGCTTCCTCACCACCGACTGCGCGATCGCATCCGACGTTCTTGACACCGCACTCCGTGCGGCGATCGACGATACCTTCAACATGGTCACCGTCGACGGCGATACCAGCACCAACGACACCGTGACCGTCCTCGCTTCCGGCAAGGCAGGCAACGCCGAAATCACCAGGGCGGAAGGCGAAGACTACGCCGTATTCGCCGGTGCGCTCAAGCTCCTCTGCTACAAGCTCGCGACCGCCATCGCCGCAGACGGTGAAGGCGCGACCAAGCTCCTCATCTGCAAGGTATCCGGCGCAAGAAGCACCGAAGACGCACGCGTTCTCGCAAAGTCCGTCATCGCTTCCTCTCTCGTAAAGGCGGCAATGTTCGGCGCGGACGCCAACTGGGGACGTATCATCTGCGCGCTCGGTTATTCCGGCGTGGATTTCGATACCACCAAGGTCGACATCTCCTTCTCTTCCGCAAAGGGTGTTCTCCCGGTCTGCAAGAACGGCGGAAGCTTTGACTTCAGCGAAGAATTCGCAAAGGAAGTCCTCACCGAAAACAAGATCGAAATTCTCTGCGAAATGAACGACGGCACCGCCTCCGCGGAAGCGTACGGCTGTGACCTGAGCTACGAATACGTCCGCATCAACGGCGACTACAGAAGCTGAGAACGGAGGAAACCGATCATGTCTATCAGAAACGAAGACAAGGCGAGTATTCTGATCGAAGCTCTGCCTTATATCCAGAAATACCACGGCAAAACCGTTGTTATCAAGTACGGCGGAAACGCGATGCTGTCCGATGAACTGCGCGACGCGGTCATCAGCGACATCGTTCTGCTCTCCCTCACCGGCATCAACGTCGTTCTCGTACACGGCGGCGGTCCCGACATGAACGATCTTCTCAAGAAGATCGGCAAGAAGTCCGAATTCATCAACGGTCTGCGCTACACCGACGAAGAAACCGCGGAAGTTGCGCTCATGGTTCTCGCCGGCAAGACCAACAAGCAGCTCGTTGACAAGATCGGCAGAACCGGCGGACGTGCCCTCGGTCTCTGCGGTCTCGACGGCGGTCTCATCAAGGCGACCCGTCACACCGACGCGGAAGGTACCGACTACGGCTTCGTCGGCGACATCGTTTCCATCAACGCGGACGTCATCAAAGACGTTATCGCACGCGGCTACATCCCGGTCATCTCGACCGTTGCCCATGCGGAAGACACAAACGGCGTATACAACATCAACGCGGACACCGCAGCAGCGGAAATCGCCGTTGCTCTGGGAGCGGAAAACCTGATTCTCCTGACCGACACCGTCGGTGTTCTGCGTGACCCGAAGGACCCTTCCACCCTCATTTCCGTGATCCGTACCGACGAAGTGGACGGACTCCGTGCGGAAGGCGTGATCTCCGGCGGCATGATCCCGAAGGTCGAATGCTGTGTTTCCGCCGTCAACGGCGGCGTCAAGACCTTCATCATCGACGGACGCATCAAGCACTCGATCCTCATCGAAATGCTGTCCGAAGAAGGTATCGGCACCATGTTTACAAAGGAATAAGGTGACTCTATGCTTCGTGAAAATGTAATTGCT
Organism: Clostridia bacterium; assembly: GCA_017547755.1. Classification (GTDB taxonomy): domain Bacteria; phylum Bacillota; class Clostridia; order Oscillospirales; family CAG-272; genus UMGS1696. The sequence goes on along the minus strand of JAFYOX010000117.1, from coordinate 6,022 downwards.
CTCGACAAAGAGAATATCATGGCGACCTACGGGAAGCTCGACCTTGTCCCCGAAGAAGGACACGGTGCGGTGCTGACCGACAAAAGCGGCAAGGAATTCGTTGATTTCACCAGCGGCATCGGCGTAAACATCTTCGGCTGGAACGACGAAGGCTGGAAAAACGCAGTCATCGATCAGGTGAACCGCTTCCAGCACGTTTCCAACTATTTCTACTGCGACAAGGCATCCGAGCTTGCTTCCATGATCGCGGAAAAAACCGGCATGTGCAATATGTTCTTCGGCAACTCCGGCGCGGAAGCGAACGAAGGCGCGATCAAGCTGGCAAGAAAGTACAGCTTTGACAAGTACGGCGAAGGCCGCAGCACCATCGTCACGCTAAACAAATCTTTCCACGGCCGTACGATCACCACCCTCAAGGCGACCGGTCAGGATGTGTTCCACCAGTACTTCTTCCCCTTCACGGAAGGCTTCAAGTACTGCGACGCAGGCGATATCGACGCACTCACCGCATCCTGCACGGACGATGTATGCGCGGTCATGCTTGAAGTTGTACAGGGTGAAGGCGGTGTGAACATCCTTTCCGCCGATTACCTCAAGGCAGTCGAAGCGCTCTGCCGCGAACGCGACATCCTCCTGATCGTGGACGAAGTCCAGACCGGGATCGGTCGCTGCGGCAAGTTCTTCGGCTACATGAACGCGGGCATCCAGCCCGACATCGTCACCACGGCAAAGGGGCTCGGCGGCGGTCTGCCGATCGGTACCTTCATCGCCGGCGAAAAGTGCGCGAAGACCCTCGGCGCAAGCATGCACGGCTCCACCTTCGGCGCAAACCCCGTATCCTGCGCGGCGGCATGCAATGTCGTTTCCCGCATCACGGACGAATTCCTCGCCGAAGTAAACGCAAAAGGCGCGTATATGCGCGAAAAAATCGCGGCTCTCGGCTCCGATAAAGTCAAGGAAGTGCGCGGCATCGGCATGATGACCGGCATCGCCGTCACCGTTTCCCCGAAGGACGTCCTCCACGACGCCTTCGACAACGGACTCCTCGTCCTCACCGCAGGCTCCAACGTCGTACGTCTCCTTCCTCCGCTCACGATTTCCTACGAAGAAATCGACCGCGGCATCGAAATCCTCGCAAAGGTTCTGAAATAATTCATAAAGAAGGTTTACATACATGAAAGACTTCCTCAAAATGTCCGATCTGTCGAAGAACGACATCATCGAACTTCTCGACATCGCGGACAAGCTCAAATACGAACGCAAGCACGGCATCGAACATCATATCCTCAAGGGTCAGTCCCTCGGTATGATCTTCCAGAAGTCGTCCACCAGAACCCGCGTTTCCTTCGAAACCGGTATTTATCAGCTCGGCGGTCAGCCGCTGTTCCTCTCTCCCCGTGACCTCCAGATCGGCCGCGGCGAACCGCTCGAAGACACCGCGCGCGTTCTCTCCCGTTACCTCGACGGCATCATGATCCGTACCTTCGCACAGAAGGAAGTGGAAGACCTCGCGGAATACTGCTCCTGCCCGGTCATCAACGGTCTGACCGACTACTGCCATCCCTGTCAGGTCATGGCGGACCTCATGACCATCCGTGAAATCAAGGGCGGCTTCGACGGTCTGAAGATGTGCTACATCGGCGACGGCAACAACATGGCAAACTCCCTCATCGTCGGCGGTCTGACCGTCGGCATGAAGGTCTCCATCGCCTGCCCGAACGCATACCAGCCCGACCCGCAGGTCCTCGAATTCACCAAAGCGTACGGTGACAAGTACCATATGACCGAAAATATCCTCGAAGCCGCTGCAGACGCGGACGTTCTCTTCACCGACGTATGGGCATCCATGGGTCAGGAAGAAGAAGCCGCAGAACGCCGCAAGGTATTCACCGGCTACCAGATCAACGATGAAGTTCTGTCCGTTGCCGCAAAGAACGCAATGGTTCAGCACTGCCTCCCCGCACACCGCGGCGAAGAAATCACGGCTAAGGTCTTTGAAGAACACGCCGACGAAATCTTCGAAGAAGCAGAAAACCGTCTCCACGCCCAGAAAGCCATCATGGTCAAGCTGATGGCAAAGGCTTAAACGAAAGAATGTTTTCCGTGGAATCCTTTTCCTGAAAAAGGGTTCCGCGGCTCCCTTCTGAAAAACTTTTGGAGTAAAAAAGACAGAGTACGGTGCAATCGGACGTTGATTTTGTTTTTATTTTGATGGAGATATTATAAGATTATGCGATATTCCAATCCCCTTACAGGAAAACGGACGATTTTTGCGTTGTCTGCGGCGGCTGTAGGGCTTTTGTTTTGTCTGACTTCCTGTCTGACTCTGCGGGAAGCGGATACTCTTCCGACTCCCGACCTGCCGCCGGATACGGAAATCCATACTCCGGAACAGACTTTTCAGCCGCCGGAACCTTCCGAACCGGAACCGGTGATCTATCCGGACTACGAACGCACGATCTCTCCGGAAGCCGCGGAATGGATCGGCTGGTACGAATCCGCGTACGGGAACGGCCGTGCGGATGATGTCCTCCTGAACCGGACGGAGATCGGCAATCTCAACCGCCGGATGTGCGACGAGACGCCGAATATGCGGGATATGACCGCTCTGCCGTCCGTGATGAACGGGCAGGAAGTCCGCGATCTGATCCAGCGCTACAATCTTCCGGCAGATGAACGGTATGTGGGCGGTCATACGCTGATCACCGCCGCCATGCAGGACGAAGTGCGGCTCAACCGTGCACTGGACAAGGTGCCGGACAGCGTGGAGATCCGCCGCGCCGTCGTCACGGAGCGCTGTGACCTGAAGGGATTCCCAACCGACAAAACCTTTCACAAATCCGGGGATCCGCATTATGACGGAATCCAGGAAACCGAACTGATCGCATCTCTTCCGGTCGCGGTCCTTCACACGAGTGCGGACGGAAATTTCGTATTCGTTCTGTCGTATTTCTACAGCGGATGGATCCCGGCAAAAAACATTGCCTTCTGTTCGGATGAGGACTATCTCCTGTTTGCGTCGCCGGAGGATTCCGTCACCGTTCTTTCGAAAACGGTGACCTGCGGCGGTGTGCGCTATGATATGGGCGCATCCCTTCCCTTTGCGGCAGAAGATGCGGACAGCTATACCGTACAGGTACCCCTGCGTTCGGCAAACAGCGGCACGCTGTATTTCGAAAAAGCCGAAATTTCCAAAGCGGATGCCGTCCGCGGAACGCTTGATTTCACCATGGAAAATTACTACCGGCAGGCGTTCCTCTATCTCGGGACGTATTACGGCTGGGGCGGCTCGTCCGGCGGCGTTGATTGTTCCGGATTTGTCTGCGCGGTCTTCCGTACGTTCGGCATCTATCTGCCGCGCAATACCGGCGAGCAGAGCAAGCACGCGGGAACGATCCTCTCGCTGACAGATAATCCGTCCGGTGTCCTTGATACGGTGCGCAAACCGGCAGCGGTCTACCGTCCGGGGCACGTCATGCTCTATCTCGGCAAAAAGGACGGTACGCACTACATCATTCACGCGCCGCAGGGCGGTGAACAGGTCTGCGTAGCGGAACTGAGCATGGCAAACCTGACTGGCGTGTCCGTGTTCGGATAAAAAATAAATTTCGGGGAAAAACTTCTCTATTTAAAGGAAAGTTTTTCCCCGTTTTGTTTTTTCAGACCCACTCTTCCACTTTGCAAAAACATTTCTGTATGGTATAATGAATGCAAAAGTTATCGGATCACGGCACCGCAAAAATGCGGCTGCCGGAAACTGTACGAATAAAGGAGGATATCCCATGACCGAGCTGATTTTCATGGAAGGCGTCTCCGGCATCGGAAAAACCACCATGCTGCGGATGCTGACGGACGAACTGACCGCCGCCGGTTACCGCGTGCGCGCCTTTCTCGAGTTCGATTATACCAATCCCATCGATTTCTACTGTACCGCGTATCTCACCGCAGACGAATACCGGAACCTCTGCGAAGCGTTTCCGGAGGAATACGATACGCTTATCCGGAACACCGTTCCGGCAGGGGAGATCCGTCTGGTACGCTATTACAACGACGATACGCCGCTGTTTGCGCCGGAACTTCTTGCCGGACTGAGGAAAAAGGAATTCTGCTGGCACCCGTCCCATCTCGTTTCCATGGACGAATATACCGGGGCTTTCCGCCAAGTCTGGACGGATTTTGCAGAATCGCTCGATGACACGTACGACTTTCTGCTGTTCGACGGTTCCCTGCTCCATCATCCGCTCAACGATATGATGCGCAATTACCGCATCACCGGGGAACAGGCGGTTCCCCATGTAAACACGCTTCTCCGTGCGCTCGGTGACCGGAAACGACGGATCTTCTATCTCGAAACCGCCGATCTTGCCGGACAGCTCGCCCGCGCACTCGCTGACCGCGGACAGAATCCGCCGACCGCGGAGGATATTGCCTTCTGGGAAACCCGTCACCGGAACGACCGGACCGTCCTGCATCACCTTTCCGAAGATATCCGCATATACGACGTTTCCGCCGGAAACTGGGATGCCGTACGGGAAGAGATCCTGCATCGGCTGATGCAGAACGGAGAAAAGCATATGAAAATCACCGATTTCACGACCCTCACACCGGTCGACAAAGGGTGGTCGGGCGACAAAAAATACTGCGCGGAAACCGCAGACGGTACGAAATACCTGCTCCGTACGTCGGATCCGGAGACTTTTGAACGCAAGAAAGCGGAATTTTCCGCCATGCAGACCGTCTGTGCGCTTGACATCCCGATGTGCCGCCCGATTGCGTTCGGACAGACGGAGGACTTCGTATACTCCGTCCAGACATGGATCGACGGCGAGGATGCGGAAGAAACGATCACCGGTTATCTCGATACTAAACAGTATACGTTCGGTCTCACCGCCGGACGGATCCTCACAAAAATTCACTCCATTCCCGCACCGGATGCACAGGAAGACTGGGAATCGCGCTTCAACAAAAAAATCGACCGGAAGATCAAAGGATATCACGACTGTCCGCTGAAATTTGACGGCGCGGAGCATATGCTCCACTACATCGCGAAAAATCGCCGCCTTCTGCACGGACGGCCGCAGTCCTTGCGGCACGGCGACTACCACATCGGCAACATGATGATCGGCAGAAACGGCACCCTCACCGTGATCGACTTCAACCGGTTCGACTACGGCGATCCGTGGGAAGAATTCAACCGGATCGTGTGGTGCGCGCAGGTATCTCCACAGTTCGCTTCCGGCATGGTGGACGGATATTTCGGCGAAGACGTGCCGATGGATTTCTGGCGCCTTCTCGCGCTGTACATCTCCAGCAATACGCTGTCGTCGGTTTACTGGGCTATCCCATTCGGACAGGTGGAGATCGATACCATGCTGAATCAGGCACGCGAAGTGCTGAAATGGTACGACAACATGAAAAATCCGGTACCGTCGTGGTACTGTGGGAGGGTTATGACAAAATGACCGTAAAATTTTTCGATACCGCAGACGATGCTCTGCTGAAATTTGCCGTCATCATGGCGCGGTACGGGGACGGCTGGCTGTTCTGCCGCCACAAACAGCGGACCTCATGGGAGATCCCCGGCGGACACCGCGAATCCGGCGAAGACATCGACACGGCGGCACGCCGGGAATTGTATGAGGAAACCGGCGCACGTTCGTTCACCTTGCAGAAAATCGGCGCATATGCCGTCTGCACGGAGGACGCCGCAACGTACGGAATGCTGTATTATGCGGATGTACGGGAACTCGGCGAACTGCCGCCGGAAATGGAAATCGGTGAAACCGCAGTGTTCCGCAATCTCCCGGAAAACCTGACCTATCCGCTCATCCAGCCGGTACTGTATGAAAAAACGCTTGAATTCGTCAGAACGGAATAAAGAAAAAGGGGCTGTCGCAAATTAGGAAATCGTAACCAATTCATCGGCAACATACACAAGAAATCATTTGATTTCGAAAGATTAACACTTGATTTTTTGTATATGTTACTGAACAATTGGAAACTTTACCCTAATTTGCGACAG
>JAFYOX010000116.1 GCA_017547755.1 Clostridia bacterium | reverse complement strand
CATAAACGTGCGTAGAGACGGAAGAGTGGACACGAGAAACGGAAACCAGAAAAGGACGCGTCTTGCATAAACGTGCGTAGAGACGGACTTTTTAACGCCAAAGACCGAAAGGAACGCCGCCATGACGCGTCTTGCATAAACGTGCGTAGAGACGGCCCGCACAGCACGGAAGCAAACGCGGCGATTATAGACGCGTCTTGCATAAACGTGCGTAGAGACGGAATAGACCGCTTGTTTCCCTGTTGGCCCTTCGAAGACGCGTCTTGCATAAACGTGCGTAGAGACGGCTATCGCTCCACTGGTTCAGGGCATGACAAGGCGCGGACGCGTCTTGCATAAACGTGTGTAGAGATGGTTTACAATTTGGAGTGGGAAAAGCCCGAAAAAGGACGCATCTTGCACAAACGTGCGAAGAGATGGAAAAGGTTTCATATCCCGATGCTTCTTGCGCAAATGTGCGTAGAGACGGCGAAACGTCCCGGCGGGTGACTTTCGCCATAAGGACGTATTTTGCGCAAATGTGCGTAGAAACGGAGACCTCCGCGTAACTGGTGGCAAAATCGGACGCATCTGGTACAAACGCACGTAGAGACGGTGGATACTGCCTATCTGGATGGGGAACTTGCAGCGGACGCATCTCACGCACATGTGTAAAGAGATGGTACGGGATAATTGTACCACTTTTCCCGAAGCGTGATGCATCTCGCGCAGATGTGTGAGGGGACGGCTGACCGCACATCTCGCAGGTGTAACAGCGTATCTTGCACGAGAACGTGCATTGAAACGGTTGACAAGAGACGTGCGAAGAGACGGGCATGTGTAAACCGCCATGTGTAAAGAGGCGGAAAATATGAATAAAGTGTTAAAATTTCGGGGAATTACTTGACATAATAAGAATTATAGTGTATAATGGCCGCGGGTAAATGAGATTTACTTACGGTATTTGCAGCCATCCGGCTCTCGTGGGCGGGATGGCTGTTTTTTTATTTTCAACCGGAGGTTCGATGGAGGTTCAGGTTTGCCGATATTGCGGCGCAGAAAAAACTGAAGATTACTTCTACGACCGTCCGGGCGGATTATCGCCGATTTGTATTGAATGCGAACAGCATATATACGATCGGTTGTCAGAAAACAAAGGGGTCGGAGCTTACATAGGGCTGTTCGCAACCTGCGCGGCCTTAAACGTACCGTTTTGGCCTGACAAGCTCCCCCTCGTAAAAGATTTCCTCGAAATCGAAGACCGCTGGTGTTGGTATAACGAGGCGATTGCCGAAGAGGTTCACGGGGAAAACGGGCTTGTGCGCGGGTTCTTCGACGGGGAGACGAACATTCTCCACATCTTCGGCACGAGCCTGTCCAAAACCGACGTAGCGAAGTACATACAGGTCACGCAGGAACACGAGGCGTCCCGGCCCGGAACGCGGGAACAGCGGGAACGGTGGGGCGTGGAACCGCTTGCGAAGGGGCTGTCGTGGAGCGACAAACTCTACGATGAGCTGGACCGGCAGTTTGAAAACTGGTGCGGGCGGTATCGCGGACAGGTCATCACGCCGCAGCTTGCCGATTCCATCATCAAAGTCTGCCGGTGGAACGCCATTACGGACTTTTTGATGCGGGAGGGCGAATACCTCTCCGCGCAGAAAGTACAGAAGATGTGCGACGACCTGATGGCTTCCGAACAGATGCGGAAAAAGGATGAGAAGCCCGTCGAAAACTTCCGGTACGACGCCTGCGTGTTGTCGCTTGAAAAGGCCGGGATCATGGAAGACGAAGGATTCAAGACCCTCGACGGCGTGAAGGAAGCCTTTGCGGACTATTTCCTGACGGCGCGGAAGTACAAGTACACCGGAGACGTTCTCGATCAGGTCATCGAGGACATTTACAACAACGCGCGGATGAACGGCGACCTTCCGCCGGTGGAAGAGCTTCCCGCGGAGCTGGAACCGCACGACGATTTTGAAGAATTCGAGCCGGAGGCGGACGAAAACGAAGCCGAGCGGATGCGGTACGCCGGGGCGGTGAAGGTCGTTTACGGAGAGCCGGGGGGCGGGTTATAATGCCGAGCGGGTACTCCAAGAAGGGCGGACGGTGGGTCAAGGAAAAGACCGAAAAATCGTTCGACTACGACGCGATCAACCGTCAGTCCGCGGGGTTCATGATTTCGTTCTTCCGGTGGTATCCGGACTATTTCGCGGATCTCTGCCGGTCGGAGGACGCGCGGTATCGGCTGGAACTGCCGCAGCGGATGATGCTTCGGATCATAGCGCGGTATCGCAACGTCTATATCACCGGCGTGCGCGGACTTACGAAGACCTACTGTCTTCTGCTCGGGCGGATGATTAAGGGCATTTTCTGGCCCGGCGTGGTGATGCGGTATTGCGCCCCGAACTTGAAACAGGCCGCCGCGCTTGCGACGCAGGCTTTCCATCAGATAGAGCGGGACTATCCGATTATCGCGTCCCACTGGCAAATCAAGCACGACGCGCAGGATTCTTTCTTAATTACGACGCCCTACGGTTCGGAATTCGGCATGTACTCCCCCCGCGGCGACAACAACTCGGAGACGGACGCGGAGGAAATCGGGCAGGAAGGGAGCGATCCCTTCGACATGCGCCGGTACGAGGAAGACGTGCTTCCGGCCTGCCGTCTGGTGCGGATGGCGGCGAACGGGGTTCCCGATCCGTTTTGCATACAGCAGCAGCACATTCATATTTCAAACGCCTGCCGGAAGCAGAATCCGGCGTTCTACAAGCACCGGGCCGCATGTCTGAAAGAGATGCAGGTCGGGGAGCCGTATGAGGGGTACGTTATCGATCTCTCATGGAAAACGGCTCTTCTCTGCAACATCCGGAACATCGCGTATGTAAAGGATCAGCGTTCGCGGCTGACCGAGGCGGCGTGGAAGCGCGAAATGTGCGGCTTATACACCGGGGACAGCGAAAACCCGCTGATTCCGGACGAAAAACTGACGATTTCAAGGCGGAATCTCTTGATGGAGGCGTCGCATTCGGGCGACCCCCACGCGATTTACATTGTGTCGCACGACGTTTCCTACGCGGATGACCCGAAGAACGCGAAATGCGCGGACGTGGTATTGAAGCTGACGCTCTTTGAAGACGTGGAGCGGCGGGACAAATACCGGAAGCAGGTCGTCTTCGTGGACAACT
>JAFYOX010000115.1 GCA_017547755.1 Clostridia bacterium | reverse complement strand
TTAAATCACCGATAGCGGAAGTTGGACTTGAACCCACGACCTATCGGGTATGAACCGATTGCTCTAGCCAACTGAGCTATTCCGCCATTTATGAACAGTTTAAGAACCACTTTTTAAGTTTCTGTGTTCTCTCCCTGCGACGTTGATATTATATCACACACCTCTTTGTTTGTCAATACCTTTTTTCAATTTTTTTGAAGATTTTTGAGTTTTTTTGAAAAGCCGATTTTCCTGAAGTTACTCCGCAAGCATCTCCGACAGGATCTCAAGGATCCGGAATCTGATTTTCCACCGTCCGCTGTCTCCGGTGATGATGCGGTATTCCTCCGGTGTGAATCCTGCAGGAATGCAGGCATCCTCATCCGCGGTATCTCCCGCAAAGCGGATGCAGACCGTCGGAAAAAGAACGCACCACCAGTTCTTCCCCGTTCCCTCGCCGAGCGTGACCCGCAGAGACTGATACACCCCGGCAGGCAGACAGGCGGAGCCGTAATCCCGGCGCGGATATTTCTCTGAAGACAGCTGAACCGTGACGCGGCAGTCCGCGCCGTTTTCACGGACACAGGCTTCGGCGGCCGCCCGAATATCCGTACACATCGCACCGACGGCGGCATTCGCTTCCTCAAAAGAGGTGCATTCCGCAACGGCGCCGGAAACGCAGTCCAGCACCGCGTCACGCACGCGCAGCTTGAGTTCCTGATCCTCCGCACTGTCCGATCCGGCGATCACGTGCAGGCGGAGGACATCGTCGTAGATCCGGTGTTCACCGGAAACGGGCAGAACGGACAGAACAGCGGCGGCAGTCAGAACGGACACAGTCAGACGAATCAGAAAACTCATAAAAAACTCCTGTCGGGATGGATGAAGTGATCTCATCTTTCCCGGACAGGAGTCTTTTTATTCAGTTACCGGAGAAAAACGTCAGAACGGGAGTTCTTCCCAGTCATCTTCCGTACCCTTCAGGAAACGGATGTAGCGGATCCAGTCATAACGGGAGAGGAAATGCGTGCCGGGACGGAGATGATAGCCAACACAGCCATCGGTATATTCTTCATCCGGAATCGGCAGACGGTTCGGCGCACAGAAGCCGTCCAGACCATGGATCTCCCACGCGGGAGACGCGGCGTGGCAGGCGAGGTATTCGGAATACGGGTCTGCCCAGGAGTCTTCCATCGCGGATGCAACGTACGCCTTACGGGGAGCGATCGCCGCTACGAGGAAGTGCTGGTCAAACGGTGCCTGTTCGGAAGCTTCCACGGAAACGGAAATTTCCTGCATCTTTTCGTTGAACCAGTACGGGAAGACATTCGCAATGCGCGGGAAGGTTTCGCCGACCTTCATACGGGTGAGCGCCGCACCGGAGCATCCGGAATCGTTCGAGAAAACGTGCGTGAAGCGTTCGTCGTTCGCGCCTGCCCAAAGAGCGGTCTTGCCGAGACGGGAATGTCCCATAACGCCGACGCGGTCCTTATCCACACAGTCGAGCGTCAGAAGATAGTCGAGCACGCGGGAAGCCGCAAATGCCCACATACCGATCTTGCCGAAGGTGTCGGATTCACGCTGACCGTCCTTGATATAGTGCGGAGCCATGCCGCCTTCATAATGGTCTTCTCTGTCTGCCGCAACATCGTTCATGATCATTTCCGCAACGATCACATCGTTGTCCACGATTTCTTCCAGCGGGTAGTATTTCGGATAACCGAAGGAAATGAAAACGAATGCGGGTACCGGAGCATAGCCCTTCGCGCTGTCCGGGATGGTCAGGCTGACCGGGAAGGTGAAGGATTCGCCGTCCGGCGTCGGGAACGTGATCTTCACACGCTGGGTGACCGCCTTTCCTGCGGCGGAGCGTTCGGAGCTTTCGATCACTGCCGTGGTCTTTCCGTCGTATGCGGGCATCCGGCCGTACTGATATTCCGCGAGGATGTCGACCAGTTCCAGACGGCGCTGTGCCCAGTTTTCTGCGGTGACTTCGGTACCGTCCTTCATTTTCATCAGTTCGGGAAGTCTGCGCTGTTCAAGCAATTCTTTTACCATAATGGCCTCCGTTCAAAGTTTTTGGGTGATTGTCTACATTATACCATATCCCGGAGAAAATGTCACCGTATTCAGGCAAAAAGTATAAAAGTTTACAAAAAAGAGCGGAACGCATGCCTGCTTTCCGCTCTTTCGTTTGATTCAGTTTTCCAGTTTCATGTCACCGGCTCTGATCCAGCCGATCTTACGCATCAGTTCGGATACGGCAAGGGAGATCGCGCCGGGAAGGATCACGCAGAGCAGCAGGATCCCGACCCACGTTCCGGCAGACGTACCGCTGTCGGCAATGATCCCGATGGGACCGACCAGACCGCAGGTACCCATACCGGCGGAAATGCCGGAGCATTCGAGTTTGAACACCAGCGTGGACAGCGGGCCGCAGACCGCCGCCGCAAAGGTCGGCGGGATCCAGATCCGGGGATTTCTGCAGATATTGCCCATCTGGAGCATGGACGTACCGAGCCCCTGCGAGACGATGCCGCCCCATTTGTTTTCACGGAAGCTGCACACCGCAAATCCGACCATCTGACAGCAGCATCCGACCGCCGCCGCACCTCCGGCAATGCCGGAAATGGCGATCATCGCGCAGATCGCAGCGCTGGAAATGGGGAGGGTCAGGATAATACCGACGACCACGGAGACGATGATCCCCATCACAAAGGGATGGTACGTCGTCGCGGTATTGACAAACTGACCGAGATAATACATGAGGTACGCGATGCCGGGGCAGATGAACTTTGCGACCGCATATCCGGCGAGGATGGTCACGGTCGGCGTGACGAGGATGTCGACCTTTGTCTTTTTGGAGACGAGCATCCCGATCTCCACCGCCACAAGCACAGCAAAAAACGCACCGGCGGGACCGGCGGTGATGGTCTTCTCATCAAGCACCGTCCCGAGGGAGTACCCGGCATAGCCGACCGTCGCGCAGGAGAAGATCACGAGCGGATGCGCCTTCAGGGTATACGCGATTGCCGCGCCGATCGCCATCCCGGACGATGCAGACGCCATTTTGTTGATCTCATTGAAAAATTCCAGTCCGGTATACTTGCCGACGGTACTGAAAATCGTACCGATCAGCAGAGACGCGAACAGACCGAGCGCCATCGCGCTCATTGCGTCAATAAAATATTTTTTCAGATATCCTTTGATTTTGTCAGCCATGATGTCCTCCTGTTCCGCAGTATCTCAGGCTTTGGTCAGATCCGCAAACGGCGCACCGACGTAGTCCGCCAGCTGCTCGGGATTGACCCGCATCTGCAGACCGCGCTGTCCCGCGCTGACGTAGATCTCGTCGAATACGATCGCCGTTTCATGGATAAACGTAGGGAATTTTTTCTTCATTCCGACGGGAGAGCATCCCCCGCGGATGTAGCCGGTCAGCGGAAGCAGTTCCTTCACGTGGATCATTTCGACCCGCTTCACGCCTGCCGCGACCGCGCATTTTTTCAGATCCAGCTCGTCTGCCACAGGGATACAGAAAACCTCGTACCCGCCCTTGTCGTCGCGGCAGACAAGCGTCTTGAACATACAGTCGGGATCGATCCCGAGAAGCTCGGCCGCATGGGTCCCGGACAGGTCATCCTCGTCCACTTCATACGTGGAACACGAAAACGGAATCCCCGCCGTCTCCAGCAGCCGGAGCGCGTTGGTTTTGGTCATGGAAAATTTGTTTTTTCCGGGGGAAACTTTTTTAAAAAAGTTTCCCCCGGACCCCTTTCAAAAAACTTTATACTATGAATAGTAAATACAGTCAGTACAGATTTATTGTTCTGGTGTACACTTTACCGTTCCATTCGGCGCGGACGGTGACGGTTTCCGCGGCATCGTCCGGGAGAAGAGCGGCGAGCATACGGCCTCTGCGGGTATCGCATACGTTTGACGTATAGTCGTGTTCCGATTTGCTCCAGCCATTGCCCGTTCCGAGGACGGATGCACCGTCTGCGGTGACGGTAATGATCCCTTCGCTTCCGGCGGCACGTCTGCCCTGTCCGTCCGCGAGGGTGATTTCCGCGTAAACAAGGTCAGCTCTGCCGGATTTTCCGGTGAGATCGGGCGTGATCTCAAGGGATACGGCTTCACCTGCGGTTTCCAGAACGTCGCGTCCGGTGATTTCACCGTTCACATACGCCGCCGCTTCCAGTTTTCCGGGACGGCAGGTCACGGTAAATTCCGCGACGCCGCGTTCATCCGGCTTCTTCCGTCCGAGCGACATGCCGTCCTGCCATAATTCGCATTCGTCCGCCATGGTATATACGTGCACGGTCGCCGGCGAACCGATGCCGCCGTAATTCCAGTTCCGTTCGACACGCCAGAATCCCCATGCGGAAATCCCGTATTCCTTTCCGTGATCCGCCGGATCTCCCGCGAGGATCCGCACGCTTCCGTCGATCCACGCGGCGTCACGGTAGTACGACTGCGGCGTTCTGAAGCCGCAGATATCGAAATCTCCGCAGTTCGCGGTATGTTCCGGAAGCGCGGTCAGTCCCCACGCGGGAACATTTCCCTCTCCGGTGTGACCGATGCCGGTCTCGCCGAAGTAATCCCATCCCGTCCAGACGAATTCGCCGATGAAGCGAGGATATTTGTCCATCGCACGGCGTGCGGCGACCGCATCCATCGGATAGGATTCCGTCATGGCGATCAGACGGTCCGGGAAACGGACGAAATCCTTGTCGAGCCGCCACAGGAGGTAGTTGTAGCCGACCGCATCGAGGGTATCGGCAATATAAGCGGTCTTTTCCGCGTAAAAGTCGAGCTTTTCCGCCGGATAATCGTACTCTGCCTGTGCCTGCTTATCGTATTCCCAGTTATCCCAGAACGTGCAGAGCGCGTGAGTAACAAGGCGGGTATCGTCGTATTTCCGGATCGTATCGACGATCGCCGCACCGGTACGGTAGCCGTCCGAAACGCCGTTTTTCTCGAAAATCTCGTTGCCCGTCGACCACATGACCACCGAAGGATGGTTCCGGTCGCGCTTCACGGTCAGCTCGGTATCGTTCCGGAAGTTTTCGTCAAACCAGATATGATAGTCGAAATCGCGCTTGCCGAGACGCCACGCGTCGAAGAGTTCGTCGATCACAAGCATCCCCATGCGGTCGCAGACGTCAAGCAGAACGGCGGACGGCGGATTGTGCGCGGTACGGATGGCATTGAAGCCGTTTTCCTTCAGGATGCGCACCCGGCGTTCTTCTGCCGAGCGGAACGAAGCCGCACCGACGATGCCGTTGTCGTGATGATTGCAGGTACCGTAGAGCTTGACCGGCTTTCCGTTGAGAAGGAATCCGCGTTCCGGATCGTTTTCCACGGTGCGGATGCCGAACGAAACAGACGCGCTGTCCGCCGCTCTCTCGGTCTTCAGGGTCACTTTCACATCCACCATTTCCGGCGTTTCGGGCGTCCATGCGGTAATCCCGTGCAGCATCGTCTTCACGGGAACGGTATTTTCGCCCGGATTCAGCCACACGCGGCGGGTAAGAACCGCCAATTCCCCGATGGAGACCGTCAGCTCCGCCGTTTTCGGCTGAGCCGCGATCACGGTGGTCTCCACGGAAACATACGCGTCATCCCCGGTTATCCGGAGCGTCTTTGCGTAGATACCGTACGGCGCGATGTAATCTTCCCCGGCGGTCAGCACTTCCGCGTCACGGTAGATGCCGGAGCCGGTATACCAGCGGGAGCACGGCTGTGCGGTCATATCAACGTTCACGCGGACACGGTTTTCGCCTTCTCTGACAAAATTGTCCGCCGACAGAAAGAACGGCGTGTAGCCGTAGCTGTGCCGTCCGGCGAGGTTCCCGTTGACATAGACCTCGCACAGTCCCATAACGCCGTCGAAATGCAGGATATGGTGCGCGGCATCCGGATCGGCGGTAAATGTCGTCTCGTAAACCGCGCGTGACGGCGTGAAATAGCCGCCGTCGGCACCTGCGGGACTGCCGGCACTCCGTTCGGACGCAAGCATATAGTCATGCGGAACGGTCACTTCGCGGGTATTCCCGTTTTCCGTAACCGTCCATTTCTTCAGGAGCTGCTGTTTCATCGTTGTTCCTCCCTCAGCTGTATTTTATTTTTTATGTTATACAACCAGTTCGTACGCCACGCGCGGGTCGCCGTTGGCGAGATAGATCGTCCCGCAATGAACAAAGCCGTGCTTTTCGAGCATCCGGCGCATGACACGGTTGCCTTCGTGCGTATCGATGCGTACGGAGGCTCTTCCCGCCATCCGGGACAGATCCGCCGCAAACTGTACCATTTTCGTGGACGCACCGCTTCCGCGGCTGGATACGGCGATCGCGACACGGTGAACGGCGTTGTAGTTCCGGCTGTCGTCGCCGGTCGTCCAGTGTCCGTTTTCGATCACATCGTACAGCGGTTCCCCGTCGGGGATCAGCGCGAACGTACCGATCACGTGTCCGGCATTCACCAGAACGTACGAATAATCTTTTGCAAGATCCGCTTCGATGGACTCGCGGTTCGGGTAGCCGTCCTGCCACTGATTGATGCCGAGCGAGGCAATGGTACGCCGTGCTTCGTCAAGAATCGGTACGATTTCGTCGATATCGGCGGCGGTTGTTTTGCGTATAATCATATGGAATTCTCCGTCATGTTTGTTTTTCTTCATTTTATCATACCATTCCGCCTCCGTCAAGAATTCCTTCGACAAAAATTCCCTGCCCTACTTGAAATTCTCCGTGCATATCGGTATAATAAAACCATCAATTATTATATCCTGTGAGGTATAACATGACCGGAAGCGTTTTCAACATACAGAAATTCTCCATCCACGACGGTCCCGGCATCCGGACGACCGTCTTCTTAAAAGGATGCCCTCTCCGCTGCAAGTGGTGCCACAATCCGGAAGGTCTCTCCGCCGCGACCGAAGTCGAATATGAACCGACCAAGTGCATCGGATGCGGTGCCTGTGCCGCGATCTGCCCGCGCGGATGCCACAGCATTTCCGAAACCGAAGGACACGGTTACGTCCGTGAAGACTGCACCCGCTGCGGTGAATGCATCGGTCACTGCGTCGCAGGCTCCCTCAAACTGGTGGGAACGGAATACACCGTGGAGGAAGTCCTCAAAAAAGTCATGGCGGACAAAATTTTCTACGAAACCAGCGGCGGCGGTATGACCCTTTCCGGCGGCGAGCCGTTCTTCCAGCACGATTTCGCCGCTGCTCTGCTGAAAGCAGCAAAGGAAGCCGGACTGAATACCGCCGTTGAAACGAGCGGCTTCTGCAAGACCGAAATTCTCCTTGACGCCGCACCGCTCGTTGATCTCTTCCTGTTCGACTACAAGGCGACCGGCGAAGAACTCCACATGGAACTCACCGGCGTGCCGCAGGAACCGATCCTGAAAAATCTGCAGACACTCTCCGATGCCGGCGCAAAGATCATGCTCCGCTGTCCGATCGTCCCGACGGCAAACGACACCGAAGAGCATTTCGCCGCCATCGCCGCACTTGCCGAAAAGCTCGAAGGCATCCAGCGCGTCGAGCTGGAACCGTATCACGCGCTCGGTACCGGCAAGGCACCGAAGATCGGCAAGACGCAGGAATTCTCCACCACCGCGCCCACCAAGGAACGCATGGAAGAGATCCGTCAGTTCGTCGAAGCACGGACATCCAAGCCCGTGATCGTATCGTAACAGCAAAACTCCCGGCCGTATCCGCATACAGCCGGGAGTTTTCTGTTTTATTTATCCGATACCGTTCATTTTGTCTACAAAATCCGCCGGTTTTGCCGTCACTTCGACCCATGCCGGACGGAATCCGCTTCGGATCGCGTTCCGCACGGAGCGGATGTTCGACCACGCGGCACAGTAGAACGGGACTTTCCCGCGTTCCAGGATCTCGAGTGCAAGACGGCTCGTGAGCGCGGAGGCGATCCCCTGTCTGCGGTATTCCGGCAGAACGTCGATCCCGATCTGCCGCATCGTATCGCAGTCCGCGGAACATCCGGCAAGACCGATGAGTTTTCCGCCGTCGTACGCACCGACGCCGAGAACGTCCAGCTCTTTACGGTGACTGCTCAGCGCGTTGCTCCATTCCGGAACGTACAGGCCGGCGAAATCCGCCGGATACAGGACGCGCATTTCATACGGACACGACAGTTCCCGCAGGACATCCGCATCCGGCAGGAAATATTCCGCCATGAAGCAGATCTTCTGTCCGAGCGGAAGCAGAGCGTCGTTCAGAACGTGCAGATTCGGCGTTTCGAAGCAGTGTTCGACCGGGTATTTTCCGATGTACGCCGAGACAATTTCCCGGTATTCGTCGCTGACCGACGCGACAATGTTGTTCCCGTAGGACACCAGATCACACGAAAACGGCAGAGTCAGGTACCGGCGTGCATCCGGATGCGGTCGGGAAGTCACGATCACCGGATCCGTTTTTTCGAAATCCGACGGATCGCAGCCGCTGTCCGCGGCGGACTGGGTCATGGCGACCTGCAGGATCTCACGGTTCGTCATCATAATTCGATCACGATTCCTTCCTGTGCGTCATGCTTCGGGCAGAGGTAGACCTTCACATCGCAGTCGTGCAGGTCGGTATTGAACAGCGCATATACCTCGATCGTCTTTCCGACGAGGTCGGGCGTGATATCCATAAAGTACGTGTTGTCATGATCCTGCAGACGGACAAGGTGTTCCCATACGTTCGACGGATACGACGGCGCACGTTCGGGGAATCCGGCAAGAGTACCGTCGATCACAGCCGCACAGTATACGCCTTCCGTACCGTGCTTTCCGTTGACGGCAGCGGCAAGACGTCCGGTCTGTTCCGGCTTGACGGTCACTTTCTTGACAGCGGTGGTCGTCTTCTTCGCGTACGGTGCCATGAGGTTGTTCACCTTCGCGGATGCCGGGGTGATATCTTCGCCGTCCTTCATCATGCGGAACGCGAATACGCGGTCCACGGGTGCGTCCATACGGAAATAACGAACTCTGCCGCCGGTGTAGACCGCCGTTTTCCGGCAGCCTTCGTCGGTGAGGATATTGTGGACGGAATCGCGTACAAATTCCATCGTATATGCGCCGCCGTCACGTTCTTCCGCGAGAGAAACAGGATTCCAGCCGTACAGATCGGCGGAAATTTCTGCGGAAACCGGTGCGGCCTGACGCTTGAGCTGCTGTTCGTTCGCGCCGTTGGTGGAGTAATATTCGATTTCGATCGCGTCGCAGTCCACGGTTTCGCCGAGATCCACGCGCATACAGCCGCCGGCTACACGGAGACCGCCCGCGTAATACTTCGAGCTGCCGTCAAAGAAGGTGTCGGGATTCTTATCAAACAGGAATTCGCTGTCGCATCCGCGCAGAACGTACGTCCGCTGACCGAAGAATGCGTCGCGTGCCGCCTGCACTTCCGGAATCGCGGTCGGACCGGAACGGCGGAGAGAACGCTTTTCGAGAGAGTCGTTGTCGAGTGCGAAGCAGGTCGCTTCGTAGAGCGCTTCCGCATCGGCAGGGATTTCGCAGTCTTCCGCGGTACCGAGATACTGCGGGATCGCTTCGGTCTTGTCGAAGGCTTCGCCGGTATAGAGGTTCTTTCCGCTCCGGGTGACGACATCGCCGTCCGCCTGTACGAGCTTGATCTCCTTCGTCACGCCGTCCTTCGAACGGATCACCTGATAGGTACCGCCGGTCGGTTCGTCGTCGCAGAGCGCGCTGTCGCAGATCTCGATGAGGTATGCGCGGAACGGCGCCATGGGGATCTCCACGGTTTCGCCGTACTTGAATTCACCCTTGTACTGCACGTACGGATGACGGATCACTACGGAAACGGCTTCGCAGGGTTCCAGACCGATCGTTTCGTCGAGGGTGACGGAATAGGTCTGCATTTCCCACGATGCGTTGCCGGTCGTGAGGAAACGGTGTTTGCCGTCGCCGCGGACAACGGTGCTGGCTCCGTTGAAATCGGGAAGTTCCATGCCGTTGACAAGGATATTATTGTATCTGCGGTGGAGGTTGTAGATATTCGCAAGAACCGGCAGTTCGTCGTCGCGCATGAGCCACGGGTTGCCGTAGATTTCGGGCGCAAGGATCAGCGAACGGCTGAACGCCTGATAGATGAGGTCGTCTTCAAAATAATCGATGCAGGACGAAATGCAGACGCCGTGGTCTTCGGTCAGTCTCTGCAGTCCGGGAACGTGTCCGCGGTTGAAGAGGAACGCACGGTTGTGCATCGCGGTCATGGGGTTGGCAATGTGAACGTCAACGTAGGTTTCCACGCCGCCCCAGAGGAACGTGGTCGCGTAAACTTCCGCTTCGCCGAGGTCGTTGCGGTGGTTGAGAAGAACGAGATCGGGCGAATATTTCCGGCATTCCTGGATGGTTTCCGCAAAAATCGCGCGCTTTTCCGGACGGAGACTGCCGCAGACGGTGTCAAACTTGAACAGAGCGAAATTGTGATCGCGGCAGAGGGAAACGATCAGTTCCTTGCGTGCCGCCGCTTCTTCGGGGGTATCGCCGTAACCGTCGGCACCGCCCCATACGCCCAGACGGAATCCGGCATCCGCCGCTGCCTTCACGCAGGGACCGTAGCCGTTCGGGTACTGCTTCTGCAGTTTTCCGGTCGTGAAGTCCGCATAGGTTCCCCACGCGCCGTCGAGGTTTCCGGCGTCCCATGCGTAGATATCGAGCTTCATGTCGTACCGGTCACGCATATACTTGAAGAAATTGATGTTGATGAGGGTCTGTTCTTCGGTCGCACCCTCGTTGGTGTTGTTGATCCACGAAAAATACTGCGGATGGGACGGGGTCTTTTCGTCCGCACCGGAGGTGAATACGTTTTTCTGTGCCATGATGATCTCCTTGTTTTTATTCCATCGGATAAATTACGAATACCGCGCGCATCGCGGAAACGCAGACAGGTTCTCCCGGCCGGATCGGTGTGATGCTGCCGTCCGCAGGATTCCAGAGTTCGGCGTCCGATGCGCCGTTGTAGGTAAGTACAGCGTCCCGGCGCGACTTGTTGGCGAGCATATGCACCACCGTGTCTTCCCGGACAAATTTTGCACGAAGCACCACGGCTCCGTCCGCACGTTCATTGAAAATGCCGCCGTCCGCGTACAATTCTTCGACCGCATCCCCGACGGATGCGGTTTCCATCCCGGACACGGTCAATCCGCATCCGCTTTCCGCACCGTACTGCGGAGCACGTTCCATAAATCTCACACGAATTCCTGCCTCCGCCAGCGTTTTCAGTGCCGTCAGCGCGGAATCCTTGATCACATCGAGTTTCGGGATCAGGACCGTTTTTACCGTATGACCGGAAATTTGTGCCGTTCCGCTGTCCGACAGAGTCCGTACGGCTTCTTCCAGGTCTTCGCCGTCGATGAAGTAATAGTCAAAGCCGTTTTCGGAAAGTGCGGCTGTGAGCGCTTCGGTGCTGTCCTGCGCAAGGGTATCCCCGTCGTTCCATCCGGAACAGTACAGCGGTTTTGTCTTCGCCTGCGCATCTTCCAGACCGTAATATACGAAGATCCCGCAGTCGTTGGACAGTCCGTCAAGCATTGCGCCGAGACGACCGACATATTCGTTGAACCAGATCGTTTCCGCTTCATTGGTATAACCGCTGAAATAGGAATTGGTCACGCGGACACCGCCGAGATAAAGAAGTCCCATCACCGCAGTCATATTGTTCAGCGGATCTTTTTTGAATTCGTCCACATTGGCAAACGGACAGATCTCGACCATCATCCCGTTCGTATGGTTTTTCCGTACCGCCATCTGAACGTAGCGGGTGACATTATACGGATATATTTCGGGATAACAGTTCAGAATATCGATCCCCGGATAGGACGCCGCACAGACCACACGGACAAAATCCCCGTACTGCTTGACATGGTGCGAAATATTTTCTTCGATCAGATAATGTCCCGAGAATCCGCATCCATGCGCTTCACACCATGCGGACAGCTGACCGGAATATGCTTCGGCGATCAGCTTCCCGACCAGGGAGTAAAATTTCACGCGCATCGGATATGCGTTGGTACCGCCTTCGAAAATCAGCGGAAGCTGCGGGTAAATACTCTCCCCGTACTCCGCCTCATACGCTTCCGGAAGACCGTCCACCCACGGTGCCAGTGCATACGGCCACGATTCATAATCGCGCACATAGGCAACGTGCAGGCTCGGTTCGTCCGTAAATACATTCACTGCCCGGGAATACGCATCCGGAATCGCCTGCGCGATCGGTTCAAAGCAGAGATCAATGAACCGGCGTACCGCCGCTTTGTCCATGATATTGATATTCTTGCGGAAGGAACTGACATTGTGCGTACTGTGCGATCCGGCATAGGCATCCTTGACGCAGAACACGTAAAGAACTTCCTTTTCCGCAAGGTCACATTCCACGGAATCCGCCGTGAAAGAAAGCGGTATCATACGGTCAAACCGGACATAACTTTCATGGAGTCCGGGAGTTTCCACGGGATATTTCGCCGCCCAGACGATCTTATCCGATTCATCGTCCAGCCGGAATCTGGCGTGCGTCGGTTCATACGCTATCCGACGGTGCATATAGAAGCCTTTTGCGGCAAGCTCGGGATGTCCTTCCAGAACCAGACCGCCGCCCTGTCCGCTCGGATACCCCATTTCGTCGTATATCCAGAAGTTCAGCCCCTTCTCATCCATCGCCGCAAGAATATCACGGAATTTTTCAATATTCGCCGGATTTGACGTAAATCCGTTTTCAAAAGGAACATTCGTGACCGCACCGCCGTATCCGCAGGCAGCACCCTGATCCATCTGTGCACGGTAATCTTCCGCCCAGCCGTGTGTCATCGGATTCACCCGGAACGTCCGGGGCGGATTTGCAAACTGCGCACGCAGTTCTGATGCATCAAACATTGTTTTTTCTCCTTTCCCGTTGTTTTTATTCGGCTTCATTATAGCACAGGCAATCGCTTTTTTCAATAGCGGAAGAACAAATGAAAAACACGGCTGTTTCCGTCGCAGGAACAGCCGTGTCCGATCTCAGTAATTCACATTTCTCGCCGCGTATCTCGCCAGCTCCGCGATCTTCGGCGCCGCATGGTCGAAAAATTCGCGGTAGCTTTCGCAGTACGAGAATTCGCCGAGTCCGTCCGCCGTGCAGGGTTCGCGGTATCTGGCGCATCCGCCGCGGCACAGCCGGAAATACCGGCACGTGCGGCATTTGTCGGGAATGCTCCGCGAACGGCGCAGGAATTCCTGTGCACGCTCCGTTGCATACAGTTCGGCAATGGAGGAATCCGCGATATTGCCGAGCCGCCATTCGTCAAGGACATAAAAGTCGCACGGATACGCACCGCCGTCCGCTTCGACGACCAGATTCTGCGAGCACATCCCGTTCATCCCGCAGCATTCCGCCGGACGTCCGGACGCCAGCATGACAAAATTGTCAAACTCGCGCACGCTCGTATATTTTCCGCTCATGAAATCGTCGTAATAATAGCCGAACGCCGTCTTGAGGAAGTTCGCGTACCTCTTCTGCGACGGAGCAAACGAATCCCCGCCGCATTCCAGTCCGTCGATGTACTTGATGAACTGGAGATATTTGTAATTCTTACTGCGGAAATAGTTATAGATCTGCGGAATGTTCTTCGCCACCGAGTCGGTCACGACGGTGAGGATGTTGTAGTCGATCCCGTATTCGCGGAACTTCCGGATCGATTCGTTCACCTTTTTGAATGTACCCTCTCCGGCGGCATCCCTTCTGGATTCGTCGTGGACCGCACTGTTTCCGTCGAGGGACACGCCGACGAGGAATTTATGATCCCGCAGGATCTCGCACAGACCGTCGGACACCCGGTACCCGTTTGTCTGCATGGCATAGTTCACCGTGATCTTCTTTTCGTTGTATTTTTCCACGAATCCGGTGAACGCACGGTAGTAATCCTCTCCGGCAAGGGTCGGTTCGCCTCCCTGAAAGGCGAATGTCACCTGTCCCGAGGCGTATTCGAAGACCCGGCGTACCAGAATTTCAGCGGTTTCCGCCGACATGATCCCGTAGGACGCCACTTCGCGGTGGTCGGTTTCGTCGTTGTAGAAGCAGTACCGGCAGCGCATATTGCAGAGCCCGGATGCCGGTTTGATAAGTACGGAAAGCGGCGGCATAAATTTCTCCTGATGTATGTTTACCGTTTGTAATACGTGATATAGTCGATTTTTACGGTTCCGTCCGGCCAGCCGATCAGCTCGAAATACAGCTTCTTCGAGGAGTCGCTGTCGAGGTCGTTGCGGAACGTACCGTCGTTGCGGTGGATCATATACGTGACGTTGAACGCCCAGTTCATCGTTCCGTCGTCGTTCGTCTGCTCCTTCAGCTGTTCCACTTCAATATTATACAGCATCTGCGGCGCAAACTGCACGTACGGTTTATTGTCTTCGTAATAACGGTCGGTGAAATACGTGTTGTACGTTTCCGTATCCCCGGCAATGACCGTTTTGAAATATTCGGTGAAGAATTTCACCGCCGGACCGTAAGCGCCCTCTTCTCCTTCGAGAATCGCCTGCGATACGGCACCGTTCTTGTAATAAACATAGCGGTCATACTGCATATACCGCTCATCCTGCGTGGGATCGAGGTCATAGTCGGTCGGATAGAAATTATAGCTGTACAATTTATCCGAGTACATCGATGTCGGCTTGTCACTCTTTCTGTCGATCTCAAAAATCTGCGGATTTTCCAGCAGGACCCAACTCAGCGCACCGAGCAGCGATACCACAATGATCCCGATCAGCATCTTCCGCTTTTTTTGTTTCTTTGCATCCATTGGTATACTATAAACCTCGCAATACTTAATTTTTCATTCCGTCCAAAAAGGTTTTGGAAAGGGGTTCGGCTCCGACTTACGGAGCAAGTCGGGGAAAACCTTTTCCTCAAAAAGGTTTTCCCCGAGAAACTTTATTTGATTAGCCGATGAATCTCTTGAGGTTCTGGAGGCCGATGGAGATACCCTTGAGGTTGTCTTCCATACCTTCGAATTCGATGGTAACGAATCCGTCGTAGCCGTTTCTCTTGAGAGTCTGGATGCTCTGGTAGATCTTTGCTTCACCGTGACCGATGATCGCACCGCGGATGTAGTTGCCGCCTCTGGTCTGGAACCAGCCTGCACCGGGGTTTACATCCATGCCGGACTTGTAGTGGAAGTCCTTAGCGTGTACGTGGAATGCGTAGGGAGCCATGATGGAAACGGAGAGGCTCGGATCTTCGTCAGCGCACATGAAGTTACCCATGTCAACGAGAGCACCGAAATTGTCGTGTGCAACGGTGTTGATGAGCTTTTCAACGCGTGCAGCGTCCTGAGAGAAGTAACCGTGGTTTTCGGTCATGGTGCGAACACCCTTCTGTTCTGCGTATGCAGCAACTTCACGAACGCCCTTTGCGATGATCGGGAGCGCGTTGTCGTAGCCTCTGGAGTGCTTCTTGTCGGGGCCGTAACCGCCGGCAACGTCATGACGCATCATCTTGAAGCCGACTTCCGCTGCGTAGTCAACCATCTTCTTCAGTCTTTCGATTTCGCCTTCGAGGTCTGCTGCGAGGAAGTTTGCGCCGACTGCAAGAGCAACGGTTTCAAGACCGAGTTCTGCACAGCGTTCCTTGATCTTCTTTGCGGAATCGGGTTCTGCCATGTAGCCGCCGTCGGTGTATTCGATACCGTCAAAGCCGATTTCCTTTGCCTTGTCGATGATGCCGAGGTAGCCGAGGGATCCGAAGTATCCGCCGAAGCTGTAGGAAGATACACTTGTCTTCATTTTAAAATTCTCCTTTGAAATTGTTTTCAGCCGCAGCTGTTTTCTTTTCTTCTCTATTATAGCGGATATTCCCCGTGATTTCAAGATGATTCCCGCAAGAATTTTAAAATAATATGCGAAAATGCTTGACACAGGAACGGAATACCCTTATAATAGTACCTGCATACACATTTATCCAATCAGGACATAACCATATTAACCGAAGGAGTCAAACATCATGTACGAAAAGGTCAAGGAACTTCTCGTAGAAGAACTTTCCATCAAGGCAGAAGATATCACCCCCGAATCCGAACTTGTCAGCGACCTCGGCATCAACTCGCTTGAACTTGCTGACCTCGTTCTTCTCTGCGAAGAAAAATTCGATATCGAAATCGGTGACGATGTCATTCACAAGTTCATCACCGTCGGCGACGTTGCGGAATACCTTTCCGAAGTTGCTGAATAATTTATAATATATGATATTTCTTGGGGAGAAACTTTTTGAAAAAAGTTTCTCCCCAAACCCCTTTTCAAAAACTTTTCATCTGTGAAAGGGATATGCTATGGCTGAAAATACTGTCTCCCGCATCAATGTACGTGGGGTGAATTTCAATAATACGACACTCGACGGAACCGTGGACGCCCTTCTTGCGGGCGTACGCGAAAAAAAGCAGACCGCTCTTTATACGCCGAACTCCGAGATCGTGCAGGCATGCATCGAAGACGAGTCCCTGTATGACGTCATCAACTCGGCGGAACTGATCATTCCGGACGGCATCGGTGTCGTCAAGGCTGCAAAGATCCTCGGCACCCCGTTCGGCGCGGGCAAGATCGCCGGCTGTGAAGTCGGCGAAGCGTTCATCAAACGCCTCGCGGAAACCGAATATACCGTCTTCCTGCTCGGCGGCAAGCCGGGCGTCGCGGAACAGGCAGCCGCAAAGCTGACCGAAAAATATCCGGGCATCAAGTTCGCCGGATTCCACGACGGCTACTTCAAAAAGGAAGGCGAAGAAAACGACGCCGTCATCGCACAGGTCAACAAGTCGGGCGCGGATGTCCTGTTCGTCTGCCTCGGCGCACCGGCACAGGAAAAATGGATCTGCGCGAACCGCGCAAAGCTGACGTCCGCAAACGCCCTGCTCGGCCTCGGCGGTTCTCTCGACGTCTACGGCGGGATCGTCAGGCGTGCCCCGAAGATCTTCATCTCCCTCGGGCTGGAATGGTTCTACCGCCTCATCTGCGAACCGTGGCGCTTCAAGCGGATGCTGAAGCTCCCGAAGTTCTATTTCGGCACATGGGTCTATAAGATCACCGGAAAATAAGAAAAACAAAAAACGGGTACAATGGCGTACCCGTTTTCTTTGTTTTCATCAACCTT
The DNA here is from genome assembly GCA_017547755.1 of Clostridia bacterium. Classification (GTDB taxonomy): domain Bacteria; phylum Bacillota; class Clostridia; order Oscillospirales; family CAG-272; genus UMGS1696. The sequence continues at coordinate 9,741 of JAFYOX010000115.1, read as the reverse complement.
CGGTGATCACCGCGGTTTCGGCGATCTTTTCCATCAGGGACTGCCAGAGGATGGTGGTGCGCATGGTTTCTTCTCCGTAGTAGGAGATGAGTTCTTCTTCCGTTGCACCGTAGTAGTCCGCGAAGAATGCCATGCCTTCCGCATATTCTTCTTCCGTGACTTCAAAGTTCAGTTCCTTGATGAGCTGGTACATGACAAGGTCTTCCTTGACGTACTTCTGGCTTTCCGCGTACAGGTCTTCGTCCGTCAGACCCGCGTAATTCGTGAGGAAGGTATCGTAATCCACACCGTAATAGCCGGCGTATTCTTCATACATCGCACGGCGTTCGCCGTAAATGCGTTCCACTTCCTGACCCGGATATGCGATCAGTTCCGCGTTGTCGACCACTGCCAGCCAGAGCTCGGAATACATATTGCTTTCCACATAATATTCCTTCTGCGCCTGTACTTCTTCGCGGAACAGGATGTTGAATTCCGTGACATTGTTATAGCCGAAGTTTTCCTGTACGAATTCGTCCGTCAGTTCGGGAACGATCGCTTCGCTTCCCTGAATGGAGTGGATGGTGCAGACGAAGGTGACTTCCTTGCCTGCAAGGTCGGTGTTGCCGTAGTCCGCCGGGAAGGTCACGTCAAAGTCGAATTCCACGCCGGGCATCTGACCGATGAACGCTTCCGCAAAGCCTTCAATGTAGCCGGTACCGGAAGCCGCCGTAATGGTCTGGTTCGCGGCGGTGCCGCCTTCGAACTGTACGCCGTCCAGATAGCCGGAATAGTCCGCGAGAACGGTTTCTCCTTCTTCCACCTGACGGTCGGTGATGGTTTCGTAGTAGGAGTAGCTCTGGAGCATGTAGTCCACTTCGTCCTCAAATTCTTCGTCGGTGAGTGCACCGGATTCCTTGGTCACGGGAATGTTTTCGTATGCGCCCAGCTTGATGAAGCCGGTGAGGTCGTTTGCCATGTAGTCGTATGCTTCGGCATCCACGGGAGTATAGGAAGAGCCGGACAGTTCCGCTCCGATGGAAGCGGTATCTCCGGAGGTGCCGACACTGAAGCCGGGAGCACTGGAACCGCAGGATGCGAGCAGCATCGTCAGCAGGAGAACCAGCGCGGTCGTTCTGATATTTTTCACTTTATCTGAATCCTTTTCGTTTTGAATTTTGATACGCCGGTTTATTATAGCACAAATCCTCCGCTGATGTGTGAAATCTGTGTGAAAAAACGACGATATTTCCTGTTTTCTTCCGGAATCACAGGCTCAGAATGAATTCCGCCAGAATCGGATTCACGATCACTTCCCCGTCCGCGCCGCGTTTGCCGCAGTACTGGCAGTGCGTGCAGTCTTCCAGGAGGACATACTTCACCTTGGTCATATCATAGCCGAAGGTCTTCATCACGCCCATCAGAAGCATCGTCTGTTCACGGCGGTTTTCCATATCGCGTTCCGCGTTCAGGATCAGCACCGGCGGCTTTTCCGCCGGATTTTTGACCGGACGGTCGATATAGAAGACCGGCGCCGCGTCGTCTGCGCGGATCGCGCGGGAGTCAAGTCCGCGTTCACGCAGGACATTGAAATGCGTCGTCGGCTGTCCCGCGTCGAAGATGAATCCGCCGAAATCCTCCGCACGGAGTCCGGATGCCGCGAGATACTGCGGCGCAAAATACAGCATCATCGACAGATATGCCCCTGCAGAGGAACCGCCGACGATCACCGTTTTATACTTTCCTTCCATTCTTTTTACGGCGTACGCGCAGGCAGCCGCCGCATCTTCGATGAATTCCGGGAATTTCGCCGCCGGATACATCCGGTAATCCGCGCTGGCGACCGCGATCCCGTATTTTTCCGCCAGTTCGATGACGTAGCGGTCACGACGGGAGCCGCTCTCCAGTCCGCCGCCATGGAAGTGGATGTACAGCGGCGTTTCCGCCGGATCCCGTTCGGGAAGATAAAAATCGATCAGGCATGCGGGATACGCCCCGTAGGTTTCGCCGCAGATTTCGGTCAGTTTGTACATAAGCATTCTCCTTTTGATTTCGTCCGTTTTTCGTTACAGCCATTATAGCACGTCCGGCTTTCCCTGTCAATTTTTCCGGAAGAATCTTGACACATCCGCCGATCAAGTTTATAATGAAGAAAAACGAACGGAAACGAAGGAAACGATCATGCGCAATTCCACTTTATGCTACATTGAACGGGACGGATGCTATCTGATGATGCACCGCGTCAAGAAAAAGAACGACATGAACCACGACAAATGGATCGGCATCGGCGGAGGTTTTCTCGAAGACGAGTCGCCCGAAGACTGCATCCGCCGCGAAGCCCTCGAGGAAACCGGACTGACGCTCGGACAGCTCGATTTTTACTCCGTCGTCACCTTTGTCATCGAAAACGGCGAATGCGAGCATATGTTCCTCTTCAAATGCAGCGATTTCACCGGCGAACTCATCGACTGCGACGAAGGTGAACTGGTCTGGGTCCCGAAAACGGACATTTACCGCCTCGATCTCTGGGAAGGCGACTTCCTCTTCCTCAGAAAGATCGAAAACGGCTGTGATTTCTTCACGCTCAAGCTCGTCTACGACAAGGACGGCACCCTTCTCTCCGCCGTGGAAAACGGCAGTACGATTCTGAAATAATTTTCCGGAGGTATCCATATGAAGCTCAGAACTCTCTCCATCGGCAACAGTTTTTCGCAGGATGCGTGCGGCTATCTTCACCAGATCGCGGCATCCATGAACATCGAATGGGAATGCGTGAACCTGTACATCGGCGGATGTTCGCTCCAAACCCACGCGGCAAACCTCGCGTCCGGCGCACCTGCATATTCGCTTGAGATCAACGGCAAGGCGACCGGAACGATGATCTCCGTGAACGATGCCCTGAAGGATGGCACGTACGACTTCGTCACGCTCCAGCAGGCAAGCCATTACAGCGGAAAGCTCCAGACCTACTTTCCCTATATCGACATACTCGCGGAAGCGATACGTGCGGCACAGCCGGAAGCGAAGCTCATGATCCACGAAACATGGGCATACGAAACCGACAGTACCCACGGCGCGTTCCCGGATTACGGCCGCAGTCAGCGCCGGATGTATGAATTCCTGCACGACGCGTACACCTATGCGGCTAAGAAGATCGGCGCGGATCTCATCCCGGTCGGCGACGCGGTCCAGGGACTGCGCGGAAACCTGCCGGAATTCGATTACGGGAACGGCGGCGTTTCCCTCAACCGCGACGGCTTCCATCTTTCCATCCCCATCGGCCGCTGTTTCGCGGCGTATGTCTGGATCGAAAAAATCTGCGGCGCGGACGTACGGAATGCGGACTTCGTTCCGGACGGTGCGGATGTGAATACGGTACATCTCCTGGAACTTGCGCGGAATTATGCGCATGAATTCATGAACAGCGCAAAATAATTCACACTTTTCACATTTCCTGACACTGCTTAACAAATCCCCTTTCCCGACGGTGTTTTTAGCGATATCCACAAACCAAAGACAGGTGTGTTGTGAATCTGCACCAACGCACCTGTCTTTTTCTGTCAAATTACAGCAAGCCGTACACTTGACGAATACCGCGCGGCGTGTTATAATAACACACGTAATAACAAAGATAACACAAGGAAGTGGATACAATATGCTTTATCTCATCGACACAGCCGACCTCGACGCAATCCGGAAGTGCAGCGAATTCTTCCCGGTATCCGGTGTCACCACCAACCCGACGATCATCTCCCGTGAAAAGACCGATTTCCGCACCCTTCTTTACTCCATCCGCGAAATCATCGGCGACGACAAGATGCTCCACGTACAGGCGACCGCAACCGAAGCGGACGATATCGTCAGAGAAGCCGAAATGATCAAGAATGTTGTCCGCGGCAATTTCTATATCAAGATCCCGATCACCCGCGAAGGTCTTCGTGCCACCGCGATCTGCAAGGATAAGGGCATCGGCGTCACCATGACCGCCATCTTTACCCAGCAGCAGGCACTCATCGCCGCAAAAGCCGGCGCGGACTTTGTCGCTCCCTACATCAATCGTCTCGACAACATCGTTTCCGACGGCGTACGCGTTGTTGAAGAAATCTCCGATATTTTTCATAACTACGACATCAAGACCAGGATCCTCGCGGCAAGCTTCAAGACCGTCGAACAGGTTCACAAGGTTTCCATGAGCGGCGCTCATGCCATCACCATCAATCCCGACCTCTTCGATATGCTCATCTATCATCCGCTGACCTACTACGCGATCGACGATTTCTCCAAGGACTGGGAATCCGTCTACGGCGACGACAAGGTCTCCGATCTGCTGAAGTAATTGATCCTCTGATTATTTTTCCGGGGAAACCTTTTTATACATATTTACAATATACAGTTACAGCAGGTGCAGATTTGTGCCTGCTTTTTTTGTATGAAACTTGCATCTGTGCGAAAAACGTGATATAATGGCGGCAACATCTACAGAACGGAGATATTTCTATGACCCTCGAAAACATCAACGCAACCCGCGAACTGATGCAGTTCATCGAAAACAGCCCCACCGCGTTCCACGCGGTCGACAGTGCGGCAAAAATTCTTGACGAAGCCGGATTCGTGCGTCTGAACGAATGTGACGCATGGAATATCGTACGCGGCGGCAAGTATTACGTTACCCGCAACCTGTCCTCCATCATCGCGTTTGTGATCCCGGAAACCTTCTCGGAAACCTTCATGATCACCGCAAGCCACACCGACAGCCCGACCTTCAAGCTCAAGACCGAATACGAAGCCGAAGCGTTCGGAAAGTACATCAAGCTCAACGTGGAAGGCTACGGCGGAATGGTCAATTCCACCTGGCTCGACCGTCCGCTGTCCATCGCCGGACGTGTGATCGTCAAGGAAAACGGCAAGTTCTCCGCGAAGCTCGTGAAGATCGACCGCGACCTCGTGCTGATCCCGAACGTTGCGGCACATCAGAACCGCAACATCAACAGCGGATTCGTCTACAACGCGGCGTCCGACCTGATGCCCCTGTACTCCGCAAAGGACGGCAAGGGCAGCCTCAAGAAAATGATCGCGGAACAGATCGGCTGCGAACCGGAAGCGATCACCGTATCCGACCTCTTCCTGTACAACCGTACGCCCGCGACCGTATGGGGTGCAGACAACGAATTCTTCTCCTGCCCGCGCATCGACAATCTCCAGTGCGCGTACACCACCCTCATGGGTCTCGTGAATGCCGCAGACGAAGCAAAATCCGTTGCCGTTTACTCCGCGTTCGACAATGAAGAAACCGGCAGCTCCACCAAGCAGGGCGCGAACTCCCAGTTCATGTTCGATACACTGTCCCGCATCTGCGAAACCTTCGGTCTCGACATCCGCCGCGTTCTTGCGTCCTCGTTCATGGTCTCCGCCGACAACGGTCACGCAAAGCACCCGAACCATCCCGAATTCTCCGACGCGCAGAATGCGCCGCACATGAACGAAGGCGTTGTCATCAAGTCGAACGCTTCCCAGAAGTACACCACCGACGCGGTTTCCGCGGCAATGTTCGGCGAGATCTGCAAGCGTGCGGACGTTCCGGTACAGCTTTTCGCAAACCGCAGCGACATGGGCGGCGGCTCCACGCTCGGATCCATCTCCAACACCAACGTTGCGCTGAACACCATCGACATCGGTCTCGCACAGCTTGCGATGCACTCTTCCTACGAAACCGGCGGATGCGCGGATACCCTCTACATGATCCGTGCCATCACCCAGTTCTACAAGAGTGCCATCACCGCCGAAGCGGACGGTATTTATAATATTGAATAAATTTTTCCGGGGGAAACTTTTTCAGAGAGTTTCCCCCGTCATAAAACCAGAAAACAGAATGAGGTATTCCGATATGAAAACTTACGATATTGCCGCTTACATCTGGCCGTCCTATACCGGTAAGGAACCCCGTACCCTTCAGTTCTGGGAACAGGGTATCGGCGAATGGCAGTCCGTTCTCTCCGCGACCAACAAGGTCGAAGGACAGCAGTTCCCGCGCAAGCCTCTCTGGGGCACGCAGGACGAAGCGGATCCCGCCGTTATGGAATTCCAGATCAGGGAAGCACTCCGCCACGGCGTCAACGTATTCATCTATGACTGGTACTGGTACGACCGCCGTCCGTTCCTCGAACAGTGTCTGAACGACGGCTTCCTCGGCGCACCGAACAACGAAGACATGAAGTTCTATCTCATGTGGGCAAACCACGACGCCGGCTACACCTGGGACAAGCGTCATTCCGAATGCGGCGAAGTCATCTGGCTCGGTTCCCAGCCCCGCGAAGAATTCGACCGTGTCTGCCGCCGTATTATCGATCAGTATTTCACCCGTCCGAATTACTACAAGATCGACGGCTGTCCCGTATTCATGATCTACGACGTCATGAACCTCATGAAGGGTCTCGGCGGTGTGGACAAGACCCGCAAAGCTCTCGATGATTTCCGCGCACTCGTCAAGGAAGCCGGTTTCCCGGATCTCCATCTCCAGCTCACCATCTGGGGCGAACATGCCGTCAACATCAGCGGCGTGGACAGCGAACGTTCCGGCTCCACCCGTGACATTGTTCCCGCGCTCGGCTTTGACTCCATGTCCCACTATCAGTTCGTTCACTTCACCGACTGCCACCGCGACTACCTCGACATCCTGCCCGACGTTGCAAAGGAATGGGACCGCATCCGCGCGGAATACGACGTCCCCTACTTCCCGCACGTGACCATCGGCTGGGACAACAACCCGCGCCACCTGTTCACCTCCTATCCCATCATGAAGAACAATACGCCCGAAAACTTCAGAAAGGGGCTGGAAATGGCGAAAGAATACGCGGACAAGTACAACGACGTACCGCTGATCACCATCAACAGCTGGAACGAATGGACGGAAATGAGCTATCTCGAACCCGACGACGTCAACGGCTACGGTTATCTCGAAGCAATCCGCGATGTTTTCACGGAGCAGGACAAGTAATTTTCCGCAGTTTCCAATACTTTTCAGATTTCATTAATATTTAAGTAATATTAATATCTCTCCCCACTTGACTTTCTGAATATATTATGGTATAAATAATACAAGTATTCATGCTTTTATGCAGTTACATATGTAATTTTGCACACAATTCAGAAATACAATTCATGAAAGGACGTTACCTCTATGAAAAAAGCACTGACCCTGCTTCTTTCCGGAATCGTTGCTGCAGGCTCGATGGTCGCTCCGGCCGCTGCAAGCTTCATCATGGAAGAAGCCTATTACGAAGTTGCCTTTGAAGTAAATAAGGCAGCCACCGCGTGGGCACCTGACGGTACCTACACTCCCGGCGAATATTTCGATATCGCCGTTGACGAATCCTGGCGTTCTTCTGCATGTGCGGACGACGCAAACGACCAGACCGCATTCGGTCTCGACTACAAGCTCGCTCTCTCCTGGGACGAAAACTACTTCTACACCTACATCCAGTTCGTAGACCCGAACGGTCACGACAACACCTGGGGTGCAGACCCGGCATCCATGTGGTACTCCGGCGCACTTCAGCTCAACTTTGCTGACGACGATCAGATGGGCGACCAGCGTCTTGAATACGGTGTCGGTCTTACTTCCGATACCAACACGCTCATCACCAATGTATGGGCAGACTACCTCACCTCCGGCTACGCTGCAAAGGCAAACGAAGACTACATCGTTACCGTTGACGGCGACACCGTAACCTACGAAGTACGTACTCCTTTCACCGCTTTCACCACCAAGGAAGCGAAGGAAGGCGAAATGGTCAGCTGCTGTTACGTTATCTCCTGGGGTAACGGTCAGGATTACTGCCACTCCCAGCTCGCAGAAGGCTGTACCGGTAATGGTAAGGACGCAGGCGCGTTCGCTATGGTTACCCTTGCAGGTGTGGGCGAAGTAAAGGCTGAAGCTGCCGCTCCCGCTGCTGCATCCACCGCAGGCGGCGCAGAACCCACCATCCTCTGGGACTTCAACTCTGACGAAGCCATGAACGACGTTCTCGGCGGCGCAAACGCTCTGTCCTTCTTCGGTGACACCATCGACGGTGTTGAATGCTACGAATTCCTTGCTTCCGGCAACGACCCGTACGTTCCCGTCAACATGACCGCTGATAATGTTGAAGATATCTTCTGGGCAAAGGCACGCGTTAAGAACCCGTCCTATGCTACCGCGATCGAACTCTTCGGTGCTACCAACGGCCGTTCTCTCTCCGGTCCGGAATGTACGCACATCGACGTGAAGTCCGAAGATGAAGGCTGGTACACCTACCTCATCTACATCCCGGAAGAAAACGTCAGAACCGCGAACGCATACAAGAACCTCACCGCTCCTCTGGAAGAAACCTACTGGGCAGGTACCGTTGAATACATCCGTCTCGACGCAATGTGGAGAGAAGGCGACGACGGTTCCGACTCCGGCGGAAACATGGAAGGCGGCGAATCCATCTTCATCGACTATATCGCATTCTTCCCGACCAAGGAAGACGCTCTTGCATTCCGTCCCGAACTCGACAACTATGCATTCCCGGAACAGGCCGGCGGTGAAGCAGCAGCTCCCGCAGCAGCTCCGGCAGCAACCGCAGCCGCAGGTGCAGTTGTAACTTCCGGTCTCGTAGCAAACTTCGAAGGTTCCTACGGTAAGGCAAACGGCGAACCCGACACCTGGAAGGACTCCGTAAAGGGCTACGAACTCGAAGCAGCTCTCGACGACAACAACTACTGGACCGACAACGCGTTCCACGTAGACTCCGCATACAACTACTTCCCGGACGAAATCGTTGACCTCGTCAACGGCGAAAAGTTCACCGTGGAAATCGCTCTCGGCGAACTCGAACTCCCCGGCACTTCCTACATCTCCTTCATCATCTCCGACAACGACAACTTCTCCCTGTTCAACCGTGTTGACGGTGACTACATCGAATTCAAGGCAGCAGGCAATGCCCGTCCGAAGGTAGAAGGCGGTGCGGATTACGCAGACAATTCCACCCTTTCCGTTACCTTTGACCTCGACTCCGACGTTGTTCTCTACGTTGACGGCGTTGAAATCGGCAGAGCAATGACCACCGAAACCATCAATGCAGACACCCTCTTCGTAGGTCACTACGACGCAGCCCGCAACTGGGTCGGTAACGTATACGGCATCCGTTTCTACGACCGTGCCCTCACCGCTGAAGAAGTTGCTCAGAACGCAGCTTACGACGCACAGTTCCGCGGCGGCGCAGCAGCTGCAGCTCCTGTAGTTGAAGAAGCTCCCGCAGCAGAAGCAGCTCCCGCTACCGACGTAATCGCTATCGACGCAGCAGCAGCTTACCAGGACTACCCGTCCATGGACGTAATGGCTAACAACGGCGCAGCTTACGCTACCGCTGAAGAAGCAGTTGCTTCCCTCGGCAAGACCGCGATCACCGGCTACACCTTCGTTTCCGGTACTGAAGGCTTCGGCAACGAAGGCCCGGAAAACCTCTGGGACGGCGACACCGCTACCAAGTTCTGCACCGGCACTTACCCGACCATCTCCATCGTTGCTCTCGACGGTGAATACGCACTCGACGGTATCGCAATGGCTACCGCTAACGACAACGCTGAATATCCGGGCCGTGCTCCGTTCGAATGGGCAGTTTACGGTTCCAAGGACGGCGCTACCTGGACTGCATTCGCATACGGTGATGACTACTTCTTCGAAGATGTAAACTTCACCTACTATGCAGCTCCCGTAACCACCGCTGACACCTACAAGTA
>JAFYOX010000114.1 GCA_017547755.1 Clostridia bacterium | reverse complement strand
TTAAATCACCGATAGCGGAAGTTGGACTTGAACCCACGACCTATCGGGTATGAACCGATTGCTCTAGCCAACTGAGCTATTCCGCCATTTATGAACAGTTTAAGAACCACTTTTTAAGTTTCTGTGTTCTCTCCCTGCGACTTTTATATTATAACACCTTACCATTGATTTGTCAATACCTTTCTTAAAAGTTTTTTGATATTTTTCTGTTTTTTCTGCGGACGAAAATCCATGTTGCATTTTCCGCTCCTTTCTGCTATAATATTTCCATAAAACAACACAACAGGAGAAAACATCATGAGCAACGGCATGACAAGACGGGAACGCGAAATCACCGACCGCGGCGAGATCCGGGAAATTCTCGACCGCTGTATGATCCTTCACCTCGGTCTGGTGGACGGCGACGAAGCATACGTGGTTCCCATGAACTACGGCTACACCATGGACGAGGACGGAAATCTCTCGCTGTATCTTCACGGCGCAACACAGGGTCGGAAACTGGATCTGATGCGTCAGAATCCGAAGGTATTTTTTGAAATGGAATGCGACGTCACTCCTTTTGAAGGGGATGTCGCGTGCCGCTACGGCACTGCCTACAAATCCCTGATGGGACGCGGCAGAGCGGTCTTCATCGAAGATCCCGCAGAAAAGATGAAGTGCCTTTCCCTTTTCATGAAAACGCAGACCGGAAAGGACTTCGAATTCAACGAAAAACTCGTGAAGGTCGTCAGCATCATCCGCATCGACGCCGTGGAATATACCGCAAAAAAACGAAATATGCCGAAAGCCAGAGACTGAGCGCAAAAAGGAGGTACTTTCCGATCAAAGTACCTCCTTTTTCTGTTGTTTTTAACTGAGTGACATGACTGCCGCCATGGAACGGGTGATCTCGTCCGGCAGTTCCCCGCCGTTTTTCAGAAATTCCGCACTTTCCAGCAGGAGGTCGTGCGCGATCACCTGCCGCAGATCGATCGTCGGCCCGCCCATATGCGGAATCATCGTCACGTTCGGCAGATCGTACAGCGGACAATCGGGACGCGGCGGCTCTTCCTCGTAAACGTCCAGCACCGCGCGGAACCGTCCGTCGGCAAGTTCCCGTTCCAGTGCGCGCTGATCGATCACAGCTCCGCGGGACGTGTTGACAAACAGTGCTCCGGGACGGATCTTCGACAGCAGCGGCGCACCGATCAGATGACGTGTTGCTTCAAACAGGGGCGTATGGAGCGTGATAATATCACAGGTGCCGAAAATCTCATCCAGTGTCGCCTGATGCAGTCCGTAGCGCTTCACATCCGCTTCGGGCAGCGGAACAATGTCGTACACATACAGCTCCACGCGGAAGACGGACAAAATCCGCACAAGATTGCGCGCAATGGCACCGTAGCTGACGATGCCGATCTTCTTTCCGGCAAGCCCCTGATTATAGTCGTCGTTCGTTTTCCAGATACGTTCTTCCTTTGTACGGCGGCTGTACCGCGGAATATCCCGGAGCGCGGTCAGCATATAGGCAAGCGTCCCTTCCGCAACGGATTCCGCAAAATAACGGTTCCCGGAGAGAACGCGGATCCCGCGATCCCATACGGCGTCGCTCACGAACGGAACCACCGTTCCGCAGAGATGCGTGAGCATCCTCAGCTTCGGCGCGGCGGCAAGGATCCCGGCATCAAGACGCGGTGCGCCCCACGTCGTAATGTAGACATCGCAGTCCGTGATCCGCTCCGCAGCTTCCGCCGGCGTAAACATCCGTCCGGTATCGTTCCAGACGATGTCACCGAGACTTTCCGCCAGAGCAATGTTTTCAGGCGTAAAAAATGTATCAAAAACTTCCCCGCGCGGGGTTGCGATCAATGCTTTCATGGAAAAACCTCCTGTCTGCGCATTCTTCCGGCTTCAGTGGCAGCGTTCCACGGCTTCCAGACCGTACCGCAGATAAAACATCAGATTGTTGATATAATGTTCCGTCGGCTGAGGATATTCCATATATCCGGCGGACGGACAGAGGACAAAGCGGCCGCTCTTCCATCCGGCTTCGACGCATTCGTCGATCAGATCACGCAGACGTTCTTCCGGTGCGAGCAGAATATCCTGGATCTCAATGTTCCCTTCCCAGCCGATGCGGTTTCCGTACCGGGCAATGATGCGGTTCATGTCAATGTCCCCGTTTTTCGGCGGTTCCAGCGGATTCAGTATATCGACGCCCATATCAATGAAGCTGTCAATAAAGTCCGCCACTTTCCCGTGACTGTGAACCCAGACATGACCGCCGGCATTGTGGATCGCATCCCCGATCGGCTTATCCATATCGTGAACGAATTCTTCGAAATCCACAGGGCGCATCAGCGGCGGAAGATACAGTTCCGGTCCGACCCAGCTGAAGATCGGATTCCGGATCCCCAGATCGAGGATCGCGGCCGTGTGTACGCGGAGACGGTCCGAATATACCCGGATCAGTTCGTGCAGGCGTTCATGCTCGTCAATACTGAGATACGCCAGCATTTCCGATCCGGTCAGCCGCTGAACGGCGTATGCCGCATGATCCATGCCGATCATGACCACACCGCGATCCCCCATCTGTCCGACGGCGTTATCATAGCCGCTGCGTTCAAGCGGATACGGCAGATACTCCATCGACAGAAGTTTATCGATGTCTTCCGGTTCCTTGATCATGTATTCGATGATGAACGACGGCTCCCCTTTGGTGGAAACACGGTCGATCATATGCAGATCCCCTTTCGGGGTATGGAAAACAGTGTGCTTGTACCGCCAGTCCGGATGATCCGCTTCGGTGACATAGGTTTCCACACAATTTCCGGGATCCTGACCGACATAAATATTGAACGGAAAACCGGCGCCGCCGAAGAGATCGGTGGTTTCCGCCGCCAGACGGTTGACGGGAAGATATGCCGGATGGAGCGCCCATTCGGTATTCAGTCCGGCACCCCAGAGTTTGAAGACCGGGCGGTCGATTTCCTTATTCTGAAAAACTCGTTCGATTCGTTCGCGGGATGTCAGTTTCATGGCAGTCCTCCGTTATTTTTTCATGGATGCAGATATGATGTATTCCATCGAAAGTTTTTTCGCATGAAATCCTGTTTTCTTATTATTGCATTATAGCACATTTTTCGGAGAAAGAAAAGCATGTCTGTTTATTTTTAAGCAAAACAAAAACTCCCATCCGAACGGATGGGAGTCTGTGGTGACCCGTGGGGGAATCGAACCCCCGTTACTGCCGTGAAAGGGCGGTGTCTTAACCGCTTGACCAACGGGCCATAGGATCATCGATAAATCATTTTGGTGATCTTTTTTAAATCACCGATAGCGGAAGTTGGACTTGAACC
>JAFYOX010000017.1 GCA_017547755.1 Clostridia bacterium | reverse complement strand
CACATCAGGTTTGCTTTGTCAAGTGGTTTTTAAAACTTTTTTCAGTTTTTTTCAACCCTCGATTCGCTCGCCTTACGCGTTGCCGTCTCCTCGACAGCCCCGTTATTATATCATACCATATTCCTCTTGTCAAGCACTTTTCCTCCCCGCCGCGCCACTTCTGCCTTTCTTACAAAAAACGGCGCACAACTCCTTTCGTTGTACACCGTTTTGTACATATCCCGGCATCAGGGATTCACATCGCTCGGATAAATCGCAAGATCCATCGGCACATAGCACTCATTTTCCTGATCTTCGTAAATGATATTCAGGATGTAGTAGCCCTCTTCCATGCCTTCCACAACCACTTCGAATTCATTCGCTTCAAGTTCCTTGTCGGTACCGTCCGCATAGCTTACGATTACAAGGAAATCTTCATTATTAAATTCATAGGTCGTGGACGTCGGAGTCGGACCATTGTACACGGGAATGAGCCCCAGAATTTCGGGACCGCCGCAGGATGCCAGCATCGCCAGCAGCAGCGCGCCCGCGCCGAGCGTTTTCAGAGTTTTCTTTACATTCATTATAAAACGATTCCTTATCAGAAAATTATACACCGGAGTATGCAGCAAAGCCGCCGTCTACCGGAACAACCACACCGTCCACGAACGCGGAGAACTTATCGTCCGCCAGCCACAGGAGCGTGCCGTCGAGATCGGCCGGAACGCCGAAGCGATTCATGGGCGTATGGGTAATGATCTTGTCCGCACGCGCGGTCAGAGAACCGTCGGGATTGGTCAGCAGCGTACGGTTCTGTTCCGTGAGGAAGAAACCGGGCGCGATCGCGTTGACGCGGATGCCGACCGGAGCAAAATGCACCGCCAGCCACTGCGTGAAGTTGGAAACCGCCGCCTTTGCACCGGAGTACGCCGGGATACGGGTCAGCGGACGGAATGCGTTCATGGAAGACACGTTGATGATCGTGCCGCCCTCTCTCGCCATATCGCGCGCAAACACCTGCGTCGGGATCAGCGTTCCGAGGAAGTTGAGATTGAATACAAAGGAAATGCCTTCGGGATCGAGATCGAAGAACGTCTTGATGCCGTCGATCACGCCCTTTTCGTCAAGTTCCGCCACTTCTTCGGGCGTCAGATTGTCACGGGACGTGGAACCCTTCGGATTGTTGCCGCCCGCACCGTTCACAAGAATATGCACATAGCCGTACTTTTCATCAATGATCGCCTTTGCCGCTTCCACGGACGCCTTGTCCAGAACGTTCATTTCCACTGCAAGCGCATCACCGCCGTTGTCACGGATGTCCGCCGCAACCGCTTCCGCCGCTTCCAGACGAAGGTCACATACAACCACCTTCGCGCCGGCTGCCGCCAGAGTCTTCGAGAAACCGGAGCAGAGCACACCGCCGCCGCCGGTCACAACCGCCGTTTTTCCGGTCAGATCAAAATTCATCGGAATATTGTAAGCCATAGCCAATACCTTTCTATATAATAAGGATGTATTCTTTCATCTCCGCCGCACGGAGCAGGCGGAGAAAGCCGGGGAAAACTTTTCCTGAAAAAAAGTTTTCCCCGCGAAAAATCTTATTCTTCCACCGGATAAGCGATGGTGGTCATGAGCGCCATTTCGGGAGCGCTGGTGTCAAGACGGGAGTACTGGCACACGATGGGCGTGTTGGATTCCACAAGAACCGCGTAAGGAGTATCGCGCGGGATCGGTTCGCCGTTTTCGTTGCGCAGCTTGTCCATACGGATGTGGTGCGTACGCATTGCGGGGCACTGGGAGGAAAAATCGGTGCGCGCGTCACGGTCTTCGAAGAAGAGGGTGAGCTTGATGTCCGCGTCCACGTCGGAAGTGTTGATGACGCAGATCGCTTCGTGAGAGATGCTCGCATTCTTGGAAATGGAGTTGAGATAGGTGTCCGGAATCAGCCAGACTTTCTTGCCGTATGCTTTCATATCAAAAATCCTTTCAGATTTAAAAATTTTCAAAAATCACCGAAAACCGCTTCCGCAGTTTTCTTTCATTATATTTATCGCAAAGTGCAGGATATTCACTCCCGGCAGACCGTCTTCTTCCACCGTACGGCGAAGCACGTGATCCGGCAGACCCAGTCCGCCACCATCGCCCACCATACGCCGACCGCGCCCATTCCGAGCAGGGACGACAGCAGTACACGGAAGACAAACATCGAAATCATCGAGACCACCATCACGTATTTTGCATCCCCGGTCGCCTTCATCGCGTTCGGAAGAACGAACGACGGCGTCCACAGAAGAACCGCAAATCCGTTATGGATAAAAATCAGCGTCCGCGCCAGTTCCGAAGCCTCCGCCGAAACGGAATAGAACCCCAGGACCTGCGGAAGGAATACAAAAATGCCGATATTCACAACAAACAGCGACAGATAGCAGTATTTCATGATCTTGTACGCATAAAACCGCGCCGCACGCAGATCCCCTGCACCCACGCACTGCCCGACGACCGTCACGATCGCCAGACTGAACGCAAATCCGGGCATCACGCCGAACGAGTCGATGTTGTTCGCCACCGCATTCGCCGCGATCTGAACCGTCCCGCACGCCGAAATAATGCCGAGCACCAGCACGCGTCCGAGCTGGAACGTGCCGCTTTCCAGCGAACCGGGAATCCCGACCGCCAGAATATTCTTCACCAGACCGCCGTCGATCTTCTCGCGGAAAACCTTCCGGTAATCCACATGGATCTCCAGCCGCCGGTCGCCGAGCCGGATCATCAGGATCACGCACGCCGCGATCCGTCCGACCACGGTCGCCAGAGCCGCACCGAATACGCCGAGTTCAAACACATAAATGCACAGCGCATTGCCCGCGACGTTCAATACGTTCACGAACATCGAGCAGACCATGGAAATTTTCGAATTCCCCATCGAGCGGAACAAGGCCGCCGCCCCGTTGTACAGGGCAATGAACGGGAACGAGACCGCCGTGACCAGCAGATACGTCCGCGCCGCCGAAGATACATCCGGTTCCAGTTCCCCGTAAAGGAGCCGCACCAGACGCACATCCGCCGCATAGATCACACCCATGATCAGAAGCGACGCCGTCAGACAGATGACCAGCAATCCGACCGCACTCCGTCTGGCCCTTGCGGGATCTCCCGCACCGATGGCACGGCTTGCCGTCACCGCACCGCCGGTCGCCAGCGCACCGAACATATTGATAAACAGCGCGCACAGCATATCCACCAGCGAAACGCCGGAAACCGCCGCATCCCCGAGTCCGGAGACCATCATCGTATCGACGATCCCCATCAGAAGCCCGAGCGTCTGCTCCACGATCAGCGGAACGATCAGCGCAAGGAGCATCCGTCCGGAAAACCGTATTTTAAAAGAGCTTTCGTCAATCCGCGCAGCACGTGCAGCCATATGTCACCTGTAAAAAACACCGATAAAATGAGATACAAGGGTATTATAGCAGATACATCCGGAAAATGCAACGGAAATTTATGAAGATTCCACAATCCGTACCCACAAAAAAATCATTTCCGCCCGCTCATTCCCGTTCCGCACTTCTTGACATTCCGCAGGAAATAGACTATAATGGGAACAAGTTCCAACCGACCGAAAAAATCCATTTCATCAAAAAGGAGATCACCATGAACAGCGTAAAACGTTTATTCCTCGTTCTTCTCGCGGCAATCCTGTGCAGCGGCAGCATCGCCGGCTGTGCCTCCACGGAAGAAAACGCCGATGCGGGCGATACCACCCCGACCGCGGCGATCGAAGAAACCGAAGCTGAAACCGAAGAGATCGACCCGTTTGCCGATTTCGACTACAACGGCCAGAGCTTCCGCGTCTACACCAGTGCCCACAACGCTTCCGCTACCCTTGTATCCTCGAACTTCCTGATCGAAGGTCCGGAAGAACTGACCGGTGAAGCAGCAGGTGACGCAGCGCTCGAACGAAACGCAGCCGTTTCCGAAATGCTCAACATCAGCCTGGAATTCACCCAGGTCAACTTCGGCTATGACGGCGTACAGAACGATGTCCGCACCTACATCATGGCAGGCACCGACTCCTACGACCTCATCGTCAACGACCTCTACGGTCTGACCGGTCTGACCGTTGAAGGTATGTTCTATTCCGCCGACAAGGGCGAATATTTCGACTTCACCCAGCCTTACTGGTACGGCGATTTCATGAAGGACATCGCATTCAAGGAAGGCGACACCTTCATGATGGCGGGCGACTTCATCATTGACACCCTCCGTACCGGCCACTGTCTCGTTTATAACAAGAACCTCTACACCGACCTCTACGGCAACGGCGACGAACTCTACGAAACCGTCCTCAACGGCGAATGGACCATGGATAAGATGACCACCCTCGTCGAAGGCGCATACCTCGACATCGACGGCAACGGTCAGAAGAACATCGGCGATATGCTCGGCTTCGCGGTCTTCCAGGACTGGGGTCCGTGCATCCCGTTCCTCATCACCAACGGCGCACAGTACGTGACCCGCGGCGAAGACGGCTACCCGGTCATCGCCATGAACAACGAACGCACCATCCTGATGTGCGACAAGATCTATGATCTCTGGAACAACCAGGGTACCGGCGCCCTCTCCCTCTGGAACAACGACCAGAACGCGATCATGAACCAGTTCGCTGCCGGCAACATCCTCATCGTCGGCTACCAGCAGCTCGGCTCCCTTGAAAGTGACGCACTCCGTTCCTCCGAATACGAAATCGGCATCATCCCCTACCCGAAGCTCGACGAACTCCAGGAAAGCTACATCACTTCCGCACATGATACCTCCGAAATCGGTCTGATCCCCGTCACCATGCCGGAAACCAACATTTCCTTCGTCAGCGCGTGCCTTGAAGTCCTCTCCCGCGAATCCCACAGGAACGTTCTTCCCCTCTATTACGAAAACTCCCTCAAGGTCAAGTATACCCGTGACAACCAGTCCGCTCAGATGATCGACCTCATCCACGACGGTCTCGCAAACTCCTTCGCACTCGCATGGCACCAGCCGATCAACACCTTCCTCCAGAACCTGATCCACTCCGCAGCAATGACCAAGGACTCCTTCGCAAGCAAGTACGCGACCACCGAAAAGGCACTTAACAAGACCCTCGAACGCCTCATCGAAAACTACAATTCCAACAACCACGGCTGAGAAATCCGCCCATGATCTGAGGAGAATGCGCCATGAACAAGAAGAGATCCCTGACCCTTCTGCTTGCCGTATGGATGCTGACAGGTTCCCTCGCTTCCTGCGGTGAAGCCCCCGCCGTTTCTTCCGACGATCCCGCACCGTCCGGCGAAATCGCCGGAAGTGCCGCGGAAGAAGCAGTCCCCGAAGAAACCGAACCGGCCGACCCTCTCGCCCATCTGCCCGTACAGGATTACGAAGGATATGATTTCCACTTCCTCATCCGTAATTTCCCGGACTGGATCGACGATATGGTCGCCGAAGAAATGACGGGCGAAGTCGTCAACGATGCCGTCTTCCGCCGCAATACCGAGACCGCCGAACGCTACAATATCACGATCTCGCATGAGCTTTCCTCGAACTCCAACTATGAAACCGATGCGAAAGCCTCCATCCTTGCCGGTGATGACACCTACGACCTCGTCGTTCCGCACGGCCGCTGCGCCCACGTCTACGCCAACGAAGGACTCGCCCTCGACTGGAATCAGCTCGAACACGTCGACCTGACCCAGAGTTACTGGGATGCCGACGCCGTCCGCAGCTTCACCCTGCCGGGCGGTCTGTTCGCCATGACGGGCGACATCAGCTACCAGTCCGTCGGCGCGTGCAACGCAATGCTGTTCAACAAAAACTACTTTGACGAATATCAGCTCGAATATCCTTACGAAACCGTCAAGGAAGGCGCATGGACGTTCGATATGTTCGCTTCCATGGTCGAAGGATACAGCCGCGACCTGGACGGCGACGGAAAACTCGGCGACGGTGACATCTACGGCTACGGTACCTTCCATTGGGTAGGCCCGGTCCAGGCGTTCTATTCGTCCGGCTCCCGCGTTGTCGACAATACCGACAGCAACTATACGTTCAATGTCTACAACGAACGTTCCATCTCCATGTTCGAACGCTACTTTGCCATGTATGACTCCGAAAACGTCTGGAAAGTCCCGCTGACCGAACAGCAGAACGGCGCGACCGCCCAGATGTTCCGCAAAGGCGGCATGCTGTTTGCCGACCTGAACGTCACCGAAGTCCTCGCTCTGCGCGACATGGACCATGAATTCGGGATCCTCCCGTGGCCGAAGTACGACGAATCCCGCGAATACCTCTCCAACGTGGACGCAGGCGTCAATCTGTTCGTCGTTCCGATCACCAATTCCGATCCCGCACGCACGAGCCTGATCCTCGAAACGCTGTGCATCCTCGGCCGCGAATACGTCATTCCTTCCTATTATGATGTTGCACTGAAGACCCGCGATTCCCGCGACGAAGAATCCGCAGCCATGCTCGATATCATCGCCGCCAACCGCGTCTTCGACCTCGGCTACTACAACGAATCCTTCGGCGGAAGCTACGCCAGCCATTTCGCGGAAATCGCCACTTCCGGCAGCCGTGAATTCGCATCGTGGTACCAGCAGAAGGAAAAAGCCGCCGCAAAGCTTCTCGACAAGATCATCAAAACCTACGAAGAGCGCGCAAACGGTTAAAACCAAAAAACAAAAGCAAAAAACGACCCGAAACGGGTCGTTTTTTTGGCAGGCTTGTAAGCCGGGTTCTGTACGTATTTGATTACGTGACTGCCATCTATCTGTGACGCACGTTGCCGTGCGCCTTAAAGCCACCTGTGCGGATATACCGGGCAGATACGGCGAAAAATCACCTCCGCACATACGGTGTTGCATCGGATAGGGTTTACATTTGCACACAGTTGCCTGTCATGCCGGTGAGCTTTTACCTCGCCTTTCCATCTGTACCTGCATTTTTTCAAACACATCGGTAGTCTATTTCTGTTGCACTTTCCCGGAGGTTTCCCTCGGCGGACGTTATCCGTTATCCTGCCCTGCGATGCCCGGACTTTCCTCATGCCAATACCTTTCGGCGCCATGACACGCGGCAGTCCCACCTGCGCCGCTTATTATACCACACGGCGGGAAGCTTTGTCAAGGTAGAAAAACGCCCCCTCGGGTCGATTTTCAATTAATGTCCTTGACGGACGGCGCACCTATCAAATTTTGTATCTGCAAATTCTTTCTTTGTCCTGCGCGGACGGCGCACAAGAGGGCATGTCGAGGCCCTCTTGTGAATCACCTCGACCAAGGGGGTTCCCCCTTGGATTCTCCTGCGTACGTGTGACTCGCGCTTGAACGCTCGGACAGACAGCGGTTTTCACGCGGCAGATTTTTCGGAAGTTACAACGTTGGGTGCAGATCTGTCCAAGACGCACGTTCAGTAGAAACAGCGGTGGAGGTTATCTTCAGATAAAGCGGCGAACGTTACCCTCAGCCCCCGGCGGTTAGCCTGAATCTACTTCCCATACGGACGGCACATCCGTCTCGTTCGTATTCTCTACCCCATAACTGAAATAAACAATCCGCCCGAAGGGCTTCCGGAGACCCTTCGGGTCTCCCAGCCGGTATTCATAAAGGGGCGGCGCTTGAGCCCCTTTATGCGCCTGCCCCGCGCAGGGGCATTAATCAAGAAAAACGACCAACGGTCGTTT
>JAFYOX010000113.1 GCA_017547755.1 Clostridia bacterium | reverse complement strand
TGAGATTGGCGCACTTCGGAAACGCGGATTTAGCTCATTTGGTAGAGCGCAACCTTGCCAAGGTTGAGGTGGCGGGTTCGAGCCCCGTAATCCGCTTGTTCAAGTTATAGCGATGTACGAAAGTACATCGCTTTTTTTGTCGTTTCGGGGAATGAGATAAGGGATCGGAAAGCCGATCCCTTATTCGTTCAATGCCATTTGTGGAAATTTATTTTTCGATTGAAGAAAAAGAGTGCAGAGATCAGTACCATGGTGACTGCATAGGCGACGATTGTCCGGATAACCGGGAGCGGAATCGTATACGCAAGAGGAAAGCAGAATAAAAAAATTGCGGAAATAATATTCAATCCGTCACCGGAGAAAATATAAGCAGCTTCAAAAATAATCGCGCAGATGCCATATACAATCAAAAGAAGTTTCCCTTCGGTACGGAAATAGCGGAGAATGTCGTTTCGCAGGTGATAGACATTTTCCTGCGGAATCGAAGAATTTTCGGTCAGATGAAGAATGTAACAGAAATTACATACGAGCGGATAAAAAAAGGCAAGAGCAACATAGACCGGAGTGTAAATTTCTGTCGATTTCATTGTCTGCTCATCAAAGATCAGCTTGATAAGCAGAACACCAATGGTATTATACAGAAAAATTGTGATTGGGATTGAAATTACAACGCCAAGCAGGATATGTTTTAGACTGTCTTTGATTTCAGGTTTCATTTTTCCCCCATATTAAAATAAATTCGGTATTCCGTATATAATTCCCGGACATCTTCCCGGAAGAGTACAAATTCGTCTGCCGCCTCTATTCGTTCCAGCAGTTCAAGACCGCTTTGCCAGTATGATTTATATCCGTACGGCTGTGGATTATCTGCGAATTCTGAGGGAACAGCGCGGCTGTCTGCCGTAATCTGCCGCCGCAGAGCCGCAAGAATTTTTTTGATACAGAAATCTGCATCTTCCGACAATCCCAGTTCCAGATATAGTTTTGCCATGGCGTAATAATCGAGCAGAAGCGGAATTTCATAAAATCCGGTGAATTTTTCTTCCGTTACGGCTTCTAATATCCGACTGCTCATTTGCAGATACCGCAGATTTTCTTCGGAAGTTCCATTCCGGCGGTACATTCGTGCGCGGATCAGATCGGCGGTGGACTGAAGCATATACAATATGTTTCGGTTTTCCTCCCGTTCCAGTTCATCTCCTTCAAGTACAAATTGCGTGACCGTTTCGCGGACGTTGCGGAAACAGGGGAGTTTATCATAAAATTCTTTTGCACGTACACGGATGTCGGGGTTATCAGAGGAAGAACAGAGTTTTACCATACAGCGGAAAATGGCATGGCGGAGTTTTTCTTCACGACACCAGCGTTCTGCACGTTCTGCAAACCGAAAAAGTTTTTCCATGTACGGATTTTGAGTCATTCCATGTTTGAGCGCGTAATCGGCAAGATTCAGGTATTCCCAGAATGCGTCCGGACGAAGTTCGATTTCTTCCGCCATCAGCCGGAAAACACGGTCATGGTCGCCGCTTTGCCGTGCCAGCTGAAGGGAGTCATGGTATTCCTCAATGTGCTTCCGGCTGTAATACGCATCCATATCGTACAGTTCATCCAGTGAAATCCGGTACAGCACCGCAATCCGTGGCATCATCTGTACATCCGGCTGCGTCAGACCCCGTTCCCACTTCGAAACGACCTGCGCGGATACGCCGAGCACCTGTGCCGCCTGTTCCTGTGTAAGTCCCCGCCGAAGCCGCAGTTCTTTCAATCGTTTGTCAAGTTCCATGCCTGCCTCCTTCCTTTTTTGATACTTCGATTATATAAAAAAGCCGACCTGTTGTCAACGGACAGAAAAGACAGTAAAACTGTCCGTTTTCGACAGGTCGGTTTCTTATTTTAAATTTCCTCCAGCATCGCAAAATTCATCCCGCCGGTGTAGGCTGCGCCGACGTAGACGTTTTCCGTATACCGTCCGGTTTCCATGTAGTGCTCCAGTGCGTATTTCGCCGAATAGGGCATGTTCAGTCCGCAGACGTCCGCGTAGTCCACCCACTTCGGAATGCCCTCGTCGCACGTCAGATCGACTTCTGCGCCCGGTTTCAGATCCGCGAAGAAATAGTAGTTGTGGCGGATCTCGCCGTTCTTCTGCCGCAGGGCAATGTACCGCAGACGCAGATCCTCAAGCATATCCTCCGTCAGCCCGATCTCCTCACGGACTTCCCGGAGCACGCACGCCCGTGCGTCGTTCACTTCCTCCGGCTCAAAATGTCCGCCGATCCCGCACCACGACGGATCCACTACCTTCGATCCGATCCGGTACAGCATCAGCATCCGCGGATGGTTTTTATCCGTCCGGTCGGTCACATAGAGCGCCGTCATGTTTCTCAGTTTTCCGTCCATTTTTATATTCTCCAAACGGATTCCCGTTTTATTCTTTGCCCAGCAGCTGGATTTCGGACAGCTGCATGATGCCGTCTTCACGGAATACAAATTTGTAATATCTGTATTCTTTGGGGTCTTCCACTTCAAAGCCGTACCAGATATGATTCATGGCTCCCAGGTTTTCCTCTCCGTTTTTGACCTCGTGAATGAGCGTCCATTCGTCCGAGACAGACGATCTGCCGTACAGTACCCAGGAATTGGGGTTGCGCGAGGAATACTCCATCGTATCGTTGCCGGTGCGGAACATATAGGCTTCCACCGCATGTGCCTGCTTGAGTTCAAAGGTCACTTCGATTTCACCGTGCATGTCAAGGCAGTATTTGGTGTTTTTGTCGCCGTCGAAAAGATTCCGCACGCCTTCATTCGCATATCCGTCCGGACCGTCCGCGGAGTTTGCTTTGATGTACTTTGCAAGATCGTCATATTTGGACGCGATTTCTTCTGTGGCATCGTTGCCGCAGTATAAAGCGGCATTGCCGGAATTGCCGGAAACACCTAAAAACTCGCTGTCCATCCACTGGATGCGGGCTTCGAGCCAGCGCTTCATGTATTTGACGGCGGCATCGTACTGGGTGTTGACGAATTCGCTGTTCGGATAGAGTTCGTGATTCATTTTTTCCGATACGGCGATCCGTTCGACCGTGGCGTCCATGTTCGTCCAGAACCATTCCGCGATGTCATTGCCTTCTGTGCGGAGTTCCGCCCAGCGATCCTTTACCGCCTGTACGAAGGGTTCGTTGAATTCAAACAGCCACTGGTACCACGGTGCCTGCTGGATCCATGCACCTTCCGTTTCCGCAAACTGTGCGCCGTAGCAGGTGTCGTAGTCCCAGCACGGTCCCATGTACAGCTTGCCGTCTTCTCCGCGGAAGCAGTAGCAGCTCGTGACGAATTTCGAGTCATAGTTGCGCGTCAGCTCGTTCAGCAGATACCAGTTCACGAACGAATCCACGTCGATGTACTTCTCCAGTTCTTCCATGCTGCCGCTCTTCATGGCCGCGCTCACGTTGTCAAAGAAGGTCTTGTATTCCCCGAACGCCTGCATCCGCTGTCCGGATGTCAGGTCTTCCACATCCTTGCCGTTGTATTCCTTCAGACAGATGTGGACGCTGTTCGACGGGTCGCGCTTGTTTTCGTACATGACAAAGCAGAGATCGCATGTGTGACGGTACACCATTTCGATCTCGAACAGCGCGCTCTTCTGCTCCATGACGTCGATGCGGTTCTTGTGGATCTGGATCTTTTCCGTCAGAACGTACGTGCCGACATACTCGCCGTTGGCGACCACGTCCACATATTCGTTGTCGCACGTTCCCGGAAGACCGAGCCATGCGGCACATTCCTGCGTCAGATAGTTGTGGAGCATCGTCTTGTCGCTGTGGACGGTCACGAGGACCCACTTCTTCGCTTCGCCCATGCCGGCGAGGTCTGCCTTTGCGGCGAGCTTGAGCGTGTACGGCTTCTGTGCGAACGACCAGGAGTAGTTCCCGCGTCCCTTGATCTGCAGAGGCAGGTCATAGTAACTGTTCGTGTGGTCGCCGTCCACGATGGTATAGGACGCTTCGGTGTAGACGCCGTGCTCAACGCTGCGAAGTCCGGCACGCGAGGGAAGCTCCAGATACAGCGTCGGAAGGTTGGTCAGCTGCGGATATTTATTGACGGTTTCCTCCGGAACACGGGTCCCTGCTCTGGTGAGATACCCTTCCTCGGTCACCGGTTCGGCGATCACGGCGGGAGTCACCGGTGCGGGTTCTTCTTCGGGTTCCGGTTCCGTGATTTCCGGTTCCTCAGACTGTATTTCCGCGATTTCGGGGGCTTCCATCGCTTCCGTTTCCGCGGCAGGTTCGGATACGGCGGGTTCCGCCGGGGTTTCCGCCGAACAGGAGGCAAGGAAAATCGCGGTCAAAAGAAGACAAAGTATTTTTTTCAACGGATTTCTCCTAACATTTGATAGATTGATGACGTATTATAGCACAGTTTTTTGAAATAGGCGTGAACAAAACGGAAGTTTTACAGCTTCACAAACCGCGGTTCGTGCTTCAGTGCGGGAATGATCTTCT
Source organism: Clostridia bacterium (assembly GCA_017547755.1). Lineage (GTDB taxonomy): Bacteria > Bacillota > Clostridia > Oscillospirales > CAG-272 > UMGS1696. The sequence goes on along the minus strand of JAFYOX010000113.1, from coordinate 67,036 downwards.
TCATCAGATCGTCCGTGGTGAAGCGGAGGCTGGACGTGTTGATGCACGGATGACAGCCGAAATATTCGGACGCCATGAGGTCTTCGTCGATCAGCAGGCTGACGTCGCCGTCGTGGTCGTTCATGAGACCGAGGACGCTGAGCGAACCGGGCGTAATGTCGAGCAGTTTTTCCATAAAAACGTGGTCGCCGAACGACAGACGGGAAGAGCCGATCTGCGCGGAGAGGTCCTTCGTTTTGAACGGCTTGTCCCCGGGCATGAGAAGGAGATAGAACACGGTCTGCTGACGGTTGGCGAGAAAGAGATTCTTGCACATCGCAACGTCAAGCGCGCGGTCGGCTTCTTCGCAGGCTTCCATGGTCATAGCGGCTTCGTGATCGACGCGGGAATAGGGAACGGATAAGGAATCGAGAAAATCGTAGACGCGGACTTCCTTCGGAAGACGGTCGGAAGTGTCAAGCGGTCTGCCTTCGTAGATGGTCATGATGGTTCTCCTGTGGGAAGTGAAATATCCTGCGGATGTGAAATATTCTGCAAAGCAGAATGTTAAGAGTTTATTCGGGAATGTCGTTGTATGGTTTGGGATTGTTTGTGATTCCGAGGATGTAGTCGGTTGAGGTTTGATAGAAAGATGCTAAACGTATCAGGACATTCGCGGGAAGATCACGTTCGCCAGTTTCGTATTTTCCATATTGTTGTCGGGTTGTGTTGAGATATTTGGCTACTTCCCATTGAGCCAGATCATGGTCAATGCGTAAATCGCGTAATCTGCGGTAGAAATGTTCCATGCGATACATCCTTTGAAAGTTCTCATTTGATATTGACATTATAATATAAATTAGATATAATATTCTCAAACGGCACCCAAATGGGTGCCGAAACAATCGGAGGTACCTCATGAAAACCATCGAAGACCTGTTTTTCGGCAGAAATATCCCGTACGATTCCCCCTCACTCGATCCCGCCGAATACCGCCGTCTTGCCGACAAGATCGCGGAAGCCGAACTTCCGCTGTACCGGAGCATGACCGGGGAACAGAAAGAACTCTACAACCGTTATCTGGACTGCTGTGCCGACCTCTCCGACGCGGAGTCCCGGGACGCTTTCATTCGCGGATTCCGGCTCGGCGTGCGGCTTCTTCTGGAATCCCTCGCGGACAATCCCCGCATTTGTGCAAACTTGAATCCATGAATTTGTATAAATATCTTGATTTTTACGTGAATATTATATATAATGAAACCAACTATAATTGTCCGAACCATACAAGGAGGTTTCCCATGACCAGAAGAAAACGTATTCTCGCCCTGATTCTCGCATCCCTGATGCTTCTTTCCGCCGCTGCCTGCTCGGATTCCGGCACGAACGAAGAAACGACAGCGGACGCTGCTGCTGCAGTGGAAGATATTCCCGCTGCTGAAAATCCCGAACCCGAAGAAACCGGTCCCGTTGCCGAACTTCCCGACAAGACCTACGACGGCGAAGAAGTCATGTTCCTGACGTCTCTCAACACCGGCTATGACTGGTACACCAGCTACGAAATCTACGCCGAAGAAATGAACGGTCAGCTCATCAATGACGCCGTATTCCAGCGCAACAACACCATCGAAGAACTCCTCGACATCAAGATCGCCGAAACCAAGCTCGAAAACTGCCATACCACCGCGAAGAGCTCCATCACCGCAGGCGACAAGCAGTTTGACGTTGTCATGCCGTACATGAACAACTCCATCAACCTCGCTGTGGAAGGCTCCCTTCTCGACCTGCAGCAGATCCCCTACGTCGACCTCGAAAAGCCGTGGTGGGACACCCGTGCAAACAAGGACCTTCTCATCAACAACCGCCTCTTCATCACCACCGGTGACATCGCCATCCTCGACAACGAATGTACGATGGTCATGTTCTTCAACAAGGATATGATCGGTCAGTACGGTCTCGAAAGCCCGTATGACCTCGTCAAGGAAAACGAATGGACAATCGACAAGGTCGGACAGATGTCCTACAGCATCACGCAGGATAAGAACGGCGACGGCAAGATGGACACCTTTGACGACCAGTGGGGCATTTCCATCGCAAGCAACGCGCCGATCTCCTTCTACTTCGGTGCCGGCGAACGTGTTGTAAAGGCAGACGATACCGGTACGCTCCAGATCATGATGGGCAACACCCGTGCGTACGACGTTTACGACAAGATCGCAAACCTCTGCTTCAGCAACGAAGTTCTCTCCATGCACACTTCCAACAAGACTTCCTTTGACGATGTCTGCGCATCCTTCAACGCGGGCAACATCATGTTTGTAACCTTCGCGCTCGTTGACATCAACGGTCTCCGCGATGCGGAATTCGAATTCGGTATCCTCCCGTACCCGCTCTACGACGAAACCCAGCAGGAATACAACAACCTCATCAGTACCGGTCTCGTAAGTTCGGTAAGCATCCCGAACACCTGTGAAAACACCGAAGTGGTCGGCGTGACCCTCGAAGCGATGGCATACTACTCCACCACGACCCTGACTCCCGCATATTACGACAACGCCCTCAAGACCCGTTACGTCCGTGACGAAGAATCCGGCGAAATGCTCGACATCATCTTCGCGACCCGTGTATACGACCTCGGCTTCATCTTCAACTGGGGTAATGCAGGTTCCATGATCAGCAATATGTTCTCCGCAAAGCAGACCGAATACGCGTCCAGCTGGCAGAAGATCGAAAAGGCTGCCACCAAGTCCATGCAGAAGGCTCTCGAACAGTTCGCACAGATTCCGTAAGACGGTAATTTTATAAAGGAACTTATATTTCACTCTATACAGGAGGCAATTATGGCAGAAAAACTTCGCATCGGTATTATCGGTACCGGCGGCATTGCGCATTCCCATGCGAATGCCTACAAGCAGTTTGACGACGTGGAAGTTGTAGCGGGTGCGGACATCATTCCCGGCAAGGCGCGCAGATTCCTCGATGAATTCGGCTGGACGGATGCTGCTGCGTACGACGACTGCGAATCTCTCTGCGCGAGAGACGACATCGACGCGGTCTCCATCTGTACCTACAACACCCAGCATGCCTGCTGCGCGATCGCCGCGCTCGAATCGGGCAAGCACGTCCTTCTCGAAAAGCCGATGTGCGTAACGCTCAAGGAAGGCATCGACATCATGAAGGCGGAAAAGAAGAGCGGCAAGATCCTGACCGTCGGGTTCCAGCCGCGCTACAACAACAACTGCCGCAAGATCAAGCGCATTGTTGAATCCGGCGAACTCGGCAAGGTCTACTACGTCCAGATCGGCGGCAGCCGCAGACGCGGTATCCCGGGCAGCACCTTCATCGACGCGGACAAGGCGGCATTCGGCGCGATCGGCGACCTCGGCTGCTACTCCCTCGACCTGTCCCTCAACTCCATCGGCTATCCGAAGCCGCTGACCGTATCGGCATACACGTCCGACTTCTTCGGCAAGAATCCGAAGTACTACGGCGAAGCGGACCGTTTCTCCGTGGATGACTTCTCCGCGGCGTTCATCCGTCTCGAAGGCGACATCATCCTCGACTACCGCATGGCATGGGCAATGCACATGGATATCTGCTCCGACTTCGTGATCCTCGGTACCGATGCAGGTCTGAAGGCGACGGCTCCCCATCCGAATCCGCTGTGGGGTTCCATCATCTCCGGCGATATCTCCGGTCTCTACATGATGCACGACAAGGGCGGCGAACCCGTGACCACCCAGCTCAAGCTCGAAGAAACGAACTACAACATCTTCACCATGAAGGTGCGCGACTTCGTTGACGCAGTCAAGACCGGCGGCAAGGCACCGATCCCGACCTCCCAGATCATCTACAACCAGGCCATCATCGACGCCATGGTCACCTCCGCAAAAGAACGCTGCGAAATCAAGATCGACATTCCTGAAATTTAATTGAATGAAATTTATCGGGGAAACCTTTTTCCTCAAAAAAGGTTTCCCCGAACCCTTTCCAAAAACCTTTTCATACTATAAAAAAGACAAAGTAACTGCAAATTTGAGGTATAAAAACGTCCGTATGTTTACAGCCGTTTTGTTCCTTCAAATCTGCACAAACTTTGTCCTTCTTTTTTGTTTGAAAGTTTCTTCCCCGGGAGAAAAATCCTCAATAATTCTCCGCCTGTCTCTGGATGCGGAGCTGCTTGCGTTTTTCGCCGGCGAGGAACTGGGCTTTTTCTTCGTCGGATTCGGGGAGGAGTTTGGGGACTTCGCACGGGCGGTCGTCGGGACCGAGGGCGACCATGACGACGTGGGCGCGGTTGATGGGGTTGCGGGTACCGTCGAGGTGTTCGACGTAGGATTCGACGGTGACTTCCATGGAGGTACGGCCGGCATAGGTCATTTTTCCGCAGAGGACGACGGTGTCGTTGGAGTATGCGGGCGCGATGAAGTGGAGGTCGTCGATGGCGACGGTGGTCACGTTGCATTCGGAGTGACGGCGTGCGACGATGGCGGCGGTGATGTCGATCCACGCGAGCAGATTTCCCCCGAAGAGGCGCTTGCTTCCGTTGAGGTCGGACGCCCGGACGATGTGGACCTGCTCGGTATAGGTCTGGGAAGGTGTTTTTGTCATATAGGATTCTCCGTGCGGATGAAATTTCGATGTTCCTATTATACCATAATCGCCGCCGGAATACCATGCCGCCGGTACGAAATTTCTACTTGCAAAAGAACGGCGGATATGCTATCCTAAAGAAAAAACAAATTATAAATTAAAGGAGACTCCATTATGAGAACTGGTATCTGCACGACCGATTTTGAAGTGACCGGTCAGATCCCGCTGGCCGCCGACGGTCTGTTCGGACGCATCGCGGAACTTGGGTTCGAATGTGTGCAGTTCGCTTTTTCCTCCATCGCGGAAAGTGAATTTGCCCCGACCGGACAGATCGAGATCCCCGACCGTATTCCGAATGCCGCTCTTGATGCCGCCGCACGCTGTGCCGGACGGTATTCTCTTCCCATCGAAGTCATCAACGGTACCTTCAATATGGCGCACCCGGACGAAGAAGTGCGCCGCGAAGGCATCCGGCGCTTTGCTCTCCTGACCGAAGCGGCTGAAATCCTCGGTGCAAAGTACATCTCTCTCTGTTCCGGCACCCGTTTTGCCGGACATCTCTGGACGTACTCGCCCGAAAACGGGACCGCCGGTGCGTGGAACGATATGTACGATACCATCTGCCGCGCCGTCGAACTCGCCGAACGCCGGAACATCACCCTCGCCATCGAATCCGAGGCCGCGAACATCATCAATACGCCCGAGAACGCCCGCCGCGTGATGGACGAAGTCGGTTCCGACCACCTCAAAATGATCCTCGACTGCGCGAACCTCTTCCACATCGGCCGCGCACATCCCGAGTATGTACAGGACACCATCGAGCATGCGTTCGACTGCTTCGGCGAAGACATCGTCCTCGCGCACGGCAAGGATATCCGCGAAAGCGGCGGCATCGATTTCTGCGGCACCGGACGCGGCATCGTCGATTTCCCGTTCACCGCGCAGCTGCTCAAAAAATACGGTTTTGCAGGCGATATGTTCCTGCACGGCATCTACGACGAAGCCGATATGCCGTACGCACTCGCTCACTGGAAAGCTGCCGAAAAGGCGGCGGAGTAACCGGAAACGGAGGTACGCTTATGTTATCCCTTCCCATCATCAATACCCAGTCCACGGCGGAAACCCGTCCCGCATTCGTTCATGAAATGCGCCGCGCGGGCGTTGACCGCGTGTTCGTTTTCTGCGACAACCCGTTCGGGGACGAAAAACAGCTCGATTTTCTGATGGATCTCCTTGCGGAAAATCTCGAATATTATAAAAACGAAGGCTTCGAGACCGGCGTATGGATCGGCGGTCTCGGACACGGCGGCGCGCTTGCCCATGAAAAGGCAAAAAAGGCGCAGAGCTACACCCTTCTCGTCGGTCTCGCAAGCGGCGGTTCGTCCTCGGACTCCTTCTGTCCCGCCGATCCCGATTATTTTGCGATGTACAGCAATTTCGTCCGCCGCGTCGCTCTTGCCGGTGCGCCGATGATCATGATCGATGACGACCTCCGTCTGGCACTCCACGGCCCCGTCGGGCTCGGCTGTGCCTGCGAACGCCACCTTGCCATGTTCAGCGAACGGGTCGGCGACGGTCACGCGTACACCCGCGAGGAACTCGCGGCGGTCCTGTTCACCGGGGAAGCAAATCCTCTCCGCCGGATCTGGCTCGGTCTGATGGAAGACACCCTTTGCGATTTCGCACGCGGTCTGCGGGAAGTCGTGGATTCCGTCAACCCGGACATCCGTCTCGGACACTGTGCCTGCCTGCCCACATGGGACGTCGACGGTGCGGACAGCATCACGCTGGCGAAGATTTTCGCCGGAAAGACCCGTCCGTTCCTCCGTCTCATCGGCGCGCCGTACTGGACCGACGGACGTTCCTTCCACACGACCGGCACCGGAAGCATCATTGATATCGAACGCATGCAGCTGGCATGGTGCCGCGAATTTGCGCCCGAGATCGAAGTTTTCACCGAAGGCGACGTCTACACCCGTCCGCGCTGGAACGTACCGTCCTCCTATCTTGAAGGATTCGATCAGGTGCTCCACGCCGAAGGTCGGTCGGACGGCATTCTCAAATACATGATCGACTACAGCCAGCATCCGTATTTCGAAACCGGCTACATCGACCGCCATGTCTATTACGAACCGCTCCGTGCGGCGCTGGCGGAAGCGTTCCATGGCAAAAAGACCGCCGGTGTGTACGTATACGAAGTCATGGACAAGCTCGTCGATCTCGACTGCACGGGAATTTCCGAAGGCGAACTGGTCGCACGGTTCACGCCTGCGTCGGTCAATTTCGCAAACGCCGCATCCCTGCCGATCTCGTTTGAGAAGAACGAATACACGGACTGCGCGCTCATTTTCGGCGCAAATGCCAAATATGCGGATGAAAATCTGTTGAAACTGCCGCTTATCCTCGACCTGACGGCGGCGAAGATCCTGACGGACCGCGGCATCGACGTCGGTCTGCGCGAAGTGAAGGACGTTCCGGCTCCCGGTTCGGAATATTTCACGGACGGCGGCGTATCTCTCCCGCTCGGAACCGGCGGACGGTTTGCAAAGATCGTTCCGGCATCCGGCGCGGTATCGAAGAATTCGTTCACCGCGGACGGGGACGTCTGCCCGATGTCGTATACCTACGAAAATGCGGACGGCGGACGGTTCCTCGTTTACGCGTTCGATGCGGAAAGTACGGAGCCGAAATCCGGTCTGTTCCGCGCGTATCCGCACCAGAAAGTCCTGTTTGACGCGATCGCGTGGATGCAGGGACATCCTCTGATGGCAAATGTCACGAAGGAACCCGGACTGTACGTCCTCTGCAAAAAGAACGGGGACGAACTTGCGGTCGGCATCTGGAATTTCTGGCACGACCTCGGTATGCCGAAGGAAATCCCGCTTGACGGTGCGTATGGTGAGATCCGCGGCATCGGCGATACGAAGGTTTCCCTCGACGGCGATACCGTCCGGATGGACACCGTCATTCCGCCGTACGGATTCGCGGGATTTGTGGTGAAGAAATAAATGAAAGAATACTATATTGACCTCATGGAACGGGCGGTGGACGCGTATACGGACGAACATATCGCGGCCTATACCTGGGACGTGCGCGAAAACGGACTGCGGGAACACGGATATCCCCGTCTGACCGCGAACATCGGCATCCTGCTGACGCACGGTATCCATCCGGAACGCCGGGAAATTTTCGCGGACATGATGGAGCTCTGCTGCCGCGAGATTCTGGTTTCCCGTGCGCGTACGGACGCCGCCGGGAACGATTTTTCCGTGAAGGAGATCGTTTTCTGCATCGAAGAAGTCGAAAAAGCGGGACTGTTTGACCGCACCGTCACCGACGGCTGGCGTGAGATCCTCGCACAGATCGATCCGTACGCGGTGTATACCTGCATCGCGTCCCATCCGCCGGAACGCATCGGCAACTGGGCGGCGTTCGGCGCCGCAAGCGAGCAGACGCGGAAAGCGGCGGGCATCGGGGACGAGAGCGATTTTATCGAAAATCAGGTGCTGTCCCAGCTGTTTTCCTTTGACGAAAACGGGATGTACCGCGACCCGAACGAGCCGATGGTGTACGATTTTGTCACGCGCCTGCAGCTGGCAGTCTGCCTCGCGGAAGGCTACGACGGTGCGGGGAAGGACGAACTGGAGGACTTTTTCGACCGTTCCGCCGTGCCGACCCTTCTCATGCAGTCGGTGAGCGGCGAGATCCCGTTCGGCGGACGGAGCAATCAGTTCCTGCACAACGAGACATTCTACGCCGCGCTGTGCGAGTTCTACGCCGTACGGTATGCAGGACGCGGCGATATGCGCCTTGCCGGACAGTTCAAAGCGGCGGCGCGTCTGGCGGCGGAAAGTCTGGAACGGTGGCTGAAAATGGATCCGGTGCATCATATCAAGAACCGGTTCCCGCTTGACTCCCGCATGGGATGTGAGGAATACGGCTATTTCGACAAATACATGGTCACGATGGGCTCGTGGGCGTATCTTGCGTACCGGATGGCGGACGATTCGATCCCCGAAGTCCCGTGTCCGGCGGAAAACGGCGGATATGTCTGGGAAACCGGTGAACATTTCCACAAGCTGTTTGCGTCCTGCGGCGGATATTTCCTCGAATTCGAGAAGAACGCCGACCCGCACTACGATTCCTGCGGTCTCGGACGGATCCACCGGCGCGGCGTGCCGGGTGAACTTTGTCTGTCCGTCCCGTTTGCGAAGCATCCGAGTTACCGCATCGGGGAAGAAAATCCGCGTGCGCTGTCGCTCTGTTCGTCGAAGGTGACGGACGGTGTCCGGCAGTACGGCGCGGATGCGGCATACGAAACGCAGTTCACAGACGCTTCTGCGGAACTTGTGACGGCTGTCATGAAAAATGCGCTCGGTCTGACGGAAGCGTACGATGTCACGGAAAACGGCGTCAGCATCGCCGTCACGGGTGCGGAGGAGATCGGATACGAGATCCCTGTATTCGCCGACAGCGGCGGGGAAAAAACGTCTGTCACCGTATCGGAAGACGGAAAAACGCTGACGGTCAGTTATCGCGGACACCGCTGTATCTGGACGACGGACGGATCTTTTGAAGATACCGGCGAGCATTTCCGGAACCGGAACGGCGAATACCGGAATTACCGCGCAGCCGGAAAAAATACATTGCATCTCACCCTCACGATCGCATAAACAAAGGTACCGTGCAGACCGGAAATCCGCACGGTACCTCATTTGTTTTTACAGTATAAAGTTTTTTGGAAAGGGTTGAAACTTTAAATATTCAGATATCCCTTGAGCACCTTCAGCGAGCTGTATACGCCGTCGATGTGGGAGCGTTCGTAGCCGTGGCTGGCGTAAACACCGGCACCGATGAGACCGTGGCGGATGTCGTAGCCGGCACGAAGGGTTGCTTCAACGTCGGAGCCGTAGCCGGGGTAGATGTCGACCGCGTAATCTGCGCCTTCCTTCTTTGCGGCGTCGATGAGCTTGCCCGTGACCTTGTAGGAGTAGGGACCGCCGGAGTCCTTTGCGCAGATGGAGACCATCTTTTCGGTGCAGGACAGACCGTCGCCGACGCAGCCCATGTCGATGGAGATCGCTTCGGTCACACCTGCCGGAACGGATGCGGAACCGCCGTGACCGACTTCTTCGTATACGGTGATGTGCGCGTAGGTGCGGCGCGGAAGAGTGATCTTTTCGTCCGCGATGTACTTTGCGAAGCCGAGCAGGATACCGACGGAGAGCTTGTCATCGAGGAAGCGGCTCTTGATGTAGCCGGTCTTGGTGACGATGGTGCGCGGGTCGAACGCAACGATGTCGCCGACTTCGATGCCGAGCGCACGGGTGTCTGCCGCGGAGTTTACGTCTTCGTCGAGAACGACTTCCATCGCGCCCCAGGTGCGCTTGGTGTCGCCGTAGCTCATGTTGACGTGAACGGAGGCGTTGCAGAGCTGGAGGGTGCCTTCGATGACGCGGCCGTCACGGGTGTGAACGCGGACGTTTTCCGCTTCGGAGTTTTCCGCGCGCATACCGCCGAGGCTGGTCAGCTTCAGGCGTCCGTTTCCCTTGATTTCGCAGACCATCGCGCCGAGGGTGTCGGTGTGCGCTTCGAGGAAGAGACCGTCTTCGGCATCCGTACCGCCGAGATCGACGAGAACGCCGCCCTTGTTGGTGATCTTTGCGTCAAAGCCGAGAGCCGCGAATGCGTCGCGTACCCATTCGGATGCCGCGTCGGTATAGCCGGACGGGCTGTCGATGGCGAGAAGTTCCACGGTTTTTTCTACCGCATAATCTGCGTAGATTCTGTTCATGGTGTAGGTTCTCCTTTATGTGGTTGAATTTATAAGAGCAGTTCCATAGCGACGTGCGGGATGCCGTCTTCGAGGAATTCTTCCGAGCAGATGCGGAAGCCTTCGCGTGCGTAATAACCGGCGGCATAGCACTGCGCTTCGAGAAAGATTTTCTTTGCGTTCATCCGGTCACGTGCGAGACGGATGCCGTCCTTCAGAAGGATTCCGCCGAGTCCGCGCCCGTGATGCACGGTCAGAACGCGTCCCATCTGGATGGTGCCTTCTTCGCCCGGCTTCGGAAACAGCCGCAGATACGCTTCGACGACGCCGTTCGATTCATAGAACACATGCAGACTGCGGACATCCACGCCGTCGATATCCTGATAGACGCAGTTCTGTTCCACGACGAAAATCGCGGCGCGCGCTTTCAGGATTTCGTATAATTCGGATACGGTGAGTTCGTCAAAAAATTTTGCGGTAAGTTTCATGTCGTCTTTCTGCCGTGATGCACTTTCTGTAACATTCAGAGTTGACGTTATTATACCACTTCCGACGGAGCTGCACAAGCGGATTGGGGAATTTTGTAACAAACTGCGGTGGATTGATTTGGTGAAATGCACTTGCACTTTTCCGCAGGATATCGTATAATCGTATCGAAAACAAAAGAAATCGGGAGGATCGGAAATGAAACTTTATGTAGTCCGGCACGGACAGAGCGAAGATAATATTGCAAGACGGCATTCGGGATGGGCGGACTGTTCACTGACGGAACAGGGAAGAGCGGACGCGGAACGTGCAGGGACCGTTCTGCGCGGCATCGCGTTTGACAAGGTATTTTCGAGCGATACGAAGCGAGCGAAGCAGACCTGTGCGATCGCTCTGCCGGAGATGCAGGACGCCGTGGAATACACGCCGCTGATCCGTGAGACGAACGTCGGAACGCTGACAGGTCTGGAAGTTGCCGAGTGTCAGCGGAGATGGGGCGAAGAGTACGATTCCCGGCGGAAAGCGCGGAATTTCTGCCCCTACGGCGGCGAAAATCTTGCGATGCATATGGAACGGGTACGGGAATTCCTCACGATGACGGAAAGCGGCGGCTGGGATACGGTCGCGGTGTTCTCGCACGGCGGAAGCATCCATTGTATGCTCGACATTGTAATGGGTGCGGTGCAGAACAAGGCGGATTACCCCTGCGAAAACGGCAGCGTGTCGGTATTCGAATACGCGGACGGCGTGTGGTCGCTCGCGGAATGGGGACGGATGGAATAAAACCGGATGCAGATACAGAAATACCGTGGGTTTTGAACTCACGGTATTTTTGTGTATATAGATAAATATTTAGCGTGAGTTCGAGGGAGAACTTCAAATTTAAACTACGTCTGTAGGGGCGACCATTGGTCGTCCGCCGAACGATTTAGATGATGGCATATTTTTATAGAAAAAACATTCGAATATTTTCCTTACAAAATTATGTTTGTCAAAAGGATATCGACGGACGAGCAATGCTCGCCCCTACGGGTGAAACTGTCGATACAGCAAACCGTCAAACTTATTTAGTACCAAATGGTACTGAATCCATCATTTTTTTTAAAAAAGTTGTATCATGATATCGAATACGGAACAAAAATTTTTGTATTTCGGAGGATATCCATGAAAATACTCGAAGAACTCTATTACGGCAACATCAGCGGCGGCGAACGTACAGCCGAAGACCGCGAAGATATCAGCGACCTCCTCTCCATGATCGAGAAAAACCGTCACCTTCTTCTCGTCGGCATGACCGACGAACAGAAAGACCGCTTTCAGAAATTCTGCGACTGCCTCGACGAACGCCGCACGCTCGAAGATTGTCAGTCCTTCCTTGCCGGATTCCGTCTCGGTGTCCGCATGATGGCGGAATGCTTTACCGCCGGATGAAAAAAAGACCTTGCGGTCTTTTTTTATCGGATTCTCCGGACTTACAGCGCCTTCAGATAAGCGAAGATCTTCTTTGCGAGAAGAACATGACCGGCGTCGTTCGGATGCAGTCCGTCGGGGCAGTAGAGTTCGCGGATGATGTCTACCTTCGGCTGGATGCCGCTTTCGGCGTACAGGTCGAGAACGGGGATGCTGTAGAATTCCGCCACTTCGCGGATGATGTTTACGTAGGTCTTGAGCGGAGCAACGTTGTATGCCTTGTAGCCGTCACCTTTCGGGTTGTCTTCGTTCAGACGGTGCAGAGGAGTCAGGATCACCATCGGCTTGCCCGGGAAGCGTTCGTGCATACGGGTCATGATGTAGTGGCATGCACCGTAGAAGGTGTACTGGGTACGGTCGGCGAAGGAACCGAGCGGCGCGTCGCCGTGACCGAAGTCGTTCGTACCGCCGAAGAGGACCACGATGTCCGCGTCTTCGTCCAGGTCTTCAATGCGTCCGCACATATCCATGTCCCAGCGTTCGTTTGTGGGGACCGCCTGCTTCGCAAAACGGGTGCCGCCGATGCCGTAGTTCTTCACTTCACGGCATTCGCCCCACTGTCCGACCAGAGTCACGAAATGCTTGTCAACGCCCGTGGTGCCGTGTCCTTCCGTGATGCTGTCTCCGAGGAATACGATCTTTTTTCCCTTGAGTTCCATAAATCATAGCCTTCTTTCAAAGAAATTTTGTTTGTCTGCATTGTATCACAATCCTCCGGCAACGTCAAGTTTTCCGCGGCGGCAGGCGCTGATTTTTCGGAAAACTTTTCTCGGAAACTCCCGCACTATAGAAAACCGCGCACATCTGTGTTATAATGAAGAAAAAACGAAAAGGAGCGAATACCATGATGTACGAAAACAAGTATGACGTTGTCGTGCTGGGCGGCGGATTTACGGGATGCGCGGCGGCACTGGCGGCGGCGAGACAGGGACAGAAGACGCTGCTTCTGGAGGCATCGGGATTTCTTGGCGGCGCGGCGTCGAACTGTCTGATCTTTCCGCTGATGCCGTATGCGACGACGGTGAAGGATGAGAACGGGGAATCGAAGAGACATTATCTGAGCCGCGGGATCCTGGCGGAACTGGTGCGTGATCTGCAGGAAACGGGCGATATCCGCGGCGACAGCGGATTCCTCGATGAGGCGGTGAAGCTGCTGCTCGACCGGAAGATGACCGAAAACGGCGTGCAGGTGCTGTTCCATGCGACGCTCTGCGGCGTCACGAAGGACGGAAACCATATCACGTCGGTCGACGTTGTCACCAAGGCGGGCGTGCTGACGTTCTTCGGAAAGATGTTCGTCGACTGCACCGGGGATGCCGACCTGTGCGCGATGAGCGGCATTCCGACTGTCCTCGGACGGGAGCCCGACCATCTCTGCCAGCCCATGACCCTCTGCTTCCGCGTTGCAAACGTCGATAAACAGGCGTTTTACGCCAACCGCGAAGAGATGAACCGCCTCCATAAGGAATGGCTCGACGCCGGACGGTTCACCAATCCCCGCGAAAATATCCTCGTGTTCGATTACCCCATCGACGGAATGCTCCATTTCAATACCACCCGCGTGGTAAAGCATAACCCCGTCGATCCCTTCGATGTCACCCGCGCCGAAATGGAAGCCAGACGGCAGGTGCAGGAACTTCTCGATTTCTTCCGCGTGAATCACCTCCCCGGTATGGAGAACGCGAGACTCGTCTATACCGCGCCCAGCATCGGCGTACGTGAAAGCCGGATGCTCGACGGCGAATACGTCCTTACCGGACGTGACCTCGTCGACTGCATGAAATTCGACGACGCGATCGCCGCCGGAAACTACGATATCGATATCCATAACCCCGAGGGAACCGGCACGAGCCACTATTACTTCCCGGCAGGAACGTGGTATACCATCCCCTACCGTTCGCTCATTCCGAAAGCGGCGGATGCGGACAACCTCCTCGTCGGCGGACGGTGCATTTCCGCCGATCACGAAGCGCAGGCGTCCGTGCGGATCATCCCGATCTGTACCACCACCGGTGAAGCGGCCGGCGTCGGTGCGGCGGTTGCCAACCGTCTCGGAACGACCGTGCAGAATGCGGACGTGAAGGAAATCCAGCGGATCCTCACCGAATCCGGTGCGTATATCGGGATCTGACGGTGGAATTTCCGATTCGGCTCCCGTTACTTGACAAATACCTCCCGCAATGATAAGATTATATCATCATTTACACGAAGGAGAATCTCCATGACCAAAGAAAAAGCCAGAGAGCTTGCCCGTGCCCTCGTCGATCAGATGACCGTCGAAGAAAAGGCATCCCAGCTTCTCTATAACTCCCCCGCGATCGAACGTCTCGGCATCCACGACTACAACTGGTGGAACGAAGCGTCCCACGGCGTTGCACGTTCCGGCATGGCGACCGTGTTCCCGCACGCCATCGCCCTTGCGTCCACGTTCAATCCCGACCTCCTCGGCGAAGTCGGCGAAGCGGTCTCCACCGAAGCGCGCGCAAAGTACAACAACAGCGTCGAATACAACGACTTCGACATCTACAAGGGTCTGACCTACTGGACCCCGAACATCAACATCTTCCGTGACCCGCGCTGGGGCCGCGGTCAGGAAACCTTCGGCGAAGACCCATTCCTCACCGCATCTCTCGCCGTTCCCTACATCAAGGGACTCCAGGGCGACGGTGAATTCCTCAAGTCCGCCGCCTGCGCGAAGCATTTCGCCGTTCACTCCGGTCCCGAAGCCGGACGCCACAGCTTCAATTCCGTCACGTCGGCGCATGACCTCTGGGAAACCTACCTTCCCGCGTTCGAATGGTGCGTCAGGGAAGGCGGCGTTGCGGGCGTTATGGGTGCGTACAACCGTACCAACGGACAGCCCTGCTGCAGCCACAGCGAACTGATCGGCGATATCCTGCTCGGTCAGTGGAAGTTCGACGGCTATTTCGTTTCCGACTGCGGCGCGATCTACGATATCTGCAAGTTCCATCACTATACCGATACCATGGAAGAAGCGGCGGCGCTTGCACTCAAGGGCGGCTGCAACCTCAACTGCGGTGACGCGTACACGCACCTTATGGAAGCGTACGAACAGGACCTTATCACCGAAGACGACCTCACCGAAGCGGCGGTCAAGGTGTACACCATCCGTTACCTCCTCGGCGAATTCGAAGAAGTCCGTCCGTATTCCGATATTCCGTTCGACAAGCTCGACTGCGAAGAACACCGCGACCTCAACCTTCATGCAGCGGAAGAATGTATGGTCCTCTTGAAGAACGACGGCTTCCTCCCGCTTGACGCGGAAAAGTCCCACAGGATCGCCGTGATCGGCCCGAATGCGATGTCCCACGTTGCTCTTGAAGGCAACTACAACGGCATGGCGTCCGAATATATCACCGTTGCCGACGGTATGCGCCGCGTTTTTGCGAAGTCTTCCGTACGTGCGGCAAAGGGCGCCAACATTTTCGTTGACAACCGCAACGACTGCACGGGCTTTACCAATATGATCAGCGAAGGCATCGCGTATGCAAAGAACGCGGACATCACCGTTCTCGTCCTCGGTCTCGACTGCCACATCGAAGGCGAAGAGATCCGCGTGCAGAACGATTACTTCGAAGGCGGCGACCGCAAGCGTCTCCAGCTTCCGAAGACCCAGATGGATCTCGCCGAAGCGGTCTGCGATGTCTGTGACAACGTGATCGTTGTTGTCCTCGCGGGCAGCGCGGTGGATCTCGGCGAAAAGCTGACGAACCATGCCCACGCCGTCATCCACGGCTGGTATCCGGGCGCGGTCGGCGGTCTCGCGGCGGCTCGTCTCATTGCGGGAGAATACTCCCCGAGCGCAAAGCTCCCGCTGACGTTCTACCATTCCTGCGACGACCTTCCGGCGTACGAAAATTACGACATGACCGGACGTACCTACCGTTATTTCGACGGCGACGTTCTCTATCCGTTCGGCTACGGTCTGTCCTACACGGCGTTCGCGTACGACAATGTGAAGATTTCCGGGGAAACGGACGACGCATACGAAGTATCCATGACCGTTGCCAACACAGGCACCCGTGACGGCATCGAAAAGGTGCAGATCTATGCATCTTACACCGACTCCCGCACACCGACTCCGCGGTATCAGCTCTGCGGCGTCAAGGCGGTCGAAGTGAAGACCGGCGAAACGGCGGATGTGACCGTGAAGGTGAACAAGTACTGGCTGAAGGCGGTCCTCGAAGACGGCGCGAGAGTGGATCCCGACGGAAAGCTCGAACTCTATGTCGGCGGACACCAGCCGGACAAGAAGAGCGCGGAACTCTGCGGCACGGACTGCGTGAAGATCACGATCCGATAAAAATACAAAAAAAGACCGGACAAAAAATCCGGTCTTTTTTCATGCCCGGACGAAGCCCGCGCAACAATATAATTATACCACATCTGACGCGGGGTTGTAAAGAGAAAAATGTATGAATCCACAAAATCTGCGGTCTGCACAGAAAAATACTATAAACTTTCAACAAAATACCAATTGCATTTCCGGAAATCCTGTGCTATAATATAGACACAAAAGAAAGAGAGGACAACCCAATGTACGAATAAAGTACAGGACTTCTCCAGAAAGAATTCACGGAATTCAATAACCAAAGAAGTCCGGTGAACCGAAAAGCGTCCCCTGCAGGTTGATAAAACAGCGGACAGTCAACAGAAAGTGAGGATTACAAAAGATGTTAGATACCAAGATAAATAAGTGACCCTTGATCGTGTTTGTGAAGAAAGATGCGGTCAAGGGTCACTCTGATTTTTACGGACAATTTTCGATGACGCGGGAAACCGGGTCTTTTTTATTTTGTCGTGTCCTCGACCGCGTACGGCCGGTATTTTTCAAGGATTTCCCGATACCGCGGATCGTTTTCGTACCGTTCAAACCGGAACGGCGGTCGGTTCAGCCGGTCGAGCCGGTACCAGACGCTGTTGCATTTGCATCCGTCCCAGATCTTGCGCATATCGTAGGAGCTTCCGCGCAGAAGTGGGGACGTATGCACGATCTCTTCGTTTTCGATTTCGTCGATGGCGCGGTCGTGACGGAAAGCACGTTCGAGATAATCCAGTGCGGTGCCGTCTTCTCCGCGTTCGCTGTACAGCCGGAACAGGGCAAGACAGGTGTCACCAAGACCGCTGTGGCAGACGTCGCAGTCGAAATCCGGGAATACCGCATCTGCAACGGCAAGGGTACGCTTGAGAATATCGATCCGTTCGGCATCGGACAGCCCCTGCCGCTGGACGGCGATGCAGTGCATTTCCCACAGGAGCCGTTCCATGACCGTGTCGATGAAGTGCGCCATGGCCGCAAAATCCCGTTCGTCGCCGGTAGGATAGATACCGGTCATGGAGAATTCACGGGATGCGAACAGCGTGGGCAGGCGGTTCGCGTACTGTGCCGCAAGGTCGTATTCGCCGCATTCGCCGTACAGGGAAACGAGCGATGTGATTGCGTCCCAGCGCGGCTCGTCGGCGGTGCATTCGTCCATGACGTAAGTACAGAGCTGTTCGATTTCTTCCCGGTGGGAGACCATATTGTCGGAACAGATCAGGGATTCCACATATTTGACGACGATCCGGAAATCGAACGGGAACTCCGCGTACGCCTGCCGGATGAGTGCGATCTTTGCATCGTGATTCCCGATGTGCCGGAAATGCTCGTACTGCCGGAGGATGTCCGCGATTTTCCGTTCGCGTTCTTCCTCGTTCCGGCCCATCAGCGTGTCGAGCGGAACGCCGAAATATTCCGCGAGAGGAATCAGAAATGTGATGTCCGGGTAGCCTTCGCCGCGCTCCCATTTGGAAACGGACTGCGGTGCCACACCGAGCCGTACGGCAAGGGTTTCCTGCGTGATTCCGCGTCTTGTCCGAAGAGTTTTGATGTTTTTTCCGATCTGTAAATCCATGAATTTTCTCCGTTTTCGTGAAATTCAGTCTGCGCATCCTGTGAGAACAGAATACCACAGAAAACGGAATCCGTCAATGACCGCTCCGGCGCGGGAACTCAACGGAAAAGCGAAATCCCGCTTTCAGCGGGATTTGTTGTCGAAAACCTTCGTGAATTCCGTGAAATTCGCCTGATTTCCGTTTACTGCAAGGATTTCGTATTCCGTCGTGCCGGTATAACGTCCGTCGTACATCTCGATCCGGTAGACCCAGCGGTTCCCGGCGGCAAACGGAAGCATCGTTCTGTCCTCCTGTACGCGGTATTCCTGCAGAACGAGCGCGGAGCGTTCGGGATTTTTGCCGGAGCGTTCGATCTCCTCGCGGACGATGCCGATGCCGCGCTTCCAGAAAACGGTCGTACGGACGTTTTTGGCTGCGGAATCCATGCGCCATTCCTCACAGCCGTCCGCGTTTCCGCCGTCCCAGGTGACGGTCACATCGCGGCGGACGAACGTGAGCGTATGATCGTCGACGGATGCTTTGACGGAGTCACCCGGATTCATCGCACCGTCGTGCAGGAGATGGTCGGCGAGTTCGTAATTATAGAAGAGTCCGCACGCCGCGTAGAACTGGAGATCGAAGTTGTACATATTGAAGCAGCGGTAATCGCCGGAGAGCAGTTTTTCGCCGCGCCGTTCGTAGCCGTAGCCGCCGAAGCTGGCGAAGCACCGGTCGTGGTCGGCGTCCCGCAGGTCGTCAATGGCACGGATGCCGCCTCTGGCGATGCCGTAACGGACGGTGTCCGCCGGTTCGTTTTCCGTCACGCGGACGAAATACGCACGTGCTTCGTCGAATTCGCCGCAGTCGTGGAGGGACTGCGCGAGGTCGAATTCGAAGAACGCGCGGAGATTGTTCCAGCCGTGTGCGTCCGCGAACGGGAGAAGTTCATCCCGGATCTTCGTGACCCGTTCCGCGTCGTCGAGGAATCGGTATTCCTCTTCGCAGATGCTTTCGAGCGAATCTTCGTCGCCGAGCCGTACGGCGATCTCCTTCATTTCCGCGAGATGTTCCGGCGTTTTCAGGGACGGATCGTATACGTACCCGCGGAATTTTGCCTTCAGAAGAAGGGCATCGCGTTCCTCAGACGCGGGCATGGCTTCGATCTCTGCGAGAATTTTATCGTATTCGGGGCGGAAATTCGCCTTGTCGTGGCGGAAATAATTCCGCAGTGCGCGGATGCGTCCGAGGACCGCATCGACGATTTCGGTGTTGATATTGTTTTCTCTGTTCATTCCATATTCCTTTCTGAGCCGGTTCCTGCCTTCGCTGAGCCGCCATTTGACCGTTCCTTCGGGAGCGCCCGTCTGTGCGGCGATCTCCTTCACGGAATATCCGTCGAAATAGTGGAGCGAAAGTGCCTGTGCAAACGGTGCGGGCAGGGAAGCGACGGTCATGCGGAGATGTTCTCCGTCCTCCGCTTCCGTCGGAAAGCCGTCTTCACCGAGCGTTTCGTACAGTTCCTCGAAGGATATGCGCGCGGGGGTCTGTACGGCGCGTTTTTTCGCCCGGTTGACCGCGATCCGGCAGACCCATGCGGCAAATTTCGACGGTTCGCGCAGGGAGGCGATTTTCAGCCATGCGGCGATGAACGCATCCTGTACGGCGTCTTCGGCGTCGGCGGCGGACGGTACGGCGCGGTATGCGGCGGCGAGCACCGGACGGTGATAGCGCAGGACAAGCTCCCCGAAAGCATCGCAGTCGTCGCGGGCGGCGGCGCGGACAAGCTCGGCGTCGGTCATTTCACGGTAGTGCATGAGAACTCCTTTGGCGTGGTTGTTTTGCAGCTGCTGACAATAAGAGTCTTTTCGGAAAGGAAAGGTTGGAATTGGGTAGAAATTTTTATAAAAATTATTTCAATAATCCGGAAAAATATCGGAACGCGGACGGGATCGCGTACGTTTCCCGGATCGTTTCCGCGTCCGCCCAGATCAGCGCGGCATCTTCCTCCGCGGCGGTGACTTCATACCCGATCATGTGCCATTCGACATGGCTGAAGATATGCTTCGCCGTCCCGAGCGGACGGATGTCCGTGATCTTCCCGGAAAATCCGCACTTTTCCACAGCTTCTTCTGCGGAAAGGTGACTGTCCGTATTCGGGAATTCCCACATTTCCGCGAGAAGTCCGCCGGACGGACGTTTGCGGACGGCATAACGGTCGCCGCAGCGGAGAAGAAGGACGGTGCGCGGCTCGATCCGCCGTGCTTTTTTGCCGCTTTTCACCGGATAATCGTCCGTGGTTCCGGTGAGATGCGCCTGACAATGTTCCTTTACCGGACAGATTTCGCATTTCGGCGCGGCGTTCGGAACGCAGACGGTTTCGCCGAGTTCCATGAGCGCTTCGGTCAGCATCGCCGCATCTTCCCCGGACGGATAGACTTTCCGGAGTTCTTCTCGGACGGATTTTTTCGTTTTGTCAAGGGCGATGTCCTCTGCGGATGCGGTGATCCGGCTGTACACGCGCAGGACGTTGCCGTCCACGGCGGGTTCCGGCTGTCCGAACGCGATGGACGCGACCGCACCGGCGGTATAATCCCCGATGCCGGGGAGCCCGCGCAGTTCGTCCGCCGTGCCGGGGAGTTCGCCGCCGTACGCGGAAACGATCACCTGCGCCGCCTTTTTGAGATTGCGGGCACGGCTGTAGTAGCCGAGTCCTTCCCACAGCTTCATGAGCCGGTCGTCGGAAACGGCGGCAAGATCGGATACCGCCGGCAGTTCCTCGAGAAAACGGCGGTAATACGGCAGGACCGCCTCAATACGGGTCTGCTGCAGCATGATTTCGGAGATCCAGACGTGGTACGGCGTCGGAGAATCGCGCCACGGAAGAGGGCGGCGCACCGTTTCGTACCATTGCAGGAGAAGGGGAATGATTTCGTTCATGAAAACCTCGCCGGGATAAATTTTTTTCATTGTAGCACGCGGCGGACAGTCTTGTCAAGCGCGTGCGGCGGATTGCATTTGATGGAGAAATATGGTATACTATCCGCAAAGGAACAATTCTCCGGCAGGAAAACGGGAGGAACGCATATGCCGTACAATACCACAGGATTTTCCGAATACCTTGCCCGGCTCATGAAGAGCCGCGGACTGTCCACGGGAGAGCTTGCCGCGCTTCTCGGGCTGAAGAGCAAAACCACCATTGTCCGCATTCTGAACAGCAATGCGGGCGAAAAATCCATTCTGAATTTCCGTAATCTTCTGATGAACAGCCGCGAACTTGCGCTGACCACGGAGGAAGTCCAGATGCTTGACGAATCGGTCTCCTGCCAGACGAAGGAAAGCTCCTACAGCTTCATTTTCAGTGAGCTGTGGGCACTGCTGTACCGCCGGGATACGCCGCACGGCGAAGTCCGTCTGCTGACCTCCGAGCCGTACGCCACCCTGAAGGAGTTCGGCTGTATGCTGCGGGAAGGTCCGGCGGAATTCCTGCTGATCAACTGCAGTTTTTCCTCTCTGACGGGTGCCGCAAGGGAATTTCTCGAAACCCAGGAGCATCCGGTCTCCATGGAGCAGTATTTTTTCAACGCGGATGGATATCCGCGCCGTCTGGTGCAGATCATCGGACGGATCGTTCCGATTCTCCCGCTGGACAATTATACGGCGTATACGATCACGCAGGAACCGGAAGAAGGGATCTTCGACCTGAACGCGGTGGCGGTCCGCACCGGAGCCGGCGAGGAATACGAACTTCTTTTCTGCAGTGAACGGACGGCGATCCTGACCCGCGGAGAGGGACTGTTCCGGAAATGGCAGACGTTTCTGGCGAATTTCCGGACAGCGCCGATCAAGAGCAGGAAGGATCCGGGGACGTACAATTTTATCGGCTTTATGGAACGCTACCGGAAACTTGAAGAGAGAAGCGATCTCTGCAAATTCCGTCCGGACATAAGCATCAACTGCATTCCGATCGATATTATGGAAGCCGCGTTTGTGGAAGGATGCCGGAGCATGGACATTCCGGTGCCGAAGGAAACCGTGACGGCACTGGTCGCACTGCAGCGGAAGCGCTACAACAATGTGCATTCGAGCCGGCAGACGTCCCATCTGGTGATTTCGGAAAAGGCGATGCGGAAATTTGCCGCGACGGGACGGATCGCGGATCATGCCTATATGATGCGCCCGTTCACAGGAGAAGAGCGGATCCGGATTCTGAAGGACTGCGCCGACCGGAGCGGCCGGAACAGCGAAAACCGGTTCCATATCTATCTGCTGGATCCCGAAACGGAAGAACGGATCTATGGCAACGATCATCCGGTGGAAATGGTGTGCTACGGAGAAAAATGCGTTCAGCTTACGCCTGCACAGACGGATTACAACTTCGGAAAAGGTCATTCGGAAATTTTTATCGAGCAGGAAGCGTTCCGGGGACTGTTTGTCGAATTCTTCATGAACGATCTCGTGCAGTACCATACCCAGCCGGAGGAAGCCACGGAAGCACTGTTCCGGGAACTGATCCGGGAGCTGGAGGAAGAGGAAAATTGCTCTTGCATCCGGACGCCGGATGTGCTATAATTATCGCCGTTACTTTTTTCTGCTTCGGGGGGTTCTATGCAGACCAATCGACTTACTTATGTAAAAAATATTCTCATCCCCTGTCTGGTGTTTTCCACAGCATCGGGCGCCGGAACGGGGCTTCTGATTTTTCTGTTCAAGTGGGCGGCGTCCGCGGTGATCGGACTGTCGTCGACGGTGTATGATACGGTGCATGAGCATCCGGCGTATCTGCCGCTTCTGCTTCTCGGTGCGCTTGTGCTCGGTCTGACGGCGGCATTCGTTCTGCGGAAAGTTCCGGACTGCCGCGGCGGCGGGATCCCGACTTCCATTGCGATCCTGCGCGGGCTGACGACGTTCCACTGGCTGAAGAGCATTGTTTTCGTCTTCGGCTCCGCGATGCTGACCTATCTCTGCGGCGTACCGCTCGGCAACGAAGGTCCCAGCGTACAGATGGGCACGGCGGTCGGCCGCGGGATCGTGAGAAAACATCCGGCGTGGAACCGCTACATCATGACGGGCGGTGCCTGCGCGGGCTTTGCGGCGGCGACGGGTTCGCCGCTGACGGGGATCCTGTTCGCGTTTGAAGAAGCGCACCGCCGCTTCACGCCGATGATCGTTCTGACGTCGGCGACGGCGGTCATCGCGGGTTCAACGGTCATGAAATTGCTGTGTTCACTGGCGGATATGGAATATGCGCTGTTCGCATTCCCGGCACTGGCGGAACTTCCTCTTCCGTACTTCTGGACGGCAGCGGTGGCCGGACTGATCGTCGGCTTTGCGGCGGCGATCTTCACCATGGCATACCGCCGTATCCGTCATCTGGTAAAGAATACGCTTGCCGGAGTCCCGTTCACGGTCAAGATCGTATCGATTTTCCTGCTGACGGCCTGCATCGGATTCATCTCCGGGGAATGTGTCGGTTCCGGGCATCATCTGGTCGATGAACTGATGGAAGGACATGGGGTATGGTATCTGCTGATCGTGTGGTTCCTTGTCCGTGCGGCGCTTCTGCTGTTTGCGAACAATGCGGATGTGACGGGCGGTCTGTTTGTACCGACGCTGGCGTTCGGCGCGATCCTCGGCGGTCTCTGCGGGGATATCCTGACGGAAACGGGAATTCTTCCGGCGGAATATTACAGCGTGATGGTTGTTATCGGGATCGCATCCTTCCTCGGCGCGTCGTCGCGTACGCCGTTTATGGCGCTTGCCTTTGCGGCGGAAGCTTTGTGCGGTCTCTCGAATCTTCTTCCGATCACGATCGGCGTGACGGCGGCATATCTCGTCGTGGAAACGCTCGGGATCCCGGAATTTACGGAAATTGTCGTTGAAAGCAAGGCGGAAGCGGAACACGCAGGAAAGACGGCGAAGGTGATCAATCTGTATCTGCACGTTGCGCCGGATTCCTTTGTCGTCGGCAAGGAGATCCGCGATATCCTCTGGCCGCCGACCTGCACGGTCCTTTCCGTGCACCGCAATTCCGATGCGGTACACCATGTGTCGGGGATCTGCGGCGGCGATATTCTTCACGTGCATTACCAGACCTACAACGCGCCGGCGACCTTTGCGGCTCTGGAAGCTCTGGTGGGAAAACAGCATGAGAATGTCCATGCCCGCGTTCACACGGGGGACGAGCACCATCATGTGCCCGAAGTATAACCGAATATATGCAGGAAGGACTGTTTCCGGAAGAGGGAACGGTCCTTCTTTCTGCGGCGGCAAAAATCCGATAAAATTAGCGGCTGACCGTTGTAATTATTTTTTGGACATGATATAATGAACGGAGCAAAACAAGAGGATGAGGTGAATCCGAGATGGGTCCGAACTACCAGATGACGTTCGACGATATGGAGTTCCAGAGCATTGCCGACTCGCAGCCGGGCAGAACTGCATATATCGACGAATGCGGCAGTTTCGGTTTTGATTTTACGACCGAAGGTGCGTCCAAATATTATATTTTATGTGCCGTAGTGGTGGAGGACCGGTATCTTCCCCAGCTTCACGCGGAAGTGGAAGAGATCAAGAAGAGCAACGGATTCGCAAAAACGGAAATGAAATCCTGCAAGATCAGCGACGACGTGAACCGGCGGAACCGGATCATATCGCAGATCCTGCCGCTGGATTTCCGGGTGGTGCTGATGATCGCGGACAAGCAGGAATTTGTCCGCGGAACGGCCATTACGGAGTATAAGAAATCCTTTATCAAATATATGCACCAGCGGCTGTACGAACTGCTGTACCATGTCTATCCGAAACTGAAGATCATCGAAGACCAGGTCGGTACGACGGAATTTCAGGAGTCATTCCGGCAGTACGTCCGGGATCACCGGCCGCAGTACAATATCCTCAACGAGTACGATTTCGATTACTGCGACAGCAAGGACGAGATCCTCGTGCAGCTGGCGGACATCATCGGCGGCTCCGTCAACCGTGCGCTGATCGACGACGTCTGCCCGAATTATCTGGAAATGCTGAAAAGCAAGATCCTCATCGAAGACCGTTTCCCGAGCCCGAGAGAACCGTATTTCGGGGAGGTTTCCGATGAATACCGGTTCGATCAGGATATTTATGCCCTCGGCGTGAAGTGCGCGCGGGATTACATCGAAAAATACAAAGAGGACGAATCGCTCGAACGCCGGGCGCAGATCGCATTCCTGTGGCACATCCTGTTCCAGGTGCAGAACGTGAACCCGTTCCGCTACAATCCGTCCGATCAGATCCTCGCGGTCCTGCGGGAGTATACGCAGGAAAAGATCACGAAGAATTTCCTCTACCGCCGGGTCGTGGCACCTCTGCGGGACGAAGGCGTCATCATCGCCAGCTCCGTGAACGGCTACAAGATCCCTGTGTCGGTGGACGATATCATTACCTATCTGAACCAGACCCACGCGATCGTGTCGCCGATGATGGCGCGCATCGGGGTCTGCCGGCGGCTGATCCAGCAGCAGACGGGCAATTCGCTCGATATTCTGGACGATCCGGCGTTTATCCGGTATAAGAAATATTTTGACTGACAATGTCTGACTGAAAATAGAGGGGGTATCTCCAATGTGCGTTTTTGATAAACTGCTTTTCGCGTCCGGCGGACGTTCGAACTACCGCATTCCGAGCATCGTCGTGACGAACGACGGCACCGTTGCCGCGTTCTGCAATGACCGTAAGGATTCCGTCATCGATCACGCCGAAGAAGTCGCGGTGGTCTGTGCGCGCCGACTTCCCGACGGTACATGGACGGAAGTGCAGACCCTCGCCGGTGTGCCCGGCTGGTCGTGTATGATCGGCAGTGCGGTCTACGATCCCGATACCGATACGATTTTCTGTTCTTCCGGCCGCAATCCCATTGCACGCGACGAATTCGGCAAATACACCGCCGAAGAACTCGCCGCTATGGAAAAGGAAGCGGAAGAACGTGCAGCGGCTCTCGGCATCCGCCGCGGTCTGTTTTTTGTCGTCAGCACCGACGGCGGCGAGACCTGGACGGAACGTCCGATGGACATCGAGGGAAGACCGTTCGTACGTCCGGCCGACGGCGTCGAAGTCACGCTCGGCGGAAGCTGTCACGGCTCGGCGCACGGGATCCGGCTCCGTCACGGGGAACACGCCGGACGTCTGCTCTGTCCCTCGCGTGTGGCGGTGGACCGCTATGACACATGGGAAGGACTGCGTACCTGTTCCTACAACAATTCCGTCTACAGCGATGACCACGGCATGACGTGGAAGGCAAGCGCACCCGTACAGGCGGCGACCGGCGAAGGTACGCTCATCGAACGCGGCGACGGATCGATCCTGTACAATTCCCGCGCGTATTTCGGCGACCAGAAACGGTATCTTGCGGTCAGTACGGACGGCGGCGAGACCTACGGCGATTTCCGCGCGGACGATTTCCTGATCGAAGAAAAGGCACTCGGCTGCAATGCGTCGTTCCTGCGCGTGGAGAGGGAAGACCTTCCCGCGGATGCGCAGGCACTGCTTCCGGAAGAAGCGGATTCCGTGACGGTCTTCGTCAATCCGCGCTCGGACAAGCGGAACACGCTGACCGCGTGCATCAGCTTCGACAGCGGTGATACGTGGGTGAAGACGAAGCTCATCTGGGAAAAAGCGTGCGCGTATTCGAGCCTCGATTATTCGAAGGCGGACGGGCATTTCTATCTCCTGTACGAACGCGGCGAGACCGACCCCTACGGTGACGGCATCGCGGTACGGGAATTCGACCTGGAATGGCTGCTTGGTGAATAAGAAACGGAAAAAGACCGGATTGTCCGGTCTTTTTTTCATGAATTTCCGCGAACCACCTTGGAAAACCGGGCGGTATCGTGTATAATGAATCTATCACAATCCCCGAAGGAGTCGTCCATGCCGAAAAAAGCCTTTCTTGAGATCACCAACGCCTGCAATCTGTCGTGCAGTTTCTGCCACGGTACCAAACGACCGATCCGCTACATTAACCGGGAGGAATTCACCCATGCGGCAGCTGAGATCCGTCCGTTTGCGGACTATCTGTATTTTCATCTGATGGGAGAACCTCTTCTGCATCCCGAACTTTCGGAATTTCTGGAGATCGCCGGAGGTCTGGGATTCAAGGTCATCCTGACGACCAACGGGACGCTGCTGAAAAAACGGACGGACGTTCTCCTGAACGCGCCGGCGCTGTTCAAGGTCAGCATCTCCCTGCATTCGTATGAAGCGAACGCGCTGTCCATCACGCCCGAACAGTATCTGGACGAATGCTTCGATTTCTGCGAACGTGCGTCCGCACAGGGCATCGTTTCCGTGATGCGCCTGTGGAACATCGGCGGCGAAGACACGCTGAACGCGCAGATCCTCGACCGGATGCACGCGCGTTTCCCCGAAGAATGGCGGACGATCTTCAGCGGCTACAAACTGCGGCACAAACTTTTCCTCGAATGGGGCGAAAAATTCGAATGGCCCGATCCCGAAGCGGACTACTGTGGGGATACGCATACCTGCCACGGTCTGCGCGACCAGTTCGGGATCCTCAGCAACGGAACCGTGGTTCCGTGCTGTCTCGACGCGGACGGCGTGATCGCGCTCGGCAACCTGTTCGAAACGCCGCTTTCCGAAATTCTTTCCTGCAAACGTGCCGAACAGATGCGGAAAGCCTTTGACCGTCGTCTGGTCACGGAATCGCTGTGCCAGCGCTGCGGCTATGCTCACATGAAAAAATTCTGAGCATCAATAAAAAGAAAGTGCAGATTTCAATCCGTAAAATCTGCACTTTTTTTGTCGGTTCTTTTGTTTGAAGGAAATTCTTTCTCAGTCAAACCAGAACATATATTTTTCCATGGCATCCATGAGCGCCTTCGCGTTTTCGAGCGGTACGCCGGGATACATGCCGTAGATCATGCACAGACCGCCTTCGGGAAGCGCGAGTTTTTCGATTTCCTCACGGATGAGCGCGTCGACCTGTGCGGGCGTGCCGTACGTCGTCACGAGCTGGCGGTCGATGTCGAGTTCCACGCAGGTTTTTCCGCGGAACCGGTCGGCGATCCAGTCGATGCCGTTGACGAGGTCCTGGAGGTTGATGACTTCCACGCCGGCGCCGATGAGGTCGTCCGCAAGGTCACGGATGTCGCCGTCGGAGTGCATATGGATCGGGATGCCCGCGTCGTGTGCCGGCTTCATCAGTTTTTTGTAGGACGGCTGGATGTAGCGGCGGAACATTTCCGGCGAGAGCATCGGCCCGACCTGCATGCCGAGGTCTTCCGGATAGCCCATCGAAATACAGCATCCGCTGTCGATCATCCGTCGGACGAGCGCGAGGTTGAATTCGCAGAGCTGGTCGATCAGTTCGTCGAGCAGGGGTTCTTCATCCGCCATGTCGAACAGAAGATTTTCGTAGCCGCGCAGGTCGGAAAGCTGCAGGAACGTGTGACCGTGGCGCAGAGAACCGCGGAACGTGCCGCCGTTTTTCCGCATATCTTCGTACCAGCGCATCTGTCCGGCGAGGTCGGTCATATAGAGACCGTCCGTTTTTTCGGGATCGGGCATCGTCCAGATCGTACCGAACGCCGACCAGTCTTCGAGCGGATGTCCCTTGACCGTGCCGGTGATGCCGTCGATCGAGGTATACCAGACGCAGCCCATCGGGTCGGTGTAGGGCGTATCCTTTCTGGCGCAGGGAATGTGGGACGGCTGCCAGTCGGAGGACGGACGCGTGAAGCCGGGGAAGAGCAGGCGGTGTTCTTCCATCAGATCCCACAGGGCGTCCTTCGGGTAGCAGTCCCAGCAGGCGGAGTTGATGTGGAACGACATCGGGATATGATCGGGGCGTTCGAAGCGGATGGCGCGGGTGTAGTTGTCGGTCATAGCGGGTACTCCTTTATTCCGGTAAATTTTCCGGCGGTTTCGGGTTGTTCGTCCGTCCGAGAAGGTAGTCGGTCGAGGTTTTGTAGAGGTCTGCAAGGCGGATGAGCACAGGAGTCGGGATGTCCTGATGCCCTTTTTCATAGCGAAGATACTGCGGCTGTTTCATGTTAAGGTATTCTGCAACCTGTGCCTGTGTCAAGTCATGATCTTCCCGCAGGTCACGCAGTCGGCGGTAATAGTAGTCCATGGTTTCCTCTGATTTTTTGAATACTATTGACATTATAATATAATTTGTGTATAATACTCCATGTTTATAACTTATCGATTATAAAAAATTGAGGTGATTTCCATGAAACTTATCGAAGAATTATACAACTGCGATCTCTCCGCCAATGTGCTTCCCGCATCGTATTACGAATCCCTTGCCGATGTGGAGCGTCTGCGGAAACTCCGGACCGAAGAACTGATCGCCGGGCTGGACGACGCACAGAAAAAACTGTTCGAATCCATCGAGCACCGTTTCGCGGAACAGGAAAAACTCAGCGAACGCTGCGCCTTTCTTCTCGGGTTCCGCTTTGCCATGCGGCTCGCCGCCGAATCGTTCACGGATCCTCTCTGATTTTTCCCTTCCGTCAAACAATACAGAATTCCCGTGCAAACCGCCGTTTCTTTCCTTCACATTTTTTTGGGGATTGGAATTGACAAACCACAACATTTTGTGTATAATACTCTTACAGCTTCTACATAACTGACGGATTTTGCGGAGCACCGCAAGGGAATGCAGAAGCCATACCGCCGACCGTCTGGGCAGATCAGTTTCATGTAAGCTGACCATGCCCTTTTTCTATTTTCAGTATCGATTCCCAATTACAGGAGGTAACCCCAATGGAACACAAGAATTGGAATGGTTTTATCGCAGGAAGATGGCAGGATGAAATCAACGTACGTGACTTCATTCAGCAGAACTATAAAGAATACACCGGGGATGCCGCTTTCCTCGCGGAGGCTACCCCCAGAACCAGATCTCTCATGAAAAAGCTGGAAGCGCTGTTCGCCCTCGAACGTCAGTTCGGCGGCGTGCTCGACATCGACACCACCACCGTTTCTTCGCTGACCAGCTATTCTCCCGGATATCTTGACAAGGACAACGAACTCATCGTCGGTCTCCAGACCAACCGCCCGCTCAAGCGCGGTGTGAACCCCTTCGGCGGCATCCGTATGGCACGTCAGGCGTGCGAAGCTTACGGCTACAAGCTCAGCTCGAAGATCGAAGAAGAATTCCAGTACCGTACCACCCACAACGACGGCGTTTTCCGCGCGTACACCGACGAAATGCGCCTTGCACGCCGCAGTCATGTCATCACCGGTCTGCCGGACGCTTACGGCCGCGGACGCATCATCGGCGACTACCGCCGCGTTGCGCTCTACGGTGTTGACCGTCTGATCGCCGAAAAGAAGAAGGACAAGGCAGAGATCGGCCGCAATATCCTCCTTACCGACCAGATCCGTCAGGAAGAAGAACTCTTCCAGCAGATCGCCTTCCTCGGCTACATGAAGGAAATGGCGGCAATGTACGGCTATGATATCAGCGAACCGGCATCCAATGCCCGCGAAGCGATCCAGTGGACGTATTTCGCATACCTCGGAGCCATCAAGGAACAGAACGGCGCGGCAATGTCCCTCGGCAGAGTCAGCACCTTCTTTGACATTTACATCGAACGCGACATCGCAAACGGAACCCTCACCGAAGAAGGCGCGCAGGAACTCATGGACGACTTCGTCATGAAGCTCCGCATGGCACGTCATCTCCGTACGCCCGAATACAACGAACTCTTCGGCGGCGACCCGATGTGGATCACCGAAGCGGTCGGCGGCATGGGCGAAGACGGACGTACTCTCGTCACCAAGAACAGCTTCCGCGTACTCAATACGCTGTATACGCTCGGTTCCTCTCCCGAACCGAACCTGACCATTCTCTGGTCCACGAAGCTTCCGGCAAACTTCAAGCGCTTCTGCGCGAAGGTTTCCGCGGATACCGACTCCATCCAGTACGAAAACGACGACCTCATGCGTCCGATTTACGGCGACGACTACGCGATCGCGTGCTGCGTATCCGCGATGAAGGTCGGCAAGCAGATGCAGTTCTTCGGCGCGCGCTGCAACCTCGCAAAGCTCCTTCTGATCGCGATCAACGGCGGCTACGATACCACGAGCGGCATCCATATCGGTCCGCAGATGCCCGTGATGGATACCGAAAAGCTCGACTTCGACGCAGTGATGGAACGCTTCCAGATCTACATCGAATGGCTGAGCCACCTCTACGTCAACACGATGAACGTCATCCACTATATGCACGACAAGTACGCGTATGAAAAGACCCAGATGGCACTGCATGACACGTCCGTGGAACGCTTCATGGCGTTCGGCATCGCCGGTCTGTCCGTTGTAACGGACTCTCTCAGCGCGATCAAGTTTGCAGATGTCCGTCCGGTCAAGGATGAAGCGGGCTTCATCACCGAATTCGAAACCACCGGCGACTTCCCGAAGTACGGCAACGACGACGACCGCGTGGACCTCATTGCCAAGGATATGGCACACCGCGTGATCACCGAACTGCGCAAGACCCCGACCTACCGCAGCGCGATCCACACGCTGTCCGTCCTCACGATCACATCGAACGTGGCGTACGGCAAGCACACCGGCGCAACGCCGGACGGCCGCAAGGCATCCGCACCGTTCGCACCGGGCGCCAACCCGATGCACAACCGCGAAGAAAACGGCGCGCTCGCGTCGCTCAACTCCGTGGCGAAGATCAGCTACGACGACTGCCGTGACGGTATTTCCAACACGTTCTCGATCACTCCCGAAGCGCTCGGACGTACGGAAGACGAACGTACCGCAAATCTTGTTGCGATCCTCGACGGTTATTTCGGCAAGATGGCGCACCACATCAATGTCAACGTCATGAACCGCGAAACGCTGATGAAGGCGTATGAAAATCCGGAAGCGTATCCGAATCTGACGATCCGCGTTTCCGGTTATGCGGTCAACTTCAGCAAGCTGTCCCGCGAACAGCAGCGCGAGGTTATCAGCCGGACGTTCCACGAAAGCGTATAAGAAATGCGACTGCGTCGCAGAAGGAAGAAAACCGCCGGAAGGCGGTTTTCTGGATTAATGTCCTGCGCGGACGGCGCACAAGAGGGCATGTCGATGCCCTCTTGTGAATCACCTCGACCAAGGGGGTTCCCCCTTGGATTCTCCTGCGTACGTGTGACTCGCGCTTGAGCGCTCGGACAGACAGCGGTTTTCACGCGGCAGACCGTTTGGAAGTGACAGAGTTGGATGCAGACTTGTCCAAAACGTACGTTCAGTAGAAACAGCGGTGGACGTTACCTTTCGATAAAACGGTAATCGTCACTCTTAGCCCCCGGCGGTCAGCCAAAATCTACTTCCCATACGGACGGTATATCCGTTTCGGTGGTATTCTATACCCTACAGCTGCAATAAGGTAATCCGCCCGAAGGGCTTCCGGAGACCCTATGGGTCTCCCCCAGCCGGTATTCACAAAGGGGCGGCGTCTGAGCCCCTTTGTGCGCCGCGCCGCGCAGGCGCATAATTCCAGAAAAATGACCGCCAGGTCATTTTTCCACCTTCCACGCCGAAGGCGTGTTATAAATCAAAAAGGAGTCCCCTATGACCGGTCGTATTCACTCCATCCAGAGCCTCGGTACCGTCGACGGACCGGGCATCCGCTTCGTCGCCTTCCTGCAGGGATGCAACCTCCGCTGCGGCTGCTGCCATAACCCCGATACGTGGGACTGCGGCGGCGGTACGGAGATCACCGCCGAGGAACTCGCGAAAAAAGCCGTCCGTTACCGCGAATATTTCGGCGAGGACGGCGGCGTCACGCTGTCCGGCGGCGAACCCCTCCTGCAGGCGGCGTTCGCACGCGAATTTTTCGAACGCTGTCACGCCGAAGGACTGAACACCTGCCTCGATACCTCCGGCAGCGTGTGGAATCCCGACGTGGAATCCCTTCTTGACGTCACCGACCGTGTTCTGCTCGATATCAAGTACACGGACGATGCCCTGTACCGGGAACACGCCGGCTGTCCGATGGACAGACCGATGGAGTTTCTCGCGTATCTGAACGAAAAAAAGATCCCCGTCACCCTGCGGCAGGTGATCATCCCCACGCTGAACGATCACGCGGACAATGTCCGTGCGCTGAAGGCAATCGCGGACGCGCATCCCTGCGTGGATAAAACGGAACTTCTGCCGTTCCGGAAGATCTGTCAGGTGAAGTACGATAAAATGAACCTTCCGTTCGCGTTCGGACATCTTCCGGAGCCGTCCCGCGAAACCATGCAGGAACTGGAAAAAATCCTCCGTTCTCCGGAAAACGCTTGACAAAAATTCCGGCCGTTGCTATAATGGATTTACCATATAACAGCGAAAAAGAGGAATTTGTCATGAAAAAAATGATCACCATGCTTCTTCTGCTGGCGATGATGCTCTCCGCATTTGCCGGATGCAGCGACACCACCAACGAAGAAGTCCCCGCGAACGATCCGGCAGCGGACGCAGAACTTGCCGAATCCGCAGAAATCGAAGAAGAAACCATGTATCTCCCGGATGACCTTCCGGCAGACCTTTCCTATGACGGAACCACCGTCACCACCTTCGGCTGGTCCGGTCCTGTTCTTGTGGAATTCTACGTCGAAGAACAGAACGGCGAAGTTGTCAACGACGCAATTTTTGCACGCAACATGGCGGTGGAAGAACGTCTCGGCATCACCCTTGAATACCATCTCGAACCCGGTGCGTACGACCAGAGAAACACCTGGGTACAGGCACTTTCCAGCAGCATCACTGCCGGCGACGGTGCGTATGACATTTCCGCCGGTTACTCCATGGCAGGCGCGTCTCTTGCATCCAAGGGAATGTGTATCTCTCTGAACGATCTGCCGTACCTCGATTTTGACAAGCCGTGGTGGCCGTCGTCCCTTCTGAAGGAAGCGACCTGCGGCGGCAAGCTCTACTTCTGCTCCGGGGATATCTCCACGTACATGATCTACTATCTGTACGGTGTATATTTCAACCAGGATATGCTTACCGAATACGATCTTGAAAACCCCTATGACCTCGTACAGGGCGGTACATGGACGCTCGACAAAATGAGCGAAATGTCCTCCGGCGTTTACATCGACCTCAACGGTGACGGCGTCAAGGGATTCGAAGACCGCCTCGGCTACATCACCTATTCCATTTACGTTGACCCGTACTTCTTCAGCTGCGGTCTCCATACCACGGAAAAGGATGAAAACGATATTCCGTTCCTCTCCGCGGAATTCGGCGGCGAAAAGGCGCACAGCATTGTTGAAAAAGTCGTTGCGTTCACGACTTCCGAAGGTGCCATGGTCGGCAACGGCGCGGAACAGATCGACCCGTCCTACAATGTTTTCAAGGAAGGCCGCGGTCTCTTTACTTCCCATGAACTTACCTTCGCGGTCACGCATCTCCGCGATGTCACGTTCACTTACGGGATCGTCCCCTATCCGAAGTACGATGACGCGCAGGCAGACTATGTAACCATCACCTCCTTCCCCTACACCCTCTTCGGCATTCCGATGGATGCGAAGGATCCGGAAATGTCCGCGGCAGTGATGGAAGCGATGGCATCCGAAAGCTACCGCACCGTATCTCCGGCACTGTTCGAAAACGCTTTCAAAGTCAAGTATGCGCAGGATGAACAGTCCTCCCTCATGTACGACATCATCCGTTCCACGGTTTCCTTTGACTTCGGCCGCGTATTCAACAACGACCTGAACAGCCTGACCTACTCGCTCTTCCGCAATGCGATCGTTCAGCAGAACACCAACTGGGCGTCCACGGTCAAGAGCAACGAAAAGCCTCTCGCAAAGATGCTTCAGAAACTTACAGAAGCCCTCGCAGGCGAATAAAACACACGACAGCAAAGAGGTATGGAAAACTCCATACCTCTTTTGATTTCCTGCAGTTTTTCGGGAAACGGATTGACAGGATGCCGTGATTATGATAGAATAACTACATAATTCTTGTGTATTTCATCCAAACAGGAGGGCATCATGAACGATTTCGAAACCACACGCGGCGGTTATGTGGTCGTGACCGACACCATCCCGAACGACGGGAGCGCAGATGTTTCCGACGCGATCCAGAAGCTGATCGACGACAATCCGAACCGGACGATCTATTTCCCGGACGGTACGTACATTCTCGGAAAACCGATCCTTACGCCCGCAGATCCGAAAAAGAGCGTTGCGCTGAAGCTCTCGACCTACGCAGTGCTGAAGGCGGCGGAAACCTGGGACAGCGATGAGGCGATGGTACGTCTCGGCGCATCCCATCCGGCGAACGATATCTACACCATCGGAAGCAATTACTCCTTCACCGGCGGCATCGTGGACGGAAGCGGCATCGCCAAAGGCATTTCCATCGACGGCGGACGCGAAACGATGATCCGTGACGTATCGATCAAGCACGTGAAGATCGGCATCCACATCAAGTACGGCGCGAACAGCGGGTCCTCCGATGCGGATATCTTCGGCGTGAACATCATCGGCAACGGCGCGACCGATTCCGTCGGCGTTCTGCTCGAAGGCTACGACAACACGCTGACCAATATGCGCATCGCACGCGTGTTCACCGGCATCGAACTCCGTTCCGCCGGAAACAGCATGCGCAATCTGCATCCGCTGTACACCTGTGACTACACCGATTACGGTAATTCCTGCGGATTCCTCGACTATGCCGGCAACAACTGGTACAATTTCTGCTACAGCGACCACTTCGGCATCGGCTTCCGCACCGCAAGTACCGAACGCAACCGCAACGTCCGCAACATTTACGACAGCTGCTTCACCATGTGGTACGCGGCACGGGGTGACGTCCATACGGCGTTCCGCGCGGACGGACAGTTCAATTCGGTGCTGACGAATTTCAACATCGGTTTCCATCATCAGCAGGAAAAGAATGTCGTTCTGTCGGTCGGCGAACCGGGCGGACACGGCGTGTTCAACCGTCTGGCGGTCAATCCGGCGAAGTGCACGGACGATACGTATAAAGAATATCTCGAAGGCGGGTTATTCTGAGAAACTGATTAATCACATTGAAAAATTACATATTACTAGAAAGGCAGAAGACATGAAATGCACGAAATATTTGCAATTGCCTAACATAATATTGCTATTAATATGTGCCATAATACTCCTTCCACTCTCTGTATTTGCACAGTCTTATAATATCATTGGTTCCGTTCTGACAACCGACATCAAAGCGTACATCAATGGATATGAAATTCCTGCGTATAATGTTGATGGTAACATGGTTATCGTTGGTTCTGATCTCCGCAACTACGGCTTCAATGTAGTGTATGACAATAACACCCGAACTAGTAGTGTATCTCTGAATCTAAATGGTGCATGGTCACCGCTTGATGTATCTTCTCATAGTGTGGGCAATATTGGTACAAAGGTTATGGATGTTTATGATACAGACATTTCGGTATTACTGAATGGTATGCTTGTGACAAGCTATAATGTGAATGGAAATATGGCGTTCAAGTTCTCAGAACTGAAGATGTTTGGCTCTTATTATTACGATAATTTTTCTCGGACAACAAATCTGTGGATTGACTTAACTAACTTAAATAATGAACCTCAATATGATATAACCGAATATTCAGAAGATGATGTTAATTTGGATGGACATAAAAATTTGAATGAATTTTCGGATAAATGGATATATGTGAACAACTCTTTCTATGAAGTTGATAATGTGTTTTTTGGAAATTGGCGTATATATTACGATGATACAGGTATTTACGTTTCTCCAAGTATAAATCATCAAGGAGTATCAATAATCAGAAATATTGTTCAGGCAGCCCTTGGTGATTATACAGTAAAGGAAACTTCAAATTCGTGGAGTAGCGGTAAACTTTATATTAGTTCAAATTCCGAATTTAATGGAGAACGAGAAGAATATTATGTTGATGCTAACACAAGAGAGTTTTTGTATAAATATTCATATGATAATAATATTATTGAGATATCGAGTGAATTGAATACAGACGGATATAAAGGGGCTAAAAAATTTGAAGAAGATGGTATACGCTATTTATTGACAGCAGGGACATTACATCTTAATATTATTGATTTCTTTGAAAAACTTGACTTGTATATTGATGTAAGAATAGAGTATGATGCTGAAATTGGCGAATATTTGTATATTGGGCTATATTAAAACTCGTATAGTATCTAAAAATTTCAGCTCATCAGCCCACCTTCGGTCACTGATGAGCTGAAAAAACTGCAAATCAAATATACCAAATAGGTTCTGAAAGAGGAGAAATTTTATGATCATCACTGACATCACCCGCATCGGCGACCCGCAGATCCTGCTGTACGAAGGCAAATACTACAGCTACGCGACCAGCAGCGGCGAAGGCTTCCTCGTATGGGAAAGCGAAGACCTTGTCAACTGGAGCGAACCGACCCTCTGCTTCCGCGCGATCGATTTCTGGGGCAAGTCCCATTTCTGGGCGCCGGAAGTGGTTTACCACAACGGCAAATTCGTCATGCACTATACCGCGCAGAGCCGCGAGCTGAATTCTCTCCGTCTCGGCGTTGCGGTTGCGGACAGCCCGAAGGGTCCGTTCAAGGACGTTCACGGCAAGCCGATGTTCGATTTCGGCTACGCGGCAATCGACGGCTCCGTGCTTGTATCCGACGAAGGCAACTACTTCTACTACTCCCGCGACTGCTCCGAAAACATCATCGACGGCGTGAAGACGAGCCAGATCTACTGCATCCAGCTCGACGATACCCTCACGAACGTCATCGGCGAAGCAAAACTCATGACCACGCCGGACAAGGAATTCGAATTCAAGTCCATGAATATCAACCACCTCTGGAACGAAGGTCCGTGCGTTATTTTCCGTGACGGAAAGTATATCATGAACTATTCCGCGAACTGCTACGCGACCAACGATTACGCCATCTGCGTGGCGACGGCGGATCATCCGATGGGTCCGTGGACGAAATCCGTGAACAATCCGGTGCTGTCCTGCCGTGCCGACCTGTTCGGTGCAGGTCACAACGCCTTCTTCACCGGCAAGGACGGCGATCTCTATACGTCGTTCCATATCCAGACCAATCCGGAAAAACCGTCCGGCGACCGCCGCACCGTGATCGGCAAAGTCACCTTCGGCGAACAGAACGGCGAGATCTGGCAGGGAATCGAATAAAAAATCAAAGGACGATCCGGGGGGATCGTCCTTTTGTTATGTCCTTATTCAAACAGAGGGGTAGAGAAATACCGTTCCGCGGTGTCCGGAAGAACCGTGACGACCGTTTTGCCCTTGCCGAGAACCTTTGCGAGCTTGATTGCCGCCGCAACGTTGGTGCCGCTGCTGATGCCGCAGAGGATGCCTTCCTTGAGCGCGAGTTCCTTGGAAACACGGATCGCTTCGTCGTCGCGGACGATGCAGATGTCGTCGTAGATGTTCTGGTTGAGGATGACGGGAATGACGCCGTCGCCGATGCCCATCTGTACGTGCGTGCCGATGGAACCGCCGGAGAGGATCGCCGCGTTTTCGGGTTCGACCGCCCAGATCGTCATGTCGGGATTGGCTGCCTTGAGCGCTTCGCCGATGCCGGTGATGGTGCCGCCGGTGCCGATGCCGGAGCAGAAGCCGTGGATCGGACCGTCTACATCTTCAAGGATTTCCTGCGCGGTCTGGCAGCGCTGGATCGCCGGATTTGCCGGGTTTTCGAACTGCTGCGGAACGAAGACGTTCGGGTCTTCTTCCTTCATCTTCAGCGCAAGATTCAGACATTCTTCGATGCAGAGACCGATGTTGCCCGCGTCATGGATCAGAATGACTTCCGCGCCGTAATGCTCAACGAGCAGACGGCGTTCCATGCTGACGGAGTCGGGCATGATGATTCTCGTCTTGTAGCCGCGTACCGCGCCGACCAGTGCAAGACCGATGCCCTGGTTGCCGCTCGTGGGTTCCACGATGATGGTGTCGGGACCGATCAGCCCCTTTTCTTCCGCGTCGCGGATCATATTGAATGCCGTACGGGTCTTGATGGAGCCGCCGACGTTCAGACCTTCGAATTTCACGAGGATGTCCGCGCCGTCCGGATCGGCCAGACGCTGCAGACGGATGATGGGCGTATGTCCCATCGCTTCAAGAATGTTGTTGTATATCATTGAACTAATACCTTATTTATGCAAAATATCTTATTAAGTATATCATACATCCAGCGGTATTTCAAGTGGAAAAATAGTTTTGCGGAAAAACTTTTCCATAAAAAAGAAATGACAGTATTTATGCAGAATTCAGAAATTCTATTCCTTCAGATCCGCCAAACTATATCATTCCATATAGTATAAAGTTTTTTGGAAGAGGTGCGGAGGAACCTTTTTTTCAAAAAAGGTTCCTCCGCGAAAAAATATTTTATTCCTCAGCCCGGTTCGCCTGCGAGCCAGCGGCGGCGGACTTCTTCGTAGATGGAGTCCGGAACGGGTTCGAAGCCCTGGATGTTGTTCGGGACGTACTGATCTCCGGCGATGTGGGGATACGTGCAGAAGGTATCGTTCCGATACGCGTCGCGTTCTTCCTTGTTGCGGAGATTCGGAATTTTGATGGAGCAGTTGTCGTTGCAGATCGATTTGTACGCAAGGATACCGGGAATGCACATATCCACAGCAGTATAAACGTCGATCGCACGTTCGCGTGCCACTTCATTGCCGAGAATGGACTGGATGAAATAGTGCGTGGTGTAGTAGTCGCCGCCGCCGTGTCCGGTGTTCGCGGATGCGTCGATGATCGGCTTCGGTTCATAGATCTCATGCTTGCCGCGGCAGTTTTCGTTTTCACCTTCGGTGTAGACGGCGATCTGACCGTTTGCAAGGTCCTTCATCGCACCGCGGTCGCCGTTGAGCTGATAGTTTGCCTGCGGGGAATTGTGTTTGAAGCCGCCGTGCAGGGACTTGAAGATCGCGCCGTTTTCCAGCGTGATGAGTTCCATGCCTGCACAGGGTGCCGCCGCACCGAGATTCCACATGAACGGACGGTTCTGGGTCTCAAAGCCGGAGACCTTTACCGGACGAAGCCCCGTCATCGACAGGATCGGACCGATGGAGTGCGTGCAGTAGAAGGTGGAGTAGTCCTGATTTCTCCAGTGATCGCGTTCACCGTAGGTGATCTGCGGCCAGATGGAGGAACAGTCGTGAACGTATTC
This sequence comes from Clostridia bacterium, assembly GCA_017547755.1. Classification (GTDB taxonomy): domain Bacteria; phylum Bacillota; class Clostridia; order Oscillospirales; family CAG-272; genus UMGS1696. The sequence goes on along the minus strand of JAFYOX010000113.1, from coordinate 26,677 downwards.
GCCTTCCGCATACATCAGTTCGCCGATGTCGCCGCGGCGGTAGCGTTCGCGCATTTCCCAGCGTACGGGAGTGTAGCAGTAGTTTTCCGCATAGGTGTAGACCTTGCCGGAACGTTCGACCGCTTCGATCAGCTCGACCGCTTCCTTCATGGTCGCGCAGGTCAGACATTCGGTCATGATGTGGCGGCCGCTGTCGAGAAGACGGATGCCGAACGGCGCGTGTTCGTTCGCATAGTTCGCAAGAACGACCGCGTCCATATCGTGATTGTAGAAATCTTCAAAATTCGTATAGTACGCGACCTTGTCCATGCCCGCTTCTTCCGCAACTTTTCTGCAGTTATCGAGCGTCGGCTGATGCTTGTCGCAGACCGCGACGAATTCCGCGTCGGGATTGTCGAGCAGCTGACGTACCATCGTCATGCCGCGTCCGGCACCGAATACGCCGATCTTGAGTTTAGCCATGATGTACCTCCATGATGATAAAATTGGTGCACCGGGGAGAAACTTTTTGAAAAAAGTTTCTCCCCGGATCCCACTTCAAAAACTTTCAAACAAAAGGGAATAATGAAGTTGTGTGCGGATTTGATTGTCAGAACGGCTGTGCAGCGGAGAAACTTTACTTTCAGCCCTCTTCGCCTGCGAGCCACTTGCGGCGGACTTCGTCGTAGATGGAATCCGGGATGGGTTCGAAGCCCTGGATGTTGACGGGGACGAACTGGTTTCCGGCGATCTCCGGGAAGGTGCAGAAGGTATCGTTCCGGTACGCGTCGCGTTCTTCCTTGTTGCGGAGATTCGGGATCTTGACCGAGCAATTGTCATTGCAGATGGATTTGTATGCGAGGATGCCGGGGATGCACATATCGACTGCCTTGTAGACGTCGATCGCGCGTTCACGTGCCACTTCGTCGCCGAGGATCGACTGGAGGAAGTAGTGCGTGGTGAAGAAGTCGCCGCCGCCGTGTCCGGTGGCCGCCGCCGCTTCGATGACCGGCTTCGGTTCGTAGATCTCGTGCTTGCCGCGGCAGTTTTCGTTTTCGCCTTCGGTGTAGACGGCAAGTTTTCCGTGCGCGAGGTCCTTCATCGCGCCGCGGTCGCCGTTGAGCTGATAGTTGGACTGCGGTTCGTTGTGCTTGAGACCGCCGTGCAGGGACTTGAAGACCGCGCCGTTTTCCAGCGTGATGATTTCCATGCCCGCGCAGGGAACTGCGGAACCGAGATTCCACATGAACGGACGGTTCTGGGTCTCAAATCCGGAGACCTTCACCGGACGAAGACCCGTGATCGACAGGATCGGGCCGATGGAGTGCGTGCAGTAGAACGTGGACTGGTGCTGATTTCTCCAGTGATCGCGTTCCCCGCGGGTGATCTTTGGCCAGATGGAGGAACAGTCGTGGACGTATTCGCCTTCCGCGTACATCAGCTCGCCGATGTCGCCGCGGCGGTAGCGTTCGCGCATTTCCCAGCGGACGGCGGTGTAGCAGTAGTTTTCCGCGTAGGTGTAGACCATGCCGGAGCGTTCGACCGCTTCGATCAGCTCGACCGCTTCCTTCATCGTTACGCAGGTCAGCGATTCGCTCATGACGTGGCGGCCGCTTTCAAGAAAACGGATGCTGTAAGGCGTATGTTCATGCGCATAGTTCGCAAGAACGACCGCGTCCATATCGTGATTGTAAAAATCTTCAAAGTCTGTGTAGTATGCGACCTTGTCAAGCCCCGCTTCTTCCGCTTCCTTTCGGCAGCGATCCAGAGAAGGCTGGTACATATCGCACACCGCAACAAATTCCGCGTCGGGATTGCCGAGCAGCTGACGTACCATCGTCATACCGCGTCCGGCTCCGAACACGCCGATTTTGAGCTTTGCCATGATATACCTCCATGGATGATGGAATTGGTGCACCGGGGAGAAACTTTTTTCAAAAAGTTTCTCCCCGGACCCCACTTCAAAAACTTTCAAACAAATGGGAATAACGAAGTTATGTGCAGATTTAAAAAATTAAAAATGGCTGTGCAGCTGAGAAAATTTTGTTCCTATCAGTCTGCACTTTCTTTATACGTCTATATCCGTATAAAGTTTTTTGGAAAGGGTTCGGGAAAACCTTTTTGCAAAAAGGTTTTCCCGAGAAAAATATTCTTTCCTTAACCCGGTTCGCCTGCGATCCACTTGCGGCGGACTTCGTCGTAGACGGAGTCCGGGATGGGTTCCACGCCGTGGATGTTGTTCGGGACGTACTGATCGCCGGCCGCATCGGGGAAGGTGCAGAAGGTGTCGTTGCGATACGCGTCGCGTTCTTCCTTGTTGCGGAGGTTCGGGACCTTGACGGAGTTGTTGTCGTTGCAGATGGACTTGTATGCGAGGATGCCGGGGATGCACATATCGACAGCCGTGTAGACGTCGATCATGCGTTCGAGCGCTTCCTTGTCCCCGAGGATCGCGCGGATGAAGTAATAGGTCGTGTAGAAGTCGCCGCCGCCGTGACCGGAATTTGCGGATTCCGCAACGATCGGTGCGGGTTCGTAGGTTTCGTGCTTGCCGCGGCAGTTTTCGTTTTCACCTTCGGTGTAGACGGCGATACGTCCGTCCGCAAGATCCTTCATCGCACCGCGGTCGCCGTTGAGCTGGTAGTTCGAATGGGACGTGTGCTTCAGGTAGCCGTGCAGGGACTTCAGAACCGCGCCGTTGTTCAGCGTCACGATGATCATGCCCGCGCATCCTGCCGGGAGACCGAGATTCCACATGAACGGACGGTTCTGGGTTTCAAATCCGGAGACCTTTACCGGACGGAGACCGGTCATATACAGAATCGGCGCGATGGAATGCGTGCAGTAGAACGTGGAATACAGCTGATTTCTCCAGTGATCGCGTTCACCGTAGGTGATTTCCGGCCAGATGGACGCGCAGTCGTGGATGTATTCGCCTTCCGCGTACATGAGTTCGCCGATGTCACCGCGGCGGAAACGTTCGCGCATTTCCCAGCGTACGGGAGAATAGCAGTAGTTTTCCGCGTAGGAGTAGATCTTTCCGGAACGTTCGACCGCTTCGATCAGTTCGACCGCTTCCTTCATCGTCGCGCAGGTCAGGCATTCGCTCATGACGTGACGGCCGCTGTCCAGAAGACGGATGGCGTACGGTGCGTGCTGATGCGCGTAGTTTGCGAGAACGACCGCGTCCATTTCATGAAGGAAGAAATCTTCGAAGTCGGTATAGTATGCAACATTGGTCATTCCTTCGCCGTCCGCAACTTCCTTGCAGTGGTCGAGCGCAGGCTGGAATTTGTCGCAGACCGCAACGAGTTCTGCGTCGGAACTGCCGAGGATCTGGTGGATCATCGTCATGCCGCGGTAGGCGCCGAAAACGCCGATTCTGATTTTTGCCATGGGTAAAGTTCTCCTGTGATATGTAAATTAAGAAATTATATTTGATAAAAACAGTCGTCGTTTAACCGATCAGGTCGCCGAAGGTCTTTTCCATAACCTTGACGATGCGCTTTTCGTTCTTTGCATAGTCGGACATCAGGTTGCCGCTGCTGTATGCACTGCTGATGACGCCGGAAATACCGAGGTCGCAGAGCATGGACATTTCGTAACGGACGGAAGCACGGATCAGGTCGAGCATTTCCGAGTCGTCAGGAGAATTGTAGCGCTTATGCTTGAGTGTGGTTTCGTAGTAAGCATCCACGAGATCCTTGGAATTGTACGCCCATGCGGTGAGCAGAACATCCGTCATTTCGATCTTGGAGTTGCCGCCCGGGATCGCCCATGCACAGCTGTACGGGTCGGACAGGTGGTAGTACTGTTCCTGTGTTTCGTCGAGCTTCGGATTCGGGAGTACGCCGTAGCCGGGATCCATTTCGATGAAGGTCGCCGCTTCACCGGCACCGTTCTGAACGAACAGGAAGTGGTCGGTCGCAAAGTATTCCGCACGCGCGAAGACGAAGATGTGCGGGTAGCCGCTCGTGTCGCGTCCTGCCGCAACCTGGCTGTAGGACTGCGTGCAGTTCGGTGCGGTCAGAAGAGCCTTGACCTTTTCGAGCGCGGTGATCGTGCGTTCGTTGATACAGTCGATGATCGGGAGGTCGTTTTCATCCTTTTCGGTGTAGAGAATGCCGCAGCCGGAGAGGAAGAAGTCCGCGGTTTCCGTCAGCATACCGAGAACGTCGTCGGCGGTGTACTTGCCGTCGCCGTTGAGGTCGGTGGAAACGGACTTGACCATATCGGTCATCTTGTCGATCGTCCACTTGTTTTCACGGACGAGTTCATAGGGATTTTCAAGCTGATAATCTTCGAGGATCTTCTTGTTGTAGTAAATGAAGCGTGCGCAGTTGGACGGCTGCATGCTGATGTCGCCCGCCATGACGTACAGACGGTTTGCAAACGACAGGTCCTTTGCGCAGTTGCTGTCCCACCACGGATCGTCCGGATTGAAGTGTTCGAGCGTATTCCAGTCATAGAAATAATCGCGCAGAGCGTAGGTGAAGAGCGAATTCATCTGTTCGATGACCAGGTCGTACGAGTCGGACGCCGCCATGAAGTCGGCGGTCACGGAATAGATCGGATCTTCCGCCGGAATTTCGGCAAATTTGAAGTCGTACGTTTCTTCCATTTCGATGTTGCGGTTGTAGACGGCGTCGTTGGTGATTTCGCCGGTCAGACCTTCCACGAAAATGTCGGTGGTTGCATAGGCATAGCTGCTGGTACGGTAAAGAACGCGGAATTCCGCGCCGTCATACTTGACGTCCGGCAGATCGGGAGCGTATTCGGTTTCTTCGGGCACGGCTTCTTCGATCACACCGGCGTCGGCGGAAACTTCGGCAGAAACGGTCTCACCGTCGGTTTCCTCGGGATTTTCGGAGGCACATGCAGGAAGCAGCATAAGAAGCGCGAGAAGAAGGGCAATGTTTCGTTTCATGGGATGGCTCCTTTCCTGATTATGGATATTTTATACGTTCAATCATATACGGTATTATTGTATCACACCTGCCTGTGTTTTGAAAATGCACGGATAATCCAATGTTTTGCCAATAAATTTGTGCATATAAAACAAAAATCTCCCGGAAGCCGGGAGATTTTGGGGATGGATTACAGAACCAGAGTAAAGGAATACGCCATGCCGGATGCAGGTGCGGCGGTTTCTTCGGCGGGAGTTTCTTCCGCAGGAACTTCTTCGACGGGAGTTTCTTCAACGATGGTTTCTTCCGCAGGAGTTTCTTCGGTCATGGAATCGAGGACAGCCTGGATGCAGTCGGCGATCACGGCGTGACCGGCAACGTTCGGATGGAAGTCGAGCTGCATGGACGCATCATCCGCATTGCTGAGGTTTTCTTCGCTGGTGTGGAATGCGGTATAGACGTCCGCGATGCGGTAGCCGCCTTCTTCCGCGTAATCGAGAATTGCCTGATTCAGCTTGAGGATACCGGCTTCGAATTCGGTCTTCAGGAGAAGCGTCGTCGGCAGGGTGAAGCGGTAGTAGGGATTGTACTGGGTGCAGACGATCACTTCGGCGTCGGGATTGACAGCTTCGATATGATCGAGAACGAGAGCGAAGTTTTCGAGGAATGCCGCGAGGGTCGCGTCAAATGCTTCGAGTTCCGAGAATCCGGGAAGAACGGAAACTGCGGCAAAGAGAAGGTTCATGCGGACGGCCGGATCGTCGCCGGTCATGCCTTCCTGCACGCCGAGATCGGGGTCGATGGAGATCCCGGTCATGTTGTAATAGGCTTCCGCGATCAGATGGTACAGAAGGAGCTTCATGTCGTTGCCGCCGATGGTAATGGTGATCAGATCGGCGTCTGCGAGTGCTTCATCGAGGGAACCGTCGGCGAACTGCGCGAGAATGCCGATGGCGTAGTTGGTGTTGACTGCAGCATTGGTGAGGATATATCCGCCGTTTGCCGCGAGAATATCGGTGAAGCGTTCGTCGGAAAGGTGGGAGCCGTCCGCCTGCAGACCGGTGGAAATGCTGTCGCCGAGAGCGAGATAGTGCAGTTCGTCCGCCGTTTCATCGGCAAAGACGGACATGGGAAGCAGTCCGAGCAGGAGAAGCAGGGCTGTTACAAGAGAAAGAAACTTTTTCATAAATGTTCTCCGTGTGTGATTTTTAGTTAATATCAGTTTACCATATTCAAAAAAGAAAATCAAGACAAAAAAGAAAGTCCGCACGGACTTTATCCATTTTCTGTATAAAATTTTATGAAAAAAGGATGCGGGGAAGAGCTTTTTTCATAAAAGTTCTTCCCCGCAGAAGGGCTGATTTCCGATTTTTGTCTGATTACTTGATCGCCTTGGTCTTCCACTTGCCGCGCGCGTAGAAGATAGCGGTGATCACTGCGCCGATGACCCAGGAAGCGAGAAGGGAGATCTGGATACATTCCTTCTGACCGTAGGGAAGTTCCGGGGTACGGGTAAGGAAGGAGATGCCGTACGCGACCGGGACACGGATGGCGACGGTGGTGATCAGGGAGATCCACATGGGAGTCATGGTATCGCCCGCGCCGCGCATGATACCGGAGAGGCTCTGGGTAACGGCAACGGCGATGTAGCCGACGGCGAGGATCTTCATGAGGTTATAGCTGAGGGTGACGAGTTCCTGCGTATCGGTGAAGACACCCATCAGACCCTTGCCGAAGAGGAGGATCGCGCCGGTGATGACGGTGGAAGTGACGACCGCCATGAGGGTACCCTGCTTTGCGCCCTTGGTAACGCGGTCATAGAGACCTGCGCCGACGTTCTGACCGGCATAGGTGGTGAGCGCGGTACCGAAGGAGAAGTTCGGCATCATTGCGAAGCCGTCCACGCGCATGATAACGACGTTGGCGGCGATGAACTGTTCGCCGAAGGAATTGGTGAGGGACTGCACGATGATCATAGCGGAGGAGAAGATCATCTGGGTCAGACCGGAAGGAAGTCCGAGACGGATGACGGTCTTGACATAGGATCCGACGGGCTTGAGGTACTTCGCGCCGAAGTCGAAATAGTCGCGCATTTTTGCGAGTTTGATGAGGCAGAGAATGGAGGAAATGAACTGCGCGATAACGGTTGCGAGAGCGACGCCGCCGACGCCCATCTGCACAACGGCAACGAAGAAGACGTCAAGAACGATGTTGATCACGGTCGCAACGAGGAGGTAGACCAGCGCGGAGAACGAGTCGCCGAGCCCGCGCAGCATCCCGCTGAGGATGTTGTAATAGCCGAGCCCCGCCATACCGACAAGGCAGATCATGAGGTAGGACGCGCATCCGTCCAGAATGGATTCGGGGGTATTCAGCGCGACCAGGATCGGCCGGATGAACGGTGCCATGACAAGAATGAGCGCCGCACAGCAGATCGCCGTGACGGTGATGCAGTTGCCGATGGTATACGACAGTGCCTCACGGTTCCTTGCCCCGAAATACTGCGATACCATAATACTTGCCCCTGCGGAAATACCGATGAACAGGACCAGAAGCATATTCAGAATCGGTCCCGAGCTGCCGACCGCGGCAAGCGCGTTGTCACCGATATACTTCCCGACAACAATACTGTCCACCGTATTATAAAGCTGCTGAGCAATATTCCCGATCAGCATCGGTACAGTAAATGCCAGAATACTCTTCCACGGCGTCCCGATCGTCATATCTGTCGGTGCGTTCAGACTTCGAAAGTTTCGTTTAGCCACGTTGTTTCTCCTTATTTTTATCCCAAATTTACTCATTCTACAGTATATCACAAAATTTTGGGGATTGCAAGGGTGGAGGACGGGGGAAACGGTCGCTTTTTGAAAAAAGCTCCGCAAAAACTTCAATCTGTGGCAGCCGGTTTGTGAGGCTGATATGGGTTTGAAAAGGGATTTTTGAATGGGTCTGTGCGCTGACATATAGACTATCCCAGCCGACAAAATATGAGCGATCCAAGACCTATGTAGTAGTGGAGACGGAAATCAGGGCATTCGCTCCCTGATTTCCCACGCCGTGAGGGATATACGTGATATTGTGCGAAGTGAAGATATACTTCTACGGATGCGTCAGCATCCGCGCGGCTTGGCTAGTCCGCCGTCCGCGCTTTGCGTTGGTTCTATTGGCTGACGTATCGTCTGCACAAACATAAAGCACGAACGGCGGCAGCCAAGGAGTGCGGTGACCAATTTTATGTAGCTGAATTCTAACGTAACGCACTGTATCACAGATACAATAGCCGGCGTGGGAAATCATGGGTCTTAGAGACTTTCTCCGAAAGTCTCATGCGGTCCCTGATTTCCGTCTCCACTACTACATATGTCTTGGATCGCTCATATTTTGTCAACTGGGATAGCCTAATGGCTACGCACAAACCCATCAAAAAATTCCCCTTCTATATCATATCAACTCCACAAACCGGCTACCCAGTCCAAAAGTTTTTGCGGAGCTTTTTTCAAAAAGCGACCGTCTCCCCCAAACGAACCCCTTGCACTCCCCAAATCCCTGTAGTATAATGAAAGAAAAAAGAACGAAAGAGAGAGGAAACGATGGCGAATATCCGGATCGAGTGGAAGGAAGCGACGGGGAAGATCAAGCCGATGCACGCGGTCAATAACGGCGTGGCACAGGGGAGAATGAATAATTTTGAGGATTACCGGAAGGCGGGATTTCCGTATATGCGGAATCATGATGCGTCGTACTGCGAGGAGTACGGGAGCGAGCACTGCGTGGATATATCGGCGGTGTTTCCGGATTTTGATGCCGACCCGTGCGATCCCGCATCGTATGAGTTTACGGAGACCGACGCGTATCTCGGACGGAATATTGAAGCCGGGACGAAGATCTTTTACCGGCTCGGACAGAGGATCGAGCATACCGTAAAGAAGTATAACGTGAATCCGCCGAAGGATTTTCAGAAGTGGGCGGTCGTCTGCGAACATATCATCCGGCACTATAACGAAGGATGGGCGGACGGGCATCACTGGAATATCGGGTACTGGGAGATCTGGAACGAGCCGGACGTTACGCCGCTCTGCTGGACCGGTACCGTCGAGGAGTTCTGCGATCTCTTCGTCAAGACCATCGTCCATCTCAAAAACTGCTTCCCCGGTCTCAAGATCGGCGGTCCCGCACTCGGCGGAAGCTACAGTATGTATTTCATGAAGTACCTTCTCGGCGTGCTGACTTCCCTCGATGAACCGCTTCCGCTCGACTTCTTCTCGTGGCATCTCTATACCACCGATCCCCATACCGCCGCAAAAGAAGCCGTCCTCTTCCGCGAGACCCTCGATAACGCCGGATATACCCATACCGAAAGCATCCTCAATGAGTGGAACTATATCGAAGGGTTCTTCGATGAACCCTTCCGACGCTCCGTCGAAACCATCATCGGACAGAAGGGCGCCGCTTTTTCCGCCGCGTTCATGTGCGAAGGTCAGAACAGCCCCGTCGATATGCTCATGTATTACGACGCGCGCCCCAGCTTCTATAACGGCCTGTTCGATTTCTATACCCTTCGTCCGCTCAAAGGGTATTACGCCTTCTCCATGTTCAACGACCTCTACCGCCTCGGTACGCAGGCGAAGGCTTCCTCCGATGACGACGAGATCTATACCGTCTGCGCTATGGACGGAAACGGAAACCGCGCCGCGTATGTTGTCTACTTTACCAACCGCGCCGATGCGGAAGCGAAAACAGTCTCGTTTGAATCGGACGGAACGTTTGACGTGTATGTCCTCGACGAAACCCATGATAAAGAAAAAACCGGCACGCTTGTCCTGCCGGGAACGCTCACGATGCAGCCGAATACGGTCGTTCTGCTGACGAACGCCTGAATTTTCAACCATAATACCATCAGAACAGGAGGATTTCCCTATGAAAATCGAAGCAAAAGACAAGATCCGCGGGATCGTGTACGCCTATACCCCGCAGAAACGCTACGATCTGGTGCATGAACTCGGCGTGGACTGGATCCGCCTGAATATCCCCTTCCCGTGGGAAGACAAAATCGACGGTACCGTCAGTGCGCACTGGAAGCGCATCAAGGCGGAATTCGAGGAAGCCGTCGCCGCCGGACTGCACGTTATGCCGTCCACTCCCACCATTTTCGGCTTCAAGGAAGAAATCTGCGGCACTTACGGAACCGACGAATTCTATAGGAATGTCCGCCGTGCCGCACAGTTCATGTGTGAAGATCTCGGAAGCCTCGCACATTCGCTCTGGCAGTGCATGAACGAACTCGATATCCCCACCTTCTCCGGCAATGTTCCGCTCGATATCTGCATCGAGACCTGCCGCCGGACCGCGCTCGGCATCCGCGACGTCAATCCGGACGCCGTCTGCGGAACCAATTTCGCATCGTGGAATCCGCGCAGCCGCGAGATCGGATATAAGCTCTTCTCCGGGGATCACCCGTTCGGCTATGTGGGAGACGACCAGTATTACGGATCGTGGCAGGGCGGCACCATTGAAGACTGGTGGACGACCCTCGACGAAATGTGGGACGCATATCATCTGCCGATCCTCGTCAACGAATGGGGCTACTCCAGCCGCGGTGTGACCCTGAAGCCGGAAGAACTCTGGAACTGCCCCGACAATACGGAAAACCTCGAACCGGTCTGCTACCACAAGGCATGGTGCAACGAAATGCCCGGCGGTCACAACGAGGAAGTACAGGCGGCGTATATGCGCCGCGGTCTTGAAATTTTCGCCGAACATCCGCATGTTCTCGGAAATTTCATGTTCTGCTTCTCCGACGCGAAGACCTGCTGGCACTGCCATAAAGAGGACTGTCCCGCCGAATGCTACTGGGGACTCTGCGATTACGACTGCAATCCGAAGCCGGCATTCTATGCGGCGAAGGAAGCGATCCGCGAACTCTATCTGAAATAAGGAGGACTTTTCCCATGACGGAATCTGTATATCCGTATGCTTCTCCGGAAGAAACCGGACTTTCCGCCGGTCTGAGTGCCGCTGTCGACCGCATGACTGCGGAAGATATCGCCGACGGACTCGTCACCTGCGCGGCGATCCGGATCGTGTGCAGAAACAAAACCGTGTATCATAAGAATCACGGCTTCGCGGATGCGGAAAAGTCTGCTTTGCTGACCGATTCCCACCTGTTCCGCATGGCGTCCATGACCAAGCCGGTCACGGCGGTCTGTACGATGCTCCAGGTCGAACGCGGAAAGCTATCCCTCGATGATCCGGCGGGAAAATATCTGCCGCAGCTGTCCGGAATGCAGGTCGCCGAAGTTGACCGTGAAGGAAACCTCACCGGGACCCATCCCGCACCGTACGATTTCACCGTGCGCGATCTGCTGACCCACTCGTCCGGTCTCGGTTCCGGTGCGTGGTTCGGGAAATTCTGCCGGAATCCCGGCTTTGCAGCCGGCGATACGCTCGGTTCCAGGATCGACGACTGGGCGCATTCGTATCTCGAATTCGATCCGTCCTCGGCGTTTTCCTACAGCGGACTGGTCGGATTTGACGTTCTTGCGCATCTCGTGGAAATCACGTCCGGCATGACCTATGCGGAATTTGCAAAGAAAAATCTCTTCGATCCCCTCGGCATGACGGATACCTGTTTCGTTCCGACGGAAGAGCAGTGGGGAAGAATGGTGCAGATGCACGAGACTGTGGAAAAAGGAAAAACCGCCCCGGTCGATATGGGACGGTTTGTCTTCGGTTCCTGCCCGATCACGTATCATTCGGGCGGCGCAGGGTTGGTATCGTGCCTTGCGGACTATACACGGTTCGCGCATATGCTCCTTTCCGACGGCGAAAGCGGCGGCGTACGGATCCTGTCTCCGGACACCGTACAGATGATGCGGAGCCGTCAGCTCCGTCCGATGGTTCCGGGAACGGATGCGACGTATTCGTGGGGGCTCAGTATGCGCGTGGTTCTGGCGGACAACGGTTCCCAGCGGCCGCTCCGTACGGGTGCGTACGGCTGGTCGGGTGCTTACGGAACGCATTTCTGGTGCGATCCGGCAAGAGACCTCTGCGCGGTCTACCTGTCGAACATGACCACGGCAGGCGGTTCCGGTGCCCTCACAGCCAGACACATCGAAAAAGCGGTCATGGAAAACCTCGGCGAACTGGAATAACGGAATTTATAACAGCGGTGCACCGGCGAACGTGGAAAAATACCGGTTCGCCGCTGTTTTCATTTCGTCCGCGAAATCTTCGCCGGTCGCGTCGTACACGCCGACGGTGTACAGCCCGGCTTCCCGTGCGGTCTTCACCGCGTTGATGTTGTCGTCGAAGAAGACGGCGTCCGTGATCTCCGCGCCGATTTTCCGGACGGCTTCCCTGTAGATCGCCGGATCGGATTTCGGCATCCCGAAGTCGTCGGTGCTCCAGACATTGCCGAACAGATCGTAGATTCCGAGCCGCTTCAGGCACGGATCGACCATTTTGTGCGGACTTGCCGTCAGCACGTGCAGACTGCATCCGTTTTCGCGGAGCATCGTCAGATAATCGCGCACACCTTCCTTCAGCGGAATGACATCGCGGTATCGCGGCAGGGCATAGTCGTCCATCATGACGTACATTTCTTCAATGGTCAGCGGAACGTGCAGTTCGTCGCGGAAATACTTTGCGGTGCCGGCATCGCCGAGGGTCGTGATATACTTGATGACATCGGCGGGATACGGCGTACCGGTGGTGCGGAGGATGTTGAGCATTTTCTCCGACCATGCCGGCATGGAATCGACGAGGGTGCCGTCAAAGTCGAAAATATAGACAGAGTGATTCATAAAATCCCTTTCAAGGAATAAATTATACCTTCTTTTTGTACCACTGGTCGCCCCGGTAGCGGAATATCGTGAAGCCGAAGCGGGTGACCTGGTCGATCAGAAGCGAGATCCACGCGCCGTAGACGCCGAGTCCCATCGGATAACAGAGGATGTACGTCAGGACCGGACGGACGAGCGCGATCGAAACGAACGATACGAGCGCGGTGTAACGGGTATCGCCCGCACCGTTGAGACATCCGCGGCTGATGACCTGCGATACCTGGAACGGCGCGGTCACGGCGACGATGTAGAGAAGGATGCGGCCCACGCGGATGACTTCCGGGTCGTCCGAGAACAGCCGGACGAGGAAACCTCCGGCAAAGGTGAAGATCAGAACGAGAAATACGCTGATACACGCGCCGAAACGCTGACCGATCCGTCCGTAGATGATCGACATATCCGGACGTTTCCGTCCGAGGTTCTGTCCGACAAGGGCGGAGGACGCCGTTCCGAGACCGTCGCCGACGGTGAAGGACAGCGTGATGATGCTCATGACGATCTGGTGAGTGGCAAATTCCATCGTGCCGAGTTCCGCGACGAGCTTCGCGTAGGAGAAGAACCCGATCCGCATGAAGATCTGCTCAACGAGGGAGCCGCTGCCGATGGAAAAGACGGTTTTCAGCTGATCGAGATCCCATCTGCACATATCTGCCGGACGCAGACGGAGGAAACGGTCCCGGATGCAGACGGAGCGGATCGAAATGACTGCGGAGGCGATGTTGCCGAGCATGGTGGCGACCGCCGCACCCATGACGCCCATTTTCGGGAAGAACAGCAGACCGTTGATGAGGACCGCGTTGAAAACGACGTTGACGGCATTGGCGGAGAGGTTCGTTGTCATGGAAATGCGGGTGTTCCCGCAGCCGCGCTGTGCGGCGTTGATGATCAGTGAAATGACCGTGAAGTTCATCCCGACCATACAGATACGGAAATAGGGAATGGCGAGTTCGATCGTATCTTCCTGCGCGCCGGCAAAGAGGAGCAGGGGACGCGAGACGGCAAAGGCGATCACCGTGAAGACCGCGCACAGCCCGAACGCCAGCGGAAGGACCATGGCGAGACAGCGGTTCGCGCCTTCCTGATTTTTTTCGCCGAACCGTCGGCTGACCATCGCGTTGACGGCGATGCTCAGGGAAAGAAAGATCGCATAGAACAGCAGGCGCGGCTGATTGGTCAGACCGACGGCGGCCACGGCGGTTTCGCCGACCGTGGAGACCATCACCGAGTCCACGAACGATACCAGACCGATCAGGACGGATTCCATCAGCGCAGGCCACGCGATGCGGACAAAATTGCGGTACATCTCTCCGGCAGGATAGTCATCGCCGAGCTTCTGGGACGGCTTGACCATATATTCCGGCAGGATGAGTTTTCGTAGGAACTGCGGCAGTTGCATGGCGGATATCTCTTTCTGTAAAATAATACGTTTTATCGGAAGAAAGCGTTCTGAAACTGATTATAGCACACATCCCCCGGCAAATCAACCGGATATGCGGAAAACTGCCAATTTCTATTGTAATTCCGGAAGAAATATTGTATAATGTCCATACAGGTCAACCGACCGATTCTGTGAAAACGAACTTTGAAAGGAAATATCATTATGAAACAGCAGCAGGCATTTGCGGGAAGCGAAAAAATGCTCAAGGGCGGTCTTCACTGCCATACCACCCGTTCGGACGGCCGCGGCACTCCGGAAGACGTTATCCGTCTGCATCATGAAAACGGCTACGATTTTCTCGCGCTGACCGACCACCGCTACTACAACTACACCAATTTCGCACCGGAGATCCCGATCACGATCATCCCCGGGATGGAATACGACAACACGTTTGAACACGGCAAGGGCTTCCGCTGCTTCCACACCGTCTGCATCGGTCCCGCAAAGGAAGACGGCAACGGCTACGATCAGGACCAGAAGCTCGATTCCGGCAAGGCGAAGAATCAGGAAGAATACCAGCCCTACCTTGACGAGATCCACGCCAACGGCAACATGACGATCTACTGCCATCCGGAATGGAGCTCCACGCCGGCGCGCTATTTCGAAAAGCTCGAAGGCAACTTCGCGATGGAAATCTGGAACAGCGGCTGCGTGATCGAAGACGACATGGATACCGACGCGGCATACTGGGATGAAATCCTCGGTCAGGGCAAGCGGATCTACGGCGTTGCGACCGACGACGGCCACGCGATGAACCATCACTGTAAGGGCTGGGTCATGGTCCGTGCGGAAAACAACATCAATGCGATCCTCGCGGCACTGAAGGACGGTGCGTTCTATTCTTCCTGCGGTCCGGAGATCTATAATTTCTATGTGGAAAACGGCGTTGCCGTTGTGGAATGTTCCGAAGTATCGAAGATCCGTTTCCACAGCGATATGCACCCGACCCGCATCTTCCGTTCCGCTGACGGCAAGCTTACCCGCGCCGAATTCAACATCGGTGAAGGCTACAAGTACATCCGTGCAACCGTCATCGACAAGGACGGCAAGTACGCATGGACGAACCCGATTTTTATGGATTAATTGAAGTTTCTCGGGGAAAACCCTTTTTAGGAAAGGGTTTTCCCCGAACCCCTTTCCGAAACCTTTTCAGACAAGAGGATATATAAAATATGGGAAATTGCAAACCGAATGTTGTGGTTATTTATGCGGATGACCTCGGATACGGCGATCTCGGGTGCTACGGTGCCGAAGACATTGCGACGCCAAACGTGGATGCGCTGGCGGAAGACGGGCTCCGGTTTTCGCAGGCGTATTCGACCTCGCCGGTATGTACGCCCGCGCGGTATTCGCTGATGACCGGACGCTATCCGTCGAGACGGCAGGGGGTACATATCCTGCCCGGCGACGCGGCGTGCATCATTGACGAAGGGGTATACACCCTGCCGCAGCTGTTCCGCGACAACGGCTACCGGACGGCGGTGGTCGGCAAGTGGCATCTCGGGCTGAGCGACGGCAAAGCCCCCATCGACTGGAACCGTCCCGTGGACCGGACGCCGCTGGACGTCGGCTTTGATGAATGCTTCATCTTCCCGGCGACCGCCGACCGGGTACCGTGCGTGTACTTTGACGGACGGAACGTCCTGAATCTCGATCCGGCGGATCCGATCACGGTATTGTACGATGTCGAAGAAAATCCGTTCCCGGAAGTGCCGGACGGACGGAATCATCCGGAACTTTTGAAAATGAAGGCGTCCCACGGACATGACATGACCATCGTCAACGGCGTCGGACGCATCGGCTATATGAAAGGCGGAACGGCGGCGCTCTGGCGGGACGAAGACCTTGCCGAGACCTTCCTCGGCCGTGCGAAGACGTTCGTGAACGAAAACCGTGACCATCCGTTCTTCCTGTATTACGCCCTGCATCAGCCGCACGTGCCCCGTCTTCCGTCGAAACGGTTCGAAGGCGCGACCGGACTCGGTCCGCGCGGCGACGTGATCGCGGAAATGGACTGGTGCGTCGGCGAGATCATGGACTGCCTGCGGGAAAACGGACTGCTCGAAAATACGCTCGTGATCTTCTCAAGCGACAACGGTCCCGTTCTCGACGACGGCTACATCGACCGCGCGGTCGATTTGAACGGCGAACACCGTCCGGCAGGACCTCTGCGCGGCGGCAAATACAGCCGGTTCGAGGGCGGCATCCGGATCCCGTTCCTCGCAAGCTGGCCGGGACACATCCGTCCGGGCGTATCCCACGCGCTTTTCTCGCAGGTCGACCTGCTGGCGTCGTTTGCGGAAATGTTCGGTGCGGACATTCCGGCGTGTGACAGCGTGAACCTCTTCGGCGCGCTGACCGGAGAGGACGGATCCGGACGGCAGGAGATCTACGCGGAAGAGCAAAGTTCTCCGGCAGGGAAAATGGCTGTACATCGAACCGGACGACGGCGTGCCCCTGCAGCGTGCGACCAATACCGAAACCGCGAATTCCCGCGATCCGCAGCTCTATAACCTCGACTATGACATCGGACAGCAGCGCAATCTGGCGTACCGCTATCCGAAGATCGTACGGGATATGGCAAAACGGATCGAGGAGATCAAACAGGGCAATGTAACGGAAAAAACGGAAGAATTCCGTTTGTTTTAACAGATAACAGGGAAAACGTCCGGGGACTGCAAGGCAGATCCGGGCGTTTTCCGGCTTTTGCGAGGTGTTTTTATGGAAATTACTCTTACCGGAACGATTCACGAAGGGACTTATACCGCGAGAGGGACGTACGAAGGCGTCGTTTTTCCGTATTCTGTCCACGTTCCCGCGTGTGCACAAGGTCGGGATGACTGCGCCCTGCTCGTCACGCACGACGGGCTGAACCGTGCGGACGCATGGGCGATGGAACAGCTGGCGGAAACCGGCGAGGCGCCGCCGTGCATCACGGTCGGTGTGGTCAGCGGGACTCTGCCGCTCGACGGCGGAACACCGCGCGGAATGCGGATGCTCAATTACGATATGTTTACCCGCGATTATCCCGATTTTGTCGCGGACGAGCTTCTGCCGTACCTGACCGAAACGTATGATCTGCACATTTCGCCGTCACCCGATCTGCACATGACGTCCGGCGGCTCATCCGGCGGCATTTCCGCGTGGAATATGGCGTGGTACCGGACGGATGTCTTCCGCCGCGTGTACATGAGCAGTCCGAGCTTTCTCTCGATGGGGAACGGACGCGAGATCCCCGCGCTCATCCGCAAGGTCGAGACGAAGCCCATCCGCGTGTGGACGGAATTTTCCGAACACGAACCGGACGATTATTTCGGCAGCTCCTACTGTGCTGCCGACGACGCCGAACGTGCTCTGCGGTTCGCTGGATACGACATGGCGAGCGCGTATTATCCCGGCGAGGGACACTGCAGCCGGAACGGAAATCCGGAAAACGCGCTTGAACGGATGCGCTTCCTCTGGAAAAACTGGGACACCGAGCCGGTTGCGGTGAAAAAACTGTCGCCGCGGATGGAAAAGCTGATTTCCCTCGAACATCCGTGGGAAGAAACGGACGATTTCCCGCAGAAAACCGATGCGGTCACACCGGCAGGGAAATATACCGTGGAACGCGGAACCATCCGCTTTACCGCAGACGACGGAAGTTCCCGTGTGGTCGGCGATGCGCCTGTATGGAATGTTCCGCTCGCCGTTTCGCCCGACATGACCCGGCTGTATATGGGAAAGAGCGGCGGCGTGATCGCCATGACCATCCGTCCGGACGGAGGTCTTGCCGGACGTTTTGTCCATGCCGCACTGCATATGGAGACGGATTTCTATGTTTCGGGAGCCTTCGACTTGTGTGCGTCTTCCGACGACCGCCTGTACGCCGCAACGGAAGCGGGCATCCAGTGCATCCGCTCGTTCGGACTGATCGACGCGATCGTTCCGCTGCCGGACGGACTGGTTCCGCGCGAGATCGAATTCGATACCGTCGATGGGATGACGTATCTTTACGCAAGAGCGGGGAACAGGATCTTCCGCAGACGGTGGATGCAGGGCGGACGGGTGACCGACACGCCGGCGGAACTGCGGAACATGAGTTATTACGACTGATTTCTCTTGAATGCGGCAGGAGATTGTGCTATAATCTACGTATGAATTCCAATCTTTATCCATGTCATCCAAAGGAAAAAGACCATGAAACTTGTATTACAGAATCTGACGAAAAAATTCCCCAGCCGGAACCGGAAATCGAAGGAAGAAGTCGTTGCGGTGAACGATTTCACGTTTGAGATCCCCGACGGCGAACTCATCGGTCTGCTCGGACCGTCCGGATGCGGCAAAAGCACCATGCTGAATCTCATCTGCGGTCTCCAGAAGCCGACCTCCGGGAAGATCTTCTTCGGGGACGACGACGTCACCGATCTTCCGCCCGAACACCGCGGCGTCGGTCTGGTTTTCCAGAACTACGCACTCTATCCGCATCTCACCGTTCTGCAGAACATTACGTTCCCGCTCGAAAACCTCCGCGGCGAAGCAAAAATGACCAAGCAGCAGATGGTCGAAAAGGCGACGCAGATCGCCGGACTCGTCCAGATCGACGGACTTCTCGAACGCAAGCCGAGCGAACTTTCCGGCGGTCAGCAGCAGCGCGTTGCCATTGCGCGCGCACTTGTGAAAATGCCGCGCGTTCTTCTGCTCGACGAACCGCTGTCGAACCTCGACGCGCGTCTCCGTCTGCAGACCCGTGAAGAGATCAAGCGCATCCAGCGCGAGACCGGCATCACGACCATCTTTGTCACTCACGACCAGGACGAAGCCATGAGCATTTCCGACCGCATCGTCGTCATGAAGGACGGCGTGCTCCATCAGATCGGGAAGCCGCAGGACGTATACGACGATCCGGTGAATCTGTTCGTTGCAAAATTCCTCGGCACGCCGCCGATCAACGTGTTCGAAGGCTTCGTGAAGGACGGAAAACTCCACATCGGCGAAGACATCGTTCTTGATGTGAAGGGTGCCGCTGACGAAGACGTCTGGGTCGGTATCCGTCCGGAAGGCTTCGTTCTCGACGAAAACGGCCCGTTCTCCTGCACGCTGTCCGGTCTGGAAGTCATGGGCCGCGACGTCAGCGTCGTTTCGACGAACGAACACTCCGCAAATCCTGTGATCCGCTCGATCATCAGCGCGGAAAACAAGGTGGATCTTTCCTCTCCGACCGTCCGCTTTGCGCTCAAGCCGAAAAAAGTCTTCATTTTCCGGAAATCGACGGAAGAACGCATCCGTTTTGACATCGGATAACGGGAGGGCGCTGTATGGATAACCGAAATTCCAAAGCGTGGCTGTATCTCCTGCCGGCGATCCTGTTTCTCGGGGTATTCATGGTCTATCCGCTGATCGACGTATTCATCTACTCGTTCGAGGAAGGCTACAACTCTGCGTCCCAGACGTTCTTCGGCGTGGGCGGCTACAACTATTCGTACGTCCTGCACGATCCCTATTTCCTGCAGGCGGTCAAAAATACGTTCATTCTCGTCATCATCACCGTACCGCTGTCCACGGGGATCGCTCTGCTGATCTCCCTCGGACTCAGCTCGATCAAGCCGCTGAAGGATCTGTTCCAGACCATCTACTTCCTGCCGTACGTGACGAATACCCTCGCCGTCGGGCTGGTCTTCATGATCCTTTTCCGGAAAACGCCGTATACGGACGGGCTTGCCAATCTGTTCCTGAGCCTGTTTTCCGCCGGACCGGTCGACTTCATTGACGGTCCCTACTGGGCGAAAATGTTCGTCCTGTGCTTCTACACCGTCTGGGTGGTCATGCCGTTCAAGATCCTGATCCTCACGAGCGCCCTTGCGTCCGTCAAGCAGGACTACTACAACGCCGCAAAGATCGACGGTACGCCGCGTTTCCGTGTATTCACGAAGATCACGCTCCCGATGATCTCCCCGATGCTGTTCTATCTCATCATCACCGGGTTCATCGGCGCGTTCAAGGCGTACAGCGACGCGGTCGCGCTCTTCGGCACGAACCTCAATGCCGCCGAAATGAACACCATCGTCGGCTATGTCTACGATATGCTCTACGGCGACAGCGGCGGATATCCGTCGTACGCATCGGCGGCGGCGATCATCCTGTTTGTGATCGTCCTGACCATCACGTGCATCAACCTTCTTGTCAGCAAGAAGCACGTTCATTATTGAGAAGGGAGGCATTTTCATGAGCAAACCTGTCAACTACGAAAAAATCGAAAAGGCCGCCCGCACCCGTGAAAATATCAAAAACGGCGTGATCTACACCTTTCTGACGCTCTGGGCGGTCATGGTACTGTTCCCGTTCTACTGGATGCTGCTGACGTCCGTGAAGAGCTACGGTTCCTACAACTCCGAGTATATTCCCAAATTCTTCACGCTGTCCCCGACCCTGCAGAACTACGCGGACGCGTTCACGACCGTTCCGCTCGGACAGTATTTCTTAAACACGCTGATCTTCACCGTGATCACCACGGCGGTCATGCTGATCGTGATCATTCCGGCGGCGTTTGCGTTCGCCAGACTGAATTTCCGCGGAAAAAACGCGCTGTTCACGCTGTTTCTGTCCCTGATGATGATCCCGAACGAACTCGTCATCATCACGAACTTCACGACCATCACCAATCTCGACCTGCGCAACTCCTTCCTCGGGCTGATTCTGCCGTCGGTCACGTCGGTTTTCTATATCTATCTGCTGAAGGAAAATTTCGCACAGATCCCCGATGAACTCTACTATGCCGCGAAGGTGGACGGCACGTCCGACCTCAAGTATCTTCTCCGCGTGATGATCCCGATCTGCAAGCCGACGATCATTACGGTCACGATCCTCAAGGTCATCGAATGCTGGAACTCCTACGTCTGGCCGCGTCTCATCACGGATGATGAAGCGTACTTCCTCGTTTCGAACGGGATCCAGGAGATCCGCGAAAACGGGTTCGGACGTGAAAACATTCCCGCCATGATGGCGGCGGTCGTCGTCATTTCCGTTCCTCTGATCGTCCTGTTCCTGATCTTCCGCAAGAAGATCATGGAAGGCGTTGCGAGAGGAGGTACCAAGGGATGAGTTTCACGAAGAAATTTTCCGCCCTTCTCCTGTCCGCCGCGGTTTCCGTTCCGCTGTTTCTGACCGGATGTCACGGTTCGCGCGGACTGGATCCGTTCGTGATCCCGGAGGAATTCGATACGTCGCGGAATTATGAGATTACCTTCTGGGCGAAAAACGACACCAACAAGAACCAGACCGACATCTATCATCAGGCGATCGAGGATTTCCAGACCCTTTATCCGAACATTACGGTCAATCTCCGTCTGTATACGGACTACAGCCGTATCTACAACGACGTCATCACCAACATTTCGACGAACACCACGCCGAACGTCTGCATCACCTACCCCGACCACATTGCGACCTACCGTACCGGTACGAACGTGGTCGTTCCGCTGGATGAACTGTTTGTGGATCCGGAATACGGTCTGGGCGGAAGCGAAGTCCGCTTCGACGCACCGACCGTGGATGAGATCATCCCGCAGTTCCTTTCGGAATGTGCTTTTGACGATGCGCACTACGCACTGCCGTTCATGCGCTCGACCGAAGCGTGCTACGTCAACAAGACCTATGTGGAAGCGCTCGGCTTCACGCTGCCGGATGTGCTGACGTGGGATTTTGTCTGGGAAGTTGCCGAAGCCGCGACGGAAAAGAACGCGGACGGCACGTTCAAGGTGAACGGACAGAACGTCATGCTGCCGTTCATCTATAAATCCACGGACAACATGATGATCCAGATGCTCCGTCAGATGGGCGCGGATTACTCCACCGACGCGGGCGATATCCTCATCTTCAACGACACCACGGAAGAAATTCTGTATACCGTTGCGGAACACACTGCGACCGGTGCGTTCACGACGTTCAAGATCTCGAGCTATCCTGCGAACTTCCTCAACGCCGGACAGTGCATTTTTGCCGTCGACTCCACCGCCGGTGCGACGTGGATGGGTACCGATGCGCCGCTGTCCGACATCAGCGAAGAAAATCTTGTCCGTTTCGAAACGGCGGTGCGCATGATCCCGCAGGCCGATCCGGACGATCCGGCGATGATCTCGCAGGGACCGTCGGTCTGCCTCTTCAACAAGGGGGATCCGCAGGAAGTACTGGCATCGTGGCTGTTTACGCAGTATCTGCTGAGCAATGACGTACAGATCGCCTATTCCGGCACCGAAGGCTACGTTCCCGTGACCTCCAAGGCACAGGAATCCGCGGAATATCAGGATTACCTTTCCCGCGGCGGCGAGGACAACGACCATTACTACAGCGTCAAGCTCGATGCGGCGAAACTTCTGCTTGAACATACGGACGACACGTTCGTCACGCCGGTATTCAACGGTTCGGCGTCTCTCCGCAATGCGGCGGGACAGCTGATCGAGAACGTGACAAAGTCCGTCCGCCGGTCGGAAACCGTGGATGATGCGTACATGGAAAAGCTGTACGCGGACATCATCTCGCTCTACCGTCTGGACGGCGGAAGCAGTACGGCGTCCGTCGGAAAAGCGGAACTCGGTCCGCTTCCGGCAACATCGGTGGCTCTGCTTGCCGCACTCGGCGGTACGTGGGTGCTGATTCTTGCGTACGTCGGACGGGAATTCCTGAAAAAACGGAAGAAATAAAACGTTCCGGGAGACCTTTCGGGAAAGAGAGGTTTCCCGGGATTTTCTTTGTGGAATCTGCACAGGCAGTTTGGATTTTTTAACAGGAAAACATAATTTCCGGATATTGACTTCTCTGCAATTTGGAGTATAATTATTATGTACGTTCTTTGAACGATTTAAAAATTCAAGGAGAAATCTATCATGAAGAAGATTCTTGCTCTTATCGCAGCAGCAGTTATGATGCTCACCGCTGCAGGCTGCTCCGGCGAAACCGCAGACACCGCTGACGTAAAGTCCGAAGGCGTTATGACCTACGCGGAATACGCAGCAGCAGAACTCGAAACCCCCGTTGTTGTTGAAACTTACGTTCAGGCAAAGCAGGGCTGGTGGGACAACAAGGCTACATTCTATACCCAGGACAAGGAAGGCGGCTACTATCTTTACAATATGCCCTGCACCGAAGAAGAATACAGCAAGCTGACCCCCGGTACCAAGATCAAGGTTTCCGGTTACAAGACCGCATGGTCCGATGAAGTTGAAATCATCGACTCCACCTTCGAAATCATGGAAGGTAATTATATTGCAGAAGCAATGGACGCTACTGCTCTTCTCGGTACCGATGAACTTGTTAATCATCAGAACAAGTTTGTTTCCTTCAAGGGTCTGACTGTTGAAGCATCCACCGATGCCACCGGCAACGAAGCAGCATATCTTTACGGCTGGGACGGCTCCGGTGAAGCAGGCACCGACAGCGACCTGTACTTCAACGCTTCCATTAACGGCAACACCTACACCTTCGTTATCGAATACTACCTCTGCAACGAAACCACCGCTGCTTACCAGGCAGTTCAGGGTCTCAACATCGGCGACACCATCGACCTCGAAGGCTTCCTCTTCTGGTACAACGGCGCACAGCCCCACGTTACCTCTGTAATCGTTAAGTAATTGAACGACATACGAAAAAACTCACCCATCCGGGTGAGTTTTTTTATGTTCATTCGTTTCCGTAAACCAGAATCTCGTTCAGGAACGCCTCGATATTTTCAATCGGCGTGCCGCCGACGATGCCGTTGCCCGCGGCGTACAGGAATCCGCCTTCCGGGGAATCGAACGTGTCGCGCATGAGACGGACTTCGCGGCGGACATCCTCGGGAGATCCGTTGATGAGGGTATCCTGCACGTCCATGCCGACCCAGAATGCGATTCTGCCCTTCCAGTCAGCCGCAACTTTATCCCAGTCCATCGTATGCTTCTGGATCGGATGCAGGACGGACAGTCCGCATTCGATCAGATCGCCGATGATCTCGGTGATGTTGCCGCAGGTGTGGAGCCATACGTCCACGTCGTGTTCCTTTGCCAGCGCCCATGTTTCCGCATAGTACGGCTTGATGAATTCGCGGAACATCGCCGGACTCATCATGAGTGCCTGCTGTGCGCCGAGGTCGTCGCTGATCATGTAACCGTCCGGCTGAAGTTCGCGGATGGCACGGAGCAGGAGCTTGTTTTCGGTATCCGCAACGGCGCGGTGCAGGGCATGGACTTCGTCGGGATAGTCGTAGTAGTCCATGAGCAGGTTTTCCATGCCGCGGAAATTCCAGATGCGTTCGTACATCAGCGACCAGTGGTGGATGAGGACGTATTTTCCTTCGGCATGTGCGGCATCGGCGATGCGCTTGGCGTCGTCGAACAGACCGGGCGCGTCGGTGTCGGGAAGATCGGCGAGAAGGGCCGGAAGATCATCCCAGTCGGGCAGGGCGGCGTTTGCGTCATGACCGACTTTTTTCGTGCGGTCGACCTGCGGAAGCCGCCAGTAAAAACCGTCGTCACGCGGTGTGAACGAAGGCGTCGGGAAGGGAACGACAACGACGTCTTCCTCGTATTTATTGAACCGCGCAAGCTCGGAGCCGTACTGTTCCCCGAGACCTTCGCCCCACCATTTGGTGAACGCACGCGGCGGACGGGGCGGATTTCCAAAGCGTATAGCGGCGCGTACTTCGTTTTTTGTCAGCATGAGGTTGCCTCCGATACATAGCCGAGGTCATCGGCGGAAGAAAGAATTTCGGTTTTTGCGGTAAATGCGGGGTGATTCTTCAGCAGACCGAGGTCGAGCGGGAAATAACATTCGCTCGCGCAGGTCGTTTTGACGGTATAGTGCAGTTCGGGGCTGTTCGCGGGAACTTTGACGTAGAGGGTACAGAACTTTTCTTCAAATTTATCGTAGAATTCCGCGTCGCAGAAGATACCCTTCTTCATGAGCAGTCTGGTTGCGGATCCCTTGGTCGCAAGGGTGAAGTCGGCGCGGTCGCCGTTGTCGGCGGTGTAGGTCAGTTCGCAGGAGCCGTTGGCTTCCTGAACGATCGCGGCGATGCGGACATACTGATCGGCATCGGACGCCGGAACGATGCCGGAATAGGTCGGGGTATCACAGCGGAGGAAGGAGTGACGCTTCCACGTATCGGCGTTCAGGGAATAATTGCTGAGGATACGGACGTTCTGGATGCGCGCATTGGGGCAGGGAGCGGTGACGTCGTTCAGCCGGCCGGGGTGCGCGTTGTCGCCGCTGACGTAGATCATGCCGTTCGTGAGATTGATGTTCGGATATTCGGTGCTTCCTTCGGGGATTTTGAAGAGTTTCGCGTCGCGTTTGGTGCATCCCTGAATGGAGCCGTCTTCCCACGACATGAAGTTATTGATGGAAAGCATATTGCGCGGCGAGCGGAATTCGATGAGGACATAGCTGGTGTCGACGTAGATATTGTCGCCGAGGAAGTTCGCGTCGCCCTTTCCGAGGATGATGCTGCGGGTAGTTTCCCACCACTGGTCGTTGTCCTTCTGACCAAGGCATCCGGTCCAGATGTGCATATTGGTTGCATAGACGAACGAAGCCTCCTGCACGACGCCGATACGGGTGCCCATGATCTCGATATTGGCGAAACGGTTGTCGCCGATGCGGTCATCGAGCTGGATACCGACGCAGGGGTACGGATAATCGGCGGTGCCGAAGATGGTCATATTCTGCAGAAACAGCGGACGGGAAGCAAAGCCGGGAGTCTCGGGACCCTTGGTGGCGAGCAGACCGTAGCCGCGCATATTGTAGATACCGACCTTATTGACGAACGTGGCGGTACTCTGCACGCAGGGATTGATGTAGATCCCGCATTCGTGGCTCGCACAGCGGATATTGAGGTTCTCAACGGTAAAATGTCCGGTTCCGCCGAACCGGATGACGCCGGTCTCATTCAGGGGATCGGTATCCTCGTGCTGAATCTCCGAGATCAGCCACGTATGTCCGGCATCCGCCTGCGGTCCGCGTGCATATCCGGCACCGAAAATCGGATTCTCGATCACCAGCGGCTGACTGACCTTATACTGTCCCGCCGGAAAATACAGCGCTGTCTCCTTCGTATACCGGTTGACGATCTCCGACACGTCCTCCGATCCGTCATTCTTCGCGCCAAGCTCCAGCACGTTCACGGCCTTCTGATATTCTGTCATAGGGGAATTCCTCCTTACAAAGGTTCGTTTTTCTTTCATTATACTACAGGGATTTGGGGATTGCAAGGGTGGAGGGCAGGGGAAACGGGGGAAACGGTCGCTTTTTGAAAAAAGCTCCGCAAAAACTTTTGGACTGTGTAGCCGTCTTTTGCAGTTGATATGGGTTTGAAAAAGAATTTTTGATGGGTCTGTGCGCTGACATATAGGATATCCCAGTTGACAGGGGTGGAGCGATCCAAATTCTATGTAGTAGTGGAGACGGAAATCAGGGCATTCGCTCCCTGATTTCCCTCGCCGGATGGGATAACCGGGATATCGTGCAATCGATAGTTATCCTTCTACATTTTGTTAGGTTTC
>JAFYOX010000016.1 GCA_017547755.1 Clostridia bacterium | reverse complement strand
CGGACGATACGTCAGCCGACAGAACGAACGAAAAGCGCGGACGGCGGTCTAGCCAAGCCGCGCGGATGCTAATGAAATGTAGAAGGATATCTCCACTTCGCACGATATCCCGGTTATCCCATACGGCGTGGGAAATCAGGGTCTCGGCGGCCCCTGATTTCCGTCTCCACCCTTCCTCAGGCCTTGGATCGCTCACATTTTGTCGACTGGGATATCCTATATGGCTGCGCACAGACCCATCAAAAAATTCCCTTTCAAACCCATATCAACTCCACAATCCGGCTACACACGAGACACTGCGTGTCTCTGAAAAGTTTTTGCGGAGCTTTTTTCAAAAAGCGACCGTTCCCCCGTATCCCCATCGCGAACAATTTGCACATCCTCCCCCTTGATATTTTATAGAAAAACTCTTGAAAAAAGAGCGCCAATGTTGTATAATTAAGCCAAATTCAGGTGCGGGAAGAGCATCCCGCACGAAACGGAGGAAAATTATGGATAAAGTTCGTTTTGGTGTGATCGGGCTCGGTAATATGGGTTCGGGACACGTGAACAACCTGTTTGCGGGGAAGGTACCCGGCGCGGTTCTGACGGCAGTGTGCGATATCAAGCCGGAAAGACTCGAATGGGCACGCGGCATCTGCGGTGATTCCGTGAAGTATTTTGCGGATTCTCATGAACTGATCGTGAGCGGAGAAGTTGATGCGATCATGATCGCAACTCCTCACTACTTCCACCCGACCATCGGTATCGACGCGTTCGAAAACGGAATCAACGTGCTTTCCGAAAAGCCGATCGGCGTTTATACCAAGAAGATCCATGAATTCATGGACGCAGCGAAGAAGAGCGGCAAGGCGTTCGGAATCATGTACAACCAGCGTACCGACCACTTCTATCAGAAGATGCGCGAAATGGTGCAGGGCGGCGAACTCGGCGAACTCAAGAGATGCGTATGGATCATCACCGACTGGTACCGTACCCAGGCGTACTATAACAGCGGCGGATGGCGCGCAACCTGGTCCGGCGAAGGCGGCGGCGTTCTCATGAACCAGTGCCCGCACAACATCGACCTGTGGCAGTGGATCTTCGGTATGCCGAACGCAATTTACGCAAACTGCGAATTCGGTAAGTACCACGACATCGAAGTCGAAGACGACGTAACCGCTATGGCGAAGTACCCGAACGGCGCGACCGGCGTGTTCATCACCACCACCGGCGAATATCCCGGAACCAACCGCCTCGAAATCACCGGTTCCAAGGGTAAGCTCGTTTACGAACGCGGTCACCTCATGTACACCAAGCTCGAAGTGGACGAACGTGAATTCACCTACGGTTCCGCACAGGGCTTTGCTTCCATTCCCGCACAGACCGTTGAAATTGAAATTCCCGAAGGTCACGGCGAACAGCACGTCGGTATCCTCAAGAACTTCACCAATCACCTCCTCTACGGTGAAGAACTCCTCGCGCCCGGCTATGAAGGCATCAACGGCCTCTCCATCGCCAACGCGATGGTTCTCTCCACCTGGAAGAACGACTGGGTCGAACTCCCGAACGACGGCGAAGAATTCTGGGCAATGCTCCAGGAAAAGATCAAGACTTCCCGCAACAAGGAAGACGCCGGCATCGTTTTTGATACCGAAGGGACCTACGGCAACAAGTAAATAAAAAATCGGGGAGGAACTTTTTGCAAAAAGTTCCTCCCCGAACCCCTCTTCAAAAAACTTTAATCTGAAGAGGGAATTTTTTGTTTGTGCAGATTTGTGAGAAACGGGTGAAGGTCGGTCTGGTCGGCGGTGAAGCGGAACGTGACAGTTTGGGAGGCAGCGTGTCCGTATAGGGTTCCGGTGACGGTGATATGACCGGTACGGTCGAGGTCAAATCGGATGCGGCTGCCGTAGCCGATGTCGTTCAGTTCGGCGGACGATGTGCGGAAGTCGTATAGATCTTGTATGGACTGCACAAATTTTACGAACTCTTTTCGGTCACATTCCCATTCGGTAAGACCGCTGAAACCGTTTGAGGAGACACGGACGGTGAAAAAGAAGTTGTACGGATTGCCGTTAGCTTCATCTGCCGCAAAGTGTCGGAAATACGAGAATTTCAGAAAATTATCGCCGGATCGCAGTTCACAGATCATGACAGCATCTTCTTATTTTACGTCGATGGTGACTTCTGCAGATACAAGTCCTTCTGCCTTGACGGTGAGCGTCAGTTTGCCGGGCTGATCCTTGATCGAGCGTGCACATGCAACGCAGTATCCGGCGAGCGCCTTCTTGTCATGACGTGCGAAGGATTCGGTTTCGCGCTGGTCGCCGTTGTCGGTGGTCAGCAGTTCGCCGTCACCGGTAACTTCGAAGTACAGGCGGTTGTCCGCGTGCGGGCAGACATTGCCGTTTGCGTCCACAACGGATGCGGTGACGTAAACGAGGTCATCGCCGTCGGCGGTGATGCGGCAGCGGTCAGCGGCAAGTGCGATGTACGCCGGTTCTCCTGCGGTGCGGACGATCTTTTCGGCGGCACGGGTACCGTCGGCATTGTATGCAACGGCCTTGACTTCGCCGGGTTCGTAGACCACTTCGTTCCACATCAGGCGGTAGCGTTCGAGTTCGCCCATGTCACCGCGCGACTTCTTGCCGAAGGTGCGCTTGCCGTAGGACTTTCCGTTGACGAACAGTTCAACTTCCGGATAACTGGAGTATACGTGTACCGGAACGATTTCGCCTTCCAGACCTGCCCAGTTCCAGTGCGGGAAGATGTGGAGGACTTCGGAATCGGTCCAGTGGGATTTGTAGCCGTAGAAGCGGTTCTTCGGCAGACCTGCAATGTCGACCGCGCCGAAATAGGAAGAACGGGACGGCCATTCGTTGTAGTACGGGGTCGGTTCACCGAGGTAGTCGATGCCCGTCCAGACGTATTCGCCCGCAACGAATTCGCAGTCGTCCTGTGCGGCGAATTCGCGTTCGGCATAGTATGCCCAGCCCGGAGCTTCCAGATCGTATGCGGAAACGGTCAGGTCATCGTGCTTGTTGCAGGGGATCGCAACCGCTGCGGGAAGCTTGTAGATACCTCTCGTGGAAACGCAGGACGCGGTTTCCGTGCCGATGAGCTTCATGGTCGGGTGATCGCGGTGGAATTCGGCGTAATGATGCGGCTTGTAGTTGAGACCGACGATGTCGACGAAGTCCGCGAGGTGGTTGCGGAATGCCGCCCAGGAATTGTTGAATCCGGCGGTCGTCGGACGGGTCGGGTCGGTACGGTGGCAGGTTTCGGTGAGCATCTTCGCGGCACGCCAGCCTTCCGGGTCGCCCTGTTCTTCGATTTCGTTGCCGATGGACCACATGAGGATGGAAGCGTGGTTCCGGTCGCGGCGGATGACATCGATGACGTCCTGTGCGGCGTGTTCACGATAGTACTTCGCGTAGCCGTTGGAAACCTTCGGGAGATACCATTCGTCGAAGAATTCGTCCATGACAACGAAGCCGAGTTCGTCGCAGAGGTTCAGCAGTTCCGGAGACGGCGGATTGTGGCTGGTACGGATGGAGTTCACGCCCATTTCACGCATCAGGCGGAGCTGACGGCGGAGAGCCGCAACGTTGACTGCCGCACCGAGGGAACCGAGGTCGTGGTGATTGCAGACGCCGTTGAGCTTGACGTGACGGCCGTTGAGGAAGAAGCCGTGATCTGCGGTGAATTCGAAGGTACGTGCGCCGAACTTCACAGAAGTGTTGTCGAGAGCGTTGTCGTTTTCATCGAGAAGAACGATGTTTGCGGTGTAGAGATTCGGGGAATCGATGTCCCAGAGCTTTACGTCGTGAATGGTGAACAGGTCGGACAGTTCGCCGTAGTAAGTTCCGTGCGCAACTTCCGCAACTTTTTCACCGTTCGGAGCAAGGATGTCCGCCTTGAACTTCAGGGTTTCGGGACCGGTATAGTCCACGCTGAGTTCAAAGGTCGCACGTCCGCAGGCAACTTCGAGCTGACGGAGCCAGATGCCGTTGTAGTCGATGTGCTGCTGTGCCTTCTTTACGAGGTAGACGTTGCGGTAGATGCCCGCGCCCGGATACCAGCGGGAGCAGTCTTCGTAAACACGCGCCGCAACGGTGATGAGGGTCGGTTCGCCGTAATTTGCGAATTCGGAAATGTCCACGCTGAAGGACTTGTAGCCGAAGTGGTTGAAGAACGCGTGCTTTCCGTTGACGTAGATGTGGGAGTCCCACATAACGCCGTCGAATTCGAGGGTGATCGCCTTGCCTTCGTCTTCTTTCGCAAGGTCGATCCAGAGACGGTAGACGCCGAGACCTACGATCGGGAGCGCGCCGGTACGTCCGCTGTGTTCGATCGGACGGGTGATGCCGTCGGCGGCGATTTCGCGGTAGCTGGCGTCGTTGAGTTCGGCGAATTCGCCGGACGCCGCCCAGTCGTGCGGAACGCGGACGGTGTCCCACGCGGAATCGTCAAACGCGGGAGTGTAGACGGCTTCGTCGGCACTTCCTTCGGGGAAGAGACGGAATTTGTAGCCGTATGCGAGGCGGGTAATGCTTCTTTCCATAAAGAAACCTCCGTGATAATATATTTTCTGTTTCTATTGTACCATATCATGGATGAATTTTCAACAAAAAAGGATACCTTCGTGGTATCCTTTTCGACTTACTTCAGGTAATCTTCGGCAAAAGCGTCGATATCCGCGTAGTGCCGGATGGTAAGTCCGGTTTTTTTGTATTCCGTGAGGTATGCTTCGATCGTCCGGTCGAAAAACTCTGCGTTTTTCCACAGGTCGTCGGGATCGTAGCCGGAGACTGCGTCGTACGTTCCGATATCCAGACCGGCCGCGATCTCGTCGATCATCGCCTGCAGACAGCCGAGCGTGGTGAACGAGAGCATCCGGTTTCCGGTTTTTGCGGCGAGGTACATCTTGTTCCGCCAGTTCGAGAACATTTCTTCGTACGTTCCGGCGAGATTTTCCGCGGACGGCGCCTCCTTTGACGGAGCAATGTCCGCTTTGACGGCGGCAAACACCGCTTCGGTTTCGCGGAGCAGGGAAGTGAGCGCGGATTTCAGCGTATCTTCGGTACCTGCGGCGGTTACTGCTTCCAGAAGTTCGCAGATATCCGCCGGACGTTTATCCAGAATCTGCAGTTCATCGTACAGACGGCGTGTGCCGCGGCGGTAATACCGTTTGTTCAGCAGCATCAGCGCGTCGGGCAGGTAATAGAGGAGTTCCATCGCCTGTGCGCGGATTTCCGTCAGCGTACCGGCACACATTGCCCTGGCATAGCACTGCTCGGTTTTCGAGAGAAGAGCGGCGGCGCGTTCGAAATCTTCGGCAGACAGCGGTTCGGCGAGACGATCGCGGACGGTGCAGCGCAGATTTTCGAGGCGTTCCAGATCCGCCGGATCCGGACACCAGACGATCTTCGCGTTCAGCAGTTTTGCGAGATACGGATGTTCAAACTTCGCGTCGTTTTCGAGACGTTCCCACGAGGTGCAGTAGATATCGTGACCGACGCCGAGGTCGTCCTGAATGAACAGCATGGCTACCGCCTGCGCCGCGTCGTCTTTCGTCAGAACCAGCAGATCGAGGTCGGATTTTTCATAAAAATCCCCACTAGCAAACGATCCGCAGATCCCGAGCATTGCAACCGAACCGGGACAGTCCCGGTTTGCTTTCGCAATTACAGCGTCAATGATCTTCTGATTCCGTTCTTCCAGTCTGCACATATCAAAATTATTTTCCATAGTATCAAGTTTTTTGAAAGGGGTGTGGGGAAAACTTTTTTTCAAAAAAGTTTTCCCCACGGAAGTCAATATTCTTATTCAACAGTCGGCGGAACCCAGCCGTACTTGTAGGAGTTGGACTTGGGAGTGCAGACGAACTTAGCTGCGTTGATGAGGACTTTCTGGATGTCGGGGTTGTGGTAGGTCGGAACGGATTCGTGACCCGGACGGAAGTAGAAGATCTTACCGCGGCCTCTCTTGTAGGTGCAGCCGCTGCGGAATACTTCGCCGCCGCTGAACCAGCTGATGAAGACGAGTTCGTCGGGCTGGGGAACGAGGAAGTGTTCGCCGTAGGTTTCTTCGTGTTCGAGGATGATGTTTTCGCCGAGACCTTCGGTGATGGGGTGACCCTGTTCGATGACCCAGAGGATTTCCTTGTCACCGGATTCACGCCACTTCAGTTCGCCGGAAGGAGTACCGCAGAGCTTCTGGAAGATCTTGGACGCGTGGCCGGAGTGAAGAACGACCATACCCATGCCTTCGTATACTCTCTTTGCAACGCGGTTGACAACTTCGTCCGGAACTGCGCCGTGACGCATGTGACCCCACCAGAAGAGAACGTCGGTATCGTCGAGAACTTCGTCGGTCAGACCGCATTCCGGATCGTCAAGGGTCGCGGTGCGTACTTCGTAGCCTGCAGCTTCGAGGAAACGGGCGATGCACATGTGAATACCGTCCGGATAAATCGCCTTTACGACGTCATCCGTCTTTTCATGAGCAAACTCATTCCATACTGTGATTTTCATATTTGTTTCTCCTTTTATGGATAATTATTTTTGGGGGGATTTTTCTCGGGGAAACCCTTTCCAAAACCCTTTTTGGATTGGGGGTTGGGTACGGATTTTATATTTTTCAGGTCAGGCTGACCCATTTCTTGATTTCGGAGGATTCGATGATCGCGTCCAGCAGGCGTTCGTTGACGACGCCGTCGTGGATGTCGGCATTCAGACCGTCGCCGCAGCCGTTGAGGACGTCTGCGAAGGACTGCATCTGGTCGACGCGCATTTCCTGCGGGATCTCGACGGTGACATACTTGCCGCCGGTGGATTCGTCCGCGATTTCGAGTTCGTCCACGCCGGGGATCCGGTCGAGGTGGTAAACGAGTGCACCGCGTTCGCCGTAGACTTCCATGCGCTGATAGTTGCCGCGTCCGTAATTGAAGCGGGAGATCTGGAAGGTGGCAGAGATGCCGCCGGTCATTTCAGCGAGGATATTCGAGAAGTCGTCGACGTCGACCTTGCCGGTGCCTTCGCCGTTCAGAAGACGGCGTTCGTCCACGATGGTTCCGAGATGGGAGACGACGGAGGTATACTGCTGACCGGTGACGAACGAAACGAGGTCGAGACCGTGACAGCCGAGGTCGCCGAGCGCGCCGGATGCCGCGATGGATTTTACATAACGCCAGACGAGCGGGCAGTTGGCATTGCGCAGACCCCATGCCTGATAATACTGCATGCTGACGTGGTGGATCGCGCCGAATCTGCCGGAGAGAAGGAGGCTGCGGAGATAACGTGCGGCTGCCTTATAGCGGTACGAGAAGTAGATCATGCTCGCAACGCCGGCGTCTTCGGTGATTTTAGCGAGTTCGACCGCTTCTGCCGTATCCATGGTGACCGGTTTTTCAATGCCGTAGGGTTTTCCCGCGCGTGCTGCGGCTGCCGCAATTTCGAAATGCACATTGTTCGGCGTGGAAATATCGACCGCATCCACGTCGGGACAGGCAATCAGGTTACGGTAATCGGTGAAGCAGTGGTCTTCCGGGATGCCGTAGGCTTCGGCGCGTTCGCGGAGACGCTTTTCGTCAATATCGCAGAGAGCGGTGAGCTTCAGGTCGGCGGAAGCGCGGATGCCGGGGATGTGAACGCCGCCGGAGATGCCGCCGAGTCCGACCGAGCCGATTCGGTATACAGCCATAATGTTGATTCCTTTCCTGAAATTCCGTACATCGTTTATCGTCCTCATTTTATCATACTTGCTATGAAAATGCAAGAATAAATTCACGGTTCCGGCAGGTTTTTCGGCGAAAGTACTTATTTTTTTAATTCGGCGCGGAAAATGAAAATTTACACGGAGTTTGTTTTTGGAACGGAAATGTGTAGTATAATAAAAAATACAAAGGTATGTTTACGCATAAGCAGAAGATTTCCCGGACGGCGGAAGGAAAAAATAGAACTTTTTTCGCTTGTCCGATCCCGGTTTGCCCTGTATTTTGAGAAAGAGAGGACGCAGACGATGACCCTCATCGAATTGTTTGACAAAACGCCCGTGGAGAATATCCTCGGATCCCTGGCTCTGAAGCCGGACAAAGTTGTTTTTATCACGCCGGAATCCCGCAAGGCGATCCGTGCACTCCCGAATTATCAGAAAATTCTGAACGGACGCGGTCTTTATCCGGAAATGCGCGTGAAGAGTATTGCCAAAAATGATCTGGAAACGATCGTTGCGGCACTGTACGAGATCATTTCCGACCCGAGCGACAGCTATGTGATCGATATTTCGGGCGGGGACGAAGGCGCACTTGTGGCACTCGGCATCGTTCTCGGAAGCACAGATCTGCACGTTTCGGCGTTCCGCATGAATACGGTCAGCCGGCGCGGCGTATGGTTTGAATTCCGGAAATCCGAAGACGGCCGCCGGATGATCGAGCGGACGGTGATGGATTATTCGGGCAACAGTCAGGTGTACCTGACGACGGAAGAGAATGTATTCCTGCACGGCGGACGGATCTACGGGACATCCCATACGTTCCGCCGCGACGATCCGGTCTGCGAAGATATCGACCGGCTCTGGACGATCTGCCGCCGCGACTGCAGCGGATGGAATGCAAAAATCAATCGGTTTTCCGGCTGTGCGAGCCGTTATGCTGCGGAACAGGATCTGTACAGCATCGCGGATGACGATATCGGACGGCGCGGCGGAATGGACCGCGAACTCTGGGAAGACGTTGTAAACGGCGGATATATTGTGGTCGAACAGCAGTATACCGGACGTGGGATCACCGTTTTCCGTTATAAAAACGAAGTGATCCGCGACTGCCTGACCAAGGCGGGATCGCTGTTCGAGTACTATACTTACAAGACCGCGCTTCAGTGTGAACGGGACGGCGTGCCGGTGTATGACAGCGCGACGACGGGGATCATCCTCGGCTGGAACGAAGATATCGACAGCACGCGCAATGAGATCGACGTCATGCTGATGGCGGGAATGGTGCCGGTGTTCATCTCCTGCAAGAACGGTGACGTTGAGACG
Source organism: Clostridia bacterium (assembly GCA_017547755.1). Lineage (GTDB taxonomy): Bacteria > Bacillota > Clostridia > Oscillospirales > CAG-272 > UMGS1696. The sequence goes on along the minus strand of JAFYOX010000016.1, from coordinate 4,186 downwards.
GACGAACTGTATAAGCTGAATACGGTGGCGAAGAAATTCGGCGTGGGATATGCGAAATGCGCATTGGCGGCGACGGCGTTTTTTGATCCGGAAGACCGCGCATACAGCGGAGACGCGGCGTCGGCGAACATCAAGGGACGTGCGGACGATATGAACGTCCGCGTGGTCGGTGCGATCAACCGGATGGAGACGGACGAGTTCATGGAAGCGATCGCAAATCTGGTGCGGTAAAGAAAAATACGGATAATTTTCGGAAAACGTATTGCAAAACATGGACGGATATGGTATAATAATATGCACGTGATCGAAAGTGGTCACGTGCATACAATCCAATACGCAGAGATATCGAAGTGGTCATAACGGGGCTGACTCGAAATCAGTTTGCTGGCAACAGCACGAGGGTTCGAATCCCTCTCTCTGCGTGAAATGCAAGCCTGCATCTGTCGGTGCAGGCTTGTTTTTTTATCGTTCTTATATTATTTCGCTTTCATATCGTACACAACAATCTTCTCCTGCCGGTATTCACGGAAAATGTCCGCCTGACTTCATCTCCTCAGGTATAATTTTTGTTATGCCTGATATCGATCATACATATATCGATAACTGCGTGGATATACTGTATAAACAAGCGGATATCCGGGGAGTTTGTTTATAGTGAAAAGATGAACGGGAATTGAATACTTTTGAGAAATACCTTGCGTATTATATCATAATGTGATATAATAGATAAGTAAAAGTCCTAAAAGGAGGTGCGCTGCCATCAATATACTGCATATGAAATATGCCGTCGAGGTTGCAAAGTGCGGTTCGCTGAACAAAGCATCGGAAATATTGCTGATAGCACAGCCGAATTTAAGCCGTTCGATCAAAGATCTGGAGTCCGATCTCGGGATCGCCATTTTTGAACGTACGACCCGGGGGATGTTCCTGACGCCGGAAGGCGAGGAATTCATCAATTACGCCAAAGGAATTCTCGACCAGATCGAACAGGTGGAAAAATACTACCGTGAAAATTCTGTCCGAAAACAGAAATTTTCGATTTCCGTTCCGCGTGCATGCTATATTTCGGAAGCTTTTGCCGAATTTTCGAAATCGCTGACCAGGGAGCCGGCAGAGGTCTTTTATAAAGAAACGAATTCACAGAGTACCATCCGCAATATTCTCGAAAACAACTACAATCTCGGGATCATCCGCTATGCGGAACATTATGACCGCTATTTCAAGGATATGCTTGAAGAAAAGGATATCTGCTACGAGCTGGTGACGGAGTTCCGTTATCATCTTCTCATGAGCAATGAGAATCCGCTGGCCGGAAAGCAGGAGATTTCCTTTGAGGATCTGAGCGGTCTGATCGAAATTGCGCACGCCGATCCGTATGTTCCCTCCATGCCGCTTTCCAAGGTGATGAAGGAAGAACTGCCGGACAACATCGACCGCCGCATTTTCATTTACGAACGGGGAAGTCAGTTCGACCTCCTGTCCAGAAATCCCGAGACATTTATGTGGGTATCCCTTGTACCGCGTGATATCATCGACCGATATCATCTGACCGAAAAAATCTGCATTGATAATACGAAAATCTATAAAGATGTTCTGGTATATCGTAATGGATACAAATTATCGCAGCTGGACAAGCAGTTCATCACTGCGCTGTGTGAAGCGAAACGCAAAAACAAATCCTGATCAACCGAATATGAAAAGAACGCATGTACCCCATAGCGGGGTATGTGCGTTTTTGTTCTTGTGATATCGATTCTGTTGTTATCGATACGGATATATCCGATATAACTTTTTAAGAATTCCTTTTGAAATGCGAGTTTGATATAATATTAGCGTAAAAAGATAAAATCGGGAGAGAACTGTGGAAAAAAGTAAGATCACCAAAGCGGCACTGAGCCGTCTGCCGCAGTATCTGGCATATCTGCATGAGCTTTCCGGACAGGAAGTTCCGTATGTTTCCGCTACCAAGATCGCGTCCGTTCTGTCGCTCGGCGAAGTTCTGGTGAGGAAAGATCTGAATGCTGTCTGCGGAAAGGGAAAACCGAAGCGCGGGTATAATACCATAGAGCTGATGCGGTGCATCGAGGCGTGCCTCGGACAGCGCAGCGCGACGCCGGCGGTTCTGGTGGGTGCCGGACGCCTCGGCAAAGCTCTGATGGAATACGACGAATTCGAAAGATACGGCGTCCGGATCCTGGCGGCATTTGACAGCAACGAGCAGATCCTGCGGCCGCACAGGAATATGGAAGTGCTGCCCATGACGCAGTTCGGTGAGTTCTGCCGGGCACACGATGTGAAGATCGGAATTATCACGGTCGGGGAAGGTTCCGCACAGACCGTGTGCGATCAGATGATTGAAAACGGGATCGAGGCGATCTGGAATTTTGCTCCCTGCCGCCTGAAGGTTCCGGAAAACATTGTTTTCCATCAGGAAAACCTGGCGATCTCGCTTGCCTATCTGAACAATCGTCTGCTGAACAGAAAAATAGAAGGAGAACAATCATGAAGTTAGACCGTCTGATTGCGGTGCGCACCAAGAAAACGATTTATCGTGACGGTGACCGCTGCATCAAAGTATTCCAGCCGCCGTACAGCAAGGCGGCCATTTTCGGAGAAGCCTCCAATCAGGTACGCGTGGAAGAGATCGGGCTCAAGGTTCCGAAGGTTCTCGATGTAACGACGATCGACGGAAAATGGGCGATCGTTTCGGAATACGTCAGCGGCAAAACGCTGGAACAGCTGATGGCAGAACATCCCGAAAACAAGGAAACGTATTTCCGTACCCTCGCGGATCTTCAGAACAGTATCCACAAAAAGGACTGCGCGTATCTCTATCGTCTGAAGGATGAACTGAACAATAAGATCAACGTTTCCGAACTGGATGCGACCACCCGCTTCGAACTCCACCGCCGTCTGGAAGTGATGGCAAAGGGCATTGCGATCTGTCACGGGGACTTCTGCCCGTCCAATATCATCCTCTCGGAAGACGGCGTTTACTACACCGTGGACTGGACGCTTGCTTCTTACGGCAATCCTCTGGCGGATGTAGCGCAGACCTATATCATGTTCTGGCTGAACAACAGCTACGAAGATGCGGAACTCTACCTCACCCTTTACTGCGGCGAAGATTCCGCGGAAAAGGAAGAAGTATATGCGTGGCTTCCCATCATCGGCGCGGCGATGTCTGTCCGCCGTCCCGAAAGAGAACGTGAGATCCTTCTGGAATGTGTCAATTCCGGAGATTTCAGAAATCACATGAAAACCATTAATATTTAAAATAAAATTTATACAATCAAGGAGATCACATCATGAAAATCACTGTTTGCATCGGAAGTTCCTGCCACCTCAAGGGTTCCCGTCAGGTCGTTGAACAGCTTCAGAAGCTGGTAGCGGAAAACAAACTCGAAGATAAAGTAGAACTCGGCGCTACCTTCTGCCTCGGCAAGTGCCAGCAGGGTGTCTGCGTTATGGTTGATGAAGAATTCCACTCCGTTTCTCCCGACACTGTTGAAGAATTCTTCGAAAACGTTGTTCGCGCGAAGGTGTAAGAGATGGTTGTACAGGTCTGCGTAGGAAGCTCCTGTCATCTGAAAGGTTCTCCGGAAATTGTTGAGCTTCTGCAGAATGCGATCGAAGAAAACAATCTCGGAGATGAGATCACGCTGGTCGGCAGTTTCTGCATCGGAAAATGCAACCGCATCGGCGTGACTGTTCAGGTGGACGATGATATCCACACCGGAATTACTCGTGAAAATTTCAAGGAGTTCTTCAGGGAACAGATCGTTCAGAAACTCGGATAAAAGGGGGAAATGACCATGCCGAATTGCCTGACGTTCAAAAAATCAAACTGCAAAAACTGTTATAAATGTATTCGCCACTGTCCTGTGAAGTCCATCCGGTTTTCCGGCAACCAGGCGCATATCATCGGAAATGAATGCATCCTCTGCGGTCAGTGCTTTGTCGTATGCCCGCAGAATGCCAAGGAAATCGCCAGCGAACTCGAAAAAGTCAAGGTCCTGATCCAGTCGGGAGATCCGGTTGTGGTCAGCCTTGCTCCTTCCTTTGTCGCAAATTACGACAATGTGGGCATCACCGCCATGAAGGAAGCTCTCAGTAAGCTCGGTTTCTACGACGTGGAAGAAACCGCCATCGGTGCAACCATCGTCAAGACGGAATATGAAAGAAT
>JAFYOX010000112.1 GCA_017547755.1 Clostridia bacterium | reverse complement strand
TTTTGAAGAGGGGTTTGGGGAGGGACTTTTTCTCAAAAAGTCCCTCCCCAAGAAGAAAATTTCTCTCAAAACATCCCCGACTCTCTGGCGGAGGTGTGGCAGGGGTTGTTGCCGGCGAGGATGGAGCAGGGTTTGTCGAGGGTGATGGGGCTGCCGTCGAACTGGGTGATGACGCCGCCCGCTTCTTCGATGATGAGGGAGCCTGCCGCGAAATCCCACGGGGAAAGGCGGTATTCGAAGAAGATGTCTACTGCGCCGGAGGCGACGGTGCAGAGGTCGAGCGCGGCGGAACCGCATCGGCGGATGTCGCGGGTGTTCCTGAACAGCCATTTTGCGCGTTCGAAGGTGATGTCGCCGAGTTCTTCGCGGTAGTAGGGCGACGTGCCGAACGCCGCGAGGGCGTTCGGGAGATCACGGTCGGAGACATGGATGGGAAGCGTGCCGGACGGCGTTTCCACGAAGGCTCCCCTGCCGCGTTCCGCGAAGTAGAGCAGGTTCATGTAGGGGTTGTAGACCGCGCCGTAGACCACGCGGCCGCCGTCCGTGATCCCGACGGAAATCGCGCTGAAACGGTAGTTGTGGATAAAATTGGTAGTTCCGTCGATGGGGTCGATGATGAAGCATACCTTCGTCGTAAGAGCGTCCATCGGGTTGTCGTCGGCTTCTTCGCCGATGATCACCGCGTCGGGAAGGCGTGCGCCGATCTCTTTATAAAGGAAATTCTGCACGGCAACGTCGTAGGCGGTCACGAAATTCGCATCGCCCGACTTGCTGTCGATGCTGTTGTCGATGTCGTGTGCCGACAGCATGATCTTTGCTGCCTCGCGCATCAGTTCCGGAATGAATTCGTACATAGTGCTATCTCCATAGTTCTACTTTTTTTGAAAGATCCGGATGCCGCCGTAATCGGTCACGGGGCTGCCGGATGAGGCAAGGGAGACGATGCGGTATCCTCTTTGCCGGAGGATCTCCGCGCAGGGAAGGGTGTCTGCGCCGCCGCAGAGAAAGATCACGCCGCGATGGTACCCGCACGCGCCGCCGGGAAAGCCGCAGTCGTAGCCGGGCAGGGAAATGCCGCCTTCCGGAAGAAGAACGCACGGGATTTCCGCGCGGGTCAGCGATCGGTGGATCCCCCGGTCGGACGTCAGGACGGCGTCGTCCGTCACGATGCAGGAGCAGGCGGTGTAGCCCTGCTTCACCGGGACGATCCGGTACCCCTGTCTGCGTGCAAAGTCCAGCAGAGACGCGCAGGTGCTCTCCGGACGGCAGATCACGCAGTCGTGCCATACGGCGGCGTTGAACGCGACGTCGTGCGGATAAACCGCGCCGCGGCGGTCATCCGCCGGTTGGATCACAAAGCCGCCGTATGCCGCGATCTTTTCGATCACCGCGGCGTTTTCGCGGAAATACCGTCCGGAGACGAACAGACGGTCCGCAAGCACGGCGAAGAGCATGTCGGGATGACAGCGCACCGGCGCGGCAAGGTCGCCGTCCGGCGGCAGAGGGATCACCTCTGCGAAGGATCCACGCAGGGCATCCCGCATCGTCTCCGGCATTTCGCCCGAGACGACGCAGAAATGCTCCGTCACTGCGGCTTGACCGCGCCGTCGGTCTCGATGATGTCCGCGCCGTATTCCACGGCTGCGGCAAGCTCTTCGTCACGGCGGAGAAGCCAGATGCCGACCTCAAAGCCGAGCGCATGGAGCTCATCGGTGAATTTCTTTGACGCACGGCGGATCTTGTCGGAGACCCACGAGGTCGCGTCGCACGGGAAGGGGATCCAGACGGTAGTGCGGTGACCTTTTGCGATGTCTTTCAGAGCGGCGACGTTCTCGGGATCGATCACGCCGTCATAGTGGAATTCGGCTTCCGGGAAGCGTTCGGCGACTTCCGCGAACGACGATACGCTGCCGCAGGTGAAGCCGACGAGAGGACCCATTTCCGCCTCTTCGATCTGACGGTAAAGGAGTTCGCGGCGTTCGGCGGTGAAGCGTTCGTAGCAGTTGTCGATCTTGAGGGGGATCCCTGCCTGTTTTGCGAAGGCAAGGACGTCCGTGAAGAGCGGGATCTCCGTTCCGCGGAAGGCTTCGCCCTTCCAGAGACCGTAGTCGAGCATACGGGCTTCGTCAAGGGTCAGTTCGGCGATCTTCCGGTTGTCCGCCGGAGGAGAACCGTCCGGCTGTCTGCCGGTGCGTCCGACGCTGCCGTCGTGCAGGACGACACAGCGGTCGTCGGCGGTGAACTTGAGGTCGAGCTCGATCATGTCGTAGCCCTGCCGTACCGCGGCTTCAAACGCGGGCAGCGTGTTTTCGGGAGCGTCCGTGCCCACACCGCGGTGGGCTTCGATGCGGATTCTGTTTGCCATGGTGATTACCTCCGGATAAATATCCTGTAAAACGTCAAAAACCCCCTGCAAAGAGGGAGTTTCGGTGACATATTCTTGTGGAAATTACGCGCGGTTGATCTTACCGGAACGCAGGCAGCGGGAGCATACGCTTACGGTGGTGTGAGCACCGTCAACGACAGCCTTTACCTTGCGGATGTTCGGCTTCCACATTCTATTAGTCTTACGATGGGAATGGGAGTCATTGTGACCAAAAGTAACGCCCTTTCCGCAGATGCAGCACTTTGCCATTTTAACTATACCTCCGTATATGGAATCTTTAGACAAGTCAACGTTAGTTATTATATCACAGTTGATTGGAAATTGCAATACCTCTGTTGATTTTTATTCGCCAAAAACACGATTTTTTTGAGAATTTTTTTGTGGAAATTGGTGTGGGAATCCTGTGGAAATTGCAGGATGCGTCTTTTTTATAACTTTTTTACGAACCGTTCGATACGGTCGAGGGCTTTGGCGATATGCTCGACGGAGTAGGCGTACGAGATTCGTGCGAAGCCTTCGCCGCATTCGCCGAACGCGGTACCGGGGACGATCGCCGCTTTTTCTTCCTGCAGGAGTCGTTCGCAGAATTCTTCGGAGGAAAGTCCGAACTTCGAAATGTTCGGATAGACGTAGAACGCACCTTCCGGATCGAAGCAGTCGATGCCGAGGGAACGGAGTCCGCCGACGATGTAGCGTTTGCGGCGGTTGTATTCCTTCCGCATCATTTCCACGTCCGCGTCGCCGCTGCGCATCGCTTCCACAGCCGCGTACTGCGAGGTGGTGGGTGCGCACATGATCGCGTACTGATGGATCTTCAGCATCTGCTTCGTGATCTCTGCGGGTGCGAGGGTGTAGCCGAGACGCCAGCCCGTCATCGCGTAGGTCTTCGAGAAACCGCTGGCAATGATCGTGCGTTCGCGCATGCCGTCGAGGGAAGCGACGGAAACGTGCTCTCTGCCGTAGGTCAGCTCGCAGTAGATCTCGTCGGAGAGGATCATGATGTCCGTGCCGCGCAGGACTTCGGCGATCTTTTCGAGGTCTTCGCGGGTCATGATCGCGCCGGTCGGATTGTTCGGGTAGGGAAGAACGAGGAGCTTCGTCTTCGGGGTGATCGCGCTCTTCAGTTCGTCCGCGGTGAGCTTGAACTTGTTTTCTTCTTTGGTGTTGATGTAGACCGGCCTGCCGCCTGCCAGTTCGCAGATCGGACCGTAACAGACGAACGCGGGCTGGGGAACGATCACCTCGTCGCCGGGATTGATGACGGCGCGCATGGCGATGTCGATGGCTTCACTGCCGCCGACGGTGACGATCACTTCGTTTTTCGGGTCGTAGGTAAGGTGATAGCGGCGGTTCATGTAGGACGAGATCTCCTGACGGAGCTCGAGCGTGCCGCTGTTGGAGGTGTAATAGGTCTTGCCGTTCTCAAGGGATTCGATCGCGGCGACGCGGATGTGCCACGGCGTGATGAAGTCCGGCTGACCGACGGTCAGCGCGACAACGCCCTGCATATTTTCGAGAAGGTCGAAGAATTTGCGGATCCCGGACGGCTTGATGTCCTGTACGGTGGAAGAGAGAATCTTGGAGTAGTCCATCACATCATGTTTCCTCTCTCGTCGACCGGAGCCGCGCCGTAGACCACGCCGTTGTCCTTGTACTTGCGGAGGACAAAGTGGGTGGCGGTGGAAAGAACGCCGTCGATGGGAGCGAGACGTTCCGCAACGAAGAGCGCGACTTCACGCATGGTCTTCCCCTTGATGGAAACGGACAGGTCGTAGCCGCCAGACATGAGGTAGACGGATTCGACTTCTGGATAATTGTAGATCTTCTGAGCGACGCGGTCGTAGCCGTGTTCGCGCTGGGGAGTGATCTTGATCTCGATGATCGCGGAGACGGTTTCTTCCACGTCGGTCTTGTCCCAGTCGATGATGGTCTGATAGCCGAGGATAACGCCGGCATTTTCGTAATCTTCAATGATGGTTCTGATGTCGCCGACTTCCTTGTCGAGCATGAGCGCGAGCGATTCGGGAGAAAGTCGGGCGTCATTTTCAAGAAGTTTCAGTAAATCGTTCATGAGAATACCTCCGTTTTTTTTGGACTAATGACTAATGGTGAATGGCTGTAACAGAACGTCCGTCAGCCGGACGACGTAAAGTCTGCCATAGTCCTTCACCATTCACCCTTAGTCCTTAGTCCTTATTTCTTTATCTTATCCATGATTTTTTCGATCGACAGACCGTATTTTTCGGCGATGTCGCGGGCGTAGCTCTTGCCGTCCGGCTTTGCGCGGCGGATCTTGAAGCTGCGGGAGCCTTCCTGGATGGCTGCGACGAGGTTGTCGATCTTTACGCCGCCTTTCGGCTGGCAGATGTCGTTGATGCGGTCAACGGACGCGGCGAGGTCGTGCAGGTGGGTCGTGAAGATGCCGCGGCATCTGACCATCGAGAAGCCCTGCAGGACTTCGGAAGCGATGTACGCGCCTTCATAGGAGCCGGTGGAGGAAAGCGCTTCGTCGAGGAGGACAAGGCTGTCTTCGGTGACTTCTTCGAAGATCACGCTGAGACGGGAGCATTCTTCGCCGAGACGACCCTTGTCGATGGTATCTTCGCTGCCGGTCGGGAAGTGGGTGAAGACTTCGTCGCAGGGGCTGATGATGCATTCTTCCGCGCAGACGGGGAGACCGAGCTGTGCCATGACGAACGCGATGCCGACGGCGCAGGTGATGACGGACTTGCCGCCGCGGTTCGGACCGGTGATGACGTAGATCATGCCGTCCTTATCGAACGAGAAATCGTTCGGGATGACGGGACCGTCGAGCTTCATGGAAACGATCGGGTTGCACAGTCCTCTGGCGGAGAACGCCTTGTCTGCGATCGGACGGATCTCGGGATGGCAGAGCGGACATCCCTTGGCTTTCAGCTTGAGAAGAAGCTCGGTCGCCTTGGTGACGAATTCGATTTCGGGCATCAGGCGGATGAGGAAGTCGGTGTTTTCGAGAACGTAGTGCTGGATGACCTTCTTCCACGAGCGGATGGACTGACGGAAGACGTCGTTGATCGCGCCGTTGAAGGCGTTGGCGAGTGCCATCTGCTGGTTGTCGGACTGCCCCTTTTTGAAGGCGACAAGGGGAGCGATGCAGGTACGTTCGTCGGATTTGAAGTCGAGGCGGAGCATCTTGTCGAGCAGTTCGCCGGACTTGAAGTATTCGTTGTTGATGGAGAGGACACCGGCGCGGTCGGCGCGGAGCTGGGAGTCGAAGTTGACGCCGATGGTCACGCTCTTGATCTCGCGGACACGGGCGGTCAGCTCCTTGAGCTGCGCGTTGATATCCTTATAATATTCGCTGGCGGTGAGGGTGTTGATGCGTTCGGCGAAGCGGCGGAACGCGGTGCTGCGGAACTTCGGCGCGAGGGGAAGGAGATTGTCGCGGAGATGATCGAGCAGGGAGGTGTAGAGCTCGACTTCCGTGATGCTGTAGAGGTAGGATTCGTTGGAAGCGGCGGAATCGCTGCCCATGCGGCGCAGTTCGGTGATGTCGTTGAGGAAGGGGATCATCTTGAGAAGGATCTGCATGAGCTCGGGATTGCCCGTCATGTCCTCGAAGGTGTCCTGACGGTAGAGGATGACTTCGGGGTCGCAGGTATAGAAGCTGCCGAAGTCGCAGGATTTGAGGTCCATGAGGAAGTAGAGTTCGAGCTGTTCCGCGGTGATCTGGGAGAGGCGGGCGACCTCTTCGCCGAGAGAGTGACGGCGGAGACTGTCCGCATCGGGATAGAGAAGGCTGATGTCGGACGTATCGATGATTTCGTTGATTTTTTCGGCCATATATAAACTCCGTTTGAGAGAAAATTCATTATCCTACCTATTATACAATGAAAACGGGCGGAGAACAAGAGATAAATTATGAATTCTTACGGAAGAGAGACGGCGTGATACACTATACACATGATACACTTCTTTTAAACTCTGTTTTTTTCCGGGAATATGGAATACAGGGAGAGGATCGTTTGTATGGGGGGAATCACGGCGATATCCCTTGACAAAACAGGTGCGATATAGTATGATTATCATGAATCCACAGCGAAAAATCAACGAAATTACAGTATAGATAACGGAGCCTGTATGACAAACCGTAACCGCGCTCTTTTTCCCTCGACCGGTGCCATGGTCGGACACCGCAACGGCTTTGACTACCGCCGTGCGCTCAGAGAATACGTCCGTCTCCGGGAAGCCGGACTCTGCGACGGCGTGGAGCTGATGATGCTCCAGTTCTACTACGACAAGCTCGAAACCGTGGCGGACGCCGTGAATGCCTCCGGGCTGGTCTCCCCTTCTTCCGTGATCCACTGCGAAAAGGAGGTCGGCACGATGATCTCCGATGCGGGCGTCCTTGCCGCCGGCGGAAAAACCGGCGAAGCCGAAGCCCTCTGGGAACAGGCGTACGCCCTCTACCGCGAGAACTGCCGTATGGCGGAGATGACCGGGCTTCACCGGATGGTCCTTCACCTCTGGGGCGGACGTTCCTCCGACAGCCATGTGGATTACAACGCCTCAAGGCTCGCGCTTCTCTCCGAAACGGCGGCGGCTTCCGGCATCCGGCTCCTGATCGAGAATATCCCGTCCAGTACCGGCGATCCTCTCTCGAACTGGCGGAGCCTGTTTCCGCTTCCGGAAAATACCGCGCTGATTTTTGACACCCGCTTCGGCAAGCTCCACGAACAGATTTCCGAAACGCTGACCGATCCCATGGTCGCCCCGTGCATCGAGCACGTCCATATCAGCGATTTCGGCGGCACCTACCGGGATTTCTCCGCACTCCGTCCGATCCTTCATCCCGGAGAGGGAACGATCGATTTTGAAGGGATCGCGGAGCTTCTGAACGGGCGGAATTACGCCGGTACGGTCACGCTCGAATCCCCCGTAATGCTCGACGGCGGCGAATATGATATCGCCAAGCTGGAACGCACGCTGACATTCCTGAACCAAATTTTCTGAGGAACCTATATTATAAACCAAAGGAGAACAAACGATGAAAACCTTCATGGGAAAAAACTTCCTTCTTTCCACGGAAGCCGCAAAGATTCTGTACCACACCTACGCGGCTGAACTTCCGATCATCGACTACCACTGCCACGTTCCGCCGCGCGATATCGCGGAGGACAAGCAGTACTCCAATATCACCGAGCTCTGGCTCTCCGGCGACCATTACAAGTGGCGCGCCATGAGAAGCTGCGGCGTTGCCGAAAAATTCATCACAGGGGACGCTTCCGACTACGAAAAGTTCAGGGCGTACGCCTCGGTCATGCCGTCCCTGATCGGCAATCCGCTGTACCACTGGACGCACCTTGAACTCCAGCGCTACTTCGACTGCGATCTGATCCTCTCCGAAAAGACCGCCGACGAAGTATGGAAGATTACCTCCGAAAAGCTCGCCGATCCGTCCATGAGCGTGCGGAATCTTATCCGACAGTCGAACGTTGAGATCGTCTGTACCACCGACGACCCGGCGGATACCCTCGAATACCACAAGGCACTCGCTGAGGATGACAGCTTTGACGTGCAGGTCCTTCCCGCGTTCCGCCCCGACAAGGCATTCAACATCAATAAGCCCGGACTCGCGGACTACTATAAGAAACTCGGCGCGGCTGCCGGTGTGGAGATCACCGATACCGCCAGCCTGAAGGAAGCCCTCGGCAAGCGCATCGAATTCTTCAATGATATGGGATGCCGCACCGCCGACCACGGTCTCGATGAATTCCCGATGTACGTCAAGCCCAACGAATATGCGGCAAATCAGGCACTCGCCTGCGCTCTCGCATCCGACGGCAGGGATGTCACCGCCGAAATGCTCTGCGCGTTCAAGTGCGAAATGCTCCTCTGGCTCGCCGGAGAATATGCGAAGCACGGCTGGGTCATGCAGATCCACGCGGGCGTTTACCGCAATGCCAACGACCGCATGATGAAGAAGCTCGGTCCCGACTCCGGCTTTGACTCCATCGGTTATACCAACGTGGAAGGCATTCTCCAGCTCATGAACGCGATGGAAAACCGTGACGCCCTGCCGCGCACGATCCTGTATTCCATCGATCCGTCCGCCAATGCGGCGATCGGTGCGGGCATCGGCTGCTTCCAGACTTCGGAAGACGGCTTCCCGAAGGTAATGCAGGGCTCCGCATGGTGGTTCAACGATACCATGGATGGCATGAAGGCGCAGATGAAGCAGCTGGCGAACCTGTCGGCGTTCGGTAAGTTCAACGGCATGCTGACCGACTCCCGCAGCTTCACGTCGTATCCGCGCCACGAATACTTCCGCCGCATCCTGTGCGCCCTGATCGGCGAATGGGTGGAAGAAGGGCTGTATCCGTTCGATCCCGAAGCACTGGCGACCCTCGTCTGCGATATCTGCTACAACAACACGAAGAATTTCTTCCGCTTCACGGCGAAATAAGAAAGATAAAGATAAGAGCGGGCTTATTGGGGAGGAACCTTTCGGAAAGGTTTCCTCCCCAAGCCCCGCTTTCAAAAACTTTCGGACAGAGAAGAGAAAATAAAGTACGATTCACATGACTTTCAGAGAAAAATTCATCGGGGACAAGGCATTTTACCGCACCCTGCTGGTGCTTGTCCTTCCGCTGATCATCCAGCAGGGGATCACGAATTTCGTCAGTCTGCTTGACAATCTCATGGTCGGCGGTCTGGGAACGCATCCCATGAGCGGCGTTTCCATCGTCAATCAGCTCATTTTCGTCTTCAATCTCACCATTTTCGGCGGACTCTCCGGCGCGTCCATCTTCGGTACGCAGTTCTTCGGCGTCGGCGACTGGAAAGGGATGCGCGACACCTTCCGCTTCAAGATGATCTTTTCCGTGGTCGTCTCCGTCCTTGCGGTCATCGTGTTCACGCTCTTTTCGGAGCCTCTCCTGATGATCTTTTTGGAGAACGAGACCAACACCGCCGAGGATATCGCCCTGACCCTCGCGGCGGCGCAGAAGTATTTCCGGATCGCTCTCTGGGGACTTCTTCCGTTCGCCGTGGTGCAGACCTACGCCGGAACGCTCCGCGAGACCGGCGAGACCGTCACGCCCATGATCGGCGGCGTCATCGCGATCTTCGTGAACCTGACGTTCAACTACCTCCTCATCTTCGGGAAATTCGGATTCCCGGAAATGGGCGTGGCAGGTGCCGCGCTTGCGACGGTCCTCTCCCGCTTCGTCGAACTCGCGTACGTCGTCTTCCTGACGCACAAGCGGCATGAAAAATACCGTTTTGTCAAAGGCGCATACCGCAGTCTGCACATTCCGTCCGCTCTGGTGAAGAAGATCGCCGTGACCGGGACGCCGCTCATGCTGAACGAAGTCCTGTGGTCCCTCGGTCAGACGTTCATCAACAGCAATTACGCTTCCCACGGGATCGTCGTTATCGCGGCGACCAATATTTCCGGGACGGCGTGGAACCTCTTCTGCGTCATCATGTTCGCCATGGGCACCGCCGTTTCCATCCTCGTCGGACAGCGGCTCGGCGCCGGAGATACCGAAGGTGCCGTCGATGTGGACAACAAGCTTCTGTTCTTTACATTTGTCTCGCACGTACTCATCGGGCTTCTGATCATTGTCTGCGCACCGCTCGTTCCGCAGATGTACAACGTGGAGCCGGAAGTCCGCGCGCTGGCGTCGAAATGCCTGATGGTTCTCGGCGGATCGCTCCCGATCCACGCGCTGATCCACTGCATCTACTTCACCGTCCGTTCCGGCGGCAAGACGGTCATCACGTTCCTGTTCGACTGCGTGTATACATGGGTCGTTCCGGCGATGCTGTCGTTCTTCCTCTGCCGCTTCACGTCCCTTCCGATCATCACGATCTACCTGATCGTCCAGTTCTCCGACATCATCAAGCTTGCCATCGGTCTTCCGATGGTCAAATCCGGCTTCTGGACAAAGTGCGTGATCTCGGACGTGAGAGAAGAATAGGATTTCTTCCGTACCCCCTTTTGCAAAAAAAGGGGGTATTTTTTTGTCCTCAGCGGCATAGGATGGGACGAGTGAAAGGAGTTCCCATGCGAATTTTTCTGTTTCTGCTGACATTTCTGCTCCTTCCGCTGACGTCCTGCACTTCCCGGACTCCGGCGGATACCGTCCGCGTTCCCATTCTCATGTATCATGATTTTACATCTGACGAAATATCAGAGGATCCCTATACGATCCCGATCCGGCAGTTTGAAGCGCATCTGACCGCACTGGCGGCCGCCGGATATACGTCCGTCACGTTTGCGGATCTGATGGATTTCGTGTATTTCGGGGAAGAACTGCCGGAGAAACCGGTGCTTCTCACGGCGGACGACGGCTATACGGCGGTCGCCGCACTTGCCGCACCCTGTGCCGCACGGTACGGGATGACGATCTCCTGCGCCGTCATCGGCGCTCTGACGGACGCAGACGGGCATTTCCCGATGGAGGAAGGCGTACCGGAGAATCTGGAGATCGTCTCGCATACGTTCGCCCTGCACGACCGCAGCGGCGAGGACGGCATGATCGGTCCCGGCGGCTTTGTCCCGGAACGTCTGCTGACGGAGGATATCGCCGCGATGCGTACGGCTTTCGGCGGACGGTATCCGCTGACGGCGTCGGTCCTCGTCTATCCGCACGGCAGGTATTCGGCGGAGTCCGAGCGGATCTTCCGGGAAAACGGGTATTCCGTGACGGTGACGTGCGACTGCGGCATCGCGGAGATCCGGAGAGGGGACCCGGAATCGCTGTATCTTCTGCCGCGCATCGCCGTCTGGAATAGCTATTAGCGGATCTTGTCTAATTTGCTCTTGATTTTTCCGTTCACCCGTGATAAAATTTCTGTAACAACAAATTCGAAGAACGGAGTAAATCTATGAACTTCAGACAGGTCCATCTCGACTTCCACACGAGTGAGAAGATCCCCGGCATCGGCAGCCGCTTCTCGAAGGAACAGTTCCAGTCCGCGCTGAAACTCGGTCACGTGAACTCCATCACGGTGTTCTCGAAGTGCCACCACGGCTGGGCGTACCATCCGAGCGAAGCCAACGAAATCCATCCCGGACTGGATTTCGACCTTCTCGGCGCACAGATCGAAGCCGCACACGAAATCGGCGTAAAGACGCCCGTTTACCTTTCCGCAGGTCTTGACGAAAAGATGACCCGCCGTCATCCCGAATGGCTGCGCAGAGGCAAGGACGACGGCATCAACTGGAACTCTCCCGGCTACCACGAATTCTGCATGAATTCGCCGTACCTCGATTACCTCATCAAACAGGTCGAAGAAGTCGTCCGCACCTACGACTGCGACGGCATCTTCCTCGACATCGTTGGCGTCCGGATGTGCTGGTGCCAGAACTGCATCAAGACCCTTCTTGACGAAGGCAGGGATCCCTACGACGACAACAACATCCGCGAGCTCGGCGAACGCATCTACAGGAATTATACGACGAAGATCCGCGAAGCCGTTGACCGCATCAAGCCAGGACTTCCGGTGTTCCACAACAGCGGACACATCCGCCGCGGACGCCGTGACCTCGCCGACGTGGACACGCATCTCGAACTCGAATCCCTGCCGACCGGCGGCTGGGGCTACGACCATTTCCCGCTGTCCGCGGCATATTCCCGCACGCTCGGTAAGGATTTCCTCGGCATGACGGGCAAATTCCACACCACATGGGGCGAATTCGGCGGATACAAGCATCCGAACGCGCTCCGCTACGAAGAAGCGCTCTGCGTTGCGTCCGGTGCGAAGTGCTCCATCGGCGACCAGATGCACCCCGACGGATACATGGACGAAGTGACCTACGGTCTGATCGGCGCGGCGTATGCCGAAGTCGAAGAACGTGAACCGTGGCTCGACGGCGTGACCTCCGTTGCGGACATCGCCATCCTCTCGGAAGAAGCGATCTCCAACTATTATTCGACCGGAAAGATCGTGCATCACGGCGGCGCGGACTCCGACGCGGGGGCTGTCCGCATGATGCTCGAAGGAAAGTACCTCTTCGACGTGATCGACACGGAAGAACCGCTGGACAAGTACAAGCTCCTGATCCTGCCCGACCACGCGAAGCTGGACGCATACCTGACGGACAAGATCAGGGCGTTCACCGCGGCAGGCGGCAAGGTCCTCGCAACGGGACAGAGCGGTCTGGCGATCGACAGTGATAAATTCGCGCTTGATTTCGGCTGCATGTACAAGGGAGCGTCGGCATATCAGCCGGTATACTTCCGTCCGCAGTTTGACCTGCCGTGCCTCGGCAATACGGCGTACGTCATCTACAGCGGCGCGTACGACATCGAAGCGGCGGACGGCGCAGACGTTCCGATCACCCGCGAAAATCCGTACTTCAACCGCACGACGTTCCACTTCTCGTCGCATCAGCACACTCCGAACGACAAGTCCGCGGCATATCCGGCAGCGGCAGTCGGTGCGGACGGCGCGTATATTTCCGCGGAACTGTTCACGGAATACGCGAAGAAGGGCAGCCTGATCCCGAAGCTTCTCGTAACGCACATGATCGACGTCCTGCTCGGCGAAGCAAAGACCCTGACGACCAATCTCCCGGCACAGGGTGTGGTCACGCTGATGGATCAGACGGGCGAAAGCCGCCTTGTAAACCATCTCCTGTACGCGTCTCCGGTACGCCGCGGCAGCGGAATCGAGATCATCGAGGACATCATCCCGCTGTACGATATTGATGTGACCGTAAAGACGGACAAGCAGCCGAAGCGCGTATATCTCGCTCCGGAAAACAGGGACATCGCGTACACGTACGAAAACGGTGCGGTTTCCTATAAAGTAGACAAGCTCGACCTCCACGCGATGGTGGTCATCGATTATTGAGGAGGAACGATATGAAACGCTCGGAAGTCAATCAGTATCTCCGCGAATTCCGCGAAGCACTGGATAAAATTTCCTTTAAAGTCCCGCCGTTCTGCGATATCAGGGCAGACGAATGGGCAGGACTCGGTCACGAATACGACGAGATCCGCGAACGGATGCTCGGCTGGGACATCACGGACTTCGGTTCCGGCGACTTTGAAAAGGTCGGTCTCCAGCTCGTGACGATGCGCAACGGCAAGCTCGGCGACCCGAACAGCAAGACCTACGCGGAAAAGATCATGATGGTACGCGACGGTCAGGTGACCCCGATGCACTTCCACTGGAACAAAATGGAAGATATCATCAACCGCGGCGGCGCAGACCTCGCGGTAAAGGTCTACCTCGCGGACGAAACCGAAAACCTTTCGGACGCGCCCGTTCCGGTAACGATGGACGGCATCACGAAAATGTACCCGGCGGGCAGCATCATCAAGGTCAAGCCCGGCGAATCCATCACGATGCAGCGCTACCTCTACCACAGCTTCTGGGGTGACGGCGGCGTCGCAATCGTCGGCGAAGTCTCCATGGTCAACGACGACGCCAACGACAACCGCTTCTACGAACCCTGCGGCCGCTTCTCCGCCATCGAAGAAGACGAAGCCCCCGAATACCTCCTCTGCAACGAATACCCGTCCGCTGAGTGAGGGTGGTTTATCAAATATTGTTTGCTGAGATTCCTGAGGGGAACCTTTTCGGAGGAAAGGTTCCCCTCAGACTCCCTTCCAAACCTCTTTAGGCGGCTATCAAGGTCAGATAGTGCAGATTTATGGTTTGGAGGGGAATTTTTTATGGGTTTGTGCGCAGCCATTTAGTTGGTCCCAGCCGACAAAATATAGACATCCAAGACCTATGGAGTAGTGGAGACGGAAGTCAGGGGCCGCATGAGACTTTCGGAGAAAGTCTCTAAGACCCATGATTTCCCACGCCGGCTTCCGTATCCGTGATATAGTACGTTAATATAGAATTCAGCTACATAAAATTGGTCACCGCACTCCTTGGCTGCCGCCGTTCGTGCTTTATGTGATACGTCAGCCGCTCTTTCTGACGAAAAGCGCGGACGGCGGTCTAGCCAAGCCGCGCGGAAGATAACAAAATGTAGAAGAATATCTGCCGATTGCACGATATCCCGGTCATCCCATACGGCGTGGGAAATCATGGGTCTTAGAGACTTTCTCCGAAAGTCTCATGCGGCCCCTGATTTCCGTCTCCACTACTACATAGGTCTTGGATCGCTCCACCCCTGTCAACTGGGATAGTCTATATGTCAGCGCACAATCCCATCAAAAAATCCCTTTTTCACAAACCCATATCAGCCCGACAAACCGGCTGCAACAGATTGAAGTTTTTGCGGAGCTTTTTTCAAAAAGCGACCGTCTCCCCTTTCCTCAACCTCCGCACATCCAAAATTTTGTTAGAAAAAAAGCCGGACTCCATGAAGAAGTCCAGCTTGAGAGATTATTTTTTAGCATCCTGAGCACGGAGTTCGACACGGCGGATCTTGCCGCT
>JAFYOX010000111.1 GCA_017547755.1 Clostridia bacterium | reverse complement strand
TGAGATTGGCGCACTTCGGAAACGCGGATTTAGCTCATTTGGTAGAGCGCAACCTTGCCAAGGTTGAGGTGGCGGGTTCGAGCCCCGTAATCCGCTTGTTCAAGTTATAGCGATGTACGAAAGTACATCGCTTTTTTTGTCCTTTTGCGGATTTGCAGAATTCAAGGGAGAAACTTTTTCTAAAAAAGTTTCCCCCGAGAAAAATATCTCCCAAAAAATACGGCGGTACTCCCAACAAATACCGCCGTACTGCGACTGTAAGCTCTCACACATACAGGAATCGCCGTAATATTTTTTATTTTTTGATTTCGTCCCAGTTAATTTTTTTGTCACGGAAGTAATATTCCCTGTCCCGTTCGCCGATCTCGCGGATCACGCGGCAGGGCGTGCCGAATGCCACCACATTGGCGGGAATATCTTTTGTGACTACGCTTCCCGCGCCGATGACGGTGTTGTCGCCGATGGTCACGCCGGGCATGACGAGGACGCCCGCTCCCAGCCAGCAGTTTTTCCCGATATGGATCGGCATATTGTACTGGTACACCAGCTCGCGCAGCTCGGGATCGATCGGATGCCCCGCCGTCGAGAGAACGCAGTTCGGACCGAACATGGTGCTGTCGCCGACGTAGATGTGCGAGTCATCCACAAGGGTCAGGTTGAAATTGGCGTATACGCCGTTTCCGAAGTGGACGTGGTGTCCGCCCCAGTTCGCGTGCAGCGGCGGCTCAATGTAGCAGTCTTCACCGATCTCCGCAAACATATCCTTCAGCATTTCCGTACGCTTGTCGAGTTCCGACGGACGGGTCTGGTTGAAATCGTAGAGTTTTTCGAGGCAAAGGCGCTGTTCTTCGACGATCTCCGGATCTTCGCAGAGATACAGCTCGCCGCACTGCATTTTTTCTTTCATGGTCATGGTCTTCGTTCCTCCGTATGTCTGATGTCTGATATACGATAGGATACCATATTTTCACCGTTTTGTAAAGCGGAGATATTGACTTTCCGCCGCCCCGATGTTATGATTATACTGTATCCAAAAGCAAAAATCTATCATAATATTCGTTGTTTTTATAACAATTCTGTATATCAGGAGAAAATCATGATAATACTGGACGAAACACAGGGCGAACGGGTGAAATATTCCTTTCCCGATTACGATGCCTTTATCCGCCTGCTGGTCTGTGAACACCCGACGCTCCGGCAGCGCGGCGGGATCGCTCACTGGCACAACGACGTGGAATTCCTCGTCACGCTCCGCGGAACGGCGGAACACAGCGTCAACGGGGAGCTCCTCACCCTGCACCCCGGCGAGACGATCTTTGTCAACTCCCGCCAGATGCACTATGCCCGTCCGGTCGGGGAAGAACCCTCGGAAATCCTCTGCATCCGCCTGAATCCGAAAATGCTGAGTATGTCGCCGTTTTTCGACAGCACCTATGTCCTTCGGGTGACCCGGAACCGCAGTATGCCCTATCTCATTCTGCGGCAGGAAGAGGACTGGCAGACGGAAGTGATCGGCGCCTTAAACGAAATGTACCGCCAGAGCAAAAGCAAGGCGGCACATCTGAAGATCCACGGATTATTCTGTTATATCTGGTCTCTGCTCTTCGAAAATATGCCGGAACCCGCTCCGCAGAACGGCTCCGACGCGAACGACCTCGCTTCCATCCAGGCGATGCTCGATCTCATCGAACAGCATTATGCGGAAAAACTTTCCCTTTCCCAAATCGCCGAAGCGGGACGGGTCTGCGAAAGCAAATGCTGCCGTCTGTTCGGGAAATACGTCCGCAAAACGCCGACCACCTACCTCAATCACTACCGTCTCGGCAAAGCGTCGGAACTTCTTCTGACCACGGAACTGTCCGTCACGGAGATCGCCCTCGCCTGCGGATTCAGCGGAATCAGTTATTTTTCGGAATCCTTCCGTAAACTGTTCGGACAGACGCCGCTGGAATACCGCCGGAAAAAACGGCTCTGATCACGCTTCAAACATCGCCGTATCCCATGCGGTTTCCGCGACGGCGTTCAGCTCGTCGAGCTGTTCCGTGCGGCTGACGGTCATCACGGGGAGAGTGTACGGCTGTGCGAGCAGATAGCCGAGCGAAAGCATGGACAGCGACATTCCCTTTTCCGCCGAAAGTGCGGTCAGACGGTTGTACGCCGCGCCGTTTTTCGCGGTGAGCCATGCTCTGTTCCCGCGGAAATCGTCGGTATTCTTCCATGCGCCGTCGTATACGGCGCCGCACCGCTGTAATTTCGTGAAGAAGCCGTGCGCGATCGAGGAGTACGGGAACAGTGGGAATTCATGCACTGCCTGTACGCCGCGCAGAGCCGCGTCGGTCGCGATCATGCCGGAACCGGGGGCATATCCTTCCGCACCGTCCATGGCAAGGCTCTGCTCGTTCGATACGCCGACAAAATAACGGTCCCAGTCCGCGCCGAGATATTCGATCGCCGTCTTTACGCGGTCCGCACGGAAATTCGAGAAGCCGAACCGTTCGATGATGCCCTTGTCCACATAGGAAACGCAGAAATCCACGATCGTCCGGATGTCCACAGCCTCGTTGTCGCGGTGGAGAAGCAGGATGTCGAGCCTGTCCAGACCGAGCGAAGCGCGGCTTTCTTCCACGTCGTGCGCCATAGCGTCTGCGGTCACGCGGGAAACGTCCGGTGCTTCCGGAGCCCAGTGGCAAGCCTTGGTGGTGATCGTCATGTCAGTGATCCGGCGTTCCTTCAGCCATCGTCCGAGCACCAGCTCGGATGCGTTGGTGCGGTCCACACCCCAGCGGCCGTAAACATTCGCCGTATCAAGGAAACGTCCGCCCATCGCATAGTATGCGTCCAGGATCGCGAACGCCTGCGCGAGCGGTTCCCCGGTCAGACCGGCATTGCCGAAGCCCGCCGTTCCGAGACAGATGCGCGACAGCGGCACGGGATACGTACGAAAAGAAATCGTATTCATAGAAAAACCTCCGTTGGTCGTTTTTCTTCTATTATAACAGGATTCCGTCCTTCCGCGCAAGACGGAATCCATGATTTTCCGCAAAAAACGTCCGGCAGACCGGACGTTTTTCCTATTATACTTCGACGGTCAGACCGTCCCATGCGATCCCGTACCCGTGTGCGGACGCAAATTCGCTCAGTTCGTCGTGCAGAGGCATCCCTTCATGGGAAATGTGCGTCGCCAGAATCCGGCACGAAGGTGCAAGAACGCCCGCTGTCCGCAGACGCTCCATCTCGGCAATCACCTCGTCGGCGCACAGATGACCGCCGCCGGGTGTTCCGGGACCGTAGGTATGGTCGATCGCCACGGCGTCAAAGCGGAACCCGCGGGAACGGAAAAGATCGATTGCTTCGTCCGTGAATTTCATCGTATCCGTGGCATAGAGAAACGCCGCGCCGTCTTCCTCGATCGCCCAGAG
This sequence comes from Clostridia bacterium, assembly GCA_017547755.1. GTDB lineage: Bacteria > Bacillota > Clostridia > Oscillospirales > CAG-272 > UMGS1696. The sequence goes on along the minus strand of JAFYOX010000111.1, from coordinate 51,594 downwards.
GAGAGAGCCGTCGTTCGGATCGTGATTGCTTCCGACGGCGGTGATCCGCCGTCCGCCGGCTTCGATGACATCGCCGTGACGCATCGGATGCACCGTCAGGTTCAGCCGTTCCTGCCACTCCGGCGTCATCAGAGACGCACCGTCTTCCTCGCGTGCCAGACGCTCGGACATATGCCGGAGCGTCTCCGGCGAAGCGCAGAGCTCAAAAGGAAGCGTGTCCGACGCTGCATAATCGGCGATCCGGGTGATGAAATGCCCGGCATCAAAATGGTCGGAGTGGGAGTGAGTCTGCAGCAGATACCGTACCCGGCTGATGTCCGCACCGAACGCAAACGCGGCACTCATCACGTCCGGTCCGAGATCGATCAGCAGATCGTCCCCGATCAGCACGCTCGAACGCCGGCGGAAATCCTTCCCTCCCCTTTTCCACGCCGTACGGCAAGCCGCACACCGGCAGAACACCAGCGGACACGCCGTAGCCGCCGCCGTCCCGAGAAACGTAATTTTCATGGAGAAACCTCCGTTTTTTCTTCATTATAGCAGTCCGGACCGTCTTTATGCAAGTCGGGGAGGAACTTTTCTTAAAAAAGTTCCTCCCCGATTATTTTTATTCAATTACTTCTGCATGCCTGCGAGGATGTCCTTTGCTGCAGCGAGAGCTTCCGCTACCTTGGATACATCCTTACCGCCGGAGGTTGCGCTGTCGGGACGTCCGCCGCCCTTACCGCCGGTTACTGCCGCAACGGCACCGACGAGCTTGCCTGCGTGTGCGCCGGACTTGACTGCTGCGGAACCAGCCGCTGCGATGAAGTTCAGCTTTGCACCGTCGTTCACTGCAAATACAGCAACGGCTTCGGGCATCTTGTCCTTGATCTGGTCGCAGAGGGTACGAGCCGCGTCAACGCCGGTCGCGCCGAGGTCTGCTGCGATGAGCTTGAAGGAACCGACTTCCACAGCACCGTCAACGAGTTCGCCGAGACGGTTTGCTGCGAGCTTGGAGTTCAGGCTGTCGATTTCCTTCTTAAGGGAGGAAATTTCGCCGAGCAGGGATGCTGCACGGTTCGGCATTTCGTTCGGGTTCTGAGCCTTGAGAGCGTGTGCGGTTTCGCCGATGAGGTTGTCACGTTCTGCGATGAGTTCGAGAACGCCCAGACCGGTTACGCCTTCGATACGGCGTACGCCTGCCGCTACGGAAGATTCGGAAACGATCTTGAAGAGACCGATCTTGCCGGTATTGTCACAGTGAGTACCGCCGCAGAGTTCGGTGGAGAAGCCGCCCATCTTGACCATGCGGACTTCGGAGCCGTACTTTTCGCCGAACAGAGCCATTGCGCCTTCCTTCTTCGCGGTTTCGATGTCGGTCACAACGGTTTCGATCGCGTGGCCAACAAGGATGTGCGCGTTGACGAGCGCTTCAACCTGCTTGAGTTCGTCAGCGGTGAGAGCCTGGAAGTGCGTGAAGTCGAAACGTACGCGGCTGTTGTCCACGTAGGAACCAGCCTGTTCAACGTGTGTACCGAGAACCTTGCGGAGAGCCGCCTGAAGGAGGTGGCACGCGGAGTGGTTTCTCTTGATCGCTTCACGGCGCATATCTTCGATGTCAGCGGTTACAGTGTCGCCTACCTTGAAGGTACCGTTCGCCACGGTGCAGAGGTGGATGTAAACGCCGTCGGTCTTTCTGGTGTCATAAACATTGACGATCGCATCTGCCTTGTAGATGGTACCGGTATCGCCGATCTGACCGCCGCCTTCGCCGTAGAAGGGAGTCTTGTCGAGGATGATGGTGCATTCGCCTTCGGAAACTTCGTTCACGGATTCGTCTTCGCAGAGGATCGCGATGATCTTTGCGCCTTCGGTCTTATAATCGGTGTAGCCGGTGAATTCGGTTGCCGGGAGAGTGGAGATGAAGGACTTGGACGCGTCGCTCCAGCCGGAGATGTTGGCTCTTGCTTCACGCGCACGGACCTTCTGCTGCTGCATGAGCATCTTGAAGGTATCTTCGTCAATGCGGAGGTTGCTTTCTTCGGTGATTTCGCGGGTCAGGTCGATCGGGAATCCGAAGGTATCGTAAAGCTTGAAGACGTCTTCACCGGAGATGGTGTCTGCGCCTTCTGCGAGAGTGGTGCGGATGAGGTCGGAGAGGATGGAAAGGCCGGCGTCGATGGTCGCGTTGAAACGGTCTTCTTCGATGGACATGACCTTCTTGATGTAGCCTGCCTTTTCGCCGAGCTCGGGATAACCCGCAACGTTTTCTGCGATCACAACGTCGCATACTTCGGTGAGGAACTCACGGCTGATGCCGAGGAGCTTGCCGTGACGGGCAGCACGGCGGAGGATTCTGCGGAGAACGTAGCCGCGGCCTTCGTTGGACGGGATAACGCCGTCGCAGATCATGAAGGTAGCGCCGCGTACGTGGTCGGTGATAACGCGGATGGAGATGTCGGCGTTCTTGTCTTCGCCGTAATTCTTGCCGGAGATTTCAACGACCTTGTCGAGGATCTTGCGTACGCCGTCAACTTCGAACATGTTGTCAACGCCCTGCATAACGCATGCGAGACGTTCGAGACCCATACCGGTGTCGATGTTCTTGTGTTCGAGTTCGGTGTAGCCGCCCTTGCCGTCGGAGTTGAACTGGGTGAATACGTTGTTCCAGATTTCCATGAAGCGGTCGCAGTCACAGCCGGGTTTGCAGTCCGGGGAGCCGCATCCGTACTTCAGACCGCGGTCGAAGTAGATTTCGGAGCAGGGGCCGCAGGGACCGGTGCCGTGTTCCCAGAAGTTGTCGGCCTTGCCGAGACGGACGATGCGTTCTGCGGGTACGCCGATCTTCTTGTTCCAGAGTTCGAACGCTTCATCGTCTTCTTCGTAGATGGACGGATAGAGGAGTTCTTCCGGAATTTCGAGGCACTGGGTAAGGAATTCCCATGCCCACGGAATCGCCTGATCCTTGAAGTAGTCACCGAAGGAGAAGTTGCCGAGCATTTCGAAGTAGGTACCGTGACGCGCGGTGTGGCCTACGCGTTCCAGGTCAGGGGTACGGATGCACTTCTGGCAGGTGGTAACGCGCTTGCGCGGCGGTTCCACTTCGCCGGTGAAGAACTTCTTCATCGGAGCCATACCGGAGTTGATGAGAAGAAGGGATTTGTCGTTCTGGGGAACGAGCGGGAAGGAAGGGAGTCTGAGATGTCCCTTGGATTCAAAGAACGAGAGATATTTTTCTCGCAGATCGTTTACTGAAGTCCACTGCATGATGGTGTGTCTCCTGTGTTTATATAAGATGTAGAATGTATTGATTTATTCGATATCAATAAATTATTATAGCACGGATTGGACGGACTGTCAATGAAAATGTTGAAATCACAGAAAAAAGCGGACAGGGGGGACTGTCCGCTTTTTTCTGTGATTCATTCGCCGCAGAGGGCATTGAGCTGCTTCAGTTTTTCCTTTATCTCAGGAATTTTCCCGAACGGCTGTCCGACGCCGCTGCGTTTGCGGGAAATTTCATACATTTCCCCCATCCAGTTCACATCCCCCAGAAGAGTACCGGCGAATTTCGAATAGAATGCCACGGTTTCCGCGTCATCTTCACACAGGAAACGCATTAGCGATTCGCGGCAAAGTTCATACGGCGGCATCATTTCCGCATATTTCTTGCCCTTGTCAAACTTCACCTGAATATCGAGCGTATATACCAGAAACCGCACCGCTTCGTTCCGCAGGTGCGAATCGGTGGACTCCCGCAGTACCTTCTCGCCCCATTCGACCAGTTCGTCCGCGCATTTGTCCGATTCCGGTGTCCCGTCGATCCCCGTCTGCTTCGGATAAAAATACAATATCCGGCACATCTGTACCATCAGGCGGCAGTCTTTCGGGTACTTCCGCAGCATCGCGCGGTTTTCCTCCATCTGTGCATCCCAGTTTCCTTCATCCGTCAGCTTTCCTTCGAGACGTTCGATGTGCGCCGTGATCTCCCGTTCATCCTTGTCCGGATCATGCCCGAGCAGGGCGTCCACCGTCACGCCGAAATAATCCGCAAGCGGAATGAGCTGGGTCACGTCGGGCAGTCCGTTCTCGTTCTCCCACTTGGACACCGCCTGCGGGGACACGCCGATCCCCTCGCCGACATCCGCCTGTGTCAAATCGCGCTCAAGACGCAGATTACGTAAAATGGTTCCGAATTTCGACATATGCTTTCTTCCTTTCTATAAATAAAAGAACTCCGGCCGGTGATTACAGTATACCACCGACTGGGGTCAAAAGTAAAGCAACGGGTTCGCAACGCAGGTATACGCTCCGTGGAAATTTCTGCGGAGCGTTGTTATTTCCGGTAATCCCGCATCATCTCCTCCGCGGAGGTCATGCCGAGCTCCAGCACCGCGCGGTACACGTCCATGCTGCAGAACTGCCCGAACGAATACTTCCCTGCCGCAATCAGATCCCGCTTGATCTGCGCGGCCGCCGCCTTTTTCGCCGGATCCGCCGCCAGTTTTTCGGCAACCCCGTCGCAGAATTCTTCCGCCTTTGCGATCGTTTCCTCATCGAAGAACCAGATGTCGAAATTCCACCGTTCCCCGTCGATGTACGCTTCCCAGCCGTGGAACCAGACCGTTTTTCCTTCGTCCGTGACTTCTTCCTTCGCTTCGTACCACACCGGACGGAACGTTTCGATCACATATTTCGTCAGCGCGTACAGCTTTTCGGGGTTCATCCCGTCGTTCCGGACGTCAATGTCGATGTCGTTCCACGCCATGATGTCCATCCGGTAACTCCCGATCGGATGCGCTTCCCCGTACTTCGAAAGTTCCTCCAGAAGTCCCGAATCCCGCAGGATTTTCTCCGCTTTCTCCCGTATTTCCTTCGATTTCAGCATCACTTTATCTCCTTTCCCGGTATAAAAGTTTTTGAAAAGGGGTGTGGGGAAAAACTTTTTTCAAAAAGTTTTTCCCCACGGAATTTCATTTACTTTACAATTTCAACGCCTTCGGGAACGATGCAGGATGCGCCGTCCCTGGTGATTTCGATCCTGATGTCGCCGTACGGAGTCGGGTAGGTGCCCTTTGCCCATTCGAGTCCGGCGAGGTTCGGTTCGAACTTGATCTTTCTGCAGCCCGGTTCAACGACCTTGATGCCGAGAACGTGCGCCGCGAGGTACGGTGCGGGACCGGATGCCCAGCCGTGGCAGAGGCTGTGACGGAGCTTTACGTAGCAGTATGCGCCGTAGTCGCCGTGGATATCCTTCTTTCCTTCCGGAACGGGTTCGTCGATCGGCGCCGCGTTGTCGAGCCAGTCGATGTTGAAGTCTTCCCAGAACGTCGTCGCGCCCATTTCGATCATCTTACCCCAGTAATTGCGGATGATGTCGAGTGCCGCTTCGTATTCGCCGGCTTCCGCACACGCGCAGAGCGTGTAGTAGCCGAGGAACGTGGACAGACCTGCCGCGCCGCCCGGACCAATGACCTTATCGAACATTTCTTTCGGATCGCTGATGCCGCCGATGGCGAGAAGTGCCGCCGGCTGCTTTGCGGTCGGTACCGGCTTGTGCGCGAGGAGCTTGTCCGCCGCGATGTAGCATTCCGCTGCCGTTTCGGTTTCGCCGAGCACCTTCATGATGTCGCCGCCGCGCAGGAGTGCCAGACGGAGAAGACCCTGCAGACCGCAGTGCTTTTCGTTCGGCAGATCGTTCGTCGGCCAGTCGAAGAAACGGCCTTCCGGCAGAGTTTCCGCGCCGTTTTCATCGATGTACGTCATGTAGCGGGTCAGGAGCGCCTGGATGTAATCCTTCTGTTCCTTGAGATAATCGTAGTCACCCGTGCCCATGTACCATTCGTAATGGCAGAGCAGCCACCACAGATTGTACGCGGAGATGCCGTTCATGGAATCGCTCGTCGGGGTGACGTCGCGCACAAGATTGAGGGACTTCGGAACCACTTCGTTCGCGCCGAAAACGGCGAAAATGGTCGCAAGTTCGGTATTCATGTCGCCTGCCCATACGAGACGGTCACGCTTGATGCCGTCCCAGAGGTAGCGCTGCATATTCAGATGCACGGTGTATGCGGCGGTGTCGTAGATCTTGTTGAGCATCGGATCGCTGCATTCGAAGGAACAGCGGTATTCGATGTCGCGGTAAACGAGGGTCGCGGTGATGCAGCGGATCTGCATATACATATCCGGGGAGTTGAGTTCCACGTACGCAAAGCGGAAGCCGCTTTCGTTGGTTTCGTTGGAGGACCATGCACCGCTGGTCGCCTTCATGTCGCGGACCGCGTGGTCGTTGGTGGGATTCTTGTCGGTTTCGGTGAGAGGAGTCATCGCTTCGGAAACGCTTTCACCGAGGCGGATGGTGTAGTCGGCGTATCTGCCGTTCATGGACCATACGGAAACGGTGAGGGTGCCGTGGAGTTCACGGCCGAAGTCCACGAGAACGCCGGCGTTGACGTCGGAGCCGCGGTTGTCGAGGGTGCACTGGTCGTGGTAGCCGTAGATGGCAACCTGCGCGGGCTTGTACGCGGTCAGGTGTTCGCTGCCGGTAACTTTACCCTGGGTGAGAACGACGCGGGTCGGGAAGATCACCTTCCGGCTGCGTTCGTCATCGATGCCGTAGAGATTGAATTTGTCCTGGAGTTTCATATTGATTTCCTTTCGGGAAGATATATTTGTAAAATAATGTACATTTTTACTGTTCCGCTGACGCCAGCAGCTTCAGCGCATCGAAAATTCCGTCAAGCGGGATGATCTCCGCGCCGGATTCCTTCAGCGCTTCTTCATTTTTCAGCGCGGCACGCTTCGGCAGGGCGATCTTCGTGAATCCGAGGCGGAACGCCTCGTTCACGCGCTGTTCGATCGACGCGACCGCGCGGAATTCGCCGGACAGGCCGACTTCGCCGAAGGCGATGACGTCGTCCGGGACGGGAATATCGCGGAGCGACGAGATCATCGCAAGGCACGCGGCGGCGTCTACGGCGGGTTCGTCGAGATGCAGACCGCCGATGACGTTGAGATAGACGTCGCAGGTCGAAAACTTGAGTCCGAGCCGCTTTTCGAGGACGGCGAGCAGGAGGCACATCCGGTTATAGTCGATGCCGTTGGCGGTACGGCGCGGCGCCGGAAAGACGGTCGGTGTAACGAGTGCCTGGATTTCCGCGATCAGCGGACGGCTTCCTTCCATGATGCAGACCGCGCAGCTTCCGCTGACGCCGGTGGGGCGTCCTTCAAGAAGCATCGCAGACGGATTGGCGACTTCTTCGAGTCCGTGTTCCGCCATTTCGAACACGCCGATCTCGTTGGTGGAGCCGAAGCGGTTCTTGATGGCACGGACGATGCGGTGCGGCTGACGGCGGTCGCCTTCGAAATAAAGAACGGCGTCGACCATATGTTCAAGCACCTTCGGACCGGCGATGCCGCCTTCCTTATTGACATGACCGACGATGAGCACGGCGGCGCCGTCGGTTTTCGCGCGGTTGATGAGCAGGGACGAGCATTCGCGCACCTGCGTGACACTTCCGGCCGTGGAGGTGAGGTCGTCGGAATAGATCGTCTGGATGGAGTCGACGATGACGATATCGGGCTTGATCTTATCGTATTCGGTGAGGATATGGGCGATGTTCGTCTCGGTCTGGACATAGAGGAATTCCGCGTTCACGTCCAGGCGTTCGGCGCGCATCTTGAGCTGCGCGCGGGATTCTTCCCCGGACGCATACAGAACTTTGCACGAATTCCCGAGCTGTCCGCACAGCTGCATGAGCAGCGTGGACTTCCCGATGCCGGGTTCCCCGGCAAGCAGGATGACCGATCCCTCGACCAGTCCGCCGCCGAGCACGCGGTCAAGCTCCCCGATCCCCGTACTGTGCCGCAGATATTCGGGAATCTCAAACTCATTGAACTTCACCGCCCTGCTCTGTTCCGGCGTGACTGCCGCCGCGCGTGTCGGTGAATTCGACACCGCCGACGCCTTCGCCGGCGCAGTATACGTCTCTTCAACAAACGTATTCCACGCGTTGCACTGCGGACACTTCCCCAGCCACTTCGAACTCTGGTAATCACACTCACTGCACACATACACGGTCTTCGGGGCTTTCATCGGTCGCTCTCCTTCTGGATTTTATTATGGTTTATTATAACGTAATTTCGTTTGTTTCGCAATGCTTTGGGGGAAAAATATGCGGATTTTTCAAAGGGGAGAAAGTACACATCGTTCGGGAAGGGAAGACGGTCGCTTTTTGAAAAAAGCTCCGCAAAAACTTCAATCTGTTGCAGCCGGATTGGGCAGCTGATAGGGGATTGAAAGGGAGTTTCTGCGACTTTCGGAGAAAGTCGCGGGGGAACCTTTCCGCTGAAAAGGTTCCCCTCAAAAATTTCACCAAAACAATATTTTATTCGATCTTCATCCCGTTCCACAGACCGGCGTAAATGCCGCCCTTCTTGAGAAGGGATTCGTGATTGCCGCGTTCTTCGATGCCGTTGTCGCTGATGACGAGGATCTCGTCGGCGTTTTTGATGGTCGTGAGACGGTGGGCAACGACGATGGTCGTGCGGCCGTGGGAGAGTTCTTCGAGGCTGTGCTGGATCATCTGCTCGGTCGCGTTGTCGAGAGCGCTCGTCGCTTCGTCGAGGATGAGGACGGGCGGGTTCTTCAGGAAGACGCGGGCAATGGCAACGCGCTGCTTCTGACCGCCGGAGAGCTTGATGCCGCGTTCACCCACGATCGTATTGAAGCCTTCCGGAAGGGACTCGATGTATTCGAGGATGTTCGCACGGCGTGCCGCATCTTCTACCTGTTCCTTTGTCGCCGTGGGGGTACCGTAGGCGATGTTGTCGTAGATCGTCGCGTTGAACAGGAAGACGTCCTGCGCCACGATGCCGATGTTTTCACGCAGAGACGCACGCGTTACATCCCGGATGTCCGTGCCGTCCACCGTGATCTTGCCGCCCGCCAGCTCGTAGAAGCGCGGGATCAGATGACAGATCGTCGTCTTGCCGCCGCCGGACGGTCCGACCAGCGCAAGCGTCTTGCCCGCTTCCACCCTGAAGCTCAGATCGTTCAGAACGGTCTTTTCTTCTTCGTAACGGAAGGTCACATTGTCGAATTCGATCTCGCCCTTTACGCGGCCGATCTCCTTCGCGTCCGGATCGTCCGCTTCGATCGGGTAGTCCATGATCTCAAGGAAGCGCTTGAAGCCCGTCATGCCGTTCTGATACTGTTCCACAAAGGAAATGATCCGGCGGACAGGATTCATGAAAATGCCGATGTAAAGAACAAACGCCGTGAAGTCACCGACGGAAATTTTGCCGAACGCGCAGAACATACCGCCCGCGATGTACAGGACGACCTGCAGGAAGTCCCCGATGAACGTCGTGCCGCAGTGGAATTCCGCCATGACCTTGTACGCCTTCGTACGCGCCTTGACGAATTTGCTGTTGCCCTTTTCGAACATTTCGTTTTCGTATTCCCGGCTCGTGTATGCCTTCGATACGCGGATGCCCGCGATGCTGTTTTCAAGCCCCGCGTTGACTTCCCCGATCTCTACGCGCGTTTCCGTGAACGCCTGGCTCATCCGCATGCGCAGACGCGCCGCGAAGATCACCATGATCGGCAGGGACGCACAGACGATCAGCGCAAGAGGCATGTGGATCCGCGCCATCATGATGAACGCGCCCACGATCGAGATCACGGAGAGGAACAGGTCTTCCGGTCCGTGATGCGCCAGTTCGGAAATGTCCATCAGGTCGCTCACGATGCGCGACATGATCGTACCGGTCTTGTTGTTGTCAAAATACGTCAGCGGAAGGCGTTCCAGATGGTCGAAGACCTCCCGGCGCATATCCGCCTGCATATCCACGCCGACGATATGTCCGACGTAGGATACAAAATAGTTGAAGAACAGCTTCGCAACATATATGAGCAGAAGGATCACCGCCCAGACCACCAGAAGATTGATCTGGTTGTTCGGAATGTAGATGTTCAGCATATTGCGCGTGATGTTCGGGTAGATGAGGTCGCACAGGGCAAGCATCAGCGCGCACACCATGTCCGCGATGAACATCTTCACGTGCGGCCGGTAATACCCGATGAACCGTTTGAGAATCTGCATGATTTCGTCCTTTCGTTCCCGTTGGGATTTTTCTTCATTATAGCAAATAATTCTCCCCTTGGCAATACTAAAAATAATTAATGAGATTTTAGAAATAGCAAAAAATCCGCAGAAAACCGGTGTTCCGGTTTTCTGCGGATCCGTTCTGCGGATATAGATCAGCCCTGGGAGTCGATGACGTCGTCGAGCTTTTCGAGGAAGCGGGTGATCATCTTGCCCCATGCCTTTTCGGACTTTGCCATAGCGGAAGCAAGTGCTTCGTTCTTGTTGGAAATGTTATTGCGGAAGAGGTGTGCGATATCGGTCAGGTTGTTGGAGTACATGAACGCGAAGTCGGTGGAAATGTTGGAGTAGATGAGGTCGATCATTTCGCCGGAGTCGGAGTCACGGGTGTACTTGACCTTCAGAGCCTGGTCATAGTATGCGGGAGATACGAGACGTGCGCTTTCCGCTGCAAGTGCTTCGAGAACTGCGCTGACTGCGTCGGGATTGCCGGTGGTGATCGGAATCGCGAAGATGGTGCAGCCGTCGTGGATCGCGGAGTTGTATTCAGCCTGTGCTTCGTCAAGCTTCGGAAGAGGAAGGATGGTGTAGTTGTCTTCCATTTCGCGGAGGTAGATTTCTGCCTGGAACATCTTGTTGATGGTCGCCATGCCGTAGCCGTCGTTGAACATCTTCATAACGGTCACGCTGTCATCCTGGGTCGCGGAGTGTGCGCCGGTGCTGTTGTACATGAGCTTGTACAGCTTTTCGTAGAAGCTGATGCTGCGTTCGTTGTTGACGATGATGGAAACGTTGCCTTCCGTGTCACGTTCGGACCACTTTACGTCTGCGCCGACCGCCATACCGTCAACCATGTCCTGCAGGGAGAGGATGAAGCCGTAGGTATCGCTTGCGTCTGCGGAGCCGTTGCCGTTTGCGTCGATGTAGGTCGCGTTGGTCACATCGTACAGATAGTCGTACGTCCACTTGCCGTCACGTACCACGTCGTAGAGGTTCGTACCTGCATAGAATTCGTTCCAGAGGTTGGAGTTGACGTAGGTTACATAGACACCGCCGGTGTAACGGAGAGCCATCGGACCGGTTGCGAAGAAGTATGCGCCCTTGTAGGAAAGAGCGTCCATGTAGCCGACACCCCAGTATTCACGGGTGAAATCGTTGTAGGGGAAATTTGCCATGTTGTATACGAGGTTTTCGGTTGCGATGACGGTCCCGTAGTACTGATAGAAGCCCGCGAGCTGAACGTCATCGGAGCCTGCCTGTACCTGCGTACGGAGACGGGTCTTGGTGTTGGAGGAGCTGCCGTAGGTATCGGACGCGAGAAGAGTGATGTTGCAGTTGAGACCTTCCATAACGTTCATGTTGCGTTCGAAGATCGCAGCATCCACGATGTCGCCGCTGTCTTCTTCTACCCATACGGAACGTGCGGTCAGAGTACCGTTGTTGCCTTCTTCAACGTCGAACTTGATGTCGTAGCCGTTGAGGTTGAGGTCGCGCGGCAGACCGGTCATGGTGTAGAAATCCTGGGGTTCGTCCGCTTCGGTTTCTTCTGCGGATGCAGCATCGGGAGCGGAAGTCTGGGAAGAGGCAGCGGTGGTTTCCGCATTGTCGGTCGCATCCGAGCAGGAAGTCATCACAGCGGAAGACAGCATTGCGAGCGCAAGCAGAACGGTAAGCGTCTTTTTCATGAAAATTTCTCCGTTTTTTCTTTTTATTTTCAAACACATCTTAAAAATTTGGGCACGCCTAAAATAGTACCATAAAAGGACGCCAAAGTCAACGGAATTCCGACGGAAAACGCACATCCAACTTAACGAAAAAACGCCCCGAAAGGGCGTTTTTTCTATGGAAATCAGCAATTAACCCTGCTTTTCGGCAACTTCGTCGAGTTTCTGGACGAAACGGTCGAGAACCTTGCCCCATGCCTTTTCGTTTCTTGCGATGGCAGAGGAGATCGCTTCGGTCTTGCTGGAGATGTTGGAACGGAAGATGTGAGCCATGTTGGAAAGGCTGCTGGAGTACAGGAACGCGAAGTCGGTGGAGATATGGGAATAGATGAGGTCGATCATATCGCCGGCGTCGGAGTCACGGGTGTACTTGACCTTGAGAGCCTGTTCATAGTATGCGGGAGATACGAGACGTGCACTTTCCGCTGCGAGAGCTTCGAGAACTGCACTGACTGCGGTGGTGTTGGATACAGTGATCGGCACGCAGAAGATGGTGCAGGAGTCGTGGATACAGGAGTTGTAGAATTCCTGATTTTCATCGAGCATCGGCGGGGGAAGGATCGCGTAGTTGTCGGACATATCGCGGAAGAATACTTCTGCCTGATACATCTTGTTGACAGCCATGAGCGCCTTGCTTGCCGCGAACATGTTCATTGCGGTCTTGTTGTCGTCGGAGGTAGCGATCCAGGTACCCTGGCCGTTGTACATGAGGTTATAGAGCTTTTCGTAGAAGCTGATGGTGTGTTCGCTGTTGAGGGTGAGAACGATGTTGCCGTCTTCATCCTTTTCGGACCACTTTACGTTTGCAGCCGCTGCCATACCGTCCATCGGGTCTTCGCAGGGGATAACGTTGCCGAAGAAGTCGTCTGCGTCAACAACACCGTCACCGTTTTCGTCAACGTATGCGCCGTTGGCGTATTCGTACATCTTGTCGATGGTCCACTTACCGTCGCGGACGATGTCGTAGATGTTCTGTTCGGGATAGAATTCGTTCCACTTGGAGGAGTTGATGTAGGTAACATAAACACCGCCGGTGTAGCGGAGGGACAGAGGACCGGTTACAAAGAAGCTTGCTCCCTTATAGGAAAGGTCATCGATGTACTGAACGCCCCAGTAGTCGCGGGTGAAATCATTGTAGGGGAAAACTTCGGAATTAGCAAGGTTGAAGATGAGGTTTTCCGCAGCGATGCCGGTACCGTAGTACTGATAGAGACCGCCGATCTGGATATCATCGGTACCTGCCTGTACCTGGGTACGGATCGCGCCGGTCGCAGTGCCGGAGCCGCCGATGGAGGAGATGGAAAGCTTGCAGTTGAGACTTTCCATGATCTTGAGGTTACGGGTATATACCGCAGAGTCAACAACGTCACCGGTATCTTCTTCGACCCAGATGGAACGTTCGGTCAGCGCGCCGTTGCCGCCTTCTTCAAGGGAGAAGCGTGCTTCGTAGCCGTCGAGGTTGAGGTCACGGGGCAGATCGGACATGGAATAGAAGTCCTGCGGAGCTTCTTCTTCAACGGCTTCCGCGCCGGCTTCGGGAGCGGTATTGACCGTGGATGCGTCGGCAGAAGAGCCTGCGTTATCCGTCGCGTCGGAACAAGCCGTCATCACAACAGAAGACAGCATCGCCATTGCGAGGAGCAGAGTGATTGTCTTTTTCATGATTTTTCTCCAGTTTCGTCTTTGTGTTATATAATAAAATTTAAGGTAGATTTTTGCGCTTTGACTATCCTACCACACTCCCTCTCAAATGTCAAGCAAAGTCTTGAAATAATGACAGGAATAATTTAATTTTACTTAAAATTTCGGGGAACGCACCTTCGGTGCGGAAGGAAGAAAAACTCCCTGTCGGTCGTTTTTCCGGATTGATGTCCCTGCGCGGGACGGCGCACAAGAGGGCATGTCGATGCCCTCTTGTGAATCACCTCAACCAAGGGGGTTCCCCCTTGGATTCTCCTGCGTATGTGGGACTCGCGCTTGAGCGCTCGGACAGACAGCGGTTTTCACGCGGCAGACCGTTCGGAAATTACGAAGTTTGGTGCAAATCTGTCCAAAACGCACGTTCAGTAGAAACAGCGGTGAAGATTATCTTCAGATAAAGCAGTAAACGCCACCCTCAGCTCCCGGCGGTCAGCCAGAATCAACTTCCCATACGGACGGCATATCCGTCTCGTTCGTATTCTCCACCCCATAACTGCAGTATAACAACCGGCACGCCGTGCCTTCGGAGACCCTTCGGGTCTCCCAGCCGGTATTCATAAAGGGGCGGCGCCTGAGCCCCTTTATGCGCCTGCCACGCGCAGTGGCATAAATCCAGAAAAACGACCGCCAGGTCGTTTTTCCACCTTCCGCGACGCAGTCGCGTTATTCCCCCTCAGGGCAAAAATTCAAAATACCGATTGACAAACACCCCGCAGAATGCTATAATGTAGTGTACTCATAAAATAAAGGCCGTGACGGGAAGAAGTAGTCCGGAGTGCATCGTACAGAGAGTGCGGAAGGCTGGGATCCGCGCCGACAGCACCGGAGGAAGTAGTCCCCGAGCCGTGCGGGTGAACGGGAGAATTTCACGCAGATTCTCAGGTAATCCGCGCCGTCTGTCCCACGTTACAGGGAAAAGGGATCCGGCAGTCTGCCGTTGTCCCGATAAGTGTATCCAGTGTTTCCGCTGGATAAATCCGGGTGGTACCGCGCAAATTCTGCGTCCTGTAGATGTTCTATGGGACGTTTTTTATTTTCATAACTCAATAACGGAGGAGACGGATATGCCGTATATCATCGCTGTGTCCGGCGCGTCGGGGTCGGGAAAATCCACCTTCGCGGACGCGCTCAAAAACTACCTTGAATCGAAGCAGAACCGCGTGTGCGTGATCGCCGCCGACCGCTACTTCAAAAAGGAACTCCCCAAAATGATCTCTCCCGCCACCGGTGAGGAATATTCCGACTGGAATCATCCCGACTCCGTGGATATCCCCGCGTTCCTCGCGGCTGTCCGCGAAGCAAAGGAATCCGGCGAATACGATCACATCATCATCGAAGGCGTCACGATCTTCTGTCACGAATCCGTCCGCGAACTCGCCGACGTGAAGATCTATATCGACGCGACCATCGAAATGCGGATCTACCGCCGCATCGCGCGCAATGTCCAGCGCGGTCAGACCATCGAGTTCATCGGCGGCTACTACCTCAATTTCGCCCGCTGGCGCGAAAAAGAATATTCCCTTCCGTCCGCACAGTACGCCGACTGGCGTGTGGACAACGAATACGGCTTCGATATCGATGCCGAAGGCGAAAAAATCCTTGCAAAGCTGAATGCCTGACAATTCCCCTGCGTTAATTTACCGAAAGGATCTATATAGAATGAGAAAAGAACTCCCCAAGACTTATTCTCCGTCCGAATTTGAAGGACGCATCTATGCCGACTGGTGCGAGCAGAACCTCTTCACTCCCACCATCGACCACTCCAAGGAACATTACTCCATCGTAATTCCCCCGCCGAACATCACCGGTCAGCTCCACATGGGTCACGCGCTTGACAATACCCTCCAGGACATCCTGATCCGCTACAAGAGAATGCGCGGCTTCTGCACCCTCTGGGTTCCCGGCACCGACCACGCTTCCATCGCAACCGAAGCAAAGATCGTTGAAGCAATGCGCAAAGAAGGTCTCACCAAGGAAGACCTCGGACGCGACGGCTTCCTCAAGCGCGCATGGGCATGGAAGGAACAGTACGGCGGACGCATCATCGAACAGCTCAAGAAGATGGGTACCTCCTGTGACTGGTCCCGCGAACGCTTCACCCTCGACGAAGGATGCAGCAACGCTGTCCGCGACGTCTTCCAGAGACTCTATGACAAGGGCCTGATCTACCGCGGCGAACGCATCATCAACTGGTGCCCGCACTGCAAGACCTCCATCTCCAACGCCGAAGTTGACTACGAAGAACAGCACAGCCATTTCTGGCACATCCGTTACCCCCTCGTCGGCGGCGGCGGATATGTTGAAGTTGCTACCTCCCGTCCCGAAACCCTTCTCGGCGACACCGCCGTTGCGGTAAACCCCAATGACGAACGCTACAAGCACATGATCGGTCAGTACGTCGTTCTCCCGCTCGTCGGCAGACGCATCCCGATCGTTGCGGACGAACACGCTCAGCTTGACAAGGGTACCGGCTGCGTCAAGATCACTCCCGCACACGACCCGAACGACTTCGAAGTCGGACGCCGCTGCCATCTCCCGATGGAAGTTGTCCTCACCGAAGACGCAAAGATCACCGAAAATTATCCGAAGTACGCCGGCATGGACCGCTACGAAGCACGCAAGGCGATCCTCGAAGACCTCCGCGCAGGCGGCTTCCTCGCTGAAATCGAAGACCTGACCCACGAAGTCGGCACCTGCTACCGCTGCGGCACCACCATCGAACCGATGATCTCCCTGCAGTGGTTCGTTCGCATGGAACCCCTCGCAAAGCCCGCGATCGAAGCAGTCCGCGACGGCAGAATCAAGTTCATCCCCGAACGCTTCGACAAGAACTACTTCCACTGGATGGAAAATACCCAGGACTGGTGCATCTCCCGTCAGCTCTGGTGGGGTCACAGAATCCCCGCATACTACTGCGACGCATGCGGTCACACCGTTGTCAACAAGGACGGCTGCGAAGTCTGCCCGAAGTGCGGCGGCCACATGACGCAGGACCCCGATACGCTTGACACCTGGTTCAGCTCCGCGCTCTGGCCGTTCTCCACGCTCGGCTGGCCGGAAGAAACCGAAGACCTCAAGTACTTCTACCCGACCAACACCCTCGTTACGGGCTACGACATCATCACCTTCTGGGTATCCCGTATGATCTTCAGCGCACTCGAATATACCGACAACATTCCGTTCGACACCGTCCTCATCCACGGTCTCGTCCGCGACGCACAGGGCAGAAAGATGTCCAAGTCCCTCGGCAACGGTATCGACCCGCTCGAAATCATTGAAAAGTACGGCGCAGACGCGCTCAGATTCGCTCTCGCAACCGGCAACAGCCCCGGAAACGACATGCGCTTCTCCGACGAACGTATCGAAGCAGCCCGCAACTTCGCAAACAAGCTGTGGAACGCGGCTCGTTTCGTCATGATGAACCTCACCATCGACAAGATCGAACTTCCCGCAGCGGACAAGCTCTCCGCGGAAGACAAGTGGATCCTCACCAAGTTCGAACAGTGCGTACAGAACGTCAACACCAACCTCGACAACTATGAAATCGGCGTTGCTCTGTCCTCCGTTTACGACTTCCTCTGGGACATCTACTGCGACTGGTACATCGAACTCTCCAAGCCGTCCGTTGCAGCAGGCGGCGAACGCGGCGAATGCGCACAGAACGTTCTTGCGTATGTTCTCCGTGAAACCCTCAAGCTCCTGCATCCGTTCATGCCCTTCATCACCGAAGAAATCTACAGCGGTCTCCCGGGCGAAGAAGGCAGCATCATGATCAAGGATTACCCGGTCTACAATGCAGACCTCGTATTCGCGGCAGACGAAGCGAACATGGAAAAGGTCATCGACGCGATCAAGGCGATCCGTACCCGCCGTGCCGAAATGGGCGTTGTTCCGTCCCGTAAGGCAAAGCTCTTCATCGAAACCAAGTATCCGGAAGCGTTCCAGGGCAGCGCATCCTTCTTCGAAAAGCTCGCATCCGCATCCGGCATGGAACTCGTTGACGCTTACGACGATGACACCGCAGTCCGCGTTATCACCTCTGCGGCGACCGTTCACATCCCGCTCGGCGACCTCGTGGACTTCGAAGCGGAACGCAAGAGACTCGAAGGCGAACTCAAGAACGTGGAAGCCGAAATCAAGCGTGCCGAAGGCAAGCTGAACAACGAAGGCTTCATCAGCCGTGCTCCGGCAGCCGTTGTTGACGCAGAACGCGCAAAGCTTGAAATGTACAGGGAAAAGCGCGAAGGCGTAATCGCTGCGATTGCGAAATTAGGTTAATTTTATAATCATGTGGGGAGGGACTCTTCTGAAGAAATCCCTCCCCATCCTCATCATCCCGAAAGGAGAATCCCATGAGCTACGAACAGTATGTACCCTATACTCCCGCAGATGACCGCTACAGCAGAATGTCCTACCGCCGGTGCGGCAGAAGCGGTCTCCTGCTTCCTGCGATCTCTCTCGGTCTCTGGCATAATTTCGGCGACATCACGCCGTTCGGCGTACAGCAGAAGATCCTGCGCACCGCGTTCGACCTCGGCATCACCCACTTCGACCTTGCCAACAACTACGGCCCGCCGTACGGTGAAGCGGAACGCAGCTTCGGTGAACATATGCGCCGCGACTGGCATCTGTGGCGCGACGAACTGGTGATCTCCACCAAGGCCGGATACGATATGTGGAAAGGCCCCTACGGCAACAACGGTTCCCGCAAGTACCTCATCGCCAGCATCGATCAGTCGCTCAAGCGCATGAATCTCGACTATGTGGACATTTTCTATCATCACCGTCCCGACGACGCGACCCCCATCGAAGAAACCATGGGCGCGCTGTACGACATCGTGAAAAGCGGAAAGGCACTCTATGCCGGCATTTCCAACTACAATCCCGCACAGGCAGAACGTGCGATCCGGTGCATGAAGGACATGGGCATGCACATGCTCATCCATCAGCCGAACTACAGCATGTTCAACCGTTCGATCGAACACGGTCTGACCGACGTTCTGACAAAAGAAGGTGTCGGCATCATGGCGTTCGGTCCTCTTGCCGGCGGCAGACTCTCCGGACGTTATCTCAACGGCATCCCGGAAGACTCCCGTGCTGTCCATGATCCGCGGTTCCTCCGTGCATCCGACATCAACGAAAACCTCATGAAGACCGTCCGTGCGCTCAACACCGTTGCCGAACGCCGCGGTCAGACGCTCGCACAGCTTGCGCTGGTCTGGGCACTGCGCGATCCGGCGGTCACTTCCGCCCTCATCGGCGCATCCAAGCCCGAACAGGTCATCGAAAATGTCAAGGCGCTGGACAATATGCACCTGACCGATGAAGAACTCGCCGAAATCGACGCGATCCTTGCCGACCGGTAAACCGGTAAGTCTCCGGCACCGTCACGGGATCCCACACACACTATATTTTAAGGAAAAGTTTATGATCGATTTACCGCGTATTTTTATAACCGAAAAGGGTGAGCGGCACGCGAAGTCCGGACATCCGTGGGTGTTCGAAGGCGAAGTCGTCAAGATCGACGGAACGCCCGAAAACGGCGGACTCGTGCACGTTTTCTCGCCGAAGGAACGCTTCCTCGGCACCGGCTACTACAATTCCAATTCCAAGATCCGCGTCCGTCTGATCTCCCGCAACGCGAACGACAAGTTCGACGCGGATTTCTACGAACGCCGCATCCGCTATGCCCTCGACTACCGCAGAACCGTCATGGGTGACGACTTCCGTTCCTCCCGTCTCATTTTCGGCGAAGCCGACCAGTTCCCCGGTCTGACCGTTGACCTGTTCGAAGACATCGTCGTCGCGCAGACCCTCTGCCTCGGCACCGAAAAGATCAAGGATATGCTGTTCGAAACGCTCGTGCGCGTTCTGCCGGAATACGGCGTGAACGTCCGCAGACTCTACGAACGCTGCGATGTCGCGGTGCGCGAACTCGAAGGCATGGAACAGTTCTGCGGCTACTGGAAACCCGAAACTTTCTCCGGTGACGCCGACGGGCACGTTACGATCACCGAAAACGGGATAAAATATGATGTGAACTACATCGACGGACAGAAGACCGGCTTCTTCCTCGACCAGAAGTACAACCGTCAGGCGGCGGCAAAGCTGGCCAAGGGACGCCGCGTCCTCGACTGCTTCACCCACACCGGTGCGTTCGCGCTCAACTGCGCGGCAGGCGGTGCGGAACACGTGACCGCCGTGGATATTTCCGAAACGGCGATCGCACAGACGAAAAAGAATGCGGACATGAACGGTCTGACCGACCGGATGTCCTTCCTCTGCACGGACGTGTTCAAGCTCCTGACCGACATGGTGAACGAAAAGCGCCACGATTACGACTACATCATCCTCGACCCGCCGGCGTTCACCAAATCCAGCTCCACCGTACGCGATGCGTACCGCGGCTACAAGGACATCAACCTCCGTGCGATGCGCTGTCTGCCGCGCGGCGGTTATCTTGCAACGTGCAGCTGCTCCCACTTCATGAAGACTGATCTGTTCGAAAAGATGATCGCGGACGCGGCTGGTGACGCCGGCGTCAGCCTTCGCCAGATCGAACACCGGACGCAGTCCCCGGATCACCCGATCCTGTGGAACGTCCCCGAAACGGATTATCTGAAATTCTACCTGTTCCAGGTCGTATAAAGAATGAAAAAATCCTTTGGTTTTGCAAAAACCGCCGCACTGATGGGCGTCATCATCCTCGCGGCAAAACTGATGGGTCTGGTGCGCGACGTCATGGTCGCCGGTGCGTTCGGAACGTCCGTATACGCCGTGGCGTATGAGACCGCGTCGCGTCTGCCCGTCACCATTTTCGACTTCGTCCTCGGCGGGGTCGTCACCTCCGCGTTCATCCCCGTCTACAACAGCATCGCCGTGAAGGAAGGAAAAGCCAAAGCCTCTTCCTTCGCGCAGTCGTACACGAATCTGATCCTTCTGCTGACCGCGGTGATCGCCGTCCTCGGCGTGATCTTCGCGCCCGCGCTGGTCTCGTTCATCGCGCCCGATCTCGCGGCGGATACGGCACAGCTTGCCGTCCGGCTCACGCGGATCATGTTCCCGATGGTGATCTTCGTCGGTCTGGCGTTCACGTTCGTCGGATTTCTGCAGTCCGAAGGAGAGTACAACATCCCCGCCGTCATCAGTCTGGTCTCGAACCTCATCATGGTCGGCTGGCTGGCACTCTCCGGCGCGTCCGGCACCGCTCCGCTGACCGCCGTCACGGGACTGTCCTGCGCGATGCTGACCGGCTGGGCGGCACAGGCGGCGGTACAGATCCCCGCCGTACGGAAACGCGGCTTCCGCTTCCGTCCGACGGCACCTGTCCTCACGCCGGAAACAAAACGTGCGGCGAAAAACGCACTGCCCATCCTCGCGGCGACATGGACAACGCCGCTCTGCACGCTCATCAATACCCGTCTCGCTTCGGGCATCGACGGGGCGATCAGCATGCTCGGCTACGCGAACCGGCTGTATATCATCATCGTCGGGCTGTTCTCGTTCGTTGCGACGAATCTGCTGTTCCCGTATTTCGCGCGTGCGGACGCGGCGGGCGACACCGGTGAAAAGGACCGCATGACCCGTACGTCCGTGAAAGTGCTGACCTTCATCATCGCGCCGATCTCGGTCGGCGTCGCGGTACTGGCGGAGCCGTTCGTCTCGCTGATCTACGAAAACGGCGCGTTTGACGCCGCCGATACGCTGTGGACGGCAAGCGCTCTGCGTTTCTACGCCGTCGGGATGGTCTTCGCGGCGGTCAGCGAAGTGCTGACGAAAGCCTTTTTCGCGGCGGAAAAGACGAAATACCCCATGATCGCGGCGATTGTTTCCATGGCATTCAACGTTGCCGTGGTCGTCCTGATCGGCGGATGGCTGCACATCGGCGGCATCGCGCTGATCTCCGGACTGGCGGCGGCAGTGAATATGCTCGTCAATCTGATCTTCGCTTACCGCACCGGTATGATCTCAAAATCCCGCGCGGACGTGCTCGATCTCGGAAAAACGATCGTTTCCGCGCTCATCATGGGTGCGGCGGTATGGTTTGTATACCCGCTTACCTCTTCCCTGCCGGTCATCGCCGGCTTTGCGCTGTCCGTTCTGGCAGGCGTCATCATCTACGCGGTCTGCGTGACCGTCCTCGGCAGTGAGGAAATGCGCGCTGTTCTGAAAAAACTGAAAAAATAAGGAGGCTTCCATGATCCGTGTACTGAATATTCTGACCGACTCCAACATCGGCGGCGCGGGCCGTCTGCTGGTGAACTATCTGCGGAACTTTGACCGTTCCGCATTCGAAACCGCCGTTGTTCTTCCCGCCGGTTCCGATCTGAAACCGTGCGTTGAAGAAGCCGGCTATCCCGTCATCGAAATTCGGAACGGCCGGGACAAAAGCATGGATCTCCGTGCCATGACCGAAGTCATGCGGATCATCCGTGACTGGAAGCCGGACATCGTTCACACCCATTCGGCGTTCTACGGCAAAATGGCGGCGTACCTCTGCGGCGTGAAGTCCCGTTTCTATACCCGTCACAGCGCATTCCCGCCGTCGAAGAAACTGACGACCTTCCCCGGGAAGCAGATCAACGGTCTGGTCAACAATACCCTCGCGACGGACATCGTCGCGGTGGCACAGGCGGCCGCGGACAACATGACCGACACCGGGGTCGACCCGAAGAAGATCACGGTCATCATCAACGGCGTGGACGAAATGCGCCGGACAACGGCGGAGGAACAAGCGGCACTGAAGCGTTCGCTGAACATTGCGGACAGCACGTTCGTCTGCGGGATCTCCGCCAGACTCGAGCCGTACAAGGGGCACTCATACCTGCTTGAGACGATGAAAAACGTTCTGGAATCCTGTCCGGACACGGTCCTGCTCGTCATCGGCGGCGGCTCGTGCGATGCGGAGCTGAAAGAACAGGCAAAAACGCTCGGCATCGCGGATCACGTCCGCTTCACGGGCTTCGCGGACGACGTTGCGCCGTACTACAACATCATGGACCTGAATCTCAACTGTTCGTGGGGTACGGAAACGTCCTGTCTCGCCCTGTCGGAAGGCATGAGCCTGCACGTTCCGGCGATCGCAACAACGTACGGCGGCAACCCGTACATGATCACGGAAGGCGTGAACGGTCTGCTCGTCCCGGAAAAGGACAGCGCCGCCATGGCAGACGCCATCCGGAAAATCATGCTGGATCCCGCTCTGCGTGCCCGGCTGTCCGAGGGTGCCAGAAAGATGTACGAACAGAAATTCACGGCGGCGGCAATGACCCGTCAGCTGGAAGCGCTGTACAGAACTTCCGTCGCGAGATGGAAATAATCTCCTTTTCGGCATTTTTCCCGGATACCTTCCGGTTTTTTCGGTAAAAGCCGCCAAAATGAATAAAAAGCCCTTGACTTATTCAAAATATGGGTGTAAAATAAAACCAATTTCATCCGGCGGGATGGTTTTTTGAAACATCCGCCGGAAAAATTTCAAAATTTATATTCTACGAAAGCAGGGAATGTTATGAAAAGAACTCTCTCTCTCCTCCTCGCAGTCGTTATGATGACTGCGCTGGTTCTCACCTCCTGCGGCGGCGGAAGCAGCAAGATCTTCCTCGCTACCGGCAGTGAAACCGGTACTTACTACTCCTTCGGTATCGCCCTCGGCCAGGTCATGAAGGATAAGATCGGCCAGGAATTCGGTGTTCAGTCCACCGGCGCTTCCAAGGCTAACATCCAGCTCGTTGCTGCAGGCGACGTTGACATGGCGATCGTTCAGAACGACGTTATGGACTACGCGTTCAACGGCACCAACACCTTCGCTGAAGAAGGCGCACTCACCGGCTTCTCCGCAGTTGCTACTCTCTACGCAGAAGTTGTTCAGATCGTTGCAAAGCCCGGCATCACCAGCGTTGCTGACCTCAAGGGCAAGACCGTTTCCGTAGGCGACGCAGGCTCCGGTACCGAATTCAACGCTGCTCAGATCTTCGAAGCATACGGCATGACCTTCGACGATATCAACAAGCAGTCCCTCGGCTTCACCGACTCCGCTGACAAGTTCAAGGACGGTCAGCTTGACGCGTTCTTCGTAACCGCAGGCGCTCCGACCACCTGCATCACCGACCTCGCTACCTCCAACGACTTCGTTATCCTCTCCATCGGCGAAACCGAAATGCAGTACCTCAAGGATAACTACGGTTACTACACCGAATACACCCTCGCTGCAGGCACCTATGACAAGCAGACCGAAGACGCAACCACCGTTGCAGTCAAGGCTACTCTCATCGCCGCAGACGATCTCTCCGAAGACGTTGTATACAACGTAACCAAGGGTATCTTCGAAAACATCGAAGCGATCAAGGCAACCCACGCCAAGGGTGCGGAACTCTCCGCTGACAGCGGCGTTCAGGGCGTTTCCATTCCGTTCCACGCAGGTGCTGAAAAGTACTTCAAGGAAATCGGCAAGCTCGGTTGATCTTGAATATCCGTACGATCTTCAACCACAATAAAAAGGCAGCGGCCGCAGCGATTGTCACTGCGGCCCTGTTTGTTCTTGCGGCAGCCGTTTTTCTCCTTGTTTCCGTGAGAAACAGCGACACGCTCGTCATCCGGAACGCGGAAACCGGACAGGTTTACGCCCGCTACGACTGTCCGGACGGCACGCGGTTCGAAGTGGAATTCCTCCATTCGGTCAACAAATCCCCCGTCATCGATGTGTTCGAAGCATCGGACGGCATCATCCGCGTGGCGGAAGCCCGGTACTACACCTTCGGTGCGGGCATGCCGACGGAAGCGGATCAGCCGACGTGGGAATTCTCCTACGCCGAAGACGGTGCCATCGTCGTCACGGGGATCACCTACACGTACGACAGCCTGAACTACATCGTCGGCACGGTGCACGATCACTACCTGACGATCCGCGGCGAGTGCATCAATCTCCGCGAACTCTGCGGCCGCAACGCAAAAATCGAAATCTATCAGCAGAAATAACTGCTGATCTCCCATTATCCAACCCCACAGGAGTCCCATCTATGTCCAAGAAATCTCATGCAACCAACGAGCCCGAAATCCACTCCATGTCGGATCTTCTCGCCGAAGACGATTCGTTCGACGCGGAAGCCCTGCTCGCCGACCTCGACAAAGAGTCGAACGTCCGCAGCTACAGCGGCACCGTCTCCAAGTGGATCCTGCGCGGCATTCTCGTCTCGCTGATCGGCTTCATTTTCTACTGCATTTTCGGCTATATCGAGGAACGTGCGCGCAAGAGCCTCTTCCTCGGCATCATCATGCTCGCCGGCTATCTGCTCTATCCCCCGACCAAAAAGCACGGCGTCCATCTCGTCCACATCCGCTGGCAGGACGCCCTCGCCGCAGTGATCGCCTTCTTCCCGTACCTCTACTTTGCCCTGAACGTCAATTCGTTCATTGAAAAGGCGACCAAGATCACCAACCTCGACATGGTGATCGCCCTCGTCGGCATCATCATGCTGTTCGAACTCTGCCGCCGCGTGACCGGGATTCCGATCATGGTCGTCGCAGGCTGCTTCATCGCGTACATATTCTATCACTGTATGTTCGAACGCGGCTTTGACTTCCTCAAGACCGTCCGTACGATCGTTTACCAGCTCTTCTACTCGAACGTATCCATCATGGGTTCGCCCGTCAACGTCTGCGTAAGCTTCATCGTGCTCTTCATCCTCTTCGGCTCCTTCCTTGAAAAGTCCGGTATCGGCTCCTTCTTCATCGACCTTGCCAACTCCATCGCAGGCTTCTCCGCCGGCGGTCCGGCAAAAGTTGCCGTCATCTCCAGCGCCCTCGAAGGGATGTACTCCGGTTCTTCCGTCGCCAACACCGTCGGTTCCGGCTCCGTAACCATCCCCGTCATGAAAAAAGCCGGCTACCGCCCCGAATTCGCGGCGGCAGTCGAAGCAGCCGCTTCCACGGGCGGTCAGATCATGCCTCCGATCATGGGTGCCGCGGCATTCCTCATGGCAGAAATGACCGGCTACACCTACGCAGCCATCGCAACGGCAGCGATCCTTCCCGCGCTCCTCTATTTCGCGGGCATCTTCCTGATGGTCCACTTTGAAGCAAAGCGCATCGGTCTGAAGGGTCTTCCCAAGGACAGCATCCCGAATTTCTTCAAGCTGATCCTCCGCAAGGGTTATCTCCTTCTCCCGATCATCACCCTCGTCGGACTCATGTCCGCCGGCAAGACCGCATCCTTTGCGGCTTCCATCGCCATCATCATCTCCATCGTGGTCAGTTTCTTCGATAAGGAGACCCGTTTCACTCCCGTAAAGTTCGTCGAAACCGTCGAAAACGGCTCCAGAAACGCCATCGGCGTCACCGTAGCCTGCGGTATGGCAGGGATCGTCATCGGCGTTATCAGCTACACCGGTCTCGCAACGACCCTGTTCAACGTCATCGTTCCGCTTGCACGTCAGAACATCTTCCTCGCGCTCTTCCTGACGATGATCGCGTGCATCATCTGCGGCATGGGCGTTCCGACCACGGCAAACTACATCCTCATGGCAACCATCACCGCGCCGATCGTTGTTGAAATGGGAATTCCCGTTCTCGCGGCACATATGTTCGTCTTCTTCTTCGGTATCGTTGCGGATATTACACCGCCGGTCGCTCTTGCGGCGTACGCAGGCTCCGCGATCGCCCATTCGAATCCGCTGAAGACCGGGGTCCAGGCAACCAAACTCGCGATCGCGGCGTTCATCATCCCTTACGTCTTCGCGCTCAGCCCGGAAATCCTCTGGATCGACACGGATGCTGTGGAAGTCGTCCGCATCGTCATCACCTCCGTCATCGGTATGGTCGGCATCTCCGCCGGTCTTGAAGGCTATCTCCTGCTCACCGCAAAAGTATGGGAACGTCTGATCTTCGTGGCGGCAGGTCTCCTGCTCGTCATCCCGAGTCTGGCGACCGACATCATCGGTCTCGTACTGATCGCTGCCGGCATCGTTCTCCAGCTGATCCGCAAGCCGAGAAAGACCCCCGCACAGAAAAAAGCATAACTTTTTTCCCTCCATATAAGACGGCAGAAGCACCGGTCAGGATTTTCACGATCCCGTTCCGGTGCTTCCGCCGTTCTTTCTCTCTGTTCCAAATATATGCCGCGGACCGCCGAAACAGTCCGCGGTTTTATTTATTTCCGGCTGACGGAAATATTTCCGTCAGCCGACACTCAGCGCGGCGGATGCCGCCGCAGAACCGACATGAATCTCTGCCGCCGGAACCGCGCTTCCGTGATATCCGACGTATACATTGGAGTTTCCGATCGTTATCCACGGCGTATATATGTCTCCGGAAGTCTCATATTTGCTTCGGCTGGAATACGCGCAAAGACGGAACGCCGCCTTCTTCTGCCCCTGCGGAATCGCAAAGGAATAGCTCATAGACGGACATTTGTCCAGGAAAAGTCTGTACCACGTGCTTCCGTCATAGGTAACGTCCATCTGGAAGCCTTCGGTATGCAAAGCCGTAGGAAGTGTCTCCCAGGTCAGATTCACAACACGGTTCCGGCGGACTCCGCTGCAGCGGAAATTACACGGTGCAAGCGTATACACCTGCTGTCCGGAACAGACATATGCCGGAGAATCAATCTCGAAATACAGTTCGTAGCCGTCTCTGCCGGCAAAATCCGCGGATCCCGCAGGATAGAGTCCGAGCGCAATCCGGTAAAACAGAACATTTTTCTCCTCCAGATCGTCAATCATATGTTCCAGCGAAAAATTCGCACTCTTCCGGTCCAGCAGACAGCTTCGCGTGTACTTCGGCTCGATCTGCGCCTTCGGTGCGCGGTACATCCAGATCCCGAGTGTACGCACAGCATACCCTTCCGGAACTCCATCTGCCTCCCAGCGAAGCTGCAGAAGGGATCCGATCAGCAGTCCCGACGCATAGGAAATCCGCGCGGACGGTACGGCAAGCGTCCCGTCTCCGTTCCAGGAAACCGTAAGCGGTGCGAAAGCCATCCCGTCATAAACGACTGCGGACGGGGATGACAGCGTGATGCTCTTCTGTGTTTTGTCCGCCGAAAAAACCGCCGAAACAGCCTTTTTGAACGGAGATGCCGCAAGCTGCTTTGACACACCGCCGTAGGTCACCGCCGCACTCAGCGTACCGGTGTACGCTTCCGACGGATTGCTGCTGTACGGTGCCAGCTCCACGCGGAGAAGTCCGTCCTGAAAATAAACCGTCAGACGTGTCTCCATACCGCCGATCGTAAGAACCGCGGTATTTCGGAATAAAATCGACATACCTTTCCTCCCTTTTCCGTTACTCCGAAAGAAGAATAAAAATTTCCCCTTCGCTCAATACATCGGGAAGCACGGTGCCGTAGGAAATATTGCGCACCACGGAAACCCCGGTCGTCTCCGGTGCCGCCGTGAGACTGCCGAGCATAATGCCGCCCGTCTTCCGCATCAGTACCCCTTCCGGGACACCGCCGACCGCGCCCGCATTCACCGCAAACGGAACCGTCTGCAGAGCCTCCACGCTGCAGGTCACAAATCCGCACTTCGCGGAATCCCCGCGGGTATCGAGGATCATACTCTCCGTCACTGCCGTACATCCGGCGGGAAGCGTGATCTCCGCCAGAACCAGATCACGCATCAGTTCGGTATCCGCCGGTTCGCCGACCGCATCTTCCGACGCGATCAGATGGAAATCCCCCGTTGCGGTGTTCAGACGAAGAACCACCGTGTACGTGTGTCCGGCACGGAGCGAAAAACTCTCCTCCGTCTGCATCCATGCCATGTAGCCGCGGATCCACGCGATCCCCGCCGATACCGTAACCGCAAGACCGCCTGCCGACACAATGCGAAAGCCGTTCTGCGCATAATCGCCGCCGGACAGAACCCCGTCGGAGTAAAAAGACGAGATCATCTTTGCGAAAAACGACGCATCCACCGCCTTGTCCCCGCGCGGAAATCCGTTCACCGTATCGACCACCATCGTCGAATCAAACATCCCGCCAAATACGGGAATCGAAATATCAGCCATAGTTTCTCCTTATTGAAAATAAAGTTTCCAGAGGGAACTCTCCTTTTGGAAAAGGGTTCCCCCGCATCCTTTTCCGCCCGGTTCTCAATACCGCTTCCCGCCGATCAGCCGACGGACCTGACGGACTTCCTCGCCGAAGGAAGGATACAGCGTACGGGTACCGTACTCCGTCACATCGTCCACCGCCGTCAGACGCATCCCGAACGACAGCCCGAGCGCATCGTCCGCAACGTCGCAGATGTCACCGAGCGCGTAATCCGTACCGTACACCAGCGAAACTCCCGCGTCCGTCTCGGCGGAAATATGATAGATCTCGGTGTAATTCGCCAGAATCTCCGCGCCGCGCTGACGGAGTGCCGCCGTATACGCCGCCGTATCGGCGAAATCGGACGACTTGACGTCCGTCACCGCCTTGTACATCTCCCGTTTCGGGGAACCGCCGCTGGTGTCCACCTCGATCACCGTTCCGTCCGAACCTTCCACGTAGACGACATTTTTTACATCCGCCGTATCGCGCTCAAAGCGGATGGACACAATGTTCCCGAACGAAGAGGAAAACACTGCCTGCCCGAGATTGTAGTTCTCCGACAGATTCTGTCCCACGCCGGAACTGCGGTCGATCCCGCGGACGATCCGGAACACCGGCACATTCCGGCCGGGATCAAGCTCGATCCGGTAGGACGCCCCGAACGGGCGCAGCACGGCATACAGCCATTCCGACATCGTATCCCAATCGTATGTCAGGCTGACCGCATCGTCAATCCACTCACTTTCCCCGATCTCCACGCCGCAGGAACGCAGATTCGCTTCCACCGCAGAGAGCACCGCCTGCGTCAGCGGACCGCTGCTGCATCCCTTTCCTGCAAGGACACGATCGTCAAGCAGGGATTCAAGCATCTTCCCTCCCATCTCGCATCCGCCCGCTTCCTCTTCGTCGTCCGTCAGCACGTACGTGATCCTGCCGCACTTGATGCGGCCGTTTTCCACGCCGGTACGGACATATACGGCATCGTACACCTCCGGAAGCATTTCCTTCGGGAAATGGAGGGTGAACGATCCGTTTTCAAAATATCGTTCCGACCAGACGATCGACGAACAGCCGTCCTTCGGGCCGGTCAGCGGCAGAAAATCCGCATCCAGAAAATACAAATCCATACGCTGTCCTCCGTCAGATCCCGAAATACAGCGGAACATACGTCAGCTTCGCACGGACATATTCTGTTCCGTCGTCACACAGGACGGAGACCACATTTTCTCCCGGCGGCAGAGCAAAAAACGTACTGCGCCGGTCAAAGGAAAAATACTGCTCCCCGTTCAGATAAATATTTTTTCTGCGGTCACGGGTATCGATCACGAGCGTGTCCCCGTCGGACAGCGTCACGGGACAGATCACAAAGTCCTCACCGCAGGAAATCCCCGGATGCACGATGTCTCCGCCGTCCGCGGTAATTTCCGCAACGATCCCGCACGCCGCATCGCCTTCGTTGAAAAGGCGCGTGGTATCCGTCGTACGGAAAATCCCCGTCGTCATGCCGGCGCCCGCAAAAAACGACAGCGGTGACGTCAGAAGCGGCACCGGATCGCGGAATACGATTTCCGACGATTCCGCCGCGCTAAAAAACACATCCGGCGCAACAAATTCCAGCGATACTTCCGGCCGGTCGTGCATAGTCTCGCGGACAAAAACGGCTTCGCCGCACGGGATCACCGAAATCTTACGGCGCACGCCGTAGATCTCCGCGTCAATTTCGCAGGTCCGTGCCGGATTCATCATCGTCACAATGCGACGGCGGAGCACTTCCGTTTCTTCCTCATCCGCATCAATTTCAAATACCAGCCCGAGCTCCCTCTCCGCAAACCGTCTCCGTTCGGGATAACCGCCGTGACGGGACGCATACGGACGCACGGAAACGTCCAGACCGGTGCAGTCAAAGCCGGACAGTCCTCCGGCAAGAAGACGGCACGGGGAATCCGGAGACAGCTCCAGCGTATGTTCTCCGGATAGGATCCGGATCCTGTAGTTTTTCTCCATATCAGTTTCTGAAAATTGCCTCGCTTTCCCTGCGGATCCGTCGTGCCGTCCGGTACGGCGACACATCGCTGTCGCGCAGATAGATATTCTGGGTCACACTGCGTCCGCCGGAAGTACCTTCCGTCATACGCACCCGATCCGCCCCGCGTCCGACGCTGTCCATCGCACTGCGTACAAATTCCGAACCGGACAGGATCCCTTCCGCGATCCCGCGCGAGATCATCACGCCGACCTCATCGCGCATGAGCCCGGACGGAGAACGGATATCGTAATACGCCTTCACGGCTTCTTCCGCTTCCGCCGCAACCGCGCGGATCGCCGCCGTCACTTCCGCTCCGGCAGCGTAAATTCCGGCAGCAATCCCGGACATCATGTTGTTCCCGATGCCGTACCACGAACTGTTGTCAAATGCCGCGGACGCCGTATGCGAGATCGCCTGAACCGCCGAAGCCACCGCACCGCCGCCCGCCGTAATGCCGCCGGCAAGCAGTCCTGCCGAGGTCATGCCGGCTTCCGTCCATCCGCCTGCGGCAAACGCATCCGATGCCGATGACGCAAGAGCTGCCATCGCCTGCACCACCTCCGCCGAGGATGCCGCAATGCTGCCCGCCAGATTGGCAATCGCCGCGGTCAGCGAAGCATCCACCGACGCGCCGGAAAAAGCTCCGTTCAGCGACTGATTGATATCCGCCGCCATGCTGCCGATCTGCGTCTGCACCGACGCCACGGACGCCGCAAACGCCGCCGTGTCCAGCATGACGCCGATCGTTACCGATCCATCAGCCATAATTTTTCTCCTTTCCTTCTTCTCTGCGGATCCGCACGCTTGCCTTGGCACGGCGGATCCGACGGCGGAGATCGTCATTTTCGATCTTCGCCGTATCCGTTCTGCGGAGGCTCACCACCCGCATGAACTCCGTTTCGGCGGGCAGATTCCGCAGAAGCTCCATGAACTTCCAGAAGTGCAGATTCCCCGCCGTCCCGCACAGATCCATTCCGTAGACCTGCAGAAATGCCGCATAGATCCGTCCGGCGTCCGCCGTAAAATCGAATACCGGCTCCGCGGACAGCGTCTTTCCGGGACGATCCTCCGTACGGAAACCGGCCGTCCTTCCACAGAGCGCAAATTCCGTGATCCCGCGGACGGTATCACGGTACACCCGTACCGCCTCGTCCGCAGACTTTCCGCGGACCTCGTCCAGCGGATTTTCCTCACGGAAAACGATCCGCACCGCACAGTCTGCCGCCGACCTCACATCCATAAGGTTTTCCGCGAACAGTTCGACCACAAGGATCCACCGCCGGAAATCCGTATGCACCGGATATTCCCGGCCGCCGACCGCAATGCACTCCGGCAGCCGGTCGGTCAGCAGATTATACGCCATACGCCTGCGTCAGTTCCGCCGCACGGTTCATATACTTTTCTTCGACGGCCGCGACCTTTTCGCGGAACGCGCTCACCTGCGCGCTGACAAACAGGATAAACTCCATGTATGCCGTCGTATGTGCGTCCGCACTGAACGCCTCACCGCAGACCGCTTCGCCCGTTCCCTCGCCGAGAACGGTGTCGAAAAAGCGGCGGATGATGAGGCACTGACCGCGCAGATTGTCGCTCGCGCTGTCGCCGCCCAGAGCACCGATCTCCTCGCGCAGGGTATTCAGACCACTGCACATTCTCGCCATGCTCTCGCTTTCGCTGATGTCAAACGGGTACGTCTTCCCGCCGTAATACCATGTATGTTCCATCGGAATCCTCCTTTCCCCGCCTTATCAGTCCGCATTGAAAATGCCGCTGACCGCCACGTACGTCCCGGGAATGATGTCGCCGACCGCCTTCATCGTCCCGGTGTAGCAGAGCGCATCCGTTCCTTCACCGCATTCGTCGGGGATCACGGAATAGCGTCTGCGGACGGCACGGTATACGCCGCCCGTCGCCGTTTCGTCGAACATATCGACGGTGAGCAGATCCACCTGCGCCTTATCCCCGCACATTTCACGGTCGGTGATCTCACGCAGGACCTCGATCACCGCATTGCCGCGGTAAACTTCAAATTCGTAATCGATCACCGGCGCATAGCCGGTCACATCGGTGCGCTTGGTCGCCTCATGGATGTAGCGTCTCCCGTAGCTCACGGCATTCTTCGACTCCATGAACTCGGTAAAGCCTTCCCCGATCGGACTCCACACCGGCGCGGAGTCGGTACCGGTGTTCAGATAATGTTTTCTCTCCGCTCTGTTGACAATTGCCATATTGCATCCTTTCTTATTTTTTCATATAAAATTCCAGCACATACCCGGCACGGTATTCTTCCGTCCCGTCGTCCCAGACGGCGGATTTCGCATATCCGCCGCCGAACGGTCTTCCGGAGGACGGCAGAACGCGCCATCCTTCCACCGGCATCGGCGTCTGCCGGATATAGTCCGCAAGCCCCGCGAAAAACGCCGCCGCTTCCATCTTATCCGCCGCATTGTCCGCACATTTCGGACAGCGTACGCGCACATCAAACGGAAGCCCTGCCAGACAGGAACCGTCCACATACGTCCGGTATACCTCCTGACCGCCGGTCAGGGAAACGCAGACCGCACCGTCCCGCCATGTCTCCGGCAGAAAGACCGTACCGCATCCGCTGAGATAGGTGCAGAGGATCTGCTCCATCGTGTAGAATTCGTTTTCCATAGGTTATCCTCCCCTTTCCGGACGGCGGTCCGTCAGTGCCGCCGCCACCGCATCGGTCCACGCCGCAAGATCGGCTGCTTTTGCCGCCTCAAACCAGTGCGCGCACGCCTGCGGATGCACTTTTTTCGAAAACGGACGCTCCGCGTAGTAGCATCGCGACGCGTGCGGCGCGGTATACACGATCCTGCCGGAAGGACCTTCGCCTTCTGACACCGCAGAACGGCAGAGTTCCCCCGTCCGGTACGGAACAAACGGTTCGCAGGAAGCGATCACCGCCTGCTGCAGCCGTCTCGAAGCTCCGGAAAGCCGCGTCAGAAAGATATCCCCGATCCCGGAGGCCGAAACCGTCACATTGACCATCTTCCGTCCCCCTTACTTCAGTTTCATGCGGACATGCGCCAGCGGACTGCCGCCGAAATATCCGGCTTCCGCCACACGCATTGTCACTTCTTCCGGCGTCCCGGCATGAAGGATGCAGAGATCCCCTTTCGCCGGACGCGGAAAACCGACCGTCCTGCCGTGCGGATCGCGGCAGACGCTTCCCTTTTCCAGGAAATACACCACCGCGCCGTCTCCGGAAGTCCCTTCGGCATCCGCCGCAAAAATTTCACGCACCATCACGTTTTCCAGCGGATAGCGGTCATACGACGGCGTAAGCGCCGCAGGATCCGGACGGTATTTCAGCAGAACGACCGCCTCATTCAAAAAATTTCCCATCCGTACCTCCTCATACCCAGCGGGACAGACATCCGGCATTCCCAAGCAGCAGAAGCGCCTGCGGCGATACGGAAATGCCGTTCACACGGACTTCTCCCGCAGACTCGTCCGCATAGGTCACGGATCGGTCGCCGAGCGTTTCACTGCGGATCCTGCCCGTACCCGTTCCGTCACCCGCAAGACTGTGATCCGCCTGCGCGCAGACCGCGCGCAGGAAGACATCCGTCTGAGATTCCGTGAGATCCTCCGGCAGTGCCGGATACAGCAGAGCGCGGATCACGGCTTCCGCCGTAACGGCGGCAGAGGAAAACGCCGCCTCGTCCGCCGTACCGCCGCAGCGGTCACGGTAAAATTCGTAAGTGATCACGGTCGTTTCCTCCTTTTTTATCAGCCGAGATAACGTACCGCGAGTTCCGGATACAGGGTCTGGAAGGTGTACAGCACGTCCATGGACAGGATCTCACGCTTGTAGCGGATATCGTAGCCGCGGACAACACGCAGGGAAATGCCGTTGTAGCTGGTCACATAGGATTCAACCCCGGCAGGCGCCTGCAGCGGACGGGAAATGAACGCGAACGCGTTCGGATGGAACACAAGATTTGCCGCGTGCGCCGGAACAAGTTCGGCTGCCGCACCCTTGTCCGCCGTCATCTTCGGGTAAACCTCCACTCTCACGGAAGAACCCGTCACCGCCGCATCCGCCTTCACGGTGTAGGTCTTGCCGCCGATCTTCAGCAGGTCGCCGTGCTGGAGCTTTCCGGACGCCGCGGACGCCGTGAAGGTCACTTCCTCCGCGTCGGTCACATCGGCGGCAAGGGTCAGGGTACCGGTGTATGCCGGTGCATGATCCGCGACCGCCTGGGACATATAGTTGTCAATGCCGAACACACGGCCGATCGCACCGGTGCGGAGCGCATTGGTGGAGCCGCACTTTTCCGCATTCACGATCGCGGGGACCTGCTTGAGCTTCGAGGTAGCCAGCGGATTCCACACCGCGCATCGGCTGCCGAACGGAACCTTGTTCATATCGAGCATATACGATGCCTGCGCGATGTCGTCGAGACCGTCGGGAACCGCACCGGCTTCCCCGGCGATATAGGGGATGTCGCGGTAGAGCGCAAGGCCTTCCGCGTTGATCTTTTCGGCGAGAGCCGCCGCCGCGGGTTCGATGAACTGACGGGTCACGGATTCAAAATCACATGCCGCTTCGATCGCGCCGAGCTGAAGATCCACGGTCGCAATGTGGTCGAGCTTGACGTCAATGGTGTCGTTGTCGAGGTTCTGCGCGGAAATACCGGCGGAAGCGTCAAAATCATTCGCCTCCAGACGGACGGGACAGCGCACGGAGACTACGTCGCCCTTCTTTGCGGCATTCCCCGGAACGGTCTCCTTGTAGACCAGATTCGGGAACACCAGATTGTCGATCAGACGCGGAAGAGCCTCACGCGCGATCTGCTTTACGGTAAAATCAAGTTTAGCCATTGTAAAAATCCTTTCTTTTTCCGGTTTGTTTCAAACCTTTTTTCAAAAACGTCAGACAGAGAAATTTACCGAATTTCACTGCTTCATTCTTCCCGCATAATAATCCGCGTCGCTCAGGAGATCGGGATCCACCGTCTCTCTGCCGTGCGGCGCACCGGTGCTGACCGTCACCGCGGGAAGGGTCACGGGTTCCTTTGCCGGCGGTACCGGCGCTTCCTTTTCAGCGAACAGATACGGA
This sequence comes from Clostridia bacterium, assembly GCA_017547755.1. GTDB lineage: Bacteria > Bacillota > Clostridia > Oscillospirales > CAG-272 > UMGS1696. The sequence goes on along the minus strand of JAFYOX010000111.1, from coordinate 15,929 downwards.
TCGCTCTCTCTCAGCTTCCCGATCTGTTCCACGATCCCGTGAACGCCGGACTCGTCCACGGTGATGCCGCCCATGTCGATCACACGCATGAGCAGACCGCTGTTCTTCGCTCCGGCACGCATCGCCTCACGCTCCACCGCGCCGGTCACACGCAGACGGTTCATTTCCGCCGTATGCGCCTTTCGCATTTCCGCGACGTCGCCGAACTCACCGCCCGCTTCCGCCGCCTTTTTCACAAATTCCTCGTACGACAGCTTCTCACTGCCGAAAATATCCGAAATACGGGGCATTTCACACCTCAATCCACTTTCTTCTGTATTCTTCGGCGGTCAGGATCCCCGCCTTTACTTCGTCCAGGTCGCGGGAACGCTGACTTTCCGTATCCGTGAAGAACGAGTCGTCAAACGTCACCGTGACCGCCGCATCCGCATCCACAGGAAGACGCCATACCTCCGCCGCACACCACAGAAGCGCACGCACCATGCCGCAGAGGAACATTTCCACATTCTTCTGATGCTTCACGGCATTCTGCATCATGTCCTGCCGTTCTCCCATGTACTGCGTCGCCGTCAGACGGGTACGTCCGTCAACTCCGCCGAAGGTGTAATGATGCGTACCGAGCCCGCAGCGGAACGACAGATAATCGAGCTGATTCTGCACGGCCTCGGCGTTGTCGGCGGTACGGAGCTCCGGATTGTGCTCCGCGATCATCGGATGCTCCGCAATATCCGTGTCCCCGATGGTCACGAACAGCTGCTGTGCCACGTCATCCGGCGTGTACACATTCCCGTTTTCGTCGCGCTGGACGAGGGACTGGTTGATGAACACCTTCTTGCCGCCGAGCTTGATGTCGCGGCAGAAATTGTTGAACGCCAGATCCACTCCGCGCAGACAGTCGAGCGCATCCGCAAACACCGACATCCCCATCCCGGACATCTCGTCCATGTGGTTGACGATGTTCGGCGTCAGGACCGCGAAAAACGGCACCGGCGAACGCGTACGGATCACCTGCGCATACTTTCCGCCGTCACGTTCCTTCAGCATCCCGTCTTCACGGTCGAAGAACACGTTGCGGATGCAGTAGCCGCCGTCCTCGAGGGTATGCGTCTCCAGATAGACATACTCCCTGCCGCGTTCCACACCTTCGGAGACAAACGCCGCTTCCGTGATCTGCCCGTTGTGCACCGACAGAGGAATGATATGCGCCGCATCGACAAACTCGAACGACAGACGCGTCCTCTCATCCGCCAGAAGCACGCCGTTTTCCGCCGGGCAGTCCGCGATGCGCAGGATCGCCGCACCCGTACCGACCGCAAATGCCTTTTCCACAAGACGGTTTGCCTGCCGGAGGAATCCGCTGTCCGCAAAGACCTTTTTCACGAACGCCTCCCCGGCTTCATCCGCAACGGAAATGCCGGTACGGTCGTTCAGCAGAACCGCCGCCCAGTCCTCGCAGATCTTCTTCGCCATATTCATGCGGAACATCTCGCGGCGCACCGGATGTCCCATGGCATTGTTTTCGAGATATTCGTGGAACGCACGGTTCCTGCCGCGCCACCACATCTCCCATTCCCGGATGTACGCATACATCGGCGACTGTGCCGCCGCACCGCGTTCCCCGAGATACGCCAGAACCTCACTGTCAATCATACATTGACTTCTCCTTTACGAATTTGTCCGGTTCATATACCGCTCGATCGAATATTCCATCGCATCAAGGATATCGATATCGGACGTAAAATTGTCCAGACGGCGGTCATCCGCCGCATCCGGATCCCATGCCGCGCCGCAGAGACCGTCACGCAGACGCGTGCATTCCCGCATGATCCGGAATTTTCCTTCCGCCATCCGGTGATTCACAAACGCAATGCGGTCGGCAATGCGTCGTTTCGCGGCGTCCTGTACCTTCACCGTCTCTCCGTGCGCCGCAAGATACCGCCGGAGCCCGTTGATCAGATACTGCGCCTCGCTGTCCGCAAAGATATACCGGATGTACACGCCGGGATAATCCCGGCGCAGACCTTCGAGAAACTCCCGGCATTCCCGGTTGATCCTCTCCGCGTCGATCTCACCCTTTCCTCCGCCGACCGCATGGTCGCGGAGCACAACGATCGTTCCGTCCGCTTCACCGGCACCGCCGGCGAGAAACGCACTGGCCGCAAACGTCGTTTTCGACCGGTTTCCGCCGAAGTCGATCCCGACATTCACAAACCGGATGTCCCTGACCTGCACGCTGTCGACCGTAAACGCCTCCGGATCGTCGGCAAATTTCCGGTAGATCAGTCCTTCCGCCGCGCATCTCTGTCCGAGAATGTCTCTCCGGTACCACACCGACGATCTGTCGTACTGTGCCGCAATCTCGCCGAACCTCTCCTTTGTGATGACCGGATTGTCAAAAATCGTGAAATGCGCATAATTGTAGAAGTTTTCCCGTACCTCTCCGGACTGCCGCATCGCCTCGTACTTGTCGAGATAATCGCGATAGATGGGCGCGTTCGGCGCGCCGGGATTGAGATCCCAGAAAACACGGCGGTCCCCGGCGGCAAGCTGGCGGTTGAACGCCTCCTGAATGATCGCATCGTCATGGAGATTGATCTCCGTCGCGATCCACATTCCGTAGGAATTCCCGCGGATCTTCTTGTACGAATCGGAATTCTTTCCGCCCGCGAAAATAATGATCCGTTCCCCGCGTTTCGTCTTCACGCACAGCGCTTCGTTGTCGCGGTAGCGCGTCCATTTCGACCGTCCGCGGAAAATATGCTCCAGTCCGAGACCGTTGCAGTCGCCGAGATTGAGTTTGGCGTTGCCGAGGGTCGATCCGGTCGCAAGATGGAACGTATCCGGCGAATCCTCGAGCAGTGCCGCAAATACGAACACATTGTCGACCGTTTTTCCGGCACGCACCGCGCCTTCCGCCACATTGATCGTCGAGCTGAAGGCGCGCCGCATATACTCGCAGTGCTTTTCACCGAAAATATAGCCGTTCCCCTGTACCGTCATGCCGTCCCGCCTTCCGGCTCACGGAAGATGCGTTCGCGCAGCTCCGTCAGATCAGCCGTACCCGCACGCATTTCCCCGTTTGCCGGCGGCTTCTTGCCCACCAGGTCAAAATACAGCCGGATCGCAGATACACCGCCGTTCTGCACAAGTCCCTGCAGGATCTTCCAGACATACGCTGCTTCCGCCTCCGCATAACCGCGTGCCAGCGATGCCGCATATTCCGTAAAGCGCCCGTCCATCACCCATCCGGTGAATTCCGTCTCCGTAATGCCGAACTTCTTCATGACGTCCTCCAGGGGCATCTGCCCGCGCACCATGGCGTACGCCGTGTCCCGCTGTTTGGCGGTAAGACCGCCGCACTTCTCCGTCACTTCATCCATATTCTGTCCGTTTTCTCCTTTCCGCCGTTCGCCGGATCCCGTGACGCTGCACGGAATTTTACGAACGAACTTTCGTTGTGCCTGTATTATATCACACCGGAACCGATTTGTCGTCCCGACTTTTTCCAATGTTTTTCCAATCTCCGTTCACAGGCAAAAACAGGGGGTGAAAAGCAAAAAACAGTCGTTTTCCGAGGCAAAAACCTCAGAAAACGGCTGTTTTTAAAACTTTATGATTTTGTATGACCTTAATTATTTACAATTTCGAAACAATCCTCATTCATTCCCGCGGACGGATTCCACCTTGAGGATATTCGTGTTCCCGGGCGTCAGAACGGGTGTACCTGCGGCAATAACGACGATATCGCCGGGGAAGACGATGTCATCCTGCTTGGCACAGTCGATCGCATGACGGAAGAGATCGTCGAGCGATTCCTGCACACGGGAAAGCACGGGATAAACGCCCCAGGAAAGCGCGAGCTGATGGAGCGTCTTGATGCGCGGCGTTGCGGCAACGATGGGCTGTACGGGACGGAACTTGGACATCCGGCGCGCACTCTTGCCGCTCGTGGTCAGCGTGATGATCGCCTTCGCCTTGATGTCGTTCGCCGTGGTGCAGGCGGCGTCGCAGAGCGCGTTGGTGATGTCGGTATAGTCGATCTCGTAGTTCATCGAGCCGTACGCGTCCATGGCGAATGCGTCGTTTTCGGCCTGTTCGGCAATTTTCGCCATCGCGCGGACCGCGCGGAGCGGATAGCGTCCGACCGCGGTTTCGCCGGAAAGCATGATCGCGCTGGTGCCGTCGAATACGGCATTGGCAACGTCGGAGATTTCCGCACGGGTCGGCGTGGGATTTTCGATCATGGATTCAAGCATCTGGGTCGCGGTAATGACCATCTTCCCCGCCTGATAGCATTTCTTGATGAAGCGCTTCTGAAGACCGGGCAGCCGTTCGAAGTCCACTTCAACCCCCATATCGCCGCGCGCGACCATAATGCCGTCGGAATATTTGAGGATCTCGTCGAAATTCTCGATCCCTTCCGTATTTTCAATCTTGGAAATGATGCGGATATCATGTCCGTTGTGGTAATCGAGGAATTTCCGCATACCGCGGACGTCTTCGGCACGGCGCACGAACGATGCGGCAACAAAATCCACATCCTGTGCAATGCCGAACAGCAGGTCTCCTTTGTCCTTTTCGGAGAGGTGGGGCATATCGAGCGGAACATTCGGCACGTTGACGCCCTTTCCGTTCCGGATCTCGCCGCCCGCGATGACTTCGCAGACGATGCTGTCTTCCGTCACTTCGCGGACATTGAGTTCAATGATCCCGTCGTTGAGCAGGATCGCGTAGCCGGGTTCGACCTGTCTGGGCAGATCCCTGTAGGTGATCGCGCAGTGCGACGCATCCCCGGGTTCTTCGATATTCCCGGTCGTGAGCGTAAAGAACGCCCCCGTTTCCAGCATCGCGGAACCGCCTTCAAAGGTCCCGAGACGGATCTCCGGTCCCTTGGTATCAAGAAGGATCGCCAGCGGCACCGCCAGCCGTTCCCGCACCTCCTTGATCCGCGCGATCACTTCCGCGTGTTCTTCATGGGTACCGTGCGAAAAATTCAGTCTGGCAACATTCATCCCGGCCTTCGCCATCTTTTCAATCATTTCCGTCGAATTCGAAGCCGGTCCCAGCGTACATACGATTTTTGTTTTCAGCATTGTTCCTTCCCCCGCATTTGGATTCTTCATATTTATTTACATAGGTTTATTATATCATATGCCGCCGGAAATTACTATACCGTGTTTCAAATTTCCGCCGGAAAGCGCAGACAAAGCCCCGTCCCAATGTTTACATTTTCCACTTGACAGCATAACCAAATTCTTTTATACTATAATAATACAATCAAAACAGAAACACCCCGAAAGGATCCATCGATAAAATGAAAAATATTCTTCTCAAGCTCGCCCTGGTCATCGTCCTGCTCCTGTGTGCGGCAGCACTGGCGTCCTGCGGCGCAAATACAGACGATCCGTACGCACCGCCGACCGGAATGATCAGCGCAACGGACGAAAAGGCAGACTTCTGCCTCTTTGTTCCCGACGAATGGCAGATCGACTATTCCACCGCCGCAGCAGGCGCGTATTACAGCGCATCCGACCCGTCCAGTGTCTCCGTTCTGGCATGGGACCTCGACTACACCGACACCACCGTTGACGAATGGTGGCAGACCAACGTCAGCGAAGTCGGCGTTGTCTTCGACAATATCAACGTCGAATCCGAAGAAAACATCACCATGAGCGAAGTCTACGGCAAGAAGTACATCTACACCGCAAGCCTCGGCGACTTCAATTACAAGATCATGCAGGCGGCCTGCATCAAGGGTTCCACCGTTTATCTCTTCACCTACACGTCCGTTCCCGAAAACTACGACACCCACCTCGAAGAAGTAGCGGAAATGCTCCAGTTCTTCGTCATCAAATAAAATTCAACGACATCATGCACTATCTCGACAATTCCGCCACCACACAGCCGTGTGAAGCCGCCGTGAATGCGCTCACCGAAGCCATCGCGCTCTGGGGAAATCCTTCGTCCGTCCACCATCTCGGCAGAACGTCCGCCGATGCCCTCGCCGCATACCGCCGCACCGTCGCAAAAACGCTCGGACTGCCCCGCTTCTCGCCGGACAAGCTCCTTTTCACCTCCTGCGGCACCGAATCCAACAACATCGCCATGCTCGGCTGTGCCGCCGCAAAAAAGCGTACGCCGAACGCCGACGGCATCCCCGGCACCATCGTGATCTCCGACGGTGAACATCCCTCGATCGAAAATCCCGCCGTACGTCTCTCCGAACAGGGCTACGCTCTCGTCCGTGTCCCCACAAAGGACGGCGTCCTCGACCTCGATTTTCTCAAAAACGCCCTCGAGAACGCGAAAAAATCCGCCGCTCCCGTTATTTTTGCCGCCTTCATGCTCGTCAACAACGAAACCGGCGCAGTCTACGACGTCAAAGCGGCGTCCTCTCTCATCAAACGTTATTTTCCCGACGCCGTCGTCCACTGCGACGCCGTACAGGGATACCTCAAACTCCGCTTCACGCCGACCACGCTCGGCGCGGATACCATCTCCGTCAGCGCGCATAAGATCCACGCACCGCGCGGTGCCGCCGCGCTGTACATCTCCGGCGAGGTCATCAAGCGCAAGAACATCGTCCCCGTCATGCCCGGCGGCGGACAGGAAGACGGCTTCCGCAGCGGAACCGAAAATCTCCTTTCCATCGCGGCATTCGCCGCCGCAGCCGAATCCGGCTATGCAAACGGCGAAGCCAACCGTCAGGCGGTCTCCGAACTGCGCGCGTACCTGAACGAACGCCTCGCGGAACTCGCAGACGCGGGCGTTACCCAGAATCTCCCCGCAAAACGTCAGCTTGACAACATCGCCAGCGTCGTCATCCCCGGCGTGCGCAGCGAAACCATGCTCAACCACCTCTCCGCAAGAGAAGTCTACGTTTCCGCCGGTTCCGCCTGCTCCGCCCATTCCAAAAAGAAAAGCGGCGCTCTCACCGCCTTCGGCGCGGAAGACGACCGCATCGACTCCACCATCCGCGTCAGCCTGTCCTATACCAATACCCGCGAAGACATCGATGCCCTCATCGAAGGTCTGCGCGCGGGGATCGCGGATCTTCAGAAAAAATAACCACTTTCACGGAGGTTTTGCCATGCAGTTTACCATGTATTCCCGTTTCACTTCGATGCTCGGACAACTCGGTGCAAAAGCGGCGGCGGATTATGCCGCAGACCACGGCTTTTCCTCCGTGGAAATGCTCGAGTTCGCCGATCCGGCGCATCCGTCCGTCGTCCCCGACCGCGAAACGGCAGAAAACGTCCGCAGAATCCTCGCGGATCGCGGACTGACCGTCGCGTGCTATTCCGTCTGCGCGACCCTTTACCGCAGTCCCGAAGCCGAAGAATCTCTCCGGCATCATGCGGAGATCGCCGCCGCACTCGGTTGTCCGTTCCTCCACCATACCCTTCTCCCTTGGCTGAAGAAAACCGACGATCTCCCCGCTTTTGACGAAGCCCTCGAGATCACCGCCGATGCCGCCGCACGGATCGCAGAATATGCCGCACCGCTCGGTGTGACCTGCCTGTACGAAGATCAGGGACTCTACGCCAACGGCGTGACCGGCTTCGGCACCTTCTACCGCGAGATCAAAAACCGCACCTACAACGTCGGCGTCTGCGGAGACGTCGGCAACGTCCTCTTTGTGGACGAAAGCCCCATCCCCTTCTTCCGCGAATTCATCGGCGACATCCGCCATGTCCACATCAAGGACTACCACTATCGGACGGATACCTCCGTTTCTCCGGGCGCACGCTGGCACGAAACCGGCCACGGAAACTGGGTCAGCGACTGCATTTTCGGACAGGGCGACATCGACATCGCCGGATGCCTGAATATCCTGAAAAACGCAGGCTATACCGGAGCCCTCGCCTTCGAAAACGAGCATCCGGAACCCTTTGATACCGGCATCCAGCAGTGCATGGACTACCTGAAACGGCTTATTTAACGCAGAAAGAAGACATACTATGAAATACATTCACTACCTCTGGGACTTCGACGGCACCCTGTTCGATTCCTATCCGCATGTCCTCGCGTCCCTTGAAAAAGTCCTCGCCGAAGAAGGCATCTCCTGCGACCATACCGAACTCTGGCGCCGTCTCCTCGTCAATTACGGCGAAGGCAGAAAGTACGCCGGGATCACGCCGGAAGCCTACAAGCGCTTCGTCGATTACCAGTACATCATGGACGAAAACGAGATCGAACCGAAGGTCATCCCCTTTGAAGGAATGCGCGAGCTTCTCGCCGATATCGTGAAGAACGGCGGAAAGAACTACCTCTATACTCACCGCAACAAAACCTCCCTCGCCTTCCTCGACCGCTTCGGCCTGACCGAATTCTTCGCGGATTTCGTATCTTCCGAAGAAAAATTCCCCGCAAAACCCGCTCCCGACGCCGTTCTCGCCATCATCGAACGCAATCATCTTGATCCGAAGGACTGCGTCATGGTCGGCGACCGTCTCATCGACGGTATGGCAGGCATCAACGCGGGCATCGCCGGCGCACTCATCACCGCCGCGACCGACAATACCAAAACCCCGGACAACGACTACAACGCAATCACACTGGAAACTTCCCTCAACCCCTCCGTCGCGCACGTGACCCGCGAAACGATGACGCATATCGTCCGCGACCTCGCCGAATTCCGCACCGAAATGGGCATCGGCGGCTGACATTGGTCAATATGCCCTTGTCGTTCCCATAAGCAATACCAAAAATTGTTGTGCGGTACAGCAAATAAGGGTTGAATTTCCGGACCGTTTGTGATATACTATATGCAAAGATCATAAGTAATGGAGAGTGGGCAAGCAAAAAGGTCCACTCTCTTGATTTATAAGAAAAAAATCGAGGTACTATGAAACAGAAAAAGAACGTCGCGGACACCGTCCGTGACATCGCGGAACCTCTGGCGGAATCCTTCGGCTATGTTCTCTGGGACGTCGAATACGTCAGAGAAGGCGCAGACATGATCCTGCGCATCACCATCGACTCCGACAAGGAAGGCGGCATCGACATCAACGACTGCGAAAAAATGCACCGTGCGATCGACCCGCTCCTCGACGAAGCCGATCCGATCGAAGGCGCGTATATGCTGGCGGTATCTTCCCCCGGTGTGGAACGTGTCCTGACCCGTCCGGAACATTTCGAATGGATGGCGGGCGAAGACGTCATGCTGAAGTTCTTCGCGGCATCCGAAGAAACGGGCGGCACAAAAACCCTCCGCGCAACGCTCGAGGGTCTTGACGGAGACGACATCGTCGTCACCGTAAACGGCGAAGAAAAACGCTTCGCCAAGAAAGCGGTCGCAAAGTGCGAAACCGTCTTCGACTGGTAAACCGCCGCATCCACGGCAGAATCACTCACCGATAACTACAATTATTACATTGAAAGGCTTGGACAATTGTCATGAACGCAGAGCTTTTTGAAGCACTTGAACTGCTTGAAAAAACCAAGGGTATCCCGGTTGACTATATGCTCGAAAAGGTCGAAGCCGCGCTCGTATCCGCATTCAAGAAGGAATACAACAGCGCGTGCGTCAAAGTAGAGATCAACAAGGAAAAGAAGGACGTCAAGGTTTACCGCTGCCGCACCGTTGTGGAAACCGTCACCGATCCCAAGGCGGAAATCTCCTATGAAGACGCACAGGCAATCAGCCGCCGCTATGAAATCGGCACCGTCGTTCAGGAAGAAATCAAAACAAAGAACTTCGGACGCATCTCCGCATCCGCCGCAAAGAACGTCATCAAGCAGGGTATCCGCGAAGCCGAAAAGAGCAACATCGCCAAGGAATACGACAAGAAGCGTGAAGAAGTCATCACCGCACTCGTCGTCAAGCGCGACGAAACCACCGGGGACGTTGACGTTGATACCGGCACCAGCATCGTCGTTCTCCCGAAGAGCGAACAGATCCCCGGCGAAAATCTCTACGTCGGCGACCGTACCCGCGTCTTCATCACCGAAGTCAACCACGACCACAGCATGGAAGCGGACAGCAAGCCGGCAGCGACCCTCTCCCGCGTCCATCCCATGATGATCAAGCGGATGTTCGAAGTGGACATCCCCGAAATCACGAACGGTACCGTCCTCGTCAAGAGCGTTGCACGTGAAGCCGGCTCCAGAACCAAGATCGCCGTCTTCTCCCGTGACCCCGAAGTTGACGCCGTCGGCGCCTGCATCGGTAACCGCGGTATGCGTATCGGCTCCATCGTCGAAGAACTCCGCGGCGAAAAGATCGACGTTATCCAGTTCTCCGAAAAGCCCGAAGAATTCATCGCAGCCGCACTCTCTCCCGCCGAAGTTCTCGACGTGGAATTCGACGGCGAACGCAGCGCAACCGTCCACGTTTCCGGTGACCAGCTCTCCCTCGCCATCGGTAAGGAAGGCCAGAACGTCCGCCTCGCCGCAAAACTCACCGGCTGCAAGATCGACATCAAGGGCGTAAAGCCTAACTGAGGAAGATAAAGTTCCTCGGGGAAACCTTTTTTGAAAAAAAGGTTTCCCCGAACCCCTTCCAAAAAACTTTCAGACAAATGGTACAGACAAAGTACAGTGCAGATTTGGAATACCAAACCGTTCTGTAAGCTGACAAAATCTTCAGTTACTGACGATTTGCACATACTTTGTTATCCCTAATAGTTTAAAAGTTTTTGAAAAGGGGTCCGGATGAGTTTGCTTTGCAACCTCAGAAAACTTTTTTCAAAAAGTTTTTCCCCGGAAACACCCCACTATAAAAAGGAGCGTGATGAAATGGCTGAGACGAAGCCGAAGCAGCAGGTTAAAAAGAAGATTCCGGAACGGCGGTGTGTCGGATGTCAGGGCACGTTCCCGAAGAAGGAGCTTCTGCGGGTAGTACGTTCTCCGGAAGGCATCATTTCGATTGACTTCACCGGAAAGAAATCCGGACGAGGCGCGTACATCTGTCAGAACGAGACCTGCTTTAAGAAAGCAAGAAAATCCGGAATTCTGCACCGTACTCTGGAATGTGAAATTTCCGAAGAGATCTATGCGGAACTTGAAAAGGAAATCAGGATTTCCGAAGAACAGAATGCCTGATTGGAGAAAGAATTGACCGACCGAAAACTTGAAAACTACATTGGTCTGTGCCGCGCGGCCGGAGGCGTCACCACGGGATTCGATCTCGTGCTGGGCGAAGTACGGCGGAAGAAAGCCGTATTCGTCCTCATCGCCGACGACGCGTCGGAAAGAACCCGCAAACAGATCACCGACAAATGCGATTACTACAAGGTACCGCATTTTCCCGCCGGCATGACGTCGGACGAACTCGCCGGAGCCCTCGGCAAGAGAGCTTCCTGCGCGGCCGCCGCGTTCACCGGACGGGGACCGTGCCGTCCGCTTCTCTCCCTGTTTGAGGAACGTGCGCGCGAACCCATGAACGAAAACCAGAATCAGAAGAAAAACGAGAATGCCGCGATGACAGAAAGGATGATAGTGGATGGCAGCAAAACAAACATCGACGTTTAAGGTAAATCAGCTTGCAAAAGACCTCGGTGTCAAAGCCAAGGATCTCTGCGGAGAACTGGGTGAACTCGGAATTACGGTAAAAAGCAATTCCGCAAACCTCGCTCCCGAGGAGGTCAACCTCCTGTTCGAGCAGCTCACGGCAAAGGCTCAGATCAAGGATATCGACGGCTACATGAGCGGAAAGACTTCCATCACCATGCCGGAATCTCCCGCTGAACGCGAAAAGCGCGAAGCCGAAGGAAAAGCCGCCGAAGAGGCCGCACGTGCGAAAGCCGAAGCGGAAGCCCGCGCAAAGGCAGAGGCAGAAGAAGCCGCTCGTCGGGCGGAAGAAGCACGCAGAGCCGAAGAGGCAAGACGCGCCGAAGAAGCGCGCAAAGCGGAAGAAGCAAGAAAAGCGGCGGAAGCCGAAGCCGCACGCCGTGCGGAAGAAGCACGTCTCGCTGAAGAAGCGCGCAAGGCAGAAGAAGCAAGAAAAGCCGCAGAAGCCGAAGCCGCTCGTCGGGCAGAAGAAGCACGTCTGGCGGAAGAAGCCAGAAAGGCAGCCGAAGCCGAAGAAGCCGCAAGAAAAGCAAAAGAAGCAGAAGAAGCACGCAAGGCAGAGGAAGCAAAAAAGGCAGCCGAAGCCGAAGCGGAGAAAAATACAAATCAGCAGGAAAGAACGCAGGGTCAGCATATGCAGGATGGACAGCAGCAGGGTAAGCCGCAGAACAACGGCGGCATGAATAACAATTCCGGCGCAAATAATAATGCCGGCCAGAATCGTCAGCAGAACCAGAACCGCGACGGCAACCGTCCGGAACGCCGCGACTTCAACCGCGACGGCAATCGTCCCCAGAACGGCGACCGTCCCGAACGCCGCGATGGTGGCCGCGACGGCAACCGTCCTCAGAACGGCGACCGTCCCGAACGCCGCGATTTCAACCGCGACGGCAACCGTCCCCAGAACGGCGACCGTCCCGAACGCCGCGACTTCAACCGCGACGGCAACCGCCCCCAGAACGGCGACCGTCCCGAACGCCGCGATTTCAACCGTGACGGCAACCGTGACTTCAACCGTGACGGCAACCGTGACTTCAACCGCGACAACAACCGCGACCAGAGACCGCAGAACACCAACAATACTCCCGCACAGCCCAGACAGCCGCAGGAACAGGGCGCTTCCAAGAAGCGTACTGGTACTACCCGTGTCGTTGACACCCGCGGTACCTCCGTCGACCTCTCCAAGTACGACGAACGTCTTGATACCTTCACTTCCGACATCGACGATACCCAGTCCAACAAGCAGAAGCTGAAGAAGCAGAACCAGAAGGGCGAAAACCGCGGTACCGGCAAGAAGTCCGACAAGGAACGCCAGGCGATGGAAAAGCTCCACCGCGCAAATCAGGAAAAGGCAAAGAAGGCTCCGCTCAAGATCACTCTTCCCGATGAAATCACCGTCAGCGAACTCGCACAGAGACTGAAGGTCAAGGAAGCGGAATGCGTCAAGCGTCTCATGATGATGGGCATGATGGTCACCGTCAACCAGGTCATCGACTATGATACCGCATACCTCGTAGCCGACGAACTCGGCGCACAGGTAACCCGTGAAATCAAGGTCACCATCGAAGAAAAGCTCTTCACCGAAACCGAATCCAACGAAGAAGATCTCGTAACCCGCGCACCCGTTGTCTGCGTCATGGGTCACGTCGACCACGGTAAGACCTCCATCCTCGACGCGATCCGTCATGCACAGGTAGCGGACGGCGAAGCCGGCGGTATCACCCAGCACATCGGTGCATACCGTGTCAACCTCGGCGAACAGGGCATCACCTTCCTCGATACTCCCGGTCACGAAGCATTCACCGCAATGCGTGCCCGCGGCGCACAGTGCACCGACATCGCCATCCTCGTAGTAGCGGGCGACGACGGTATCATGCCGCAGACCATCGAATCCATCAACCATGCCAAGGCCGCAGGCGTTGACATCATCGTTGCAATCAACAAGATGGATAAGCCGACCGCAAACGCAGATGCGGTCATGACCGAACTCACCAAGTACGATCTCGTTCCCGAAGAATGGGGCGGCGACGTCATCTGCGTGCCGGTTTCCGCGCACACCAAGATGGGTATCGACGACCTTCTCGAAAACATCCTTCTCATCGCCGATGTCAAGGAATACAAGGCAAACCCGGCAAAGCGTGCACGCGGTGTCGTCATCGAAGCGAAGCTCGACAAGGGCCGCGGCCCGGTCGCAACCGTTCTCGTACAGGACGGTACGCTCCACGCGGGTGACATCGTCATCGCAGGCACCGCAGTAGGCCGTGTCCGTGCAATGACCAACGACCGCGGTCAGCTTCTCGAAACCGCAGGTCCGTCCGTACCGGTGGAAATCATCGGTCTTGCGGAAGTTCCGGTAGCCGGCGACGAATTCAACGCCGTTGAAGACGAACGCATGGCACGTGAACTCGCCGACCAGAGACGTGAAAAGGCGAAGGAAGAAATGTTCAAGGCAAACGCAAAGGTCAGCCTCGACGACCTCTTCGCACAGATCTCCGACGGTGTCAAGGAACTCAACATCATCGTCAAGGCAGACGTAGGCGGTTCCGCAGAAGCCGTCAAGCAGTCCCTCGAAAAGATCTCGACCGACGAAGTCAAGGTCAAGGTCATCCACGCAGGCGTCGGCGGTATCACCGAATCCGACGTAATGTTCGCGGCTGCATCCAACGCCATCATCGTCGGCTTCAACGTCCGTCCCGACAAGGGCGCGATCGACTCCTCCGAACGTCAGGGCGTTGATATCCGCACCTACCGCATCATCTACGAATGCATCGAAGAAATCACCGCAGCTATGAAGGGTATGCTGGCACCGACCTATAAGGAAGTTCTCCTCGGTCACATCGAAGTCCGCCAGACCATCCGCGTACCGAACGTCGGCATCATCGCCGGTTCCTACGTTCAGGACGGTAAGGTTACCCGCCAGTCCCAGCTCCGCATCGTCCGTGACGGTATCGTCATCATGGAAGACAAGATCAGCTCGCTCCGCCGCTTCAAGGACGACGTCCGCGAAGTTGCAGCCGGCTACGAATGCGGTGTCGGCCTCGAAAAGTGCACCGATATCCAGATCGGCGACATCCTCGAAGCCTTCATCATGGAAGAAGTTGCGAAGTAATTCATTGAATACAACAGAAAACGTCCGTGCAGAGCAAAATCTGCACGGACGTTTTGTTTTTCCAAAAGGAAAAAACTCCCGCGGAGGGGGTTCCGCAGGAGTTTTTGATGAAAACTTAGCCTTCGATTTCAACAAAGGAAACTTCGACGTAGGTGTTGCCCTTGACAACGAAGCTTGCCTTGTTGTTCTTGTTTACTTCTGCCGGCTTGCCGTTTACGAGAACTTCGTCAATTTCGAAGCCTTCGTCGGGAGTGATTGCAAGACGGTAGGTAGAACCGAGCGCACCGTAGCATCTGCCGGACGCAACGCTGGTCTTACCACCTTCGGTGGTATCGATCACGATGGAACGGAGGTTGAGCTTGGGCATATCGAACTTCGGTTCAGGCTTTTCGGGCTTGGGTTCTTCTTCGGTTTCGGGTTCTTCAACCTTTTCGGTGAAAGACCAGTAACCGGTGATAAGAATACCGTTTTCAGCATCTTTCGGCTGTACAGTGAATTCAGTAGCACCTTCCTTGAGATTCCAGTCTACAAACGTCCAAGTACCTTCTTCTGTTTCTACAGTAGTTGCAGCAAGTGTCGGAACAGTCACGATATCACCTGCATGATATACATTTTCATCAACAGGAACCAGAGCGGTTACTTCGCTGGGAAGTTCACGATCTGCTTCGGTAGCGAAAGTATATTCTACAGTAACATCGGATGCATCCCATACAGCCTTGAACTTGATCATGGGGATACCGTCTTCGTTTACATCACAACCATTTTCAACAAAGGTTCCGATGTCGAACTTCCCACCCGGATATACCTTGATCTTGTTATTGGCAGTGCAGTACCAGTACTTCAGTTCATAGCCTTCCTTGGAAACTTCTACGTCCGGGCTGTCAATAAACCCTGCTTCATTTTCCCATGCGAAAATCTCTTCAAGGGACATATTGTCTGTGACAATGTAGTTCGGAGAAGTAGTGAAGAGTCTCTTGCCATTGATCAGACCGGTATCTGCGTTGAATCGAAGGGTATAACCAATGGGTTCCCATACAGCATAAGCCTGTACAGTACCACTCTGTACCTTAGTGAAGTTCTGTTCTACAGTTTCACCGAGATCATATTTGGTTCCGCCGATTTCCCAGCCGGTCAGAGTATAACCTGTACGTTCGAAATCTTCACCATCGTAAAGAGTTACGGCGCTATCGTATGTATATGCGTTCTTGAGCTGGAGCCATTCCGGCTTGCTGTTCGGCAGACTGCCGGTATATTCACCTTCACCAGCATTGTACTTGATCGTGTAGGTGATAGGAGTCCATACAGC
>JAFYOX010000110.1 GCA_017547755.1 Clostridia bacterium | reverse complement strand
CTTTATTTGAGATTGAGGTTGCTTGATTTGATCTGAATATTCCTTGGAGCACACAAAAAGGATGGATTTTACTCCACCCTTGGCTTTGTGCGCTTTTTGCTTTTTTTCTGTACTTCATTCGGACTTGCGACAGTCCCTTTGTTTTTGAATTTAATGCAGGTTCAGCGGACAGACTTGAAATTCAACCAGCTATTCACTATTCACTCTTAGCTATTAGCTTTTATTCCGCCCAGTATACCCAGTTTTCCTTGCGTTCTCTCGCTTCGGGATAATCGCCGTCGACATAGCCGAGGATGCAGTTGCCGATACCTTCGTAATCGCCTTCGATGCCGAGGTCAGAAAGGATCTGCTTCCCTTCCGGACTTTCGAAGACTTCCTTGGCGCGGTGGATCCAGCAGCTTCCGATGCCGAGTTCGTGCGCGGCGAGCATCAGGCTGCCCATGACGAGGCTTCCGTCGTAGAGATACGTGCGGCAGTTTTTGTCGGCGAGGACGATGAGCACGACCGGTGCGCCGTAGAACGGATCGTTCTGCGCGCCCATGACGGCGGCATTCATCGCGGAAATGCGGTCACGCAGTTCCTTGTTGGTGACCGCCAGAATGATCGGGGACTGAAGATTACGTCCGGTCGGGGCATAGGTTCCGGCAGTCACGATCTGTTCGAGGATATCCCGCGGGATCATGTCCGGCTTGAATTTGCGGACACTCCGGCGGGATTTGATTCTGGTTAATACTTCGCTCATGGTATAACTCCTTTTTCCTTTATATATCTCTTACCATCCGACGATATTTTCCGCCTTCACGTTCCATTTTCCGTCCTTCGGGAAGCCGGGCGCCTTTTCGCCGTTTCTGCCGACCGCCATCATTGCCGCCGCATACAGTACCGCGCCGTTTGCCGGGAGGTACGGGTAGCTTCCGCGTCCGCTTGCACCGACGGCATCGATATCCAAGTGAAGCATCGCTTCCACCGCGATCTCCGGCTCATCCACACGGGATGCGCACATTGCGATCCACGGGAAATCCCATCCCCAGATGCGGTCCTTGTTCCACACTTCCCAGATTTTCACAAGCGAATTTCTGGCGATTCTCCGGCTGACCATTTCCGTCGGCGGGATCATACCGTAGATGCCGACCGGATCGGGATGCTCGAAATTCTGCTTTGTATAGGTTTCCGTCCACGCAGGTGCGCGCAGATACAGGTCATCCTGCACCGGAAGCGGCGCGAGATGTTCGGACACATCATCCCATTCCGCAACGCGCGGCTTGCCCATGCGTTCGCGCCAGGTCTGCGCCATATCGAGTGCCCACTTCCAGTACGCGAGGTCGAACAGCGTATCGTACGTGAAGCCGAGTTCCGACGGCGGCATGACCGGATCGAGGTGATAGAATCCGTCGTCCTTCTTTACGGCGTAATCTGCCATATGATCGGCGGTTTCCTCGATGATATCCGCCCATTTTTCAAGCGTTTCCTCGGTCGGACGGTTCTTATATTCCAGTTCGGCGAAGAAAATCGGGTGCGGCTGTTTCCAGAGAAGCGCTAAATTACCCGTCCACGGTGCGGTTCTGCCGTTCGGGTTGGTACTCTTGCCCCATTTTGCGCCCTTGTAGCCGAGCTGTGCCGACAGTTCCTTCGCCACCGGCAGGAATGCACGATAGCATCCGAGCTGACGGTCGGCAAGCTCCATTCTCTCCCAGAGTGCGTAATGCGCGACGTGCCACCAGACCATTTCCATGTGGAACTGACCGCGCCAGTTGTCGGTATACATCAGACCCGCTTCGGCGGACGGCCACGATCCGGCGGACTGCACGCGCAGGATGTACTGCGACAGTACGATCCGGCGTTCGAGTTCGAACCAGCGTTCGTCCGTACTGCCGGACAGATCGATCGCGCCGCCGGTCGACCAGAACTTATTCCACGCGGCAGAGCAGGCGGAAGAGGTTTCGTCATACAGGGGAGTCAGGTGCGGAGTAATGCTTCCTCCGCCATGGAAGTATTCGACGGTGAATTCGGTCGGGCCGGTAAAGTTCAGCAGCCGTTCATGCATCGACGGCGTGGTCATCGTTCCGTTCGACCAGCGCCATACCGTGATGTATCCGATTTCGTCAATGAGGTGGGAAATCACGGTATTTTTCATCGTGTCAAGCGAATCCGTGACATGCCGTTCGGGACAGGTGAAATCCCCGAGCCAGCCGGACGACTTGCTGATCGTACCCATGCCGGGGCCGTTTCCGATCGCCGGATAGGCAAAATCGAGCATCACGGCAAGTTCCGCGTCGGTTTCGATCTTCACGGTCACCAGATCACGTTCCGGATGTACACAGGTCTTCACCTTCACGGGCATCCCGTTATATACGAACGTGGATTCAAGGATACCGTTCCAGAGATCGCAGACGGACTCTGCCGTATCGAGAAGGCTTTCGTCGAGTGACGATCCGTCGGGATTCACGAAGCGGAGACGGCTGAGGCTGAACGAATGCGGATTATCAAACATATAGCGTGCGGCGGTATTCTTTCCTTCGGGAACAAGATCGCGTCCCTGGCCGGTCAGACGTCCGGTCATGTAGGAACCGGTCGCCGGAAGATCGTCGGCGGTCACGCCTTCGGGAAGCGGGAATTCGTGCCATGCCCAGTGCGCCATGGTGTTTCCGCCGA
This sequence comes from Clostridia bacterium, assembly GCA_017547755.1. Taxonomy (GTDB): domain Bacteria; phylum Bacillota; class Clostridia; order Oscillospirales; family CAG-272; genus UMGS1696. The sequence continues at coordinate 19,577 of JAFYOX010000110.1, read as the reverse complement.
AGGTCTGAAGCCCGGTACGGTCGGCATTGAAGCAGAATTCGCCGTTGCCCATGGGAACGACGAGATTTCCGTCCTTTCTGGCGATATTATGCCGGGTGACAAGGGATTTTCGGTCGATTGTTGTCATGGATGTACTCCTTTTTCTGTTACTTTTATCGTCATCTTAAGGCAGTGCGTCTTTTTCTTTCCGGTTTCAAAATATACGTGATACTGCTGCGGCATCGTTACGTGGTATTCCTCCGGTTCGCCTTCGTTGAGATCCACATCGTATTTGTCCGTGATCGTACGGGAGACATACTGCCCTTCCTCCGGCGTCACCGTCATCGTACAGCCGTTCCGGATCACGCGGAAGCCGTCTTCCCACGCTTCCGGTTCGGACAGCGTGTGCAGAGGGTACGTCACCGTCACGGGATGATCCGCTTCCACGGTATCTTCGATCGTCACCGTATGTCCGTCCGTTGTGCAGGTCATGCGGAAGGTGCGGATCCACTTCGTCAGCATCGGATACGATGCCGTCAGGTCGAGCACCGCCGTCCGGCATCCGTCTTCATCGATCGTGCAGGAGAAAATTTCCCCCGTGTGGCGGAAATTCTTCCAGTCCTGCCCGATGCCGTCGATCAGGAGCGCGTTGTGCGCCTTTGTCGTGTTCAGCCAGCGCATATGGTGCGCGGAACCGTACTGCCTGCCGAAATACCCCGACGGGGTCAGCAGAGCCGTGCCGCCGCAGAACAGCGCAAAACCGCCGTTGTCCGGGTGACGGTGGCTTCCGGGTCCGAACCGGCTGGCACGTGCCATCAGATGCAGATCGTTTTCGGAATCGGCATGATCGCTGTGCAGGCTGACAAATCCGGAATCCGGGAAGGTATCCGCGTCCGTGACCGGCGCTGTCCGGCTGTCGGAAGCGCAGAATACCGGAAGGAAAACGTCAAGCAGATGCAGTTTGAACAGTTCCGGCGCCGCGAGACGGCGGTCGAGTACAAGCGCGTCGGGAAGTCCGGAGATCTGTGCGTATGTGCGGAACGGATTCTGTGCGAAGAATCCCGGCCATTCCGGCGAATCGGGCGTGCACCAGTAGCCGTCCCCGAACGGATGGATCTCGTAATGCGGAAGTGCAAAATGCAGGAGATACCGTGCGAAATTCCGGTAAAACGGGCGTTCGAGCCAGCTGTGTCCGGAGAAGCGCGATACGGCGGAGAAAAACGGCAGATACCATTTGGTATAGCTGGTCGAATAGAACGTCCCTTCCGCCCAGCTTCCGTCCGCACCGCCGAAATACGGGAAGACGCCGTTGTAGATCGATACTGCCTTGTCAAGCCAGCGGCGCAGGGTCGCTTCCGGCACGATGCCGCATCCCCACAGGGACAGCGCGGCTTCCCCGAGATACGCAGGAAGACGTCCGGCATGGGATGACCCGGGATTCTGGCTGTAATTCAGCGAATTCAGCCGTCGTTCGCACTGATCGGCATAAAGCGCGACGGTTTCCGCACCGTAGCGGCGTTCCTTTTCAGTGAGAAGCGGATACAGCAGGTCGAACACCGCCGGGAGACAGCGTGCCATGCTCAGACCGACTTCGTCTCCCCACGGTCCGCAGAGCGAACACGGTCCCGACGGGTTCCAGTCACAGAGATGCAGGAAGAGTTTTTTCGCAAACTGTCCTGCTTCTTCGTCATTCAGCAGATGATAGCCGAGCGCGCACGCAACGAGATTCCTGTCGCAGAAATCGCGGAACCGTCCGAAATATTCGCGGTACGGGAGCGCGTCCGGATCCCGGTGGAACATCGGACGATCCGGCAGTCCGTCGGGATATGCCGACGCGATGTTCCTGCGGAGCGTTTCGAGTTCCTCCGGATGTGCGGCGAGGATCGCCGGGATCTCCGCTTTTGTGAAGAGATGACGCGGACGTTCGTCCGGCAGTCCGGCAAGAATTCCGTCCGCCGTCGGACGAACGGTCGATACGGCGTCTTCCGTCACAAAAAAGCTCTGTTTTCCGCGCTTCACGCCGGTCTCCACAGCTTCGACATCCCAGAAATACTGTCCGGCTTCCGGCAGACGATCCGGAACGGCGGTATTTCCGTATACTTCACAGGAATACACGGGATTGTCCCGGGCATCCGTCACGGTACAGCGGTAGAGTACGGTATCGTTTTTGTCCGACGGAAGCGGCAGCCAGATCAGCGCCGGCGGATTTTCCGCCGCACATGCTCCGTCGGCCGGCGACGGAAACACCTGCAGACCGGACGTTCTCTCCCTCGGGAATTCTTCTTTCATCATATGTTCGATCCTCATTCCTCATCATTCTTTCGAAAACCAGATGTATTCCCCGGTTTCCGGATCGATCCTGCCGACCTGCTTCGCTGGAACACCCGCCATGATCGCATAGTCGGGGGTGCTTTTCGTTACGACCGCACCGGCACAGACGAGATTGGCGCGTCCGATCTTCACGCCGGCAGTCACGGTGACGTTGCTTGCGAGCCATGAACCGTAACCGATGACGATGGAATTGTCGTAATCCTTTTCGGTGCGGGCGGAAAAATACCCGGTCGCGGGATCGAATTTGTGATTTCCGGCGGCAATGGAGCAGTGCGGTCCGATCAGAACATGGTCTTCCACGGTGACATTGCCGTTGGCGTAGACGTACAGTCCGAAGAAAATGTCGCTGCCGACCTGTTCCGGCGGAATGCGGAGGATCGCTCCGGGGGCGACCATATTGCCGCGTCCGCCGAGTCCGAGACAGTCCGCGCGGCGGCGGTCATCTTCGCCGTTGTCGGACATCGAGGTCAGCCGGACGTAAGCGGCGTACTCTTCATCGGTGAACTGCATTTTTTTGATTTCACTGGGTTCCATAAAATTACCTCATATCGGATGATTTGTTGGAAATATTATACCATAAAACATCGGATTCCGCAATCCCGGTTGACAAATTGACCGATGAACGGTATAATTCAGGCAGATATTTTGCTCTGATCGGAGGAACTTTCATGATCCACGCATCCATGCACGGCTTCCTGCCGGAAAATTCACCTTCCGAAAACCGCACCGCCATGCAGAAACTGCTCGATGCCGGCGGCACCATCCTCGTCGACCGTCCCGGCATCTACGACATCGACGGTGAACTGAAAATCGGGTCGTACACCACACTGATTTTCGAAAACGGCGCGGCGGTCCGGAAAATCCCCGCAAACGGCAATTTCGCCTACGCGATCGTCAACAAAGGCGCATTCACGAAATCCTGGGACGAGCACATCATCATCCGCGGGATGAAGATCCTCGTCAACAACGTCGCCGGAAATACGCCGATCCCCGGACTGCGCGGGCAGATGGCGTTCCACTACGTCCGCGACCTTCTTCTCGACGACATCCGCATTCCCGACCTCGAACCCGCACAGTTCGGTATCCACATCTGCACATTCGAGGATATTCAGGTAAAAAACTGCATCATCACCGGCAAAAAAGACGGCGTCCACCTCGGCCGCGGCAGACGCTTCACCATTTCCAACTGTGTTTTTGACACTTTTGACGATGCCGTTGCCCTCAATGCGCACGACTACGACAGCTCCAACCCCGAACTCGGCTGGATCGAGGACGGCATCATCGAAAAATGCTGGGATGTCAATCCGGAACACGCGGTCGGCTTCTTCTGCCGCATCCTTGCGGGCGCATGGGTCGACTGGTACGAGGGGATGCAGGTGCAGAAATCCGACACCGTCGTGTCGGAAGGACGGCTCTACCGTGTCTTCGCCGAACCCGACGGCACGAAATACACCTCCGTGACCCGTCCGGCTTTCGAAAAAGGCAGACAGGTTCTCGACGGCATCACATGGCAGATGGTGCAGGAAGACGTGACCTACGAAGCAGGCGTGCGCAACGTGACCTTCCGCGATATCTGGCTCCAGAAGCCGCGCACGGCGTTCTCGGTTCACTTCGACCACGATGTCTGGTCGCGCTCGTTCTATCCGGGGGCTGAAAATCCCCTGCAGGAGAACATCTGCTTCGAAAATGTGCGGGTACAGTACGACAATCCGTCCTGTGCGTTCATCCATGCGGTCACACCGATCGACTCGATGACGCTGACGAACTGTTCCCTGCGCGAAAATCCGATCGTTTTCCGCAATCCGGCGGCTCTCGAAAATCCCGGAGATACCCGCCTTACCCTGAACGGATGCTCGGACACATTGGGAAACCTGAAGGATCTGATCCGGAACCGTGTGGAAGGAAAGACCGTTCATGTGAGCGTCGACGGTGAGAAATACGATGTATGAATCAAAAAACGGCTTACGCAGAGTAAGCCGTTTTCAGTTTTATCACTCATCAGTCGAGAAGTTCGTCCAGATACGCCAGAGCGAGGACATAGATCTTCGTCGCGGTGTAGATTTTTTCCATGATCACGACTTCGTCCTTGCCGTGGCACGCGCCGTGTCCTTCCGGCAGGAAGTCGGACGGATTCACCTTGGTCGGCAGACCCGCACCGAACGTAACGGCGTTCGGCATCACGCGGGAGTACGTGCCGCCGCCCATCGAATAGGGTTCGGCATCGCTGCCGGTGATCATCTTGTAGAGATTCTGCAGACCGGTGACACGCGGGTCATCCTTCGGAATGTAGAACGGATTGGATGTGGAACGATTGCATACCGTAAAGCCGAGATCCGCCCATGCGCCGGCCGTCAGACGGTCGCAGAGTGCATCGGGATCGCCGGAGATCGGTACGCGGCTGTCCACGCTGAGGGTGAGCACGCCGTCGTTCAGGTGCGCCACGCCGTAAACCAGCGTGAGTTCGCCGGAAGCATCGTCGCGGAACGCCACGCCTTCGCTTTCGCCGAACGGATCAGCGGTCAGCGCACAGACGCTGTGCATCGCCTTCGCGCACGAACCGTCAAGAAGTCCGGACGCATCCAGCGCGCGGGTGAGAAGCCGGATCGCGCTGATACCGGCTGCGGGACCTGCCGCATGTGCCGCACGGCCTGCCGCCGTGATCACGGTGCCCTTGTCCGATGCCGTCACGGTCAGTGCGGACGTCAGTTCGGGATCGAGCGCATCAAGCGCGGTCTTTACCACGGTTTCGTCGAGCGTAAGAGTGCATTCGGCGTGATCCGGTACCACATTGCGTACGCTTCCCGCGTCAAACGCGGTCAGAACGCCGGTGCAGGGGATCTCGAGTTCCGCATTGATGGAACCCTTCTGCGCGTAGTTGACCGGGAATCCGGAGTCCGGAACGAGTGTCAGCTTCGGGAACTTTTCGCCCTTTTCGAGAAGCGCGGTCATATCCTGCATACCGGTTTCTTCGCTCATGCCGCAGATGAGGCGGATGCTGTGCTTGAGCGGCCAGCCGAATTCGCGGAGCATACGCATCGCAAACAGACCGAGAACGGCAGGACCCTTGTTGTCGTCGGTACCGCGTCCGACGATGGCATCATATTCGGGGAGATACACCGCGTCAAACGGCGGATAGATCCAGCCGTCGCCGACCGGAACCACGTCGAGATGCGCGATCATACCGACGGAATTTTCCGCGTCGGTGCCGCCGAGGCAGATCGCACCGGCATAACCGTCGTGATCGACGGTATCAAAGCCGTAGAAACGTCCGCGTTCGAGCGCGTAATCGAGAACTTTGCGGCAGTCGGGACCGAACGGTGCGCCGGGTTCGGCGAGATCGGCACGGCTGACGGACGGGATACGGACGAGTCCCTGGATTTCCGAGATGAATTCGGCTTTATGGGCGTCGATCCACGCATCCGCCTGTGCGAGCAGGTTTGTATATTTTTCGTTCATGAGATATTCCTTCTTTCGTGTGGGATATTTCTGTAAAATCAGTATACCATACCCGCTCCGCCATGTCAAGCGGCGCGGAACAGGAATTCTTTCGCGAGTTTTTCCCGAAAAATCTTGTCAGCCGGAGAGAGGTGTGGTATCATGAAACCAACAAAACACGACCGGAGGTATACCGATGAAAATTGCCGATATTATAAATTTCTGGAAAGACTATGTCCCGGACGGATGGGAGCATACCTGCGATCTTCTGCACTACGGAGATCCCGGAAAGGAAGTCCGGAAGGCGGCGGTCTGCTTCAAGATCACGCACGCCAATCTGACCGAAGCCCTCGCCTGGGGTGCCGATCTGCTGATCACGCATGAGCCGCTCTATCCGCGGTATGACGGAAAAATGCCGTCCGAAGAAAAGGTCCCCGTTGTCCGGCGGATGCACGAGCGTCTGACGGAATCCGGCGTCGGCGTCTTCCGTCTGCACGACCATGCGCATCTTTATAAGGAAGATTTCATCCATCAGGGATTTCTGAAAAAGACCGGACTGGAAGTGAAAACCGCGCATCCGCCGATGCGGCTCGGCTTCCGGAAATACGAACTGGCACGACCGTACACGACGGCGGAGATCGCACGGATCACAAGAGAAAAACTGAACATTCCACAGCCCCGGATCGCGGGATGCACGGACGTTCCGCTGACAAGAATCGTGCTGGCGCTCGGCGGCATCGGGGAGATCGGCTATGACGTCCTGACATCCACCGATACGGAACTGCTGATCACCGGCGAGATCGGGGAACTCGGCAGTGCGTTCTACGCGAACGAAGCGGCGGCTGCCGGGGAAACGAAGGCGTTTCTTGTCCTGGGACACTGCGAATCGGAACGGTACGGCATGGAAGCCCTCGCGGACCGGTTCGGAGAGCTGTGTCCGTCCGTGAAAGTCCGGTATTTCGATACGGCGGACACCTACCGTTATGTTTGAGGATTGCGGCGTTCGCTCCGTTTTTCCTGCTGTTTTTCAATAATTTCCTGCAGATGCGAGAGGATGAATCTCTGCGCGTATGCGTTGTACAGGACTGCCGTATATTCCCCGTGCATTCCGCTTCTCTGCTCCGCGGTGATTCCGAACCGCAGACCGTTTTCGGTGGGGTATTTCGAGGTTTTTCCGGTCGGATGGGTATGTACATACAGCAGTTCCTCCGATACCAGCCATGCCGTGATCGTATTGGCACTGAGCTGCCGCATCCGGTTCGGGTCGATCAGCGCGTTGATTCTTGCGGTGATTTCGGTGATCTGAAGCGGGATCTCCGACAGCGGATACTGCGCAAGCTGTTCGTTTGAGATGGAAAACTTCTCTCTCTGACGGGCCTGCGGTTCCGTCCCGCCGTTTTCGATCACCTGTCCGAGAACTTCCGAAACATACTGCAGACAGCGGGAGATCCGCTCGTTGTTTACGATGTCACTCTCCGGCAGAAGCGTACCGTCGAGAGGGTTCACTCCGTTGATCAGCTTCTGCAGATACATTCTGGCACGCGCGATTTTTTCAAGTTCCGTCATTGCTGTCCTCCGAAAAATCAAAAAATTAACATTGTTTCTCTGCTGTCAGTATAACATATCTTTCCACGGTTTACAATACATAACGAAAGAATCCCGGAGTGTATGAATTTCTGCGGAATTTCGTCACTTTTTTGTCCGGATTCTTTCAGAAAATCCTGTCAGCAGGGTTGATTTCGAAGGTGAAATATGGTAGAATAAATGCAACAATAAAAAATTGTGTATACTTAATATATAAAATATTTTTCACTTCTTAACGAAGAAAGGAATATTTCCATGCAGAATTACATTCTGAGCTGCTGTTCCACGGCAGATTTATCTCATGAACATTTTGAATCCCGCGATATTCATTACGTATGCTTCCACTATACCATGGACGGCGTGGATCGTCCCGATGACCTCGGCCGCTCCATGTCCTTTGAAGATTTCTATGCGGCTATGGTTGCAGGTGCGGATACCAAGACCTCTCAGGTCAGCACCGGCGAATACATCGCGCACTTTGAACCTTTCCTGAAGGAAGGCAAGGATATCCTGCATCTGACTCTGTCCTCCGGCATCTCCGGTTCCTATATGTCCGCCTGCCTGGCAAAGGATATGCTCGCGGAAAAGTATCCGGACCGCAAGCTCATCATCGTGGACTCCCTCGCGGCAGCTTCCGGCTTCGGTCTGCTGATGGATAAGCTCGCAGACCTCCGCGACGAAGGCATGGGCATCGACGAACTTGCAAAGTGGGCGGAAGACAACCGTCTGTACCTGCACCACTGGTTCTTCTCTTCCGACCTGACGTTCTTCATCAAGGGCGGACGCGTTTCCAAGACGGCGGGTGCCATCGGCGGTCTGCTCGGCATCTGCCCTCTTCTCAACGTCGACAAGGACGGTCACCTGACTCCCCGTGAAAAGATCCGCCCGAAGAAGCGCGTGATCCAGCGCATGGCGGAAGTCATGAAACAGCACGCGACCGACCTCACCAATTACAGCGGCAAGTGCTACATCAGCCATTCCGCCTGCTACGAAGATGCCCGCGCCGTTGCCGATCTGATCGAAGCATCCTTCCCGAACCTCAACGGCAAGGTTCTCATCAACAGCATCGGCACGACCATCGGCAGCCACACCGGTCCCGGCACCGTTGCGCTCTTCTTCTGGGGCGACAAGCGTGTTGACTGATCCGGAATCACAGAGCGCGGAGGACAATATGAATCCTATGGAAACGAAAGAAAAAGACATGACGGAGAATACCGAAAAATATCTGGACGGTGAGCTGTTTGCCAACATGGTGCGCGGCGGCGCGGCACAGCTCCGTTCCAACGCGGACGTTGTCAACAATCTCAACGTCTTCCCCGTGCCGGACGGCGATACCGGCGACAACATGAGCATGACCATCGAAGGCGGTGTTGCCGCTCTCGAAGGAATGCACACCGACAATCTCGCGGACGTTACGCAGAAGCTCTCCCAGGGGATGCTTCTCGGCGCACGCGGCAACTCCGGGGTCATCCTCTCGCAGTTCTTTGCGGGCATGACCAGAGGTTTTGCAAAGCATGAAAAGGCGAACGCCTACGTTGTGGGCACCGCGATGCAGGAAGGCGTCAAGCAGGCGTATGCTTCCGTCATCACGCCGACGGAAGGTACGATCCTCACCGTTGCACGTGAAGCGGTCGAATTCGCAGTCAACAATCTCACCGAAACGAGCACCATCACCAGCCTCTTCTCCGACCTCATCAAGGAAATGTACAATTCCCTGCAGCGCACGCCCGATCTTCTGGCGGCACTCAAGGAAGCCGGCGTGATCGACAGCGGCGGAGCAGGTCTCTTCTACATCATGCAGGGCTTCTACAAGATCCTCATCGGGGAAGAAATCGATATGTCCGAACTTCCCGCACCGTCGAAGGCACCGGCTGTGGACTTCTCCTCGTTCGGTCCCGACAGCGAAATGACCTACGGCTACTGCACCGAACTCCTTCTCCAGCTCCAGAACTCCAAGGTCGACACAGAAGCGTTTGACGAAAAGGTCATCGTCGAATTCCTTCAGACGATCGGCGACTCCATCGTCGCTTTCAAGACCGGCACCATCGTCAAGCTCCACGTACACACCATGACTCCCGAAAAGGTTCTCGAATTCTGCCGTCAGTTCGGCGAATTCCTGACCATGAAGATCGAAAACATGAGCGTGCAGCACAGCAGCAGCATGGAAGAAAAGGCCGAAACTCCCGCGGCACGTCCGCTGAAGGAACACGCGTGCGTTGCGGTTGCTTCCGGTGACGGCATCGAAGAACTCTTCCGTCAGCTCGGCGTGGACGAAGTGGTTCCCGGCGGTCAGACGAACAATCCGTCCGCACAGGATTTCCTCGACGCATTCGAAAAGGCGCACGCGAAGAACATCTACGTCTTCCCGAACAACGGCAACATCATCATGGCGGCAAAGCAGGCAGGGCAGCTCTACACTGACGGCACCGTCTATGTCATTGAAAGCAAGGACCTCGGTCAGGGTTACGCGGCGATCTCCTCTCTGAACTACGAATCGGACGATCCGGAACAGATCGCGGCTATGCTGACCGAAGCGATGGGCATGGTCAAGACCGGCTTCATCTCCACCTCCATCCGCAATGCGGATCTCGGCGGCGTTCACATTGAATGTGGTGACTACATCGGCTTTGTGGGCAAGGAAATGATGGTTTCCTGCAAGGATAAGGTAACCGCGGCGAAGGAACTTCTCGAAAAGATGGGGATTGCGGACAGTTATATCGTCACGACGTTCCTCGGCAAGGAAGCGGAAGCTGACAAAATCGCGGAACTCGAAGCATGGGTCGGCGAAACCTATCCCGATGTGGAATTCTACACGGCAAACGGCGGACAGGATGTATATCCGTTCATCTTTGTAGTGGAATGATCAAGAAAACAAACGGCTCCGGATCAGGTATGATCCGGAGTTTTTTGACTCTCCCGCTCAACCGTCCCAACCAACGGTAGAAAAAATTCAAAAAACGGCTGTTTGCTTTTCCCTCTCCGGTGTGCTACAATAGAATCACGGAAGGCGCCTCCGTAATTCCACCATCAACAGGAGAATACACCATGAATCTCGGGAACAAAATCCGCGAACTGCGCAGAAGCAGAAATCTCACCCAGGAACAGCTTGCCGTATCGCTGAACGTCTCGCCGCAGGCGGTCTCCAAATGGGAAATGAGCGCGTCCTATCCGGACATGACGATGATCCCCGTTCTTGCGGGATTTTTCAAGGTCTCGCTCGACGAACTCTTCGATTTCGACGTCACGAACATCGACAAAGCGATCGAGGACATCCGGCTTGAATCGAACCGATATTTCTGGAGCAATTTCGAAAAGGCGGAGCAGATCCTGCTCGACGGACTGAAAACCTATCCCGCGTCCATCCAGCTAAAAACAGAATTGTTTGAGCTCTACGCCTACAACGTCGACCGCGGAGACGAAATCATCAACAAAGCATTCGAACTCGGCAGCCAGATCATCAGCATTTCGCAGGACATCTTCTGCACCTGCCGGACGAAGGCGAACATGATCCACATCTACACGTATCTCGATCAGGAAAAGGGACAGGATCATTACGAAGACATCAAGAAGATCATCGATACCCTGCCGTATATGTACCCGTACATGCTGCAGGACAAAATGCGGCTTTCCGCATCGCACATCCGCGGCGAAGAAGGCATGAAGGAAGCGAAGGATCTGAAAATCATCGAATGGCAGGAATTTTTCATCGCCTGCGCCACCGTCGGAAACCGGTATTTCGAAGAGGAAGATTACGAAAACGCCATGCTCTCCTATGAAGAAAGCGTGGACGTCATCGAACGCTTCATGATCCCGGGAAAGCAGGGGTACGAAGCCTACCCGATCGGCGGCACTCATGCAAATCATGCGATCACGATCCTGGAGATTGCCGCGTGTCTCTTCCGTCTCGGAAGAACGGACGGGATCGACGCGAAGATCGAACAGGCTAAGCGCATCTATTTCGACGCGTACGAATGGATCGAAGTCCGGGATTACGCCGGAAATATGCGGGAAATGCTCGCGTATTTTACCAAGGAATACAATCGACTGAAACTGAACGAATACCGTCCGCTCGATCTCAGCGAATTTGAAGGACGGCTGAGCGTCTGAAAATACAGCAAAAAACCTCCTTTTCACAGGAGGTTTTTCTTGTTTTTGATGATTATTCCCCGCATCTGGCGGAAAGTTCGTCGTAAATTGCCTGTGTTGCGGCATCATCCGCGCCGTTCAGGACGAGGATCCGTCCGGCGGAAGTCAGAACCACGCACGATTTCTGCTGGGTGTAGGTGAACCGGGTATAATCCCCGAATTCGTCATTGCGGAAATTGCCGAGGGAAAGTCTGGGACTGCCGTATCCGCCGACACGTGCGCCGGCCACACCGTCTTCCCGGTATTCGACGGAATCGATTCCGGCGTAATCAACGGTGAGATCATCCCAGTAGGTCGCTTCGATCGTGAAGGACGTTTCGCCGAACTGTACGTTCACGTCACCGGTGAACATCAGAACTGCGCATCCGATCAGGATCAGCGGAATGAGGACGATACCCACACGGTTCGCATTTTTGTTGAACACGGGCACTTCGGCTGTTCCCTCGTTCGTGTGCGGCAGTGTCCGGTGGAGATAGTAGGAATATCCTATCGGAACAAGGGTGAGGATCAGAATGACTGGCATCCAGACCCGCATAGCAATGTTCATCGGAAGAAATACCGTGAAGAGAAGCAGAACGCCGCCGATCACCCACATCTTCCCTGCCAGACGGTGCGTCCGGTTCCAGTTTTCCTCATTGGTCAGCGTCCACGAAATCTTGATGCCGAGCGTGGGATTCTGACGGACTTTCGGAAGATAGTTGCCGATAAGAATAAACATCAGACCAATGGACAGACTGATCAGAACCTCCGGCTGAAATTCCCAGCCGAGCGCGAACGCATAGATAAATCCGTTGGCGGTCAGCGAAAGGAGCGGAATGATCCAGAAAACGATGCGGTATGCCTTCCGGTTCTGCTCGTAATTCTTCGTGAAACGGGTGTCCAGAAGGATCATGAGCCAGTGCATCGCCAGCAGGATCACCGGAAATCCGAAGACGGCAAACGCCTTGCTGCTCCATCCGTCAACGCTTCCGTCCGCCCCCCAGTGGGTCGTCATCGTCGCGGGCAGACGGTCCCAGAGGATCAGTCCGGCGAGAACCGGCAGAAGAATGACGATCGACGAGAGGATAATGTGCTTTTTATAGGCTTTAATCATGGTTCGTTTCTCCTTTCAGTTCGCTAATCCACAGAAGAATTTCTTCGAGGACGGAGGCATTGAGTTCGTAGTAGATATACTTTCCTTCCCTTGTATCGCGGATGAGGTCGGCTTCCTTGAGAACGGACAGGTGCCGCGAAATCGACGCGGCGGTCACGTCGAAGTGATCCGTGATATCTCCGGCGGACATCCGTCCGCTTTTGAGGAGATTCAGGATCTCCCGGCGGATCGGGTCGGCAAGGGCACGGAGCGTCTGCTGAAGTCCCATATCAATTGTTTCCTTTCTTCCATATAATATAACCGGCGACAAGAAGCGCGGGGATCATGCTGATCAGCCCGATCGGATGCGGCCCGAAAATCATCTGATCCGTGTATGCCGGATCGAGAATCATCGTTTCCAGAGCAAATCCGTTGACTGCGCCGTGTGCGAGTGCCGGGAGCCAGATACAGTGCGATTTTTCATACAGAGCGTCGATCAGCGTTCCCGCGGCGATTGTAAACAGGCAGAATGCCGCCATCCCGAGAAGCGGTGCGCCGAAGTATTCCTTCCCGTATTCGTATCCGGCGAGAAGCATGACCGGCCAGTGCCACGCACCCCAGATCACACCGCCGAAAATCCGTCCGACGCGTCTGCCGAACCGGTCGTTCAGCATAGGCTGCATCGCACCGCGCCAGCCGACTTCTTCTCCGAGGGCGAAAAACATATTAATGAGCGGCGCGTAGGTCATCGAAGTAACAAACAGCATTCCGAGAACCATCGGCACGGTCAGTCCCTGCGCGGTCATTTCCGCCATGCCCTCCGCACCGGCGATGCTTTCGAGATATTTCCCCGTGAAATCGAGCCGATCCGGGAACAGTCCGAAATACAGAACCGCCCCGAGAATGTGGAATGCGGCAGGAAGCCACATCGCTGCGGCGATGTACCGCAGATTCCCCCTGAATTTCGGTTTCCATCCCATTCCGCGCAATGGAATTTTCGCCATGACCACCCCAAGAAACGGCGTATACATCGTCAGGGTCAGTAAAATTGTAAAGACAAGCGTATTTCCGGAATTCGAGAAGATGCTCGCAATGATCTGCAGAATCCCTCCGGCGGCATATGTCCAGATAAGATAATGAAGGAACTGTTTCCGGTTCCATCGGAGATCAGTATTCATGTTGGTCTCCTTTCTTTTGTTTGATTAACATTTAACCTAATTGTTAATTGTATTATATCATGCAAAGCGGTGTTTGTCAAGAGGGCAAAGAAAAAATCCGGGAGAACACATCGGCTTCCCGGATCGTTGAAATTATGCAGTTACTTTTGATACGCTGACGTTCCCGTTCCGGTCAATCTCGAACAGCGTGCCGCCGGAGAACGAACCGCCGCGGAGCGTGAAATCGCGCATCTGCCCCATGAGGATCCGTCCGTAGGTCCCGTGGAAATCGTTGTGTTCGCTGTGTCCGGCAAAGATCGCACGGACATCCCCGCGTTCGATCGCTGCCGTGAACAAACCGCCGGCCACGACCTGACAGCGCACCGCTTCCCGCTGGGTTCCCTGCACGTTCGTCGAAAACGGATTCATCGGAAGGTACGTCATTTCGGGGATCGGCGTGTGGAACAGGATCATCGAGGGGATCTTCCGTCCGTACCGCTGTTCCAGCGATTTTGACGTTTTCCAGTAAAACATCGACTGATTGAAGCGGATGCCGTCGAGATAATGCTTGCCGTAGAGCGGGTTCGAGAGTCTTGCGCGGCCCGGACTGCCGTAATCGGTTTCGTATCCGTGAACGCCGCTGTGGGAATCCAGTCCGTACAGACAGAACAGCGGTTCACCGGATCCATCAAGAATCGGCAGGAAGTAATTTCCGCATCCGTCCGCGGATTCCGCTCCGGTTTCCGAAAGGCATCCCGCAAACGAACGGTATACCTTCATCGCTTCTTCGTTCGGCAGACCGTTCACACGGTCCATATCGCCGAACACGTGTGCCCACAGCAGCCCGCGTTCCATGACCGGTGCGAGGATCACGGCAAGCGTTTCCCGCAGTTTTTCCGCATCCGATGCGTCCCGGGTAATATCGCCGCAGAAAAACACAAGATCGGGCGACGCACGGTCGATCATATCCGAGAGAGATTCCGCGATATTCTCACGGTTTCCGGCATCGGCGTTCAGAGCGCTGACGGTGAGGATCCGGAAGGTTTTGCCCGTCATGCACAGCGCGTTATTATAAGGAAGTTTTTCGTTCATGTCCGTCCTCCTCTCAGGCATTTTTTCCGGCAATTTCGTCCGGCGTCAGCAGATCTTTGATGTAGACATGGCAGGTTTCGTAATGCGCCGGATCGGTTTCGGAAAACTCCATCAGCCGTCCGCCGCGGATACGGTTGTCGCCGTAGACATCGAAGCCGAGTCCTGCGTCTTCCGTCAGGCGGATGCCCATATACATTCCGCTGATGCTGTTGATATGGTCATGTCCGGATACGATCTCGCGGATATCGCCGCGTTCGTATGCCGCCGCGAACAGTCCGCTGTTGAGCAGGGCACCTCCGACCGCTTCGTCGAATTCGCCGCTCATTTCCGTCTGCCACGGATTCGTCGGGATGAGAAAATGTTCGGCAGGCGGCGCGTGCATGAGCATCACACCGGGAATTTTCCTTCCGTATTCTTTTTCAAGTGCTTCCGACAGTTCCCAGTACCATGCCGCCTGATTGAAATTGACCGAGTCATAGCCGTCAAAGCTGAATCGGATGTTCGGCAGTTCCAGTTCCTCCGGACGGAGTCCTATCCGTTCGGCATACCGTCCGACGCCGGTGTGCGAATCAAACGCCCATACCATGCAGACGGGTCCGTCCGCCGTTTCTCCGCCGTGCGGCCAGACCGGGATCGCGTAGGTGCCGTAACCGGACAGCTCCGCGTTTCCGCGGCGCGACAGGCACATCGGGAATTCTTCGAAAATATGCGGCGGAATGCCGTCCTCGCGGTCGTGATTGCCGGGAACATGCGCCCATGCGATCTTTTCCGTTTCGCACAGTTCCATCACATCCGCGAGATATTCGCGGAGTTTTTCGTCGGAGCCGAGTCCCTCTTCTTCATGGCAGAGGTCTCCGGCAATAAAGACAAGATTCGGCCGGTGCGCACGGATCAGCGCTTCCAGCGAAAGTTTGAGACGCGGATCCCAGCGTTCTTCCGGCTGCGCATGAAAATCGGACACGCACAGAACACGGAATTTCCCGTCTTCCCCGCAGCAGAGCGGAAATTTCGTTTCCAGTGCCCCGGACAGATAATCGTTCATGGAATTCTCCTTGCATATGTATATATTTTCATGATAACCCATTATAGCATTTTGTATATATACTTGTCAATGCCCGTAATAATGAATAATTTTGGTCGAAAATGCGAATAAAATTTCATTTACCTCTTGCATTCAACCGATGTTAATGCTATAATCTACGCAGATGTAATTTCTTTACATTCTGATATATATCATTAAAGGAGTTTATACTCATGACTCGTAACATGAACGAGGCTAAGAAGCGCGTAGCTACCCTTCTTACTCTCGCACTTGCTCTTCAGCTCGCACCTGCTGTGATGGCTGACGAAGCAGTGGAAACCGCTGTAGCTCCCGCAGCTGCATCCTTCGTGAACGTGTCGGAAAACGGCGCAGACCAGATCTCCCTTTCCGAAGCACGCTCCTACAAGGCTATGATCCCCGTTGACGGCGACGTTGATCCGGCGACCGTTGTATGGACCATGACAAGAAACGCAGAAAAGCCCTACAATGATGCGGAAAAGTATCCGACTCAGATCCAGGGCGGCGCACTGACCGAATGGGTTGCCGGCAACGGTGAAGCATTCTTCAGCGCAGTTACCACCACCATCGAAGAAGTTGATGGTCAGAAGTACATCGTAGCTGAATTCAGCAACGACTCTTACTTCTACGACAGAAGCGGCAACGCTGACTACAGCGCACCGCACTCCAACGGCGGCGCTTACCTCGACGCATGCGGCTGGTTCAACCTCACCGCTTCCGTTGACGGCGAAGAACTCGGCTCCGTTGAAGTAAAAATCGCTCCTTACGACTCCTTCAACACCATGGCTGAAATCTACGACGAAATCAACGATATGGTAGAATTCGGTATGGCAAACACCGACCTCTTTGTAGCTCAGGGCTCCATGGGTCAGTCCTCCGCTGAAATCTACGAACCGATGAATATGCCCTTCGTCATCATCTCTGACGACCGTGCTTCCGTAGATGCTTGGCTCGCATACACCGAACTCGCTGAAACCGATCCCGCAGCTGCTCTCGCTGCACTCGAAGCAGGCGAATACGACGATCTCCGCGTTCCGGTTCTCTTCTCCAACGTACACGCAAACGAAGTTGCTTCTGCTGACGGTATCATCGATTTCGCATGGATGCTCCTCGAAGCAGCTGCTGGTGAAGGCACCGTCTCCTACAACAACCTCACCGGTTTCACCGCAGAAGGTGAAGCAGAACTCGCTGCTGAACTTGCAGAAGACGGCATCGTTGTTCCGGATCTTATCGCAGAAGATGCTACCTTCCTCGGCTTCCTCCACGACGACAACGTTATGCAGACCGCTTGGGGCGCAAACATCTACTCCAGCGTAATCGACCTCGACAAGTATTACACTCAGGAAACCGTTACCGTTGACGTTGACGCTCTCCTCGAAGACGTATTCTTCCTCCTCGTTCCCGAACAGAACGTAGAAGGTCGTGAATATGTAACCCGTTACGCTTCCAACGGCTACGACCTCAACCGCGACAACTCCTTCCAGACCACCGAAGAAACCCAGAACATGCAGAATTTCATCGGTGCATGGAACCCCGTTTCCTTCACCGAATTCCACGGTCGTGTTGAAGCGTTCCAGGTAGAACCCTGCGACCCGCCGCACGAACCGAACTTCGAATACGACCTCCTCGCAGAACACCTCATGACCGGCGGCGAAGCACTCGGTATCGCTGCTGTTGCAAACAACGCTTCCTTCAACAGCTACACCACTCCTCAGCGTGACTACTTCTACGCCGTAACCGACGAAGAAGGCAACCCCACCTATGACGAAAACGGCAAGCAGATCGGTTACTGGGCACCGTGGGATGATATGTCCACTTCCTACACTCCTCAGTTCTCCATGCTTCAGGGTACTGTTGCATACACCGTTGAACTTCCCGCTTACAACGACGCAGCTGCAGGTCTCGTTACCTACGGTATCCTCGGTCAGTCCAAGTACGTTGCTGATGAAAAGATCGCATACGTAACCGCTCAGACCAAGATCTTCGAACGCGGCGTAACCAACGCTAACTCCGACGCATACGAACTCGTAGGCCAGTGGTTCTGCGACCAGTACGACGTTGAAGGTGCTGAAATGGATCTCTTCCGTCCGGAATACACCGCAGAAGGCCAGAACGGCAACTTCTACCCCGAATGCTACATCATCGCTCTCGACGCTGAAAACCAGACCAACCTTCAGGCTGCAAACGACATGATGGTATGGCTCGCCCGTAACGACGTCAAGATCCTTCTCACTGAAGAAGAAGTTGAATACAACGGCGTTACCTATCCCGCAGGCACCATGATCGTTTCCATGTACCAGGCTAAGCGTTCTGTTGCAAACAGCGCTCTCTACGACGGTACTCTCATCCAGCAGTGGTCCGACCTCTACTCCGAAGGCATCACCACCTTTGGTGAAACCCGCGGCTTCGATGTTGTAACCGTTGCAGAACCTGCAGCATATGCAGAAATCGCAGCAGTTTGCGGCGAATGGATGGACTATGCAGCAGCTCAGGGTTACCGTGCAAACGTAACCTCCGCATTCTCCGGTCTCCTCGGCGGTCAGGTTATCATCTCCAACGCTTCCGAAGACTCCACCACCGCTGTTAACGCTCTTCTCAGAGCAGGCGAAACCGTTGGTATGGTTACTGACGAAACCAGCGAATTCTACGGCGACTTCATCACTTCTTACGCTGCATGGCTCACCGTTGCTGACGACCTCGTTCTCACCGGTACCGGCATCTCCGCTAAGAATGCTCCCGCCGCTAACGTAATCACCAAGGCTCCCACCGTATACCTCACCGGTACTCCCACTCCCGCTTCCGCAGGCTTCGTTCACACCAACCAGATCACCAACACCAACTGGAACTACGACAACGAAGCTATGGAAATGATGGGCTTCAACCTCACCACTGACCTCACTGTTGCTGACGCAGTTGTAGGCGCTACCGCTCTTGCAGAAGATGAACTTGCTGCTGTCAAGGCTGGTACTCCTTACATCGGTTACGGCTCCAGAGCAGGTAAGGGTGCTGACCTCTTCGGCGATGCGATCGTTCGTTCTTCCGCTTCCGGTATGGACTGCCTTGCATACGTTACCTACCCGACCACTTCCCTTGTTAACGCAAGCTACGTTATGGACAACGACGACGTTCTTTACGGCTACGGCGTAGGTTACTACTCCGTAATTCCGGAAGGCGCAGAAGTTCTCGTTCAGATGGACGGCTCCAAGACTCCTACCGAAGGCTTCCTTCAGGCTATCACCGAAGATCAGGCTGCTTCCGCTGAAGCATTCCTGAACAACTCCATCCAGGGTATCGCTTACAACGGCACTGACGCTGAAGGCAACACCCTCAACGTTGTTCTCTTCGCTAACACTCTCACCAACAAGCTCCACCAGCGCGACGAATACGCGTTCATCTCCAACTTCATCTTCTCCAATGTTCTCGGCGAAACCTACGTTCCCGCTGCTGACGTTGTAATCGAAGAAGAAGTTGAAGTGGAAGAAGTAAGCAAGTTCCCGGTAATCCTTGAAGAAACCCCCACCTTCGGTCTCTTCACCAAGATCCTCAGCATCTTCACCTTCAGAGGTTAAGTTCTGAATTCCAAAAAGGGGCTGTCGCAATAAGCCCCACAAAAACGAAAAACGACCGGGTTATCCGAAAAGGATAGCCCGGTCGCTGCTTTCGTGGTATAATAAAGTTGCAGCAAAACCATACCGGAAAGCAGGTACAGTATAACACAATG
>JAFYOX010000109.1 GCA_017547755.1 Clostridia bacterium | reverse complement strand
TCCGGAGACCCGTTGGGTCTCCCAGCCGGTATTCATAAAGGGGCGGCGCCTGAGCCCCTTTATGCGCCCGCCACGCGCAGTGGCATTAATCCAGAAAAACGACCGTAAGGTCGTTTTTCCACCTTCCGCGACGCAGTCGCGCCTCTCCAAACGCTTTGGTATTCTCCCCGGCTGTAAGCCAAACAAAACCAATCAGTGTTTCAGAGGAAAATATTCCTTCATCGTCCCCTGCGCCACCGTCTTGCGGTCGTTGAAATAATCCGCAAGATTGTTCGTCGCCGCACAGTCGCGGACTAACCGGTACGTCGCCGACGCGATCGTCGGATACGCATTCCCGAACGCCAGCGCAAAGTCGAACGACGCCGTGTCGAGGATCATGTCCACCATGTTGATCGAATCGTTGTCGCGCAGGATCTCTTCCATGTGGTAGTCCACATATTCGTCGTAAATATAGCCGTACGACGCCGCGTTCAGCGCCGACAGGATGATCGCCGGTACTTCCCCGTTCGTGTGATTCTCCGGTACCGCGAAGACCAGCTCCGTGTTCGCGATCAGCGTACGGTATTCGTCCGTTTCCGCGCCTTTCGGCAGCGGTACGACGCCCCAGTCCGCTTTCGCTCCCGGCATCCACGACATGATATAAAGATAATCCACTAAAAATGCCGATTCGCCGCCCGAGAAGCAGTTCACAGCTCCCGCAGTCGGGTCGGTGATCGCGTATTGATCATTGTAGAACTTCGCAAGAATGTCCATCGCGCCCTGTACGGACTTCAGCGTGTAGCCGATCACCGGCACGGTGCGCCGTCCGGTCTTGACGTAGTCGTTGCCTTCCGCCTTGAAGATCAGGTCGGGCAGACGGTCCGCCGTGTTCTGCGCGGTCATCGTGTAGTAGGCGCTCTGTCCCGCGGCAGTGCGTTCCCCGTTCAGGGTCTTCACCGCTTCGTAATAGCCGAGCATCTGATCCCATGTCCATGTGCCTGCCGCAACGGAATCGTAGATCGCGTACGGGTCGGTGCCGGCTTCCTCAAGGATCGTTTTGTTCATGAACATCGCCGACAGGGACGACGGCGCGATGCTGGCGTGTCCCGCGACCCCGTAGGTCGCATAGCCGCCCGAGGTCATGTCGGAGGATTCCAGATTGAAATACGGCTGTTCGATATCAAAAAACGGGAGCGTGCGCATATTGATCAGCGTGTCCGCCGCGCGGAAATTCCCGACCATGTACACCGGGACCATCAGAAGGTCCGTGTAGTAGGTATCCGCCGCGACCGCCTGCGCCAGCTCGGACAGCATGGTCGATGCGTCGGCAACGGATGTGATGAGCGTCACGCCGAACTGTTCTTCCACGTCCTCGTTCCGTTCCGATGCCAGACGGCTGACCACGGACGCCGTATTGTCGGGGTCAATATAATCCGCGGACGGGGTCGTGATGAAGAAGACCGAGCCGCCGTAATCCCTCTCGGGGAGTTCCTCCAGATACAGGCGGGACATCGAGTAAAGATCCGTCGGCACGTAGGGGACGTATTCCTCCGCCGTGAAGGATTCCGTAACAGCGGACGAGACTCCGGCTTCCGCACCGGCATCCGCCTCTCCGGGGGTCATATCGTTGACAATGATAAATCCGCACGATGTCGTCTGCAGGAGGATCGCCGTCACGGAAAGCAGCGCGGCAAACGTCGGAATATGCTTGAATTTCATGTATAATTTACTCCATTTAAGGAAAATCTTCCGTAATTCGCAGAATTGCAGAGGGTATGGATGTATTATAGTACATCCCGCGGAAAAAATCCATATTATAATGTAAAAAATCCTTCCTGCGTCCGATTCTCTCCGTCCGGATTTCCCGGCTTCGCAGAAATATGGTAAATTCAGGAAATTATAACATGGGATTATTTACCTGTTAATTTTTCGGTGATACTATGTTATAATGGCAGCGGACCAAAGGTTCACAGCTGAAATATATTCCGGAGGATAATACATATGAAAAGAAAAAAAGCCGCCTGGATCCTGAGCGTTGTGACCGCCCTGGCGGCATTTTCCGTGTCCGTATCCGCGGACTGTCTGTACAAAACCGAAATTCCCGATTTTGATGTCGTGGTGGACGGGTTCGAATACGGCGGGAACGTCCTTTCCGTGAAGGACACCGCGTACGTCTCCCTGCGGGAATTCGCCTGCATGGCGGACAATGCCGTCGTGTGGTGGGACGAAGACGAAGCCGCCGCCTATGTCCGGACGGACTCGCTGACGATCCGTGCGCCGGAAGACGGCTTCCATATCGAGGCGAACGGACGGATGCTGTGGTGCGAATACGGCGTCTTCACCGAAGAAGATATCCTGTACATCCCGCTGAGCCGCGCCGCAAAGGCGTTCGGCTTCGACATCACCTATGTCCCGGAAGACAATACCACGTATCTTACCCGGCTGCGCAGCGCGGTCGTGCCCGGCGAGGAATTCTATGACGAAGAGGAGCTGTACTGGCTCTCGAAGATCATCCACGCGGAGGCACAGGGCGAACCGTTCGACGGCAAGCTCGCCGTGGGGAACGTGATCCTGAACCGCGTGGAGTCGGAGGAATTCCCGGATACCGTGTACGACGTGATCTTCGATGACGAGCACGGCGTCCAGTTCACGCCGACCGTCAACGGCGCGATCCATCAGAAGCCGAACGAGGACTCCGTCCTCGCCGCGAAGCTCTGTCTGGACGACGCCGTCCTGAACAGCCAGATGCTGTACTTCCTCAACGAAAGCATCGCGGCAAGCCTGTGGATCCCGCAGAACCGGACGTTCATCATGGAGATCGGAGAACACAGATTCTAGAGCTGAGGGCAAACCTGTCCGATGACCTTGTATCGGCAAAATTTTGCCGCACATCTGTAGGGGCGATTCACGAATCGCCCGTCGGAAAAATCAGACAAAACCTTATTTTATCGACCGGAACGAACGATTTGATCACAAAATTCTGTTTGTTTAAATTGTTAAACGGGCGATTCGTGAATCGCCCCTACAGAATTCGAATCAAATTTTCTTCCTCTGATTTTTTCATGCATCGGGTTATCACACAGCTGAGTATTATTTTTTCTTCATTCTCTTCCTGATCTTTCTCACGTCCGCCGCCATTTTCAGGCTGTCGCGGATGAGATGGATCTTCGATTCCCGGTGGTTGAGGACCGTCACGGGATGCTCCGCGACGGAATATCCGAGCTTTCCGGCGAGGAGCAGGACTTCAAAATCGAATGCCCAGCCGTCCGTTTCGCAGAGAGCGAAAATTTTCCGGGCGGCTTCTCCGCGGAACATCTTGAGTCCGCACTGGGAGTCGGTGTACCGGAAACCTGCCGCGAGCGTCAGCAGGCGCACATACAGCTTCGATGCAGTTTTCCGCAGGAAGGTGTATCCGGCATAGCCGTCTTCCGCAAGGACACGGGAGCCGATCAGCACATCCGTGCCGGGTTCGCTGTTCATGCGTTCCGCCATCCGGAGGATGACGTCCGTGCCGTAGGCAAGGTCGCAGTCGGTGAACACGCAGATATCTCCTGCGGACGCCTGCATCCCGAGACGGACGGCGTGTCCCTTGCCGCGGTTCTGTTCCGACCGCACCACGCGGATCTCTCCGCGGGTCAGCGAAAGCGCACGCACGGTCTCACGGACGATGTCTCCGCAGCCGTCGGACGAACCGTCGTCGGAAAAGAGGATCTCGTAATTCCCGGGAAGTTCCGCCGACTCCATCGCACCGGCAAGCGTACGGACGCACGCCGCGGCACCGGCGGCTTCGTTGTACATGGGAATGATAATGGAAAGATACATATTATTTCACCCGGAAGACCGCATAATTCACGTCCACGGTCACGGAGAACGGCAGATCGGACGAAAGCAGACGATCCCTTCCGGCTTCCGTGGTCTTGTAGTAGAACGGCGTCATCGTGAAGAGCGCCGCGAGAGCGTCGCGCGTGGGAACATCCGCCGTATAGCGATGATTTTTCCGTACGACCTCGGCAAATCCGTCGGGTACGGGCGGAAGTTCATCGGAAAGGCGGACGTCGTCGTAGATCTTCCGGCGCAGTTCGAGCAGATGCTCCTTCCCGGAGGAAACGACGATGAGAAGTCCGTCGGGCGTGAGGATGCGCGCGGCTTCCTCTGCGGCAACGGGAGCGAACATACTCAGCGCAAGGGTCACGGAATGATCCGCGACCGGCAAATGGAAGATGTTGCCGGGCATGAAATAGGCGGAAGCGGGGGCATCGTGAGCCGCGCCGATGCCGGACGCAGGCATCAGACCTTCGCGGACGGCGCATTTGCACGCACGTTCCGCCGCGTATTTGGAGGCATCGAACCCGGCGGTGAGCACGGGAGCGGCGGTGAGTTCCGCGAAGCGTTTTGTGAAGCGGCGGGTATGCCAGCCTTCGCCGCAGCCCATATCGCAGACGGTGTGACAGGAGGCTTCCGCCGCGGATTCCGCGGCAACGGAAGCGAGGGTATCGGTGATCCCGGCGTAGAGACCGAGGGCAAGGAATTCCTCTCTTGCCTTCACCATTTCCCGTTCGTCACCGGAGCGGGCGTTTTTTTCTTTTCCGGGAGGAAGGAGGTTCACGTATCCGGATTTTGCGAGGTCAAAGGCATGGCCTGCGGGGCACTTGAGGTTTTTTTGTCCTCCCTCAGCCGGACGGGTGAGAGGTGTTCCGCAGTGCGGACAGCGGAGGAGGTCTAAGATGTTTTTCATAATTTCTCTTTTTGTTTATGTTTTTAGTTTATACTATAGATTTTTTATAAGTGCATATTTTTTCTTTGTCCTGCGCGGACGGCGCACAAGAGGACTCGTCGGAGCCCTCTTGTGAATCACCCCGACCAAAGGAGGCTTCCTTTGGAATCCTCCGTTCGGGGGACTCGGTCTTGAGACCTCGGACAGACAGCGGTTTTCACGAAGCAGACCGTTCGGAAGTTACAAAGTTGGGTACAGAGCTGTCCAGGACGTACGTTCACTAAAAACAGCGGTAACGCCACCCTTAACCCCCGGCGGTCAGCCAGAATCTACTTCCCATACGGACGGTACGTTCGTTTTGTCGTATTCTCCGCCCCACAGCTGAACACAATCTGCCCGAAGGGCTCCGGAGACCCGTTGGGTCTCCCAGCCGGTATTCATAAAGGGGCGGCGCCTGAGCCCCTTTATGCGCCCGCCACGCGCAGTGGAATTAATCCAGAAAAACGACCGTAAGGTCGTTTTTCCACCTTCCGCGACGCAGTCGCGTCTCCCCAAACGCTTTGGTATTCCCACCGG
>JAFYOX010000108.1 GCA_017547755.1 Clostridia bacterium | reverse complement strand
TCCGGAGACCCGTTGGGTCTCCCAGCCGGTATTCATAAAGGGGCGGCGCCTGAGCCCCTTTATGCGCCCGCCACGCGCAGTGGCATTAATCCAGAAAAACGACCGTAAGGTCGTTTTTCCACCTTCCGCGACGCAGTCGCGTCTCCCCAAACGCTTTGGTATTCCCACCGGCTGTAAGCCATCCCACTCAGTCCAGTATCGTCTTCACCAGCCGCGCATGCAGCGCATATCTCTCACTCTGGACAATGTTCGTGCACGTCGACAGCGTCAGTATACGGTCGTTCTTGCCGAACGTCACGTCTTTCTTCTTGTCGGAGTTGTCGCGCAGCTCTTCCGCAAATTCCACGAATTTCTCTACCGAGCTGAACGCAGTCCGGAAATAATTGTAGTCCTCGCGCGTCTTGTAGATCGAGAACGGCTCGTATACGTAAATGCCGTCCAGCGTGTAGACGTAAATGTATGTCCCGTTGAAGTATTCGTCCTTGAAGAATTTCGTCACGTCGTGGAACATCGCCCCCGTCGTGATGTTGTGCCCGTAAATGACCGTGTTGAAGTTTCTGGTGATCGATTCTTCACAGCGGAAGTCGACAAAGATCGAGCCGATCGGGAGATAGTCGCCCGTGTAGGCGTGATTCAGATAGTGGTCGTTGTCCTCTCCCTGTACGAGCGGATAGTTGATGTTCGTCCCTTCCACGGTGATCCAGCCGTAGACGTCCGGGTTGATCCGCGCGAGAGACATCAGCCCCGCACGCATCTTTTCAAGCTCCTCGTTGTGCTTCTTTTCTTCCTCTTCGGTGACAGGCTTGGCTTCCCCGGCGTTTTCCGCCGCCATGCCGCTTTTGATCGACGTCATGTCGTTCAGCGTGGTCGACTCCGTGTCGGACGCCAGATATTTCACCACGCCTTCGTCCGGCCGGAACGCGTCGGACAGGTTCATCGTAAATCCGGTGGAGAAGAATTCCGCTTCGAGGCGGTCGTAGATCTCCGCGCCGCGCTGCTTGGCGATGAGGTTCTGCACCAGCAGGAGACAGCTCACGAGGAACACCGCGAAGCAGCCGTAGTAGATGACCCGGCGCAGAAGCTCCGTGACGGAAAGCTTTGCCGCTTCCTTCGCGGCGGTGTTCAGCTCGATGTCGGCTTCCGACAGCTCGTCGAGGGAGTTGAGAAACGTCCCGTTTTCGAAGCCCGCGGCGGAATCCCCGCCGATGGTCAGCTCGTTCTCGAACGGCTCGGTATCCTCCGGCGTACGGCGTACAGCGGATATTATTTTATCGAATAAATTCATGAGTACCTCGGTACAAAAAATTGCTTACCTTTATATTATACATCGAACTTTTTTGAAAACAAGGGTTTACGCGGAGAATTCTCCGTTTTTTCATTGACTTTTTACAATTCGGGTGGAAGCCGATTATTCTACTATTGACATTTTGTAAAATGTAGTGTATAATATTCCCATACCGAAAGAGGAGGATACTCTGTATATGTGTGTGAAATTTCTGCTGATTCTATTCTGCATCCTTTCCCTTTTCTCCTGCGGCAAAGAGACCGAAACAGTTCCGGAACCCGAAATTCTGACCAATATTTTCCGCGGAACCGCGCTGGAACTGCCGGATGAATATACGCTGACTTCCGGTACGCTCCCGTTTCGGGATACCGACTCCGACGAAGTAACCGTCCTCTGTCAGGCACAGGATCACCTTGCTCTCGTCACAGTGTATCCGAACGGTTCTGTCGGAGAGGCGAAAACGCTGGACATTGACCCGCAGACCGTTTCACGCGCCGTCATAACCGGGGAAGCACTGTATTATCTCGAACTCGCCTTCGACAGCGAAACGTTCGAACGATCCTATTTTCTGCATAAATTCCATATCACAGACGGTACGGAAACCGTTTCCGATGAACTTTCGGAACATTTTATGCCCGGCGATTCCCTGCGGATCAGCGGAATGGCGGTCACAGCGGACGGGCTTATCTGTCTTTCCTCCGAAATGGAAATGGTCGCACTGAATTCCATGTTCGGGAAAGAATTTGTCGTTGCCAGCAGCGATTATATCCGTTCGCTGAACGCATCTCCCGACGGTCAGGTCTATGCCTGCGGTTATTTCAGCGGCAGTCAGGGCTTTGTTCCGATCAATCCCGCGGTAATGTCTTACGGACAGAAACTGAATCTTCCGAAAACGGCGGACAGTCTCTGTTTCGGCGGCACGGACGGCTATGACCTGTTCTGGACGGGAACCAACGGCGTATACGGATGGAACAAATCGGAAAACAAAAGCACACTTCTTCTCGATTTCAACAGTTCCAGTCTTCTTTCGAATAACCTCGATCTGCTGTATATCTACGATTCCGACCGCATCCTCGCGGCGGAACGGGATGATAATTTCAATTATACGCTGATGCTGTACGAACGTGTACCCGATGTTGACCTGTCGGCAATTCCCACGCTGGAAATCGCGTACGCGGACTGCAATAACAATCTGCGGAAAAACATCGTCGCGTTCAACAAGGCGCATACCGACGTCCGCATCGTCGAAAAGAATTATTCCGCCGACGGCACCGATGCTGAAACTGCCGTGCGGAATCTCACAAACGACATTCTCAACGGTCTGTACAAGCCCGACATCGTGACCGCGGAAACGGTGAACGAACTGATCGTACAGCTTTACCGCAGCGACCTGTACACCGATCTGTATCCGCTGATGGGAGAGGAACTCAAAAACGACCTTCTCGGCTGTGTCACGCGCACGTTTGAGACGGACACGGGCGAACTCTGGGCAATCGGGACGGACTTAATGATCGACACTCTCGTCGGACCGAGGAAAATTCTCGGCAATCGTACCGGATGGACGGTGACGGAGATGATTGAACTTGCAAAAAGTCTGCCGGAGGATATGGTATTGTACGAAAGCCTGAACAAGCAGCAAAGTCTGTCATCGTGGCTCGGACAGAACTGGCACCGGCTGTTCATTGATGAAGAAACGAACACCTGCCGGTTCGATTCGGAGGAATTCATCGGACTGCTCGAATATCTCGGTACCCTGCCGAACACATGGGAAGATGCAGCCAAACTCCTTGCGGATTACAGGGAAACCGGCGTGCGCTGGGCACCGCATCAAACGGGACACGTTGCGCTCGCTCCCGATCAAATTTGGTTGGTCAGTTCGTGGGTCACACGGGAACATACCTTCTTCGACAGCAATCTCGTCCGTATCGGCTATCCGACAGCGGAAGGACAGAACGGTTCGACTGTGGATATGATACCATACGTTATTACAAGTTTCTGCGAAATTCCCGATCTGGCATGGGATTTTATCGAAAGTATTCTCCTGCCGGATAATTTCCAGACATTCGGTGCATGCCTTCCTGTTCTGCGTTCTCAGGTGGAACAAATCTGCACGGATGCGTATGAACTTTACTGGGATGTCAGTCCCAACGGCGGGGTCGGCGGTTCCACTCTCGCCTATGCCTATGAAATCCATCCCGGAGATATCCGCTACATCTTCACCGAGCGGCACGAACGGGAACTTATCGACTTCCTCGACAACATCGCCGGACAGCCGATTTCGACCATCTCGGATGACGTGATCGCGGACATTCTGTCAGAGGAAATCACATCCTTCTTCGGCGGAACGAAAACCGCGGAAGAATGTGCGGACATAGTTCAGTCGCGGGTGAGCATCTATCTCTCGGAGAATGAATAAAACCTATAGACAAACCACCGCCGAAATGCTATAATTATGGCTAAGGACTAAGGGTGAAGGACTAAGGACTATATCCAAACTTTATGTCAGCCGACAGACGTAAAGTCCGGCCATAGTCATTCACCATTCACCATTAGTCATTAGTCAAAATCTGAACTGGAGATTTGTATGAACTTAAGACTGAACGCTCTCCGCGCAAAAATGGCGGAGATGAACCTTGACGCGATCTACGTGAATTCCGCGGAAAACCACCTCTATATGTCCGGCGTGGACAATCCCGACGGTCACCTCGTCATCACGAAGGAAAAGGCGTACGTTTTCGCCGATTTCCGCTACATCGAAGCGGCACGTGCCGACGCACGCGAAGGCTTTGAAGTATGCCTGCCCGGCAAGCCGACCCTGAACGAAGTCGTCCGCGACTGCAATATCAAGAACTTCGGCTACGAAGACCGCCGCATGACCTGCTCTTCCCTCGCCGGTCTGAAGAAGACCCTCGACGGCATGGGCGTGGAATTCTGCCCGATCGGCGGCATTTTCACCGAGATCCGCTCGATCAAGACCCCGGACGAAGTGGCGTCCGTGGAAGCGGCGCAGCGCATCGCGGAAGGTGCATTCGCGCACATTCTGAAGGTCATCAACTACAACATGACCGAAACGGAAGTTGCGGCGGAACTGGAATACTATATGAAGAAGAACGGCAGTGAAAAGCCGTCGTTCGACACCATCGCCGTCTCCGGCACGGCATCGGCGAGACCGCACGGCGTACCGCGTCCGGTAAAGCTGGAAAAGGGCTTCCTGACGATGGACTACGGCGCAGTGGTCAACGGCTACCACTCCGACATGACCCGTACGATCGTGATCGGCAAGGCGGACGAAGAGATCACCCGTCTCTACAACACCGTTCTGGCAGCACAGTGCGCGGCGATCGATGCGATCACCGAAGGCGCAAAGAACGCGGACATGGACAAGATCGCGCGCGACCTCATCGACAACGCAGGCTACAAGGGTTACTTCGGTCACTCCCTCGGTCACGGTGTAGGTCTCGAGATCCACGAACAGCCCGGCGTATCCGGCGGCATGGGCGACACCACCCTCAAGGCCGGTCAGATCATCACCGTCGAACCCGGCATCTACATCGAAGGCAAGTACGGCTGCCGCATCGAAGACATGGTGCTGATTACTCCCGGCGGCAAGCGCAATCTGACGAATTGCCCGAAGGAACTGATCGAGATTTAAGGAGAAGGGGACGCGCTTCCGAAAAACCTTCGGACGAACAGCATTTGATTCGAATCCTGTAGGGGCGATTCACGAATCGCCCGTTTATCGATTTCAACAAACCGAATTTTGTGATCAAATCGTTCGTTCCGGTCGATAAAATATGGTTTTGTCCGATTTTTCAGACGGGCGATTCGTGAATCGCCCCTACAGATGTACGACAAAATTCAGACAATACAAGGTCATCGGGCACATCCGATACAGAAAAACAACCGGCGTACGTTTTTTTGACGTACGCCGGGTTTGTTTTTATTTGTCAATGCATTTTCCGGTATTTCTTCACATACGGGATTTCGATCCACCGCTTGAAGCGGAAGAACAGGTTTTTCTTGTCCCTGATCGGCGGAACGATGATGCAGTACAGTCCCGCGGTCTTTGCCGCCGCCGCGTCGGTCAGGAGCTGGTCGCCGAGAAGGACGGCGTTGTCCGTGGTCGCGCCGAGGTCGCGCATTGCCATCTTCAGCTTCTTCGTGCCGGGTTTATGCGAGTCCGCGTACGCGACGTAGCCGAAGTTTTTGTTGAAAAGTGCAACGCGTTCCGCGTGATTGTTCGACACGAACGCCACGGTTACGCCCTTTTCGTTCATATTCTTACACCACGCCACCACGTTTTCCGGCGGCGTCGGGTCGTCGTACGTCGCCAGGGTATTGTCGATGTCGCAGATGATGTATTTCTTCCCCATCGACAGCAGATGTTCCGGCGTGACGCATTCAAACCGGTCGACCATCTCGTCGGGGATGAGGTATTTTTCTAAAATCATGTGTATCTCCCTGGACTAATGACTAAGGGTGAATGGTGAATGACTATAGCAAAACGTCCGTCAGCCGGACTACGTGAAGTTCAACATAGTCATTCATCCTTAACCATTCGTCCTTAGTCCATAATATTCTTTATTCTCGCGCTCACCGTCGGATGATTGTGTTCCAGCGCGACGATGACCGGATGCGGGTTCAGATCGGCGAAATTGTCGCGCGTCAGCTTCTTCAGCACCGTCACCATCGCGTCCCCGTAGCCGAGCTCCGCCGCCATGCGGTCGGCACGGTATTCGTACCGCCGTCCGAAGAACGCCGCCGGGATCTGTAAGACCGTCATCACCGGCGTGAGCAGGACGCCCGTCAGCGCGGCGATCGCAAAGGCGAAATTGACGTCCGCGAAGCCGTAATCCATCGAAATCTGCGGGATCAGGGCGAACGCCGCGATCATCGCGGTCAGCGCCGCCATCGTGAAGAGGTTGTACGCCGTCATTTTCGCGGTATCCCGGTGTTTGAAATGCGCCAGCTCATGCGCGAACACCGCCGCGATCTCTTCCTCCGTGTAGTTATCCACAAGATTGTCATACAGCGCGATCTTCTTGAATTTCCCGAGCCCCGTGCAGAACGCATTGACTTTTGTCGTACGTCTGGAAGCATCCATGACGCGGATATCGGAGAGCTCGTACCCGGCATCGCGGAACATTTTCACGAGGCGGTCGCGCAGACTGCCGTCGGGAAGGGGCGTGAACTTGTTGAAGAGGCGCATGAAGGTCATGGAAAGCATATTCACCGCCAGCATGAACACCGCGATAAAGGCATAGAGGACGAGGAAGAACTTCGCGCCCATCTTTTCAAACATGAACATGGCGAAGCACATCAGCGCGAGATTCACGACGGAATTCACCAGAAAATTGGTGATCGTATCGGTAACGAAGGTTTTCCGGCCGGTCTTGTTGAAGCCGTACTTCCCTTCGATCCTCATAGTGACGTAATACTCATACGGGATCGACCAGAGGGTAAGGAAGGCGGCGTAGAGGAGCATGAGCAGGACGGACTTTGCGTACTCACCGCCCGGCAGGGCGTAATACACCGCCGAGAGGACGTTGGTACCGAAGAGAAGGAGTCCGAGGACGAAGTCCGCGAGGGTACTGACGAGTCCTGCGCGGGATTTTTCGGCGGAATACCCGCGCCAGCGGGCGTATTCCTTTTCCTCGTAGATATCGCGGACGTTTTCCGGCAGGGGCTTTTTCTTCTGCCGCACCGAGAGGAGGCGCATCGTGAGGTCATAGACGAGGTTGAACGCCATCACGGCGAGGATCACTGTTTTAAACATATTTATTTTGGTTTTCTTCTTTTATAGTTTATCTTACAGATTTTTTATTTATCTTATTTTTTTCTTTGTCCTGCGCGGACGGCGCACAAGAGGACCAGTCGTGGCCCTCTTGTGAATCACCCCGACCAAGGGGGTTCCCCCTTGGATTCTCCTTCGTTCGGGGGACTCGGCCTTTGGGCCTCGGACAGACAGCGGTTTTCCTGCGGCAGACCGTTCGGAAATTACGAAGTTGGGTGCAGATTTGTCCAAAGCGTACGTTCAGTAGAAACAGCGGTGGAGGTTATCTTTTAATAAAGCAATAGTGAACGTTATTCTTCACTAAACAGCGGATGTTCCTTCAGATAAAGCAACAAACGCCACCCTTAACCCCCGGCGGTCAGCCAGAATCTTCTTCCCATACGGACGGTACGTTCGTCTCGTTCGTATTCTCCACCCCACAGCTGAACCAAAACAATCCGCCCGAAGGGCTTCCGGAGACCCGTTGGGTCTCCCAGCGCGGGAGATTCATAAGAGGTCTCGCGCCGGAGACCGGAGGTTCACGAAGTGAAACTCCATTGTGCAGCCGTCCGCGCAGGACATTAATTGAAAAACGACCGTAAGGTCGTTTTTCTTCCTTTTAAATTACTGAATCTCAATAATCGCGTTATTTTCGTCGCCCTTGTAGGAGTTTTCAAGAAGCTCGGTAAGCGCGATCGCATCGTCAATGCCGAGACCTTCCGGAGAACCGGTGCCTGCAATAACCGCGTCAACGAACTGTTCGAGCGGAGACTTCTTGCCGCGCGGGAGGTCAGGCTTGATGAAGCCGCCGACTACGCTGCCGATCGCCTGGCTGGAGAACTGTACGTCTTCGCCGTGCGCGATCATGGAACCCTTGGTACCGTAGATTTCGATGGTCTGGGGAGAATTGTGGGAAACGAAACCGGTTTCCGCTACACCCAGTGCGCCGCCTTCGAATTCAGCGATCGCTACTGCATTTTCGTCAACGGGCTTGCCGTAAGGTGCAGTGAACATACCGGTCACTCTCTTCGGCTTGCCGAGGAAGTATGCGAGAAGGTACATCGGATGGCATCCGAGGTCCATCATTGCGCCGCCGGCTGCCTTGCTCTTGTCGAACCAGTATTCCGGGAGCCAGTCGCCGGATACGCCGGAGTGAGCGTCACGGGTACGTACGAGGGTGATGTTGCCGAACGCGCCTTCCGCGATCATCTTCTTTGCGAACTGAACGCACGGTCTGCCGCGCTGAGGATAGCTGATAACGAAGGTAACGCCGGATTCTTCGACTGCCTTCTTGACTTCGAGACATTCCGCAACGGTCGGGCAGAGCGCCTTTTCGGTGAAGATGTGCTTGCCGGCCTTCGCAGCTTTTACAAGGATGTCCTTGTGTTCGGTGGTGGGAGCGTCGCATACAACCGCTTCTACGTCTTCACGTGCGAGAAGAGTGTCGAGGCAGGGTACGAATTCGCATCCGAGTTCTTCTGCCCATGCCTTGCCGCGTTCAGCGTCGTCATCCCATACAGCAACGATTTCACACTTGCCGCAGTTCTTTACGAAATTCGCGTAACCGCCGGCATGTACGTGCCACTTCGAGAGCATTGCTACTTTTAACATTGTTGAGTCCTCCGTGTTGGTTTATGTAATATTTTTTTATTTTAAAAATTTTCTTTTTTCCGTATCGTTTCGAGAGCTTCTTTCCAGTCCGCACTGATGTTTTCCCACATATAGTCAAATTCATCCGCGTAGAACCTGTACTCAGAGTCATGCGGCCGGAAAACATACCGTGCGTCTTCCTTGGTGACATATTTTCCGTACGCATAGTGCCTTACGTTCGCGTAGCCTTCCTCCGCATTCCGGACAAGAATCGAACGGTGCAGAATCGGAAGCATCGCCACACGCACGGTCACATTCCCCGGAAACTCCCCGGCGTATTCGCCCCACGCTTCGATCCGCTCTTCAAAACCGGAATATTTTCTGCGCGGCTGAGCCATATGCGAACAGATTTCTCCCACCGCCGCCGTCGGATTCAGCAGGATACGGATCGGTGTCTTTCTGTCCGCGTACTTGTTCAGAATCTCCAGCTTCTCCGAATCCGTAATCCATTCCGCACCTGCGTGAAATGCCATATCAATCCGGCAGGATTCTCCGCCTCCTCCGAGATATTCGGCACACCGATCCACAAAAAGTGCGGATTTCCGTGTATTTTCATCAATCACAAAAACATTCTTCATGCTTCGGATGATCTCGCCGATCGAATACTCTTTGGAATTTTTATCCAGAACAATCCACTGCTCCGTTTTCAGACCGGAAATTTCCTTCGGAACCGCGGGATTCTCCGAAAAACCTTCCGGCCATCGGAAATCCGGTTCTGTTACCGGGATAATGTTTACCCCGTTCCCTGCCGCGGTCAGTATTTCCTTACGAACATAATCCTTTTCGTCCCAGCAGGTGTCCAGCGAACCCTCCGAGAGAATCAGAATCATGTTTTTCGTCTGTAAGATTGTATCTTTCAGATGTTCTTCAAAATTCCCGTGTCTCCTGTATTCCAGATCCACAAAACATTCCAGTCCCACTTTTCGGAGACTTTCCAGAACCACCATTGCGGAACCGTAACCGTTCGAACGCCGGTAACTGATAAAAGCATCATATTTCATACAATCCCATACTCCTTTTTTCCGCCGTCAGTGCTGCGCCTTCGTCCACTGTTCGATAAAATCCGCAAGTTTGGTATTATCTTCCAGACCGTGCGGATGGTGTCCGCATCCGACCTTGCCTTCGCAGAAGAGCGGCAGACCGTGTTCCTTATAATATTTTTCCAGAACAATTCCGTTTTCGACGTACGGTACCACCGGGTCGGAGTCGCCGTAGACGAGCGCGACCGGGATCTTATGCTCCGCGAGGATCGGGATCTTGTCGATCGGGTGTTCTCTCCACGTCAGAAGGGTCGGCAGATCAAAGCCGTATGCGTCCACGATCTCCTGCCAGCCACTGCCGTTTTCGCCGAGAGCGTTGCCCACGCCGAAGCCCATCGGGCAGGACAGCAGGTTCATCACCGGCGCGTCGAGGTACAGAAGCGCGGTATAATCCGGGTGCCGTGCCGCAAAATTGACCGAGCAGATGCCGCCGCAGCTCATGCCGACGCAGGTGAACTTCCGTTCCAGCCCGAATTCGTCCGCGATGAAGTCCGCAAAGCGTGCCTTTGCGTCGGAATCGATATCGGTTCCCCAGCGGTTGACGTTGCGGAGCCAGCAGAGATGCCATCCGCGCCGCAGAAGTTCCGCTTCCAGAGCCGGAAACGCACCGAAATATTCCATTTTCATCATCCACCGTCCCTGAGGTTCGGGCTTTTCCGGGAAAACGATGAGGGCGTCGCGGTCTTCGAATTTAAAGTCCGCACGCTTGAATCCGCAGAATTCGGAATAGGTATACATTATTACAACCTCCGCCGGGAAATTTAATATTTTCTGTGCATAGTATAACAGTTTCTTTCAAATATGTCAAGACATATTTGAGGTTAATAACTAAGAACTAAGGGTGAATGACTATGTTAAACTTCACATTCTCCGGCTGACGGACGATTTGTTATAGTCATTCACCCTTAACCATTAGTCCTTAGTCAAATTTAGCCCTTGACAAAACCCAAAATCTACGATATAATAAATCCAAAGGCATTGACGGAAAAGAGTACGCAGTTCCCCGTCGTTCCAGAGAGCCGGCATTGGTGGAAGCCGGTACGACAAGACCGCAGAAAATCCTTCCCGAGCCGTACAGCAAAATCCTCTTCCCTTCGGACAGCGGAAAGTAGCCTGTACCGGAATCCGACCGTTACCCCGGAGACGTATCATGTGTGCGAGTGGTATAACAGAATCCTTCTGTCCCGGACATATCCGGGATTTTTTTGTTTTTTTGCGCACATTCCGCAAATTTCATATACAAACAATCCGCACCCAACCCAATCATCTTATCATTATCAAAGTTTTTTGAAAGGGGTTTGGGAGAAATTTCCATCACCGGGTTTCTCCCAAGAAAAAAATCACATCATGTACAACAAAGTCAATACCAGCCTGAACTTTGTCGAACGCGAACGCGAAGTTCTGAAGTTCTGGAACGAAAACAAGATCTTTGAACAGCAGCTTTCCCAGAGCGAAGGCCGCCCGGGCTACACCTTCTACGACGGTCCTCCGACCGCAAACGGCAAGCCGCACATCGGTCACGTTCTCACCCGTGTTATCAAGGACATGATCCCGCGCTACCACTGGATGAAGGGCATGGACGTTCCGCGTAAGGCCGGCTGGGACACCCACGGTCTCCCCGTAGAAATCGAAGTCGAAAAGAAGCTCGGTCTCGACGGCAAGGAACAGATCGAACAGTACGGTCTCGAACCGTTCATCAAGGAATGCAAGGAATCCGTATGGAAGTACAAGGGCATGTGGGAAGACTTCTCCGGCACCGTCGGCTTCTGGGCGGACATGGACAATCCCTACGTTACCTACGACAACAACTTCATCGAATCCGAATGGTGGGCACTGAAGGAAATCTGGAACAAGGGTCTCCTCTACAAGGGCTTCAAGATCGTTCCCTACTGCCCGCGCTGCGGTACTCCGCTCTCCGCACAGGAAGTTGCCCAGGGCTACAAGACCGTCAAGGAACGCTCCGCCGTTGTCCGCTTCAAGGTCGTCGGTGAAGACGCATACTTCCTCGCATGGACCACGACTCCGTGGACTCTCCCGTCCAACCTCGCGCTCTGCGTGAACCCCGAAGAAACCTACTGCAAGGTCGCTGCCGCTGACGGTTACACCTACTACATGGCAAAGGCCCTGCTTGACAACGTTCTCGGCAAGCTCAAGACCGAAGACGCTCCCGCATACACCATCCTCGAAGAATACAAGGGTACCGACCTTGAACACAAGGCATACGAACCCCTCTTCTCCTGTGCCGGCGAAGCTGCCGAACGTCAGAAGAAGAAGGCGCACTTCGTGACCTGCGACAACTACGTCACCATGAGCGACGGTACCGGTATCGTTCACATCGCTCCCGCATTCGGTGAAGACGACGCCAAGGTCGGCCGCAAGTACGACCTCCCGTTCGTTCAGTTCGTTGACGGCGCCGGCAACATGACCGCCGAAACTCCCTACGCAGGCACCTTCGTCAAGAAGGCTGACCCGATGGTCCTCGTCGACCTCGACAAGGAAGGCAAGCTCTTCGACGCGCCGAAGTTCGAACACGAATACCCGCACTGCTGGAGATGCGATACTCCCCTGATCTACTACGCACGCGAATCCTGGTACATCAAGATGACCGACGTGCGCGAAAATCTCGTACGCAACAACAACACCGTCAACTGGATCCCCGAATCCATCGGTAAGGGACGCTTCGGCGACTGGCTCGAAAACGTTCAGGACTGGGCGATCTCCCGTAACCGCTACTGGGGTACTCCTCTCAACATCTGGGAATGCTCCTGCGGTCACCGCCACTCCATCGGCTCCATCGCGGAACTCAAGTCCATGTCCGACAACTGCCCGGAAGACATCGAACTCCACCGTCCCTACATTGACGCAGTAACTCTCAAGTGTCCGGAATGCGGCGGCGAAATGCACCGTGTACCCGAAGTTATCGACTGCTGGTTCGACTCCGGCTCCATGCCGTTCGCACAGCATCACTATCCTTTCGAAAACGAAGACCTCTTCAAGGCTCAGTTCCCGGCTGACTTCATCTCCGAAGCGGTCGACCAGACCAGAGGCTGGTTCTACTCCCTCATGGCGATCTCCACGCTTCTCTTCGACTGCTCTCCCTACAAGAACGTCATCGTTCTCGGTCACGTACAGGACGAAAACGGTCAGAAGATGAGTAAGTCCAAGGGCAACGCCGTTGACCCGTTCGACGCACTGAACACCTACGGTGCCGACGCGATCCGCTGGTACTTCTACACCAACTCCGCACCGTGGCTCCCGTCCCGCTTCTCCGGCAAGGCCGTTACCGAAGCGCAGAGAAAGTTCCTCAGCACCCTCTGGAACACCTACGCGTTCTACGTACTCTACGCGGACATCGACGAATTCGATCCCACGAAGTACGCACTGAAGGACTGCGCTCTCACCGTCATGGACAAGTACATCCTCTCCGTGATGAACACCACCGTGAAGACCGTGGACAATCACCTTGCAAACTACCGTATCCCCGAATCCGCAAAGGCTCTCTACGAATTCGTGGACGAACTTTCCAACTGGTACGTCCGCCGTTCCCGTGAACGTTACTGGGGCACCGAAATGACCGACGACAAGATCGCGGCATACATGACCCTCTACACCTGCCTTGTTACCCTTGTGAAGGCAGCGGCTCCGCACATCCCGTTCATGGCGGACGACATCTACCGCAACCTCGTCGGCTCCGTTGACAGGGAAGCGCCCGTATCCGTACACCTCTGCAGCTATCCGGAAGCGGACGAAACCATGATCGACAAGGCACTCGAAGCGAACATGAAGACCGTTGTTGACATCGTTGTACTCGGCCGTGCGGCAAGAAACGGTGCGAACACCAAGAACCGTCAGCCTCTCGCAGCGATGTACGTGAAGTCCGAAATCACCGTGGACGGCATCTTCACCGACATCATCCGCGACGAACTGAACGTCAAGGAAGTTGTCTTCACCGACGACATGAGCGCACTTTCCTCTTACTCCTTCAAGCCGAACCTCAAGACCGTCGGTCCGAAGTACGGCAAGCTCCTCGGCAAGATCCGCGGAACCCTCCAGGACGACAATTTCGACGGCAACAAGGCAATGGCGGAACTTGATTCCACCGGCGCACTCCGCCTCGACTTCGACGGTGCGGCCGTTGAACTGACCAAGGACGACCTCCTCATCGACGTGAAGCAGAAGGAAGGCTACTTCAGCCTTGCGGACAATGGCATCGCCGTCGCTCTCGACACCAACCTGACCGAAGAACTCATCACCGAAGGCTTCGTCCGCGAAGTGATCTCCAAGGTTCAGACCATGCGTAAGGAAGCGGACTTCGTCGTTACCGACCACATCGCAGTTTCCGTCACCGGCAGCGCAAAGATCGAAGCGATCCTCCGCGCCGACTCCGACGAACTCTGCAAGACCGTCCTCTGCGACTCCCTCGTCTTCGAAGCCATCGACGGCTTCACCAAGGACTGGGACGTCAACGGCGAAAAGGTCACTGTTACTGTCAAGAAGATTTAAGTTACTCGGGGAACCCTTTTTTAAGGAAAAAGGGTTCCCCGAACCTCTCCTAAAAACCTTTTCAAACGATTGAGACAAATATAGTTTCTGCGGAGTTACGCAGTAACTCCACCGGTGCATCAAATATAATTGCTCTAAACTATAAGAAGACCGCCCGCGACCTTGCGGAGACTTTTAGACTCCACTCGCCACAGCGGGATGTATTGCTTGGATTTTTCTTGAAAATTTATTTGTTTTTTTACGCGTCCGTAAATTTTTCGCTAAATTTCGTCCGTTTTTCTGTTTCAAGTTGTGGACTTTGCCGATTAAAAAATAGGGCAAAACTATTGATTTAACTACGGAAATTTGTTATAATATAGACAGATTCAGAGGTGTAGCCATTTGTAAAAGTGGCTTCCATGACGATACAGACATCCTTGTCTGCGAAACTTCGGCGTGGGATTGTGCCTCATATTATCTACATTAATTAATGAAATTTTAGGAGATAATAGTATGATTTCACGCGACGTAACCATTAAGAACAACGTAGGTCTGCACGCAAGACCGGCTACTTTCTTCATTCAGAAGGCAAACTCCTTCAAGAGCTCCATCTGGGTTGAAAAGGATGACCGCAGAGTAAACGCAAAGAGCCTTCTCGGCGTTCTCTCCCTCGGCATCGTTAAGGGCATGACCATCACCCTCATCGCTGACGGCAACGACGAAGCAGATGCGCTCGAAGGTCTCGCAACCCTCATCGACACCGGTTTTACCGAATAATTGAACTGAACAAACCTGAGCGAGGGTGATCCACCTTCGCTCAATTTGTTTTGACTAATGACTAATGGTGAATAGTTAAGGACTATAATAGACGGTATGTTCGTCCGCTGACATAAAATTCCATCCCAGTCATTCACCATTCACCATTAGTCATTCGCCTTTTATTATGGAATTATCAAAAAATATCGATCATCTCCGCTCCAAATCCGCCGCTCTGCCGCGGGTTCCGGGGGTATACATCATGGAAAACGAAGCCGGGCAGGTCATCTACGTCGGGAAATCCCGATCCCTGCGCGACCGTGTATCCCAGTATTTCCACGGTGCACACGACACGAAGACCACCAAAATGGCGTCGTCCGTCCATGATTTCCGCTTCATCACCTGCAATACGGAGATGGAAGCCCTTGCGCTCGAAAACAGCCTCATCAAGCAGTACACGCCGAAATACAACATCCGCCTGAAGGATGCGAAAGCCTATCCGTACATCCGGATCGACATGAAATCCGAGTGGCCGCGCATTTCCATGGCACGCAAGCGCGTGCCGGACGGCTCGCTCTACTTCGGTCCGTATTCGTCGACGCAGACCGTCTTCAGCGTGATCGCGCATCTCGAGCGTTCGCTCGGCATCCCGATGTGCAAAAAACGCTTCCCCGAGGACATCGGTGCCTCCAGACCGTGCGTTTATTACCAGATCGGGCGCTGCATGGGCGTCTGCACCGGACGCGTGGACAACGCCGTGTACCGTGAAGCGATCGAACGTGCCGCGGACATCCTGCGCGGCGGTACGCGGAACGTGATCCGTGAACTGACGGAAAAAATGAACCGCGCCGCGGAGGAACTCGAATTTGAGGAAGCCGCACGCTGCCGCGACACCATCGAAGCCATGCGCAGGCTCGGCGAAAAACAGAAAGCCGTCGGTTCCCCGGACGTGGAATGCGACGTGATCGGTCTGCATCTGACCTCGTTCGAGGGCGAAAACGTGAAATTCCGCGACTGCGCGACGGTATTCTACATCCGGAGCGGATATATTTCGGATACGGAGCATTTCCTGTTCGGCAGCGACGAAATCGACGGGATTTCCGCAGACGCGCAGACGGACGACGAAGACTCGCCGCTGTCCGCGTTCATCATGGCACTGTACCAGTCCAGAGAATACATTCCGTCGGAAATCCTTCTGTCGTTCGAGCTTCCGGAGCACGACCGTCTCCTGCTGTCCGAGTATCTCTCGGGAAAAGCGGAGCACAAGGTCACTGTCCGCACGCCGAAAAAGGGCGCGTCGAAGTATCTCTGCGACATGGCGGTGCAGGACGCCGGAAAACACTCCGAAAATGCGGCAAAACGCGACCGGAACGACGAGCGCACGCTGGTCAGTCTCGCGTCCCTGCTGCAGCTGGAGGTCGTCCCGGAACGCATCGAGGCGTACGACATCTCGAACCTCGGCGACGAGCACATCACCGCCGGCATGGTCACGGCCATCGACGGACGGCTGAAAAAGAGCGAATACCGCACCTTCGGCATCCGATCGAAGGACACGCAGGACGACTACGCCGCCATGCGCGAAGCCATCTCCCGCCGGCTGACGCACATCGGCGTGGAAGGAGACTCCATGGAAGCCTGCCCCGACCTGATCCTTCTCGACGGCGGCCGCGGACACGTCTCGGTCATCCGCGAACTCATGGCGGAAACGGGATTTGAGATCCCCGTCTTCGGCATGGTCAAGGACGAACACCATAAAACCCGCACGCTCACCGACGCAGACGGCGAAGTGAACATCGCCCGGCACGCGGACGTCTTCCGTCTGATCTACGGCATCCAGGAGGAAGTCCACCGCTACACGGTCGGTCATATGACGGGCGCCAAGCGGAAAACGCTGAAAACGTCCTCACTCGAAAAAATCAAAGGCATCGGTCCCGCCAAAGCGAAAGCCCTGACGGAGCATTTCAAATCCTTCAGCGATCTGAAAAAAGCCTCCGTTGCGGAACTTTCCGAAGTCAGCGGCATCTCGCAGAAGGATGCGGAAGCGGTGTACGAATATTTCAACACAAAGAAAAACGACTGAATTCCCTCACTCCAAATCTGCACAAACTCAATCCAATTATATAGTATAAAGTTTTTTGAAAGGGGTTCGGGGGAAACTTTTTGCAAAAAGTTTCCCCCGAGAAACACAAAACCATGAGAGTTATCACCGGAACCGCGCGCGGTACAAAGCTGGCGACCCTCGAAGGCGAAACCACCAGACCCACCACCGACCGCGTCAAAGAAGCCCTCTTCTCCATGATCCAGTTCGACATCGAAGGACGTGCCGTCCTCGACCTGTTCGGCGGCAGCGGTCAGCTTGCCATTGAAGCACTCTCCCGCGGTGCCGCACGCGCGACCATCATCGACCAGTCCCGCGACGCCGTGAACATCATCATGGAAAACGCGAAGAAGACCCACCTGTTCGACAAGTGCCGTATCTCCGCAGCCGACTATTCCTCCTTCATCCGCGGTGCAGCCGGACGCGAAAAGTACGACATCGTTTTCCTTGACCCGCCGTATGCCTCCGATCTTCTTCCGGCAGCGCTCGAAGCCCTGCACAAGGCAGACCTCTATGCGGACGGTTC
Organism: Clostridia bacterium; assembly: GCA_017547755.1. Lineage (GTDB taxonomy): Bacteria > Bacillota > Clostridia > Oscillospirales > CAG-272 > UMGS1696. The sequence continues at coordinate 42,581 of JAFYOX010000108.1, read as the reverse complement.
CTACATCATCTGCGAGACCGAATGCGACATCCCCGTCAAGAACTCCCGTCAGCGCAAGGATGAAGACATCTCTGCGGAACTCGTTCTCCGTGACGTCTTCGGCGGCCGTGAAGAACTCGCCGCAAAGTACGAAATGCTGAAAACCGTTCTCTACGGTCATACCCGCATCACCCTCTTAACCCCCGCGAAGTAAGATGAAGCGCACCGCAATGATCACGGGCAGCTTTGACCCCGTTACGTCAGGGCATCTCGATCTCATCGCACGTTCCGCGAAAATGTTCGACGAAGTATGGGTCGTCATCGTCGCGAACACCGAGAAAAAAAGCGGTCTCTTCACTCCGGAGGAACGGCTTGCGCTCATGGAAGCCGCCGTTTCGGAAATCCCGAACGTCCGTGCAATGGTCTACGGCGGTCTGACCAGCGACGCCGCCAGGCAGATCGGCGCATCGGTCATCGTCCGCGGCGCCAGAAATGCCACGGATTACGACTACGAATACACCCTTTCCCTCATCATGAAGCGGTTCGCGCCGCACATCGAAACGATCATTCTCCCGACCTCCCCCGAATACGCCGCCATCAGCTCCACGTACGTCCGTGACCTGCTGAAGTACGGCTGTGACCTCGGCGACGCCGTCCCGGACGGATGCCGGGAGCAGATGCTCGCCTTTATGGAACAGAAAAAGCTGTGAACCGCGGTTCACAGCTTTTTTCATGCTTTGTTGTTTTTTCAGTCTCAGTCGCCGAGCATCTGGGAAAGGATGTACTTGATGTTGTCAAAGTCTTCCCAGGTCACAACGTCCTTCTTAATGTCCTTGTCCTTGAAGAGGTTGTACTTGGTGATGACATTGTAAAGGTCTTCCTTATCGCCGTATGCGTCACGGATCAGTTCTGCGATGCTTACGTTGTCATAGTAAACGATGGTGGTGTCCTTGCCTTCCACGGTCGCTTCACTCTTCTTCAGAACAGGAATGAAGATGCCTTCCGCAGACTTGATCCAGCCGTTGATGTAGCAGCCGCGGAGATCGCCGATGTCATAGTCATGACCCCAGTGGTTGGTGTAATACTTTTTACCGTCGTACTTGTAGTAGCCGTCGTAGAAGTAGGTGGAATATTCACCGGAATACAGAAGAGCTTCGCCGCAGATGTTCGGGTTATCCTTGAGGTATACGCGAACAACGATCGGGCCCTTGCCGGTTACCTTGAGCTTGCCAGACTTGGTGATGGAAGCGATGTCCTGACCGTGTACGATCTTGAAACCGAAATCATCCGCATCCCAGTCCTTGTCGGTCACAACAGTGAAGCCGGTGGTGTCGCCTGCGCCGTCAAGATGCCATTCATCGGGAATGAGGCCGAGAGTGGAGTAGGTGCTGCCGGGCTTGTTGATAACGTTTACCTTCATGCAGAAGAACGGTACGCCGCCCTTGGTGTAAACGTAAACTTCCGCATTGCCGGAACCCTTCGCAACGAGAGTTTCCGTCTTATAGTCGTAATATACAACGTCGGGATCGGAGCTTACATAGTACGCGCCTTCACAGAAGGTACGTTCGTCACCGCGGTACATGTAGAAATCGTAGGTGTGTTCTTCGTAGAACTTCTTCAGTTCCTTTTCAGCATCCTTCTTGGAGTAGTACTTGCCGCCGGGAACGCACAGAACATTCGCATTCTTTTCAGTCTTCTTGACAACATCCGCTGCCTTCACTACATAGCCGTCGTTCACTGCCTTGAAAACATAACCGCTCTTGGTATCTTCCAGAATGCCCGCGTCGGTCTTTACCCAACCGCTGGTCTTGAGAGCTGCGGTATTATTTACAGGCGTTTCAACAACAGTTTCTGCCGCTGCTGCGGGGGTTTCGTCAATAACAGCCGCGCCGGTGTTCTTTACCTTGATGAAAGAAGTATCAATCGCGGAAACAGATGCCGCAAACGCGGAACTCATCATGAGAGCCGCAAGGAATACGGACAGTCTCTTTACGTTTTTATTCATGGTTTTCCTCCCATTTTCATTGAGATACAAATTATGGTATACACGATAATTATACAACAGGCGTGCTTTTCTGTCAATATCTTTCTTTTTTAAATTTCCTTTAATTTTACAACCATAAATCCCGCTTGCACTTTCGGAGACGGTATGTTATAATGAAGAAAACCGTATATGTGCGAAAAAGGAGGAACATCATGCCCTTCAAAGTCACACCGTACCGTCTCGAAATGATCGCCGATATCCTCTTCATCCTCGGGATCATCGCCGCTCTGATCCTGTTCGTCGGCGGCGCGGGATTCCTCGTCGGAATTCTCACGCTGATCCCTTCTTCCATCTTTTCCTACCTTCTGTACGCCGCGGCAAAGATCCTCCGGAACACGGAGGAAATTCTCGACCATCTGAAAAATAATTCCATCGAGGATAACAACGATGAAACCTGATCTTCTGACTCTGAACGACCTCCGTCTTCCCGTATATACCGCAAAAATCGCCGTCATCGGAAGCGGTGCCGCCGCATACAACGCGGCTCTGACCGCGCACCGTCTGGGCGGCTGCCCCATCATCCTCACCGAAGGACGGCTCATGGGCACCTCCCGCAACACCGGCTCGGACAAGCAGACCTACTACAAGCAGTCCACGTCCGCGTACAAAAGCGACTGTGCCGCCGAAATGGCGAAGGATTATTTCTCCGCCGGATCCATGCACGGCGACCTTGCCCTGACCGAAGCGGCAGGCTCCCTTCGTGCGTTTTTCGCGCTGACCGCGCTCGGTGTCCCCTTCCCGCACGACGCGTACGGCGAATATCCCGGCTACAAAACCGACCACGACGAACGCGGACGCGCCACCTCCTGCGGTCCGTATACCTCCAGATATATGACGGAGGCGCTGGAAAAAGAATGCCTTTCCGCAGAGATCCCGCTGTATGACGGATACCGCGCCGTCCGTGTTCTCACGGAAAACGGGCACGCACGCGGCGTGGTCTGCCTGTCCGCCGCGGAAATCACGGAAGAGAACCCCGCCGGACTGACCGTCTTCCTCGCAGATGCGGTCATCTGGGCAACGGGCGGTCCGTCCGCGCTGTATTACAGCTCCGTCTATCCCGAAAGCCAGAACTGTTCCCTCGGCGCACCGCTTCTCGCCGGTGCTTCCGCCGTCAATCTGACCGAATCGCAGTACGGCATCGCGTCGGTCCCGTTCCGCTGGAATCTGTCCGGATCGTTCCAGCAGGCGATCCCGCGCTACGTCTCCGTGGACGAAAACGGCGCCGAACGGGAATTCCTGTACGATACGTTCACGCCCGAAAACAGCATCCCCGCCGTCTTCCGCAAGGGCTACCAGTGGCCGTTCGACCCGGACAAGCTCACGCCCGGCATCGGTTCGTCCCTCGTCGACATCGCCGTCTACAACGAAACGATGGCAGGACGGCGCGTATACCTCGATTTCCGCCGGAATCCCGCCGCACTCGACGGCACTGCGCTGACCCGCGAAAATCTCGGTGACGAAGTGTATGATTATCTCGCCAATTCGAATGCCCTCTGCGGCACGCCGATCGAACGTCTGCGCGCGATCAACGAACGTGCGTACGGTGTCTGCATCGACCACGGTGTGGATCTTGAAACGGAAATGCTTGAGATCCACGTCGCCGCGCAGCACATGAACGGCGGTCTGGAAAACACGATCTGGTACGAAAATCCCGCACTGCACGACTTTTATCCGGTCGGCGAATGCGGCGGCGTCTTCGGCATCAAGCGACCGGGCGGCTCCGCGCTCAATTCCACGCAGGTCGGCTCTTACCGCGCCGCAGAACGTGCGTGCGCCCTTTCGAAGACAAAGCCTTCCGGCACTTCCCTTTCCGACGCCCTGACCGGACAGATCGCCGGATGCCGGAAATACGCCGATCTCCTGACCGCATCCCGTCAAAAATTCGACCGTGCCGCCATCCTCGCCGAACGTGCCGAAGATGCGCGTCTCCACGACCGTTATGCCGCATTCCTCCGTTCTCCGTCGGGGATCACCGCGCTCCGTGACCGGACGGCGGCGGAAATTGCGGAATTTTTCACCTCCCACGGTGCCGCCGACCATGCCGCGCTCGTGGAACTGTCCATCAATTACGACACGCTCGTGACCCGGTACGCCGTTCTGTCAGCGATGCTTGCTTATGTCGCCGACGGCGGCAGTTCGCGCGGCTCGTACCTCATCGAAGACCGTCCGGAACCCGACACGGCGCACCGCTCCAAAGTCCTGCGTACCGCAGTCTCGCTGGAAAACGACCGGATCACGGCGGACTGCAGGTTTGAGGACGTCCGTCCGATCCCCGTGACCGACAACTGGTTCGAAGAGGTCTACAACCGCTTCGGCTCCCCGGAAATGTTCGACTGACAATAAAAATCCGGCGGAAACTTTGTGGAAAAGTTTCCGCCGGTTCTTTTTTTATGTGAACATGCTCTGATATTCGTCCATTTTCCGCTGACGGCGTGCGTTTTCCGCCGCGAGGGTGTCTTCCACGAACCCGATCACGTCCGCAAACGGGACTTCCCGTCCGGTATCGTGATAGATTTCGTGCCGCAAACCGGGATACACCTTGGTACGGATATCCGTATAACCCATATCGGCAAGGAATTTCGCACTGTCCTTCCGCCATTTCGCACCGCCCGTGACGGGATCGTATTCCCCGGCGGCAAGCAGCAGCGGCAGGTCACGGCGATCCATATTCCACGACGCCGGACGGTACAGATCGCGCACAAATTTCATCATCGTCCGGTACATTCCGAGAGAATTCGGACGATTGCAGAGCGGATCGTCCCGGAAAGATTCCCGGTTGCCGATGTCGTTCGAAAGCCACAGAAACTGTCCGTCCGATTCCGGTTCGGGTGTGAAATTCCGGTTGTAATTGCGGAATGCCCGGTTGTGGAACCACAGCGGTCTGGCGCGTTCACCGCAGAAAAAGGTCAGGATTTCCATTCCGGCGATTCCGAGAGAAGCCAGCGGCTGACGCCGCGGCAGTCCGGCAAGGATCAGTCCGGCAAGCTCCGCGGACGATTCCGCGGCATACAGTCCGGCGATCAGCGCCCCCATGCTGAATCCGAACAGATAGCGCGGCAGAGCGGGAATTTCATAGGATTCCGGCAGACGGGGCGAGATCACCGCGCCTTCCGCCGGATATTCGTACACGGAAGCGTAAACGAGGTCAATGTCGGCACGGTACGTCCCGTACAATTCGCCGCAGTGCCCGAGCAGACGGGCATTCGGAGCGGAATGTCCGTGTCCGCGCAGATCGTGAATGACCGCGATGCCGCCGCAGGAAGCAACATAGGACAGCAGAGGAAGATATCGTTCGGCACGTTCCGCGATGCCGTGAACGATCTGCAGAACGAAGCGCGGCGCCTCCATTCCTTCCGGACGCACACAGCAGACGTGCAGACGGGTGACGCCGTCATCCGGCGTGACATAATAATGACTGACTGGCATGACCGACTCCGTACGTTCTCAGAGCGTATGCTCCGTCCGTTCGAGGACTTCCGCCTGCATGGTCTTCGAAAGGCGTACAAAATAATCGCTGTAGCCGCCGATGCGGACGACAAGGTCTTCGTACTGTTCGGGGTTCTTCTGCGCCTTTTCGAGGATCTCGCGGCTCGTCACGTTGATCTGCATTTCAAAGCCGCCGCGCATGAGGTACGTCCGGACGAGATTTGCCATCACGTCGAGCCTGGTTTCGTCAAAGACGGATTTCGTGAACTTCATGTTGACCGCAATGCCGCCGATGAAGCGGTGGTGATCCCAGCAGGTCGAAGAAAGGATCGACGCGGTCGGGCCTTCGTGTTCGCGTCCCTGTGCGGGGCCGGAACCGTCGCCGAGCGGGAATCCCGCAAGACGTCCGTCCGGGGTCGCGCCGGTCTGCTGACCGAAATGGTCGTGCATGATCCAGCAGAACAGGCTCGGGATCAGGCGGCCGCCCGTGAAGGGTACGCGGAATTCTTCACACGTATCCGCGATAAATTCGGAGATGCGCTTCACGTAAACGTCCGGCGCGTCCGCATCCTGACAGTCGTTGCCGTACTTCGGAAGTGCGCGGATCTTTGCGAGAAGCTCCGGTGCGCTCTGGTAATTGTCCGCCATCGCCGCCTTGAGTTCGGCAAAGGTGAGTTCCTTCCGCTTGAAAATGAGCTGATCGATCGTGTACAGCGCGTCCGCCGCATTCGCCACGCCGACAAACGACGGCATGATCCAGTTGTAGCGTGCGCCGCCTTCTTCGATATCCACGCCGGTCTCGATACAGTCGCGGACGAAGCAGGAAAGCAGGGGATCGACGCAGTATTTCGCGCGTTCCCAGCGTCCGAGGACTTCGTTCCGGCAGTTTTCGCCGATCCGCTTTTTAATATGCGCAAGGTACTTTTCCACAAGATCTTCCATGCTGCCGCATTCGTCCGGAAGGATCGCCAGCATTTCGCCCGGCAGATTCATGTACGGGCTGGCAACCCAGACGTTCGACGAGGATGCAGGAGTGATTTCGACACAGGTCGAGTGGATATATTCGCATGATTCGTCCGCGGGAAGTCCGTAGTGACGGAGCCCCGCCTGAATAACGTCGTCGTTGAAGATCGCGGGATGGGAATGTCCCTTTGCGAGGATGCGCAGAGCAAGTTCGAGGTCTTCCTTCGGGGTGTCGGAGGTATGGCACAGACCGACGGACGGATAGACGAGCCGTACCTGTTCGACGGCACGCATACACATCTTCGTCAGCTCGTTCGAGACGACCGTGCCGTCTGCGTACCGTCCGCCGACCATGTAGCCGCAGGACAGCCCGTTCGGAACGCGGCGGTTGATCTGGATCGCCATGCAGTTGACGAGGGTCTGCGCGAATTCGTCGGTGAGGATGCCCGCGTCGCGGTCTTTTTTATAATAAGGATAGAGGTAGCGGTCGGGATGTCCGAGCTGGAACTGGAGCATCGAGGGTCTCAGCGGCTTCACGGACAGCGCGTAGGAGATAAAGCACACGCACTGCACCGCTTCGTAGAAGGTACGCGCCGGATATTTCGGCACACGGCGGCAGTTTTCCGCAATCTGACGGTATTCCGCCGCCTGTTTTTCGTCGGATTCCATGTCCGCCAGATTTTCTGCAAAATCGGCATACCGTTCGGACAGGGTTTCGACGGCGCCGAGCACGATCCGGCAGGACTCGTAGAAATCCGCCTTTTTGACGGATTCCGGATCCATCGGGTCGAGTGCAGCGGCTTTTTCGTCGATCATCGCACGGATGCCGGTCGTGCCGAGTTCGAGAACGCGGTAATAGTCGATCGCCATGTGGGAATCCTGACCGACGCCGCAGTGACCGTAGCGTGCGGCGGCATTGGCGCGGTCGATTTCCGCTTTCTCGTCGGGATGGTCGGCGTAATAACCTGCGGGATAGGGTCCGGGACGTCCGACGATCAGTTCGCCGGGAGCAATGGAAATCGTCCATCTCAGAAACGCGGATTCCACCGCGTGTGCGACACGGCAGGCAAAACTGCGGTTCCAGTAATCGTTTACATAGGCGAGGTTGAAATAATCGTAGAATTCGCTGTAATTGACCTCCGGCTTGACGGCGAAGGAACGCAGTTTTTCGATGCGGTCGATATCGTAGGTATTCATGAGTTTTCTCCTTCCTCAGGAACAAGTTTGTTGAATGTTTTCAGGAAAAATGCGGAAATTTTATCGGATATAAAGCCGATTCCCTGCGGAACGTGCAGAAGAACGGACAGCAGATGCCGGATCTTGTCAAGAAGCGCGCAGATAAGGAACAGCGTGAAGATCACAAGAAGCAGATACGGCAGAAGCATCGGCGATTTCACATACTGCGACGGATTGATGACCGGCCAGATCAGCTCTTTCACTTCGATCTGCTCGTGGATGAGGTACACGCCGAACGCGGCGGGTGAGAAGAAGCGGATGATCCACAGCATCACGCGGTTTTTAATGTCGAGATTCACAAAGAAGACGAACAGGCAGACCGACGCGGCGACCACGGGAACCGAATTGTACTGCATGAACATCTTGAGGAACGAGCTGTCAAAGCCGTATTTGTAGTACAGGATGGTCAGGATGATGCGCGACGCGGCGGTGATGAGGGAAAGTCCGAAATACCACAGGAGCGACAGACGGAACTTCGGCGGATAGAGCCGCAGATACGCGCCGACCATGTAGAGGACGGACAGCGACGCCCACGAATAGCCGCCGCCGAGTGCCGCAAAGTCGATCCAGTAGGAGAAGTTGCGGAAGACAACGAAGACTCCGCAGAGAACGGCGAGACAGAGCGCGTGCTGGCGCCGGTTCATGCGGCGGATCGCAAAATTGAAAAGCGGTGAAATGGCATAGAGGATAACGTACGCGGTCGCAAACCAGTAGCGTTTCTGCGTGATGGGGAACGAGGCGTTCAGAAATGCTCCCCAGCCGAATTCGACCTGTCCGGTGAGGCACAGGATGAGGTAGAGTCCTCCGGAAATACAGACGATCTGTCCCCAGAGGAGCAGAAGTTTTTTCAGTTTGAATTCCGTTCTGCTCTGGAAATAGCCGGTGATGAGGGCATAGCAGTTGACCATGACATAGCAGGCGGCTTCGATGATCCAGCAGATGTAGAAATAGAGATAGGGAGAGCTCGGCCTGAGCCGTCCGAGAACGCCGCCGTGAACGAAGAAATGGCTGGTGAGGATCATCAGCATTGTCACGATACGGAGAAGATCGGCGCCGGGAACGCGGCTCTGCGGTTTGGGAGACATAGGATACCTCCTGTGCAGATTGTACAGATATTTGAATTCATGATACCATAAATCGGGCAGGAAGTCAATGTTTTTGTTGACATTGCGGAAACGGTGGGGTATAATGAAAAAAATCCTCTGAAAATACATCCAAAGGAGATCCCACATGAACGAATTCATCACCTACGAAGCGTTCGGCGCGATCGGCGACGGCGTGACCGACGATATGCCCGCCATTGCGAAGGCGCATGCCGAAGCGAACCGTCTCGGTCTTCCGGTGAAGGCGAAGGAAGGCGCGGTCTACTACATCTCCCCGAAGGAATGTCCCGCGACCGTGCAGACAGCCGTGGACTGGACGGGTGCAAAGTTCATCTTCGACGACCGGGACTGCGAAAACATCCACGCTCCCGTGTTCCGCGTGACCGCATCGGAAGCTCCCGCCGCTCTGGAAATTCCGTCGCTGAAGCGCGGACAGACGAAGATCGATAACCCGACCGGACGTGACCTCTACGTCATCGTGAAGAACCGCAATCACCTCGACTACATCCGCTTCGGTCTGAACCAGAACAACGGGACGGCACGCACCGACAATTTCATCGTGTACGCGGACGGTACGCTGTCCTCCGGCGTTTCCTTTGACTTCGACGAAGTGACCGACATCACCGCCGTCCCGATGGACAAGGAAAAACTGACCCTCACCGGCGGCGAATTCACGACTATCGCCAACCAGGCGGAATCGAAGTACAACTACCACAGCCGCAACATCAGCATTTCCCGCTCGAACGTGGAAGTTTCGGATATCACCCACCTCGTCACAGGCGAAATCGACCACGGCGCACCGTATTCCGGCTTTATCAGCATCTCCGGATGCGCAAACGTCCTTGTCCACGACTGTGTGTTCACCGGACATTATATCTACGAAACCATCGGCAGTGCCGGAAAGCCGGTCATGATGGGTTCCTACGACATCAACTGCGGCAATTCGTCGAACGTGACTTTCCGTGACTGCACGCAGACCACCGATATCATGGACAAGCGGTACTGGGGGCTGATCGGCTCGAACTTCTGCCGCGACCTTGTATTCGAGGACTGCCACTTCTCCCGCTTTGACGCGCACATGGGCGTATCGAACTGCACGCTCCGCCGCTGTACGCTCGGCTGGCAGTGCCTGAACGCCATCGGCAACGGTACCTTTGTCATCGAAGATACCCACGCCTACGGCTACGCGTTCGTCAACCTCCGCAGCGACTACGGCAGCAACTGGCGCGGCGACATGATCGTCCGCAACTGCACGTGGCATCCGCTCGGCAGCGCACGCGCGGTCTTCTCCGGCTTCAATGACGGCCATCACAATTTCGGCTTCGACTGTTACTTCACGGAAAACGTGGACATCGACGGTCTGACCATCGCAGAAGACGAGACCGACGACCGTCCGCTGTACATCTTCAACGATTACGCCGGAAATATCCCCGACGAGGAACGCAGGTACATGCCGATCCCGCCGAAATCCGCGAAGATCAGAAACATCCATACCGCAAGAGAAATCAGGCTCTGCCAGAAGCCGGAACTCATGCCGGACACAAAATGGACTAAGGACTAATGGTGAATGGTGAATGGTGAATGGTGAATTGTGAATGACTAAAACCGGACTTTCCGTCTGCCTTCTGACGTTAAGTCCGGTTTAGTTATTAGTCATTCACCATTAGTCCTTAGCCATTAGCCCCTATAGTAGTCTTCGACTGCCTTGTAGAACGCTTCCGTTGCTTCGAGGCTCGCGTGCGCCGGAACGTCGCAGCCGGAGGATGGAATGAAGTTCTTCCGGTGTCCGATCTTCTTGAGAAGATCCATCGTCGCTTCGTACGCCGCGTCCGCATTGCCGCAGAAGATGCCGACGGGATCGATGTTGCCCATGAAGACCACGTCTTCCGGAATCTTTTCGGACATTTTCGGCAGGTCGATCGCGTTGCCGAAGTGGTATGCATCCGCGCCGAGGGTCAGGATATCCTCGATCTGCGCTTCCACGACGTTGCCGCAGTTGTGGTAGATGAACGCGAAATCGTCCGTTTTGACTTCTTCAATGATGCGGCGGATGAACGGGATCGAGAACTGCAGATTGAACGCCGGAGAGATGAGTCCTGCCGCCGGTTCCGCCATGACGATGCCGTCCGCACCTGCGGAACGCATGAGCCTGATGTATTTCGTGATGAATGCCGCGCATTTTTCGACCGCCGCTTCGACCATTTCCGGTTCCGCATAGCAGTTGACCATGATCTCCGTCATATCCATCAGACGTCCGGCAAGGGAGAACGGGCCGATAACGCCCGCGAAAACGGGACGGTCGGTGATCTTTTCCTTCGCAAGCGCGATCGCACGGGCGTAAGTCACGCATCTGCCGCCGATACTTCCGTCCGCTTCGTCCAGGGATTCCGGAAGATCGGGCACTTCGAGCGCGTCCACATCGTCTTCGTCCACAAGAAGCGCGCCGGTAACGCTCGGAACTTCGTCATCGCCGAAAACGACTTCCGCGCCGAACACTTCCGCTTCCACGGACAGGTCCATCATCGAAACGGACGCCGCCGACGGGAATTTTTCCGCGATCTTTGCCATGCCGCCGCCCTGATAGTCGGAATTTACCACGAGCTGTCCGACGTTGATGCCCATGAGCTGCACGCACGGGAACGAGAGGATCGGCATCCCCTTTTTCGTTGCCGGATCCGCCTGAAGCGCGAACCATTCACGTTTGTTCATATGTAATACTACCTCCGCAGGAGATTTTTTCTTTATTATATCGTTTTGGTAGGTATATGTCAACAGGAGATTGGTGTTTTTACTTGCAGAAAATACAGAGATTTGCACCATGGAAGGTGAATCCGCAGGATTTCGCCAGTGCGATGGACGGCGCATTGTCCCGTGCCGCCTGATAATTCCAGCGCCGGTCGGGGAGTTTGCCGACGGCCGTACGGACGAGAGCTTTGCCGATACCTCTGCCGCGTCCGGCAGGGGAGACGAAAATGTCGTGCAGCCAGCCGATGTTCAGCTCCGCTTCCGCCGACCAAGTGGCGATGCCGAGGAGTTTTCCGTTATCGTCCCGGTAGCCGAGGAAACGGATCCCCTGCGAGTCGCCCCATTCGAAATTCCAGTGATAGAAGGAATGCGCTTCTGTTTGTCCGAACCATGTGTCCGCTTCCAGAACGGCGGGATCGCAGACTGCCTTGATCTCGTCCGCATTGTCCCGGGTCAGTTCGCAGACGTGCGGATCGGGTGCGAACGCTTCGCCCATCCGTTCAAATTTGCGGAAACCGTTGAATTCGTTCAGCTTGTCCGAGAGCTCCCCGGAATGGATGAGATAAAGCGTGCAGACGCAGACATGATTTTCGTGCGCGGCGCGGTCGGCGTCAGCCATTGCCATGCATTTCCGGCAGGCTTCGGCGAAATCGCATCCGTCGGAGACCTCATGGATGTTGCAGGTGATGTGGTATTTTCCTTCATATTCGTACGCGCTGTACACGGCCGCACAGCCGTCCGCGGAGTAAAACTCCGCGTCAAGAACCTCTTCGCCGAAGTACCAGTCCCGGTAATTCGTGTACGATTCGCAGTGGAGCGTGGGACAATGCTCCCGCAGAGCCTGCATGAATTCGTCGCGGGTGATTTTTTTCATGAGCCTTCCCTTTCCGTATCCGATATGTTTTTTCTACTATAACACACCGTTTCCGGAATGTCAATGTTCTTTTCGGGGATGTCCGGCATTGTTTTCCGCAAAAAAATACGGACGGGGATCCGTTTTTTACAGATTCCCGTCCGGTGTTTCTTCCGTTGTTTTCAGTTTGAACCAGAAATTGCTTCCCTGACCGGGCCGGCTGTTCACGCCGAATTCCGCACCGTGCAGGAGCAGGATGTTCTTCACGATCGACAGCCCCAGTCCCGTGCCCATGTTCGCACGTTTATGGAAGTCGTTGACCTTGTAATACCGTTCCCACACCAAAGGCAGGTCTTCGGAGGAAATGCCGATGCCCGTGTCGATCACTTCGGCAAGGACGGTTTCTGTCCCGTTTTCCCGCAGTACCGTCTGGCGGATCACGACCGTTTTGTCTTCCCCGGTATAGTTCACGGCATTGTTGATGAGGTTGTACACCACCTGCAGGATCCGTCCCTCGTCCGCTTCGACAAAAACGTCGCGGTCGGCTTCAAACCGGATCGTGTAGCCGTCCTTTTCGCGCAGTTTTCCGTAGCGTCCGAGCGTCGTGCGGATCACCTCTGTGAAGTTGAACCGCGACAGATTCAGCCTCTGCGTGCCGCCCTGATAGCGGGAGACCTCCAGCATATCGCTCACCAGCGAGGTCAGACGGTTCGTTTCGTCGATGACGATCTGCATATTTTCCGGCGTGGCTTCGCCGGGGATATCGCGCATCGCTTCCGTATAGCCCGCGATCATGGTCAGCGGCGTACGCAGGTCGTGCGATACGTTGGCGATGAGGTCCTTCTGCATTTTATCGAGTTTCGACAGCTCATACGCCGCGCGGTTCAGCGTGGACGAGAGCATGACGGTCTCCGTACAGTTGCCTCCGTCGAAATTCACGCAGTAATTGCCGAGCGCAAGCTTTGCCGCTTCCGCACTCATTTCCCGGATCGGCTTTGACAGCCGCGCGGAAAACAGGAGCGCGAGCAGGATGCCCATGCCGAACAGGATCACGCTGATGATCAGAAGCTGGGCACGCAGGGTGTCCACCGTCGAATCCAGCGGAACGATCTCCGTATTCAGAAGGATCAGCACTTCGGAATCCCCTGCCGGGATCAGTTTGGCATAGATGACATTTTCTCCGGCATCCGGACGCTCCGGCTTCTCCGGACGATCGTCCTGACCGCCGCGGAACATCGACGCCAGCGACATCCGGTGCAGATATTCCCCGCCGTTCTGCGCGGCGTCACGGTAGAGCTGATTCAGCAGATCGTTCGACGTGACATTGTGGATAAAGCAGAAGGAATTCACGTGATTTTCGCTGAGCAGACGTCCGCTCTTGTAGGCACCGCTTCCGGTGATCTCATACGCGGATATGCAGACCGTATGCTTTTTTGCAATTTCGTCGGTGACGGCTTCCACGCTTTCCGGACCGACGGTCTCCCGCTCGATCACATCCGCGGACTTCTGCAGTTCGTTCAGCTTGAGACCGCGGTAGATATCGTCCAGCAGGACCGTCTGGAATACCCACAGGACTGCGAGGACCAGGACGGTAAACAGCGCAAAGGCGGCGATCATCCGGCCGCGCAGGCTGAACAGATGCTCGCTGTCCGCGCGGTATCTCTTATTCTTCCGCTTCAAAACGATAGCCAACCCCTCTCAGCGTAACGATATAATCGGAGTACTTTCCGAGACTCTTCCGGAGCAGCTTGATGTGCGTGTCGAGCGTCCGGTCGTCGCCGAAATAGTCGTAGCCCCAGACATCGCAGATGAGCTTTTCTCTGGTCAGAGCAATGTTCCGGTTCTTCAGCATATAGAAGAACAGATCGTATTCCTTCGGCGTCATGTCGGCACGTTTTCCGTCCACATAGACGATGCGCGCCGTGAGGTCGGCGCGGAGTCCGCCGTCCGCAAGGGTGACGATCTCGTTTCTCGGCGGTTCGATCACCGGCGCCGGACGTGCGCCCGCACGCTTCATGATGGCTTCCACACGGAGCATCAGCTCCTTGCGCGAAAACGGCTTGACGACATAGTCGTCCACACCGACTTCAAAGCCGTTGATCTTGTCGTACTCTTCGCCGCGTGCGGAGAGCATAATGATCGGGATCTGTGAAAATTTGCGGATCTCCCGGCAGGCGGAAAATCCGTCGAGTTCGGGCATCATGATGTCGATGATCATGATGTCGTACTGATTTTCCCGGCAGAGGCGCACCGCCTCCATACCGTCCGCCGCTTCCGTCACGGTATGTCCTTCATACACCGCAAACTTCGCGATCAGCCGCCGGATATATTCTTCGTCGTCGACTACTAAGATATGATACATATAAATAATTGGGGAAAACTTTTTGGAAAAATGGAGGAACGGAGTTTCTCCGTTCCTCCGGAAGGTTACTGCGTAACCTTCCCGTTTTCCCCAAGCCCCTTTCAAAAACTTTTAAAATGGGTATTGATGTTGAAATACAGTTTATCCGATATTTGTCCGGAATCCTTACGGCTGCTGCGGCTGTGCTTCGCCGTCGAACCGGATGTCCGCACCGGTCATGCCGTCCGGAACCTTTTCGTAGCAGGCGACTTCCACGCCGATGAGCTTGCCGTCGCGGTAGAGCTGGAACTTGAGGACATCACCGACCGATGCGGCGGATACGATCGCCTTGACATCGGCAACGGTGGTGACTTCTTCGCCGTTGACGGCGATCACGCGGTCACCGACCTGAAGAACGTTGTCATTGTAGCCTTCCGCAAGGGAGGTAACGTACAGACCGGGCTTGACATTGTAGTAATACATGAACATCGAGGAGGAATTTTCCACCTGATCGAAGCCGACGCCGATCATGACCTTGCCGCGTACGTAGCCGTACTGCAGGAGCTGTGCGTTGATGTCGAGCGCTTCGTTGATCGGGATTGCAAAGCCGAGACCTTCGATGCCGGTGCCGCTGGACTTCGCGTTGACGATGCCGATCAGTTCACCCTTCATGTTGAACATACCGCCGCCGGAGTTGCCGGGGTTGACGGCTGCGTTGGACTGGATGAGGTGCATGGTCACGCCGTTGACGTCCATTTCACGTTCGGTCGCGCTGACGATGCCGTTGGTGACGGTGCCGCCGAGTTCGCCGAGCGGGTTGCCGACAACGACGACTTCTTCACCGACCGCGAGGTTATCGCTGTTGCCCGCGACCGCAAAGGTAAGACCCTGTGCTTCGATCTTGAGGACGGCGATGTCGGAATCCGCATCCGCACCGACGGCGGTTGCCTTGTATTCTTCGCCGTTCGTCAGACGGACGGTGATATTGTCGGCAACGTTCGTGCCGCTGTCATCACAGATGACATGGTTGTTGGTGATGATATAGCCGTCGTCGGAGATGATGACGCCGGAGCCTGCGCCGCCGGTGACATACTGATACCACATGCTCTGGACGGTGTATTCGGTCATGATTTCCACAACGGAATCCTTGACGACTTCCGCTACCTGGCTGTAAGTCAGCGTTTCACTGCCGGTATCTCCCGTGGAGGTGACGATATCTTCCACGGTACGGTAAACCACCGCGGTATTGCCGGAGTTGAGGACGGAATTGCCGTTCACATCCACGGTTTCGGTGGTGTTCATGCGGTTTGCAAGATAGGAGCCCGCGAAGCCGAATGCGCCGGAGAAAACAATGGTCAGGCAGCACACGAGAGCGAGTGCGCCGCGGGATACGGAACCGGAAGACTTCTTCTTTTCCTTCTTTTTTCTGCCTTCCGCGGGAGCATAGGCAATGCTGCCGTCGCCGCGTGCCATGCCGCCGTAATACGGACTGCCGTTCTGGGGTGCATAGCCGTTGGTGAACTGTCCGTTGTTATAGGGATTCTGCTGCGGCTGCTGCCCCTGCGCGGGATTGTAGCGGTAATTGGCATAGGGGGTTCCCGGATTGCCGCCGTAACCGTATGCGCCGCCGGGATTCTGCTGCGGAGGCGTCTGCGGCTGTGCGTTCTGTGCGTTCACCGGACGCGCGTATGCGTTCGGATTGTACGTATTGTTGGGGATATTTTCACGGGTATAGGAGTACGCGCCTTCCGCGGTTCCGGAAGGTGCTTCCGCAGGTTCGGTATTTTCGGCAGGTTCTGCGGTTTCGGGAGCTGTATTGTCATTGCCGGCGATGTCGGCGGGATCGTTTTTCGGTTCTTCTGCGGGGATTTCTTCCGCTTTGTTCATTTCTTCTTCGTTCATCTTGTTTTCGTTCATTTCATTTTCATTACGGTTGAATTCATTCATTATAATAATCACCTTTCCCGGGGATTTTTCATTGTCTGTGTCCCCGCTTTTCTTTACGTGCCTATTATACCGTACAAATGTGATGGTTATTTGAAAAAAGAAAAAAGATTGATTGAATAATTGAAGTAATTTTCAAAAATTTTCCCGTCACGGAAAAAGCGATGTTCATGTTTTATTCATATACATATGCTATACTGGAAGCAACCCATATTTAACCAAAAACAAGGAGGTTCCTGCAATGAAAAAACTGCTTTCCCTGCTCCTCGCGTCCCTTCTGCTGACGCAGGTCTTCGTTTCGTGTGCCGAAAACACGGATGAAGCCGGCACCGACAGCACCGTACCGGCCGATTCCGGTACCACCGCATCCGAGATCGCGGAAGAAACCGAAGAAACCGAGATCACCCGCGAAAACATTCCGGACAATCTCCCCGAAAAGAATTACGACGGACGGACGTTCACCCTTCTCACCCGTGAAACCGACGGCATTTACTACGGCGACAAGTTCATGCCCGAGGAACTGAACGGTGAAGGGGTCAACGATGCCCTGTACGAACGCAACACCGCCATCGAAGAACGCTTTGCGGTAGATTTCGCGTACGTCTCCAAAAACAGCCAGTGGGGCAACGCACAGTGGAACAACGAAATGACCAACTCCATCATGGCGGGCGACGGTGCGTATGACCTGATCGCGGCGTATGCGGCGACCGTTTCCGAAAACATCTCCAAGAACATCTTCCTGAACTGGCGCGACATTCCGAACGTCGACCTGACCCAGCCGTGGTGGAGCCAGAGAGCGATCGACGCACTCACGGTCAACGGACGCAGCTACCTCATCACCGGCGACTATGCGCTGTCTCTGTGGGACAATATGTTCGCCTTCATCTTCAACAAGAAGCTGGCATCCGATTTCGGTCTGGAAAATATGTATGATCTCGTGCGCAGCGGCGACTGGACGCTCGACAAGATGTCCGAGATCGCATCGTCAGTCTCCATCGATGTGGACGGAAACGGGCAGTGGACGGTCGACGATATCTACGGTCTCGTGACCGACTGGGCGACCGCCATCGACACCTATCAGATCGCCTTTGATATGCCGGTCGTATCCCATACCGCGGACGGCGGTCTCGAACTCGCGCTCAGTTCCGAAAAGGCGGTCTCCATCGTCGAAAAGGTCAACAATCTCTACCACACAACGCACGGCGCCTACATGGATTCGGTAGCGACCAACATCGACACGATCTACCGCGCCGACCGCGCGCTCATGTACGGTACCTACTTTGAAAAGATCACCGCGCTCCGCGACATGGAATCCGACTTCGGTATCCTTCCCTACCCGAAATACGATACGGCGCAGGAAAACTACTCCAGCACATCCCGTGACAACTTCGACCTCTTCGTCGTTCCGATCGACGTGAAGGATCCGGAATTCACCGGCATCATCACCGAAGCGCTGTGCGCCGAAAGCTACCGCAGCGTCATTCCGAAGTATTACGACGTCGTGCTGAAGTCCAAGACCTCCCGTGACGAAGAAAGCGCGGAAATGATCGACATCATCCGCGACAACCTGACCTTCGACATCGGTTATCTCTGCTCCAGCTCCCTCAGCAGCATCGGTCACATCTTCGTCGGCCTCATCCGCGCAAACTCCAACGACCTCGTCTCCAAGTTTGCCGCCATCGAAAAACCCGCAGGAAAACTTCTCGACAAAATGCTGGTTTCCTACGGCATCGAATAAAATACCGCGCAAAAAACGGGCATATGCCCGTTTTTTTATTGATTCTTCTCTCCGTAATAGTCCCACAGGAACCGGCACAGGCGTCCCGCACCCGATGCGTTCGGCTGCCACGGCGTGAACCACGGATCCACCGACGAATACCGCTCGGACACCATGAATTCCGGCGTCACGTTGTACCGCAGCATGCCGCGTGCGTAAGCGTCCGCTTTCGCCTGCTCGCCGCGCTTCTGCCATGCCTCGATCCACAGGATCTCCGCAACGCCCGTGTAGTAGACGTTGCCGTAGAGACCGTCCGAGCCGCAGGCGTCGTTGGTCATGCGTCCGGCAAGCCCGTGTTCGTCGTCGAGGAAGCCGATCTCACGATAGAAGGTTTCCATCTGTTCGAACAGTTCCGACTGCGGATCCATGAAGCCGAGTTTGATGAGGTACGGACAGCCGTCCGTGTAGAAGCAGTGGCTGTAGCTTTCCTCAAACGGTACGCCGAGGATGTGCGGCATATTGTACGACCGCTCGCCGGCGTGTTCTTCGGCAAATTTCCGCAGGACGTCCGCGATGATTTTGTGATAATCTTCGTAAACTTCCCGGACATATGCCGCTTCGTCCGCCGCAAAATGTTCGTAGCACTTCACCATGTACGAGAGCCCGTACACATTCACCGCGTCCGTGTACGTCCAGTGCTGACCAACTTCGCCCCAGTCGCTGGCACGTCCGGAGGAAAACAGTCCCTTCACCTCGTCTTCGCGCGCCAGACTGCGGCGGTACTGGATATATTCGAGCGCAAGGTTCAGCTTCGGACGGAATTCTTCAAACAGGGCGGGATCGTCCTTCGTCAGCAGATGATGACACGTTCCCCAGATCGCCGAGCCGTTTGTGTTGTCCCAGACGACCCACGGATTCGCAAGCTTTCCCTTTTCGGTACCGTCCGTGAGCTGCCACTGTTCAAAGAACATCCGGTATGCGTCGGTCACGTAGTCCGAGAGACCCGCGTCGTCGAGAACGGTCAGGAAATGCGCCGCTTCCCAGACCCAGATGAACCGTCCGACGTCGCCCTGTCTTGCGAAAACCCAGTCGGGGTTCTTCGTTCCTTCGTAATGCTGGAGCATCTGGAGCATGACGGTGATGTTCTGCCGGAACATATCTTCAGTGATCTTCCCGGGATCCGCCGGGAAACGGGTGATCTTCGACTGGATGTCCGTCCAGAATGCCGTCGTTCCGGAGAGCGCTTCGGCATACGGCTTCACCGCATCAAATTCGCCGCGCCGCATCGCAAACCGGACGACCGCCGTTTCGCCCGCGGACAGCGTGTAGTCGAGGCGGTAATAATCGTGCGCCTTAAAGCGGTGGAGCTGTTCGTCTCTGGAAATCCACCGGACGGCGAGGTTTTCCGTTTCAAGGATCCGCATCCGTCCGTAGCCGTCTTCGCATACGGCGGTCATGGAATCGGCCTCCGCCGGCGCAAATTTGTTCTGCCAGCTCAGGTACCACTGCCCGACATTCGGATTATACGGTTCGTAGCCGGTGTCGTGCAGGCCGGTGAGGTAGTGGTCTTCCTTATTATAGCGCGGCAGCAGGCCGAGCGTACCGGAAACGCGGTAATTGTTCGTGTTCGTGACGGTGACTTCGCAGTAGGTCACCGGACGGCGCGCGGTATCGCAGAACGCGGTCATCGTGACAGCGGCGCCGTTTTCGGGATCACGGTTGTACAGCGTGTAGACCGGCAGACCGTTCTCCGGCTTTTTCCACACCGTCTGTTCCATATCGATGTCCCCGGGTTCCGTCCCGAAAATCAGATGCACGCCGAAGCCCTTCTGATTGTAGTGCATCGGGATATACCCGAGATCGAGGTCGGTGATTTTGAAGTCGGGATAGATCGAGATCAGCCGCTCGGAATAAACGGGATGCAGATAGACCCGCGAGGTCTTCGGCGCTTCCCATGTCGGAATCTGTTTCATGATATCTCCTCCGGAGTGCAGTTTTGTTTTCATTATACCGCGGATTTTCCGGCACGTCAACAGAATCGTATTGAAAAACGGCGGCGGATTTGCTATAATGGGTGCAATACCGATGACCGTTATCATCCGAAAAGGAGGAAATACCATGAACCGAAGAGACCTCATCGCCCATTTCGACCGGCTTTCCGAATTCACCGATCCCATGATCGAACGCGGCATCGAGACCCACCGCAAGGGTCTGTTCGCCGTCAAAGTCCTCGACCGTGAGGGCAAACCGCTCGCCGGAGTTCCGGTACGCGCGAAACTCGCGCGGCACGAATTCAAGTTCGGCTGTGCCCTGTTCCTGCTCGACCAGTTCGGCGACGAGCGCCGGAATACGCTCTACCGTGAAAAATTCGCGGACATCTTCAACTACGGCGTGCTTCCGCTGTACTGGGACACGCTCGAACCGGAAGAAGGACATCCGCGCTTTGCGAAGGATTCCGAAAACATCTACCGCCGTCCCGCGCTCGACCTCATCCGGGATTACTGCACCGAAAACCGCATCGGCATGAAGGGACATTGCCTGATGTACAATTCCTTCAATCCGAAGTGGATGCCGCGCGACTGGCGTTCGCTCAAAATGGCGATCGAAAAGCGGAGCCGTGAAATCGCCGAACGCTACGGCGATGATCTCCTCGACCTCGATGTCATCAACGAAATGTACACCGTTTACCGCAACGCCCACGGCGAATTCGGCTGCCGCGATCTGCCCGTCTGCGACGAACCGGGTCACGAAAAATGGTGCTTTGATATCGCAAAAAAATACTTCCCGTATTCTCGCCTGTTCTGGAACGAGGGCTGCTTCGAAACCTTCGGTGCATCACAGTACACCGGCGACAAGAGCGTCTATTACCTCATGCTCAAGCGATGGCTCGCCGCAGGCACCCCCATTGAGGGGATCGGGATGCAGTTCCATGCCTTCACCTCCAGCGAAGCACAGGAACGCGCCGTTTACGATCCGTACCGCGCGATGGATATTTTCCGTCTGTATTCGGAATTCCGTCTGCCGATCCACCTTTCCGAAGTCTCCGTTCCGTCCTATTCCAACGAAGCAGAAGACGAAGATGTACAGGCAGAACTCGTCCGCCGGATGTACCGTCTGTGGTTCAGTCGGGAATTCGTGGAATCGATCGTCTGGTGGAACATGGTCGACGGCATGGCATACGGCGGCGAAAACGTCTTCCACGCCGGACTGCTCCGCAGCGACATGACCCACAAACCGGCGTTCGACGTTCTCGACGATCTCATCCGTCACGAATGGACGACCGACGTTTCTCTCATCACGGACGACACCGGACATGCATACTTCCACGGCTACTACGGCGATTACGACGTCCGCGTCGGCGAAATCTCCGAAGAACGCCGCTTCCATAAGGAAAACACGGGCTATTACCACGTCACCGCCGGCCCGATGGAACAGAAATTCATTCTCTGACATACAAGACATATAAAGTGAGGCTTTATCATGACAAGATCCACCGTTTACACCGATCCGCGCGTATCGAAGCGCGCACTGAACGAATTCTTCGCGAAATTCCAGCCGGAACGCGACGAGATCCACACTCTCCAGATCTTCCATAACGACGCCATGGTCGTCCGCATCGCGCCGGCACCGTATTCGCCGACCGACAAGCGGGAAATCTATTCCCTCTCGAAAAGCTTCTGCTCCACGGCGATCGGCTTCCTCGTTGACGAAGGAAAAGTTTCGCTCGATGACCGCATCGTCGACCTCTTTCCGGACAAGCTTCCGGAAACCGTCTCCGAAAATCTCGCAAAAATGCGCGTGAAGCACGTGCTTTCCATGAATACCGGTCACCGTTCCTGCGTCATGTATCCGATGGTACGCTCCGATGACGCCGCACGTGCGTTCCTCGCACAGGAAGTCGTCTACGAACCCGGCACGCACTTCGCGTACAATACCGGCGCGACCTGCCTGCTCTCCTGCATCGTCGAACGCATCACCGGCATGAAGCTCGTCGATTTCCTGACGTGGAAGCTCTTCCTGCCGCTCGGCATCACCGATGTCCGCTGGAACCGCGTTCCCGACGGTACCAACGAAGGCGGATGCGGCATCCACGTCTGCTCCGACGATATCGCAAAGCTCGGTCTTCTCTACCTCCACAAGGGCGTATGGAACGGCAGACGCCTCCTCTCCGAAGCATGGGTGAACGCGGCGACCTCCCCCGTTTCCGACAACTCCATGAACGGTACCCCCGACTGGTGCGCGGGCTACGGCTTCCAGTTCTGGTGCAACTACCGCGAAGGCTTCCGCGGCGACGGTGCGTTCGGTCAGCTCTGCGTGGTCCTTCCGGAGCACAACATGGTCTTTGCGATCCAGACCGAGCTCGGCGATATGCAGCGCGAAATGGACGCAGTCATGGAACTCGCGGAACATCTCTTTGATGAAGACGATTCCCCGGCGCTGGTTCTTCCGGTTTATGCTCCGATCGGCTCGGCACAGAAAACCGCAGGTTTCGAACATACCTTCTGGCGTCTCGACGAAAATCCGATGGGATGGACGGGCGTGTACTTCGTATACGACACCGCAGCCGACGAAATGCAGGCGGTCTTCTCCGACGGCGTGGATCAGTACGTCCTCCGTGCCGGAAACGGTCACCATACGGAAAGCATGATCGTCGCACAAAAGGTCAAGCCGAAGCTCGTCGATCTGATGTCCACCCCGGATAAGGAACGCTGCCGCACCGCCGCATCCTACAGCGCGGAAGACGGAAAACTGACCTTCAAGGTCCGCTTCCTCAACTGCCCGCACCGTATGCTCTACACCATCACCGCCGACGGAGACACGCTGAATCTTCACTTCGAAAACCGCGGTCTGCTCGACCGGGAAGCCGTCGATCTCGTCGGTCACAAATGCTGAATTCTCCGGAGAACACACCGATCATGAACAACAAATTCAAAGGTTACCTCATCTTATCCGACATTGACGGAACGCTCACCAACGACCGCGGAGAAATTTCTCCGGAAAACGCCGCCGCGATCCGCTATTTCCAGGAAAACGGCGGTCTGATGACCGTTGCGTCCGGGCGTTATCCGTGGTACATCGAAAAATACGCCGACACTTTCAAGCCCAACACCTACGTCGTCGGCATCAACGGGACGATGCTGTACGATGCTCCCGCGAAGACCCCCGTCATCACGAAGGTTTTCGAAGACGATTTTCTCTCCGTCCTGCACGAATTCCTCGACCTGTGTCCGCAGGTCACCTACATTCTCGTGAGCGGCCACAGGGAGGAATTCGTCGTACACCGTGAGGATTTCCCGCGTCTCGATGAGATCCTCGCCGATCTTGAAAAGCCGTGGTGCCGGATCATTCTCTGCCAGCACCCGAATGACGGCGAAAAGACACGCGAAGCCCTCGTTCCGCGCTACGGCGACCGCTACAATTTCGACTTCAGCTGGGTCGAAGGTCTGGAAGTCCATCCGAAAGGAAGCGGCAAGGGCGATCTTCTCCGCGAAATGCTGCCGATCCTTGCGGAAAACGGACATCCGATCCACACGACCGTCTGCGCCGGCGACTACGAAAACGACCTCTCCATGATGGAAGCGGTCGACATCGGCTACGCCGTTGCCAACGCGATCCCGGCGGTCAAAGCCGCCGCAAAGCGGATTACGGTCTCAAACAACGACAGTGCACTTGCCAAAATCATCGCCGATCTCGAAGCGGAGATCGACGCAGAATAAAAAAAATCCGGACTGCCTGTATTTCTACAGACAGTCCGTTTTTCTATGAACAGCTATTCACTATTCACTCTTAGTTCTTAGCTATTTATGCTCTGTATACCTGGAATGCGTACAGACGTACGGTGGAGTCGTCGTCCTGCGTTGCCTTGGTAACGAAGAAGCGGAAGTAACGCGCTTCGATGGGAGCGATCTCACGGACGACGATGGTGTCCTTGTTGTCCGTAACTTCGTCCGCAACCGTCCATTCGTCGGCTTCGTTCACCTTGTATTCCAGACGGAAGTCACGGGTGTTCCAGTCCACGGATTCCTGTTCGCCCGCGTGGATGGTCATCCACTTGCCTGCCTTGACGATTTCGCCGGCGTCAACTTCAAGCCAGTTGGTGCCGTCTTCGGAATGTGCGCACCACTTGGAGGTGTCGTCGCCGTTGATGGCGTTCGCACCGGTTTCGCGTGCGTTGAATTCCGCGCTGACCTTGCACGGCTTGTTCATGAGAACGTCGTCGCCGAGCTTTTCCGCGTTGATCTTGACGATCACATCGTGATCCGGAACACGGACGATCGCCGCATTGTCATAGGTCGCCGCGATGTCGTCGGATTCCCAGCCCTTGAAGATGTAGCCGTCCTTGTAGCTGGACGTACGTACGAGCGCGACCTTGCCTTCGTATTCGCTGAGGGTTTCAACCACTTCGCCGTTCTGGTCGTAAACGGTGATCGTGCGCTTTTCCGCATCGGGAGTTTCCACCTTGTCGTACAGCGGAGCTGCCGGTACGGTGAGATCGTTTGCCGCCGTGCCTGCGGTTGCCGCCATCACAAGGATGTCGCTGTCTTCCGGAAGAGTTACGGTCTTCGCACCGGTCACGTCGAGGGTATACTTGAAGAGGTATGCAAAGAGGTAAAGTCTGTCGCCTTCCGCGTTGTGGGTATGCGTATAGTTGACGGCGATTTCGTCGCGCTTGATGAGGCACGGTGCGCCGTTAACCATCATCGTCCAGGAACCGACGTTTGCCTTGTAGTCCTGTACGCCGAGTTCGACCGGCTTGCCGTCAACATCATCGCTTCCAGCGATGCGAACCGTCACGGTCTTGTCGCCGTTTGCGGAAGCCGCAAGGAGATAGAGACGGTCGCATCCGGAAGGAACGGTCAGGGTCTGACCTGCGCAGACAACCGCATTTTCTTCGTTTGCGGGAGCAAGCTGGAACTTCACGCCGCCGGAAACCACAACTTCGTTATAGAGTTCGGACGGAATGGAAATGCCTTCCGCGAATTCACCGGCGGTGCGGTCGCAGTTACAGGTGGTCACGCGCTTGTTGTACGGAAGAACAACGGGAGCCTGTGCCGCGAGGTCTGCCTTCTTGCCGCACGCAAGGGTAAGAGCGAAGGTCTTGACCGCATAGGGAGTGAGCGTGCAGGTGATTTCGTCGCCGGAGAAGCATGCCGCGCCGATCTCGTCTTCGTAACCGTTGGTTTCCACTGCGGAAACGATGTCGGAAACAAACTTGATCCTGACGTTTTCGGCACCCTTGCCGGAGGTTTCCTGTACACGGACGATGATGCGGCCGCCCTTTTCTTCCTTCTTCACGCAGCGGATGATAACGTGTTCGTCATTGACGGAAACGAAGGAGATCGCCTTGCCGGTACCGTCGTGCTTCGGTGCGGTGAACGGAACCATGGGCTGGTTGAGTTCTGCCGCTTCCTTGGCGGTGTCGTCGCGGAAGCCCTTGTGGCCGACGATGGAGTAAGTGAAGATATTGAGACCCATATCCTGCCAGTCCTGACCGGATTCCTGAGAGAACGGGAACGCAGGCGTATGGATGAGGGTGAGACGGAGGGTATCGTTGTTCGGCTTGTCCATACCGTACTTGCAGTCGTTGAGGATGGAGATACCGTAGGAACCGTCTTCCGCGGTGAGGTCCGCCCACTGATGAGCTACGTGCTGGTAGTAGGGGAAGCTGTCGGTGTTGCCGGATTCGATCGCGCCGAGACCGAGGTCGAAGGTCGCCTTCGGGTTGGATACGTTCATATGGAACGCCGCACGGAGGTTGGACTTTCTCTGGTACCATTCCACGGTGTTCGCAACATCCACGCGCTGACCGCCGTCCCAGAGGGAGATGATCTGTTCGAAGGTGGAGCCTTCGAAGGTACGCTTAACCTTGAGGGAAACGACTGCGGGACCGTTTTCAACGATCTCGATTTCGGGAGTACCGCCGACGATCGCGGGAGTTTCGAGAGAGTCGGTCCATACAAGTTCCCAGGACGGCCAGTTTGCGCTGGTGTCGGGACCGATTTCGAGCTGTGCGGGAGCCTTGAAGAGTTCCATATTGTCGTTTGCCTTGTCGATCACGCTGGCGATGTCGCCGTTGTCATCGATGGTAACGATGTAGCGCTGGTTTTCGAGGACCTTGCCGTTTACGGAAATATTGGAAGCCAGTGCGCAGGGAACGTCGCTTTCGCGGACATCATATACGGTGCAGCTGACGGGAGCCACCTTTGCAAGGAACTTCACGAGCTTCTTGCCGTTTACAACGGAGATCTGTGCGGGAACTTCGTTGCCGAGACCGTCGAATACACGTACGAACGGAGCCTTGATGTCAAGTTCCGCGGAAACGATGTCATTGCGTTCGCAGGAAACGGGGTTGTAGACCACAACGGGAGTGCCTTCGACATTGGTGTCGAGGGTACGAACGATACCGCCGACCGCATTTTCGAGTTCTGCCGCGAACATATTGAGCGCGATGACATAGTCGTTGTAGGAGAATACGTAAGCCGCCGCGATGGAAGTACCCGGGAGGTCATCGTGGAACTGATGCCACAGGAAGGTCTGCCATGCGGTGAGGAGGCGTTCTGCCGGATATTCGGATGCGCCGAGCCAGCCTGCGATGATCGCCGCACGTTCCGCGGAGTCGCCGAGGAGCTCGTTCTTGCGGTTCCATCTCTTGTTGATGGTGTGGGAAGTCAGTGCGCCGGAGCCGTGCGGGATGAGAAGTTCGCCGTCGTAGGTCGGAAGTGCCGCACGTTCTTCTTCGGTGAGTTCGTTGAAGATCTGGTCGGTGGAAGCGGAGATAACTTCGTAGAGCGCATCGGGATTACCGTTTGCGAGAACCGCATCGTTGACCATCTTCGCGGAGATTTCCTTGCAGGATCCGCCGTAGTCGCCGGTACCGTAGTACATGGAGCGGACGGCGTGACCGGTGAACTGTTCGTTGCGGTCGATCGCCTTGAGGTATTCTTCTCTCTGACCGACCGGACGTTCGTCGTTGTCACGGTCAAAGTTGTAGGTGTAGTCGCCTTCAAGGAAGGATGCCGCAACACCGTTGCCGTCGGGACCGACCCAGCGGCCGAGGTCCATGCGCGGCTTGCCGCGGACCGGCATCGGCTTGGAAACGGTGCCGTCTTCTTCATAGATCGGGCTGCCGACACCCCAGACGAGCTTCTGGGTATGGAAGCCGTTCAGTCCCATGTGCGCTTCAACGGACGGAAGCGCATAGTTGAAGCCGAAGCAGTCTGCAAGGAAGATGTCGGTGCTCTTCTTGCCGAATTCCTTTTCGAAGAAGCCGTTTCCGTAGAGGACCTGACGCATCAGGGCTTCGGAAGACGGTACGTTTGCATCCATCGCGTCCCAGGTGGAGCCGGCAACGTTCCAGCGGCCTTCGGCGATGTAGCCCTTGAGGCGTTCGTAAAGATCGGGATAGTATTCCTTCGCAAGCTTGTAGCGGAATGCGCCTTCAAAGTTCATGCGGTAGTGCGGATACTTTTCAAACAGCGCAAAGTTCTTTTCGAGAGTGCTCTTCACACAGTCGCGGATGGTATCCTGGATGGTCCAGTTCCACTGGGTATCCAGATGGGCATTGGCGACGGTATAAAGCTTTTTCTTCTTTTCGGGTGTCGTCATAATGTGTCTCCTGTATATAAATTTTTTTATTTCATGATCAGTTCCCGGTCTTCCGGCAGTTCATGCGGAAGCGGGGACGGCCGGTCGAGGTAGTAGTACGCCACGGTGGTGTAGTCATCGTAACGCGGTCCGGTCCAGCCGAGGTTGTCGAGCTTCATGGTGAAGCTTTCCTTAAAGTATACCGGATCCTTCACGTGCCAGCGGTAGAGAAGGAAGCGTTTCTGATGGTTGTACATCTCGGAGGTGTCGCCGTAAATCGCGTAAAGTCCGGCGTACAGCCCGGAAAACATCTGGTATTTGTTCAGAAGAATGTCGTTTCCGAAGGCATACGAGCCGCAGAAATAGTCTTCGGTGCCGGTGTAGTTCATCGTCGGGTACGTGTCGCCGTCGATGTACATTTTCGCTTCCCCTTCGACCCAGCAGGTATTGTGTCCGTTCATGCCGGAAGCAAGCGTCATCCCGACGAACGCACCGCGTCCGCGGATCCCGTTAACAACGGTGTACGAACGTCCCTTTACGACCGGATGTTCCTGCCGGTAGACGGCATGGAAATACCCCGCGTCGGGTTCGGTTTCTCCGTGCCAGCCGGAGATCATATAGTACAGCGTTTCCGTATTCGCGCCGCGGTTTTCCATGGTGATGCGGCAGTGCTTCCGGAAGGGCATTTCAAAATAGCAGTTGTAGCCGCGGCCCGGTGCGACAAGCATCATCGCGGAATTGAGCACGGCGTATTTTCCTTCGATATCCTTGAAGTTTTCATCGTACGCACAGCCGAAAAACGCGGAAACCGGCGCTTCGACCGACGGAAATTCCTCGTTGTCCCAGTACATCCGCAGGATGAAGGAATGTCCGATGTAGCCGGTGAACCAGATGTGCGTGATCATGCCGGGACCGTCGGTATCGGCAAGCGTCACGGTCTCGCCGGACGGGATCCGCAGAAAGGCGCTGAGCTTTTCGCAGTCACCGCCGCGGGTACCACCGTTACGGGTACCGGTGGGGTTTTCGGCGGAAAAACCGAAAGTTTCCCGTTCGGGTAAACGATACAGAGCCATAGTTTTCTTCCTTTCCGTAATTTTTAAAATAAAACGGAACACTTTTATTTATTATTTTACCGTATCCCGCAAAAAATGTCAAGCAATTTTCCCGATAACCGGTTATATCATTTTTGCTGTCACCCGATTGAGAAGTGCCGCGCATCCCTCTTCGATGTCGCGGTAGGCAATGTCGAAGCGGTCGCTGTACCACGGATCGGCAACGTCTCCCGGACGGTTTGTGTAATCCATGAGCTTATGGATCTTCCCCTCCGGATCTCCGCCCAGCATCCGGTGCATATTGCGGATATTCGCGCTGTCCATGCCGATGAGGAGGTCGTACTTCGCGTAATCGCTCTTCTGCAGCTGAACGGCGGTCTTTCCGGCGGCGGAAATGCCGTGCTTCGCCAGTTCGCGCACCGCCGGAGGATAGACGGGATTCCCGCGGCCGTTGTAAATTTCTTCCGTACTCGTTGCGGCGGACGCGACCGTGAAGGCATGCGAAAGTCCGCGCGCTTCCAGCATATTTTTGAAGATAAATTCCGCCATCGGACTGCGGCAGATGTTGCCGTGGCAGACAAACAGGATATGGATCATACGATTTTTCCCCTTGCAATTCGTGAAAAAATGAAATATAATAGAGGTATCATACCGCATTTCCGGTGCAAAGTCAAGTCTGTGGAAGGAGGTCTCTCTCCGTGAATCCCATCCGCACGGCGGAAGAACGCGACGTTTCCCGCATCGCGGAAATTCTCGTGTTCAACAACCGGCTGAATTTCTACCCTATTTTCCAAAACGACGACTATTCCTTCGGGGAGCTTCAGGTCGTCCCGATGGCGGAAGAGTTCCGTTCCGATCCCGCGCTTCTCGCACGTACCTTCGTTTACGACGACGACGTGGTGCGCGGACTGATCGTTCTCGACGGGACGGAGATCTCCAAACTTTTCGTCGATCCCTGTTTCCAGAACCGCGGCATCGGTGCCGCTCTGCTGAAATTTGCCGTGGAAGTGCATCACGCGGACGTTTTGTGGGCGCTTGAAAAAAATGTGCGCGGCATCCGGTTTTACGAGCGTCACGGCTTCCGTGCGACCGGTGAAAAAATCTTTGAAGACGACACGACGGAATATCTCATCCGCATGAAACGGCGGAACGATTCCGGCGATCATCCGTAAATCCGAAAAAAATATCAACGGAGGTATCCCCATGAAGATCCGATGGCTCGGTCAGGGCGGATTTCTCGTCCGCGACAATGCGGAAACGACCGAAATCCTCGTTGACCCCTACCTTTCCGACGCGGTGAACCGGGACGGCACTTGTCCGCGTCAGCGTCCCGTGACGATCGAACCCGCTGACGTGAAGAGCGACGCGGTCATCTGCACGCACGATCATCTCGACCACCTCGACACCGGCGCGGTTCCCGATATGCCCGCCGACACCTTTTTCGTGACCACGTACGAAGGCTGTGAGACCCTTGACAAACTCGCACGCCCCAATCACCGTGCCGTACGTCCGGGTGACACGTTTGACGTCGGCGCAGTCCGCGTCACGATCGTATATGCGCTGCATACCTGCGAGGCGTTCGGCGTGATCCTTGAGGCCGACGGCATCCGTCTTTACATCAGCGGCGACACCCTGTACGACGAAAAGCTGTTTGACATCGCGCAGTACAAACCCGACATCACCTGCATCTGCATCAACGGACGGATGGGCAACATGAACGTCGGCGAAGCCGTCATCACCGCGAAAAAGATCGGCGCACGTCTGAACATCCCCGACCACTTCGATATGTTCGCATCCAATATGGAAGATCCCGCGAAATTCACCTGTGAATTTGCGGAAAACGAAGTTTTCCTGCCGGAATTTGACTGCCAGTATGAGGTTCTTGTGGAAAACTCCGAAGTTGTTCTGAAATAAGCAATTCTGAAATAAAAATCACATCAAAGAAAGGAAAAAACTATGCCGAACCTGAAAACCGCCATTGCCTCCTACTCGTTCCACGGACTTCTCGGCGAAGGAAAATGCGACGTATTCAATTATCTGAATATGCTCCGCTACCGCTACGGCGTCGATTACGCCGACATCTGGACCGGATTCCTTCCGACCCTCGACGATGAATTCATCACCAAAGTCCGCGCCGAACTCGACCGCAAGAACCTGACCCTCGCCAACCTCTGCGTGGACGGCCCGCACGTCTGGATGGACACCGCAGAAGCACGCGACGCCCACAGGAAGCAGATGCTCGAGTACATCAAAGCCGCTTCCAAGCTCGGCGCGAAGACCATCCGCATCGACTTCGGCGGCACCGAAGGACACACGATGCCCGACGAAGCGTTCGAATACATCGTAAACACCTACCGCGAATACTGCACGATCTGCTATGACCTCGGCATGAAGATCGGTCCGGAAAACCACTGGGGCTGGGACCGTGTGCCGGAATACCTGAAGAAAGTCAAGGATGCCGTGGACAGTCCCGCATACGGTCATCTGTACCACTTCCGTAACTTCTACGACGACGTGGAAGCCGGTGAAGAACTCGCGATTTCCTACGCGATGCACACGCACATCCACGCAAATTCCATGCCGTATGCAAAGGACGTCATCCGCCGCCTCGCGAACGCAAATTACGAGGGCGTCTACAGCGCGGAACATCATTCCGGTGCGCTTGAATGCGAACGTGTGGAATGGCAGATCGCGACCGTCCGCGGTCTGATCGCCGAACTGAACGCGGAAGGCTGGGATACGCCCGCAAAGCCGTCCTATTTCAACGGAATTTACGAATAATCAACGCCATACGAACAGACAGAAAGGAGAGCATCCATGGATAAAGTAAGAATCGCCGTGATCGGAAACGGTATCATCGGGGAAGCGCACCTTGCGACCTATCAGAGCATTCCCGAAGCCGAAGTCGTCGCTATCTGCGACATCAACGAAGAACGCCTGAACTACATCGGCGACAAGTACGGGATCAAACGCCGCTTCACCCATATCGGAAAGCTCCTTCAGGAGCCGGACATCGATGCGGTCGACGTCTGCCTGCACAACAATATGCACGCGCCCGTTTCCATCGCCGTCATGCAGTCCGGACGTCACTGCTACTGCGAAAAGCCGATGGCAGGTTCGTTCTATGACGCACGCCGGATGTATCAGGTAATGCAGGAAACCGGACAGAAGCTCCACATCCAGCTTACATTCCTGTATACCCTCGAAACCAAGTGCGCGAAGAGATTCATCGACGCGGGGGATCTCGGTCACATCTACCATATGCGTTCCTACGGCTTCCGCCGCCGCGGCAGACCGTATGTCGACGGCTACGCGGCCAAGGAATTCGTCAACACAAAGACCTCCGGCGGCGGTGCGCTGTTTGACATGGGCGTTTACCACATCTCGCAGCTGCTCTATCTGACCAGCATTCCGGAACTCGAACGCGTCTGCGGCCACACCTACGCGGAAGTTGCCATGGACGAAGGAAGACGTGCGATCAGCGGATACAACGTCGAAGAACTCGGCGTGGGTCTTGCGACCTACAAGGGCGGACTCTCGATGGACATCCTCGAATCCTGGGCGATCCACGGCAAGCCGTTCCCGTCCTCGGTCATCTGCGGCTCCGAAGCCGGTATGTCCCTCAGTCCGCTGACCATCCATTCGAGAAAGTACAACGTCGAAACCGACACGACCGTCGACCTCTCCGAAATGGACTATCTCGATCACACCGTCTACGCCGACGGCGCGCATTATGACAATTCCCAGCAGCACTGGGTACACGCCCTGCTCGGCAAGTGTGATCTCCTGCCGACCGCAAAGATCGCGCTCGAGACCCAGCGAGTTCAGGAAGGCATTTACTTCTCCGAACGTCTCGGCCGCGAAGTCACCGCCGACGAGATCGAAGCCCTCTCCGAATCCAAGGCACTCGAAATCCCGAATCTGGCTCTGTAATCCATATTCCTATAAAAAAACTGCCCCCGGAGGGCAGTTTTTTTCGTATTACAGTTCGATGATCTTCCGTACATCTTCCGGAGAGGAACAACCAAGGTTCCGGAGAAGACGGGAGGCAAGCCGGTCGAATTCCGTATGTTCCACCAGACGGAACAGCGCGGCGCAGATATCGATCAGGGCCGCTTCGTCCGTTTTTTCCGCCATACAGCCGACAGTCAGGAAGCGCAGAAGAGCATAGACGGCGCAGAGCGCGGTGAATTCTTCCATGAGTTTTTCCGGACGGTCCTGGTACGGGAACTGCGAGAAAAACATATGATTGACGAGCATATGTTCGAAGAAGATCTCCCAGTCCGGGAAGACGGATTCAAAATGTTCGCAGGCAGCGCGGTATTTTTCCGGAGCATCTTCGCCGTTTCCGAAATACGCCAGCGCTTCTTCGCCGAGATCGCGGATACTGTCGCTCCGTCCGTCGAGCTGATCCACCATTTCTTCCATGATCCGGAGACCGTACCGGAGATGTCCGGCATCCGTTTCTCCCGCATTCGCCGGATTTTCCCAGACGATGCCGTTTGCGAGAAGACGTTCCGCTTCTTCCGCGTCCTTTTTCTGCAGAGCGGCGTCCATCCGGTAAATGCTGTCGCCCAGTTTTCCGAAACGGAGCGGGAGAGGCAGGGTACGGTCCTGCATGATCCGGATGAACCACAGACGGATCTCCGTTTCCCGGCCGAGCGTTTCGAATTTTGCCAGACGCTTTTCCGCACGCGGCATACGGAGCGCATACGTTTCTCTGGCAAAGGTGATCGGTTCCTTCTGACGGATCAGCAGTTCGAGAACCGCTTCACAGCTTCCCGCACAGGAGCATTCCGTCGTCGGGATCGTCCGGATCCCGCGCGGATACAGGTCACATACATCGGACAGGATCTCCGGTCCCAGCTCCGCATGAAGACTGCAGCGTCCGTCCGGCAGACGGAGCGCGCATTCGCCGTCCCAGCGCATCGAAAAACGCGCGTATTCATCTTCGTTCGGACGATCGACCAGATACATGCTGCGGTCGAGACGGTCACGCAGTTCCTGACCGCACTCCATGCCGAGAAGCGTGAAGTAATTTTTCATCGTAATGGTGATCGGCCATCCCTGACAGCAGGCGCTGCGGCAGTCCCCCATTTTGCAGGAAAAGTGCTTGAAATAATCCGGTACCAGAAAATCCCTCGGTTCATTCATACAGGTTCGTTTTCTCCTTGCCGCATTTGGCGGCGGTCGGGAATCCCGACTCTAAACTGATTTTGCGCGTATTATTATAGTCGATATGCAGTGAAAATTCAAGAAAAAATTGTTATTTCCGCATTATTATACATGCACGAAATTTCCGTCTTCTCCGGATTTTTGTTTTGTCAAAAAATAACAAAAGCCCTTTTAATGTCAATATAAACTGGAAAAGGAATGAAAAATCCGTCAGCAATTTACAGGAAGCCGTACGGAAAATCCGGAATTCCCTGCCTGAGGCCGCATTTTCCGCAATCTTTTCTTGCAATTGTCCATGGCTTATGCTATACTGAAATCACAACATCCTGTCCGAATCCATCCCAAAAGGAGGAAAATCATGAGCAATTTCTACATTACCGAACCCGCAAAGCAGATCCCCGTCGTATACGAAGCGGACGTCTGCGTCATCGGGGGATCCGCGACCGGCGTATTTGCCGCTGTCCGTGCCGCACGTCTCGGTGCACGCGTCGTTCTTGTGGAACGGCAGAACTGCTTCGGCGGCGTTGCGACCTCGGGGCTGGTCAACATCTGGCACACGTATCTCGATACGTCCGGGACAAAGCAGGTCATCGCCGGACTGAGCGAAGAGATCACCGACCGGATCGAACCGCTGAACGACGGCTACCGCGATCATGCCGGTTCCCACTGCTTCAATCCGCACGAACTCAAGATCGAACTTGACCGCCTGCTGAACGAAAACGGCGTCAAATATTATCTCCACACCTTCTACGCCGGACTGATGACCGACGGATCGAAGATCACCGCCGTCTTCATCGAAAACAAGGACGGACGCGGCGCGATCAAGGCGAATTTCTTCATCGACGCGACCGGGGACGGCGATCTTGCACGCGATCTCGGCATGGAATCGTACGTTCATCCGAACATCCAGCCGCCGTCGGCGTGCTTCCTGATGCAGGGCGCATTCCGCGACATCGACTATCAGGGGCTCATCCGCCGTCACGGGGAAGAATTCGGGCTCGAGCCCGACTGGGGCTGGGGCGGTCCGGTACCGCGCTGCAAGGACATCTCCATGCGTGCGGAAACTCACATTTTCGGTCTGCGCTGTGACCGTGCGGACGATCTGACCAAGGCGGAAGTCGAAGGACGGCGCAAGATGCGTGCACTCGTGGAAATGCTGAACAAATACGGCAAGCCGGGCGAATTCTACAATATCGTTTCCGCCTGCTCCGTCATCGGCGTGCGTGAAACCGTCCACTACAAGACCCTCTGGCAGGCAACCGAGCAGTCCCTTCTCCTCGGTGAACGTTATCCCGACGCCATCATGAACGGCACCTACAACGTGGACGTGCATCTGGCAGGCGCCGGCATCACGTTCCGGCAGTTCGACGGCTCGTACGATACGGAAAACGCAGACGGCTCCCATGTCCGCGGCAACTGGCGCGAGGAAATGGGCATCCAGACCGACGAAATCCCGACCTATTATCAGCTTCCCTTCCGGTGCATCGTTCCGGAAAAGTGGGAAAACTTCATTGCCGCCGGACGTATGATCCACGCGGACGTCGGCGCGTTCGGCGCGCTCCGCGTTATGGTCAATCTGAATCAGATCGGGGAAGCGGCAGGCGTTGCGGCATATGTCGCGCTTGATCAGAACAAAACCGTTCAGCAGCTCGACGGCGTGGATGTGGCAAAGACCCTCTCGCGCGGCGGCTCGGCGAACTTAGGATAATACGGAGGCACCTTATGACATACGAAGGAAAACATATCCGGGGAAAAGGGGATGCGGCGTGGCTGGAACTGATCGACAAGAGTTTTTCCATGCTCCATTCATCCCCGACCCTGCCCAATCTGAAAATGCTTTACAAATCCGCGACCGACCACTTCAGCGAAGGCTTCATCTGGGGCAACGGCTGGTGGATCCAGAACAGTTACGGCTTTACGCTCGGCGCCGTTCCGCTGCTCGATCCGTTCTGGGCAAAGATCCTGCAGAATTCCTATGACGCCTTCTGGGCGCGCATGGGCGACGGAAAACGCGTGGGTGCAGACGACGGCTCCACGGACGATCCGCTGTTTGCTCTCTGCGCACCGGACGGTGCGCTCGGCGACTGCGTCCTCGATGCCGGCATCGTCTACCGGCAGGGCGACGGCAATTTCATGGCGTACGACTGGTTCTACGAAGGCACCGCCGCCGGCGTGAATATGCAGGCGGACATGCTTCTGTTCGACCGCCGTCCGGAAATGCTTGAAAAATACATTCCCCTGCTCCGGCGTTCGCTCGATCACATCGAAAGTACCCGCGCGGAAAACGGACTTTTCCTTACAGGTCCGTCGGCAAATCTTCTCGCGCCCAGCTACGGCGGAAGTTTTGACGAAAAAACCGGAAAGATCGGCAAGGGATATCTCACCGGTGTGGCGGTCACGTACGCATCCGCGCTGAAAAAATTCATCGAACTTCTGAAAATGACCGGCGATACGGCGGTACAGGCGGAATATCAGAGCCGTCTCGACCGCACGCTTGCCGCACTCCCGCTTCTGCTGACCGACGAAGGCTATTTCGTCAAGTCGATGGATCCCGACGGAACGAAGCACGGCGTTTACGGCGCCGGAAAACACGGGTATCTCGAAGCGGTCTGCAACGTGGACGCGATCGCGTGTGATATCGCCGACCGCAAAACGGCGGAATCCATTTACGCAAAGATCGCCGCAGTCGACGGGATCCGTCCGGCAGGCGCGATCTGCAACAACTATCCGCACCTGGACGATACCTACGAAAATTACGTACAGCGCAACTACGGTCCGAATGTCTGCGGATTCGGTTCGGGCAACTGGGTCGACGGCGGATGCTGGGCGACCGTGGAAGGACGCGCCATCCTCGCCTACCAGAAGCTCGGCAAATACGACGACACCTTCCGTGCCGCCGGTCTGTATATGAAATGGGCGGAAGAATACCGTCAGGACGCACCGCTTTCGCAGTGGGGATGGAACACAAACAATCCGTGGTCGGCGGAAAATGACGACCATACCGTGTGCAATCGTCCTGCGGCGGTGATGATCGACAATTTCGCTTCCGTCACCTGTCTCCTGCGCGGTCTGTTCGATTATACCGCGGATGCCCGCGGTCTGACGATCAGACCGCAGATCCCGGACGGCATCACGGAATACACCCAGCTCGAACCGGTCTGGTTCGGCGGATGCGCGCTCTCACTCGCTTTCCGCGGCGGTTCCGAAGCCCCCGTTGTCATGACGGCGGATCGTGAGGAGATCGGTACAATCCAGCCGGACGGCAGCATCTTCCTGCCCGCAGAACTTTTCGTACGCGGCGAAGAACTCTGTCTGACCATCGACTGCTCCGGCGGCGGAAAAGATCTGCATACGGCGCAGAACGTATGGCCCGTTCCCGGGGATATCACCGGACTTCCGGACGATCTCGCGGACATCTATGCGGACGTCCTGCGTCAGCTGAAGACGGAAACCGATCCGATGCGGACGGCAATGCTTACGGAGATCGCACTTTCCGCGGAAGCCGCCGCCGAACGCCGCAGACTTCCGTTCGACCGTCACGAACTGCGTCCCATGACCGACGAAAAGCGGAACGTGATCCTCTCGGCATACGACAACACGGTCCGCGAACTCTACAGGGGGCTGTGTCACCGCACCTGAACTTCCGATCATGAAAAACATCCGACATCTCACGCTTCTCCATTCGAATGACCTCCACGGCGATTTTCTCGCGGAACCGGCGGGCGACACCTTCGTCGGCGGGATCTCGATGCTCTCCGGCTACATCCGCCATGTCCGCAGTACGGAGGAAAACGTCCTGTATTCCATCTCGGGCGATATTTTCCGCGGATCCGTCATCGATACGGAATACCTCGGCGTCTCGACCATCGAAATGCTGAACCTTCTTTCCCCCGATGCGGTGACCATCGGAAATCACGAAATCGACTACGGCATCGCACATCTGCTGTTCATCGAAAAATGCGCGGATTTCCCCATCATCAACGCCAATCTCTATATCAAAATGAACGGAAAACGTCTGTTCACCCCCTGCCGCATCGCCGAAACCGGCGGGATGCGCGTTCTCTTCCTCGGACTGATCACGGAAGACGTCATGGCGCAGGCAAAGCAGGACGTGATCGGCTCGTTCATCGAAACGAGGGACGCGGTGCGGGAAATCGGCAGGATCTGCAACGCCTACCGTACGCTCGATATCGACTGCACCGTCCTTCTGACCCACATGGGCTTCGAAGAGGACCGCCGTCTCGCCCATATGCTCGATCCCGCATGGGGGATCGACATCATCCTCGGCGGACATTCGCACACGGTGATGGAACAGCCGGTCCTCGAAAACGGCATCCTCATCGCGCAGGCAGGAACGGGTACGGACAGCGTCGGACGTTTCGACCTCGCCATTGACACCGACCGGAACTGCATCGATTCGTACACATGGCAGTTTGTTCCGATCACGGCGGAAACCTGCGAACGCGATCCGGAAATCGAGAAGATCGTGGACAAATACCGTTCCGTCACCGACGCAAAATATCAGCGGCTGGTCACACGGTTCCATCATGCGCTGACGCATCCCGAACGCAACCGCGAAACGGAACTCGGAAACCTCTTCGCCGATATCTTCCGTGAAAGTCTCGGCGTGGATGTGATGCTGCTCGGTTCCGGAAGCATCCGTTCCAACGAGCTCGGGCCGCGCGTGGAATACGGCGGACTGCGGGAGACCTTCCCCTTTGACGACAGCGTTTATATGTTCAAAGCGGACGGCGCCCAGCTGCGGCATATGCTCCGCTATATGCTGCGGGACGAAGCGTTCCGCGGACATACCGAATTCTATCAGGTCTCCGAAGGGATCCGCGCGGTGTATTCGAAACGTACACAGAATTTCACGGAATTCAGCTATTTCGGCCGTCCGGTATCGGACGGACAGATATTCACCGTGGGGATCCAGAGCTACCATTACGCCAACATCGGCAAATTTCTCGACATCACTTACGCCGAGCTGGAAAAATACCAGAAACCGCGGGTCGTTTCCACGTCCTGCCTCGATATCATCGACGAATACCTTTCGTCGCATCCGATCCTGGAAAGCGGGATCGAAGGCCGGATCATCGTGGTGGACTGAGAAAAATCGTATAAAAAACGGGGGGAAGGAAAACC
This sequence comes from Clostridia bacterium, assembly GCA_017547755.1. Lineage (GTDB taxonomy): Bacteria > Bacillota > Clostridia > Oscillospirales > CAG-272 > UMGS1696. Next base: position 3,273 of record JAFYOX010000108.1, on the reverse strand, counting down.
AAAAAGGTTTCCTTCCCCCAAAAAGTTTTATCCGGCGATCAGTGTGCTTTTTTCCACTCTTCCACCGCCTGTGCGACGCGGTTGTAATCGTTTGACAGGATCACGTCAATGCCCATATCGAGGAATTTCTTTGCTTCTTCCGGATCATCCGACCAGAAAACATTGCAGAGAATGCCGTTTTCATGCGCACGGTCGACCAGTGCCTGATCGAAATACGGCTTGAAGAGCTGAATCTTCTTACAATCATAACGAAGCGCACGGTCCACCATATTTCCGGGATCCCCGTCAAAACCGACGACGCGGACGATATCCGGAGCCATTTCCTGCGCAAGACGAAGGATATTGTCGTTTTCACTCATGAAATAAACGTGCTTCCGGCAGTCGTATTTGTCGATCAGAGCGATGATCTTCCGCATCAGCGCGGGATCGTACGGCGCATCGGCGGTAATATTCTTGATGTGGATATTCATGATCATGTGGCACGCGAACTTCTTCAGAACCTCTTCGAACGTCAGGACGCGCAGTCCGCGGTAAGCCTCGCTGAATTTTCCGCCGAAATCCAGACCTCTCAGTTCTTCGAAGGTGTGCTCATAAATCTTCCCGTGTCCGTCGGATACGCGGTCAAGGGTCGGGTCATGCAGGGAAATCAGTTCGCCGTCCCTGGTATACCAGAGGTCGAATTCGATTTCTTCCGCTCCCATTGCCACCGCCGCACCGAAGGCGGGCATGCTGTTTTCGGGTGCGATGGTAGAGAACCCGCGGTGCGCACATACGCGCGGATACGGCATGATCGCATCGGTCTGCACGATCGCGCTGCCGCCGGGACGATACTGCCACGGATTGCGCCCGAATTCGATGTATTCGTAATGCGGTGCCGGCGGATTGCCGAATCCTGCAGGCTTGTAATACTTGTCCGCCGGATCAAATTCCGCAATGCCGAGCCCGGTTTCACTCTTCATATTCACGAGAACATCGCCCTTCGGGGTCACGATCATGCTCGCGCCGCAGATCCCGGGACTGCCGTCGAGGCTGACGGAAGCACGAAGAAGATGAGCGTTGCAGTTATAAGCGCAGAAGCGCCCCATAATTTCAAGCGCCTCGTGCGTATCGCTTCTCTGCAGGGAGCATCCGATGATGATGTCCACATTCTGCCGCGCGATATTCGCAAACGCTTCATAGAAATAGAAATCGTAGCAGGTCAGAAAACCGTAACGGATCCCGTCGATCTCCAGAACATACGGTTCGGAAAATTCACGGGTATACGCGCTGTCGAGTTTTACGGTATACAGTTCGGACGGCGGGAGATGTTTCTTGTAATAATGTCCGGCGACCTCGCCGTTCCGGTTGAATGCGTACGTCGTGTTGCGGTAGCCGGTCTCGGTTTCGTACAGGGCGTTGACGAAAACGACCGCATTGCACCGGCGCGCAGTCTCCGCACAGGCATCCAGAAGAACGGGAGCATATTTTTTATGGTACATGAGGTTGTCCTCACGTGTCGCCGCGGCACAGGGGACATCGCTGTATTCCGGGAGAACGATGATATCCATGGAATCGTCACACTGCGCGAGGTATTCCAGCTTACGGGCGAAATACGCATCGGACAGGGAAAGATCCATCGAATAGGGCGGCTGAATAACACAGGCTTTCATGGGAGATCCTTCTTTCTCTTGAATTGGATGATCCCATTATAACAGAAAAATCCGTCTGTTTCAAGAGACGGATTTTTATTTTGGAAATGCGGCGGATTTTTTCACAAATCTTCATTTTCCTCTTCGCAAAACTATCCGGCGGATATATAATAGAGGTGACCACTTTCATTCAGAAAATATTATCCGGAGGTTATAGCATGCGCAAAGACATTCGCCTGGGAATGCTCCCCGACCCGTTCATTTTCCGGAACGGAGAACGCGTCAGAAATACGGAAGACTGGCGGATACGCCGTCAGGAAATTTTGGAAGATACCATCGGGCTGGAATTTGACGGAATGCCGCCCGCACCGGAAGTCTTCCGGGTCGAGCCGCTTGACCTTCACGGCCGCGGTTCCACGTGCAGTTACCGCATCCACTGCGGCAGAAAAGACAATCCGTTCACCCTGTGCTTCATGGCATACATTCCGAAAAAGGAAGGACGAATGCCGGTCGTTCTCACCGGAGACGCGGTATATCCCAAAAACTGCAATGACCGCGTCATTGAAGAAGCAAACCGCCGTGGCTTCGTTGTCGTAAAGTTCAACCGTACCGAACTGGCTCCCGATTTTGCCGATCCGGATCGTACCTGCGGTATCAATTCGCTGTGGCCGGAACTGAAATTCTCCGCAATTTCCGCATGGGCATGGGGATACCACCGCGTAATTGACGCCCTGATGACCCTGGATTATGTCGATCCGGATCATATTGCGATCACCGGTCACTCACGCGGCGGAAAAACGGTTCTTCTTGCCGGTGCGACCGATGAGCGTGTCCGTTATACCAATCCCAACGGCAGCGGAACCCACGGCTGCGGTGCCTATCGCTTCTTCCAGCAGGAAGAGGAAGGTGTTTACGGCGACAGCCACAGCGAAACGCTGGAATTCATGTTCCAGCACATCTCTTACTGGATGGGACAGGGACTTCGCAAGTACATCGGTCATGAAGAATCGCTTCCGCACGATTCACACTTCATCAAAGCACTTATAGCCCCCCGATGCTATCTCGAAACGAACGGTTACGATGACATTTGGGCAAATCCGCGTGGTTCCTATCTTTCTTGGCAGGCAGCACGTGAAGTATGGAAACTTTACGGTACGGAAAATAAAACAGCCGTATGGTATCGTGAAGGCGGTCACGGTCACGGATGGCTTGATTTCAATGCACTCTTTGATTTTATGGAAGCGGATATCAACGGAACTCCCCTTCCAGAAGCAATCACTCGTATGCCTTATACTGATATGGAACCTCTGTATGATTATCAGTTTCCTGTAAAATAAATTAATTTTCTCCTTTATCTTTTTCCAATGAAAAAACGGCGATATTCTAAGGATATCGCCGTTATATTTTTCCATTGGAATATGCTCACATAACTAATCTTCGATAAGGTTCACAGCTTTTAGCTTACGATGAAAACAAAAAATCCCATATCTTACGATACAGGATTAACTCCCCTAGCCCGACTCGAACGAACGATCACCGCAGGAGGAACCTGGCGGTTCCTCCCGACTGAGTGAAGCAAACACCATAACAGCCACCCCACACGGCAATCCTGCATAACCGCTGCTCAGGTGGCTCAAGTCTAACC
>JAFYOX010000107.1 GCA_017547755.1 Clostridia bacterium | reverse complement strand
GTGTACGCACCGCCGCAGCACTGCCAGTTCTCGATCTCGCTCAGTTCATATCCGAGAACTTCAAGGCTTTCTCTCGCATAGCGGTCGAGTTCCTTCGCCTTGTTCTTCAGCGTGCATCCGGGATAGTAAGCTATTTTCATTTTTCTATACTCCAGATTGAATTTTTATAGGGAATTCCGGGAAGAAATCCTTTTCGGGGAATTCTTCCCGAAAATTTTTCTGTGTTTACGCCATGTCTTCCGGCTTGAAGACTTCGTCAAACTTTTCCGCGGTAAGGAAGCCGAGTTCAACACACGCCTGCTTGAGGGTGATGTCTTCCTTGTATGCCTTCTTTGCGGTCTTTGCTGCGTTTTCGTAGCCGATGTAGGGGTTCAGCGCGGTAACGAGCATGAGGGAGTTGTAGAGGTTGTCGTGCATCTTCTGTTCGTTTGCACGGATGCCGATCGCACAGTTGTCGTTGAAGGAAACGATCGCTTCTGCAAGGAGACGGCAGGACTGGAGGAAGTTGTAGATGCAGACGGGCATGAATACGTTGAGTTCGAAGTTGCCCTGAGAAGCTGCCATGGAAACAGCAACGTCGTTGCCCATAACCTGTACGGCAACCATGGTCACTGCTTCGCACTGGGTCGGGTTGACCTTACCGGGCATGATGGAGGAACCGGGTTCGTTTTCGGGAATGGTGATTTCGCCGAGACCGAGACGGGGACCGGAAGCGAGCCAACGAACGTCGTTTGCGATCTTCATCATGTCGCATGCGAGAGCCTTGACTGCACCGTGAGCGAATACGAGTTCGTCCTTGGAGGTGAGAGCATGGAACTTGTTTTCAGCGGTTTCGAACTTCTTGCCGGTGATTTCGGAAACAGCGTCAGCAACCTTTACGTCGAAACCAGCGGGAGCGTTCAGACCGGTACCAACTGCGGTGCCGCCGAGAGCGAGGGTCTTGAGTGCGGGCAGAGCACGTTCGATGAGAGCAACGTCCATTTCAAGAGAAGATCTCCAGCCGGAAATTTCCTGGGAGAAACGGATCGGGGTTGCGTCCTGAAGGTGGGTACGGCCGCTCTTGGTGATGCCTTCGTGCATGATTTCGAGCTTGCGGAAGGTGGTGATGAGCTTGCATACAGCAGGAATGAGCTTGTCTTCGAGAGCGCATACTGCAGCGATGTGCATTGCGGTCGGGAAGGTGTCGTTGGAGGACTGGCTCATGTTGATGTCATCGTTCGGATGGCAGAGCTTCGCACCTGCGAGTTCGTTCGCACGGTTTGCGATAACTTCGTTTGCGTTCATGTTGGACTGGGTACCGGAACCGGTCTGCCATACAACGAGCGGGAAGTGTTCGTTGAGTTCGCCTGCGATGACTTCGTCGCATGCCTTGGAGATCACTGCGAGCTTTTCGTCGGTCATCTTTGCGGGCTTGAGTTCGTTGTTTGCGATCGCAGCGGCCTTCTTGAGGATACCGAATGCCTTGGTGATTTCACGGGGCATGGTTTCGATACCTACGCCGATGCGGAAGTTTTCGTGGCTGCGTTCGGTCTGGGCTGCCCAGTACTTATCGGCAGGTACCTTGACTTCCCCCATAGAGTCGTGTTCGATTCTGTATTCCATGATTATATACTCCTTGTTTTTTTAACGGATTTTTTGAATTTGTCGTTTTTTCTTGAATTTTTTATATAAATTTAAATTTCAAGCTTTTTGATGATGTCCTTGAGGCAGTCCGCGCTTCTGTGAAGCAGTGCGGTTTCCTCATCGGTCAGCTTCGGATGGAGCTTGCCGGTGATGCCGTTGCGTCCGATGACATTGAGCGTGCTGAGGCAGACGTCGTCAATGCCGTATTCGCCGTGCATCATGCTGGATACGGTCATGGTAGTGTCCATGCCGTTGATCAGGCACTTGCAGATGTGGCAGACGGACAGGGATACCGCGTAGAACGTCGCGCCCTTTCTCTGGATGACGCGGCCGCCGGACTTGCGCATGTATTCTTCCACTTCGTCGTGCTTCAGCGGAGCGTAGATATTGTTCGAGCTGGAGATGACGCTGTGGTATTCGTCGATCGGAATGTTCGAAATGTTCGCAATGGACCACGGAACGAAGGAAGAGTCGCCGTGTTCACCGAATACGTAAGCATGGACGTTCTGCTGGTTGATGGTGTAGTATTCGGCAATGCGTGCGCGGAGACGGGAGGTATCAAGGATCGTGCCGGAGCCGATGATCTTGTTTTCCGGAATATCGGACAGCTTCGTCCACACGTACGTCAGAATATCGACGGGGTTCGATACGATGATGTACGTCGCATCGGGAGCATACGTTGTGATCTGCGGAATGATCGACTTGATGATGTTGACATTTGTCTGGGCAAGGTCGAGACGGGTCTGACCGGGCTTTCTTGCGAGACCGGAGGTCAGAATGACGATATCGGAGTCACAGGCGTCGCGGTAGGATCCGGCATATACGGTTACCGGAGGACAGAACGGGACCCCCTGACGGATGTCCAGTGCTTCACCGAGAGCTTTTTCTTCGTTGATGTCGATCATAACGATTTCGGAAACGTAACCGCCGATCGCAAGCGTATAGGCGATCGTGGAACCTACGCTCCCTGCACCTATGATAGTTACTTTTGTCATACAGCAAACTCCCCTTTTCTTTCAGTTGAACAGCCGTAACCTGCGGCTGTCTATTTTTCTTCATTGTAATTATATCAAAATACGACACCAAATGCAATGCCGGAGAAGTCTTTTTTTCCTTCCTCCGGAGACATTTTTCACCGGAAATCCGCGTACATTTCTGTATATTTTGATAAAATGCGATAGAGGGTATATCGGAAGTGATATACCCTCTCACAAATTTATGCAATTATGGCTTACAGTTCGCGCACCAGAACGTCCGCGATTCTCTGACAAGCCAGACCGTCGCCGTACGGGTTGGACGCCTTGCTCATCTTTTCGTATTCCGCGGGATCGTCAAGAAGCTGGCGGAAGTTTTCGTAGATCACTTCTTCGTCCGTACCGACGAGACGGAGCGTACCCGCCGCGATGCCTTCCGGACGTTCGGTCGTGTCGCGCATGACAAGCACCGGCTTGCCCAGCGACGGCGCTTCTTCCTGGATTCCGCCGCTGTCGGTGAGGATCATGTAGCTGCGCGCGAGGAAGTTGTGGAAATCGAGAACTTCGAGCGGTTCGATGATGTGGATGCGGTCGCAGTCACCGAGTTCTTCGTTTGCCGCCGCACGTACCACGGGATTCATATGGATCGGATAGATCGCGCGCACATCGGGATGCTCGTCGATGATCCGGCGGATCGCGCGGAACATATGGTGCATCGGTTCGCCGAGATTTTCTCTGCGGTGCGCGGTGATGAGGATGAGACGGGAATCCTTCGCCCATTCCAGTTCGGGATGGGTATAGTCTTCCCGTACGGTCGTTTTCAGCGCATCGATGGCGGTATTGCCGGTGATATAGATCGACGCGGGATCGCGGCCTTCCTTCAGGAGATTGTTTTTCGACAGCTCGGTCGGCGCGAAATTGAAACGGGAAAGGATGCTGACCGCCTGACGGTTGAATTCTTCCGGATAGGGAGAATAGATATTGTAGGTACGGAGTCCGGCTTCCACGTGACCGACGGGGATCTGCATATAGAAGCATGCGAGTGCGGAAACGAACGTCGTGGACGTATCGCCGTGAACGAGAACGACGTCGGGCTTGACTTCCGCGAGAACTTCGCGGATGCGTTCGAGGATATTGACCGTCACGTCAAAGAGGGTCTGCTTTTCCTTCATGATGGAGAGGTCGTAATCGGGCGTAACGCCGAAGGCATGGAGAACCTGATCGAGCATCTGGCGGTGCTGACCGGTGACGCAGAGGGTCACGTCAAGTTCGGGACGCTTTTTGAGTTCGAGTACCAGAGGACACATTTTAATCGCTTCCGGACGGGTACCGAAAACGAGCATAACTTTTTTCATAAAAAATACCTTTTCTGAAGTTTGATTAATTATTACAATTATAACAGTCCCGCCGGGATTTGTCAACCGCAGAATTGTGAACTCGCCGTGCGGCAAATCTTAAACAAATCTTAAACCGTTCCCATCTTTCAATTTAAAACTTTTTCTGCTACAATATTGTCAAAGAAACCACCGGGAGGGATACCATGTACAATATTCTGATCTGCGACGACGAGCGCGACATTGTCTCCGCGCTGGAGATCTACCTTTCTTCGGAAAATTACACCATATACAAAGCATACACCGGACTGGAAGCCCTGCACGTTCTCGACGAACATCCGGTCCACCTTGTCCTGATGGACATCATGATGCCGGAAATGGACGGCATTTCCGCCACCGTGAAGCTGCGCGAACGGTACAACGTGCCGGTGATCTTCCTCACGGCGAAAAGCGAAACGGACGACAAGATCCTCGGTCTCACCGTCGGCGGTGACGACTACATTACCAAACCCTTCTCCCCTCTCGAGGTGATCGCGCGGGTGAAATCGCAGCTGCGGCGGTATGCGACTCTCGGCGGAATCGAGAAAAAGCCGGACGTTCTCGTCTGCGGCGGCATCGAGATGGATGACGTCTCCAAAATCGTCCTGCTCGACGGCGAGGAAATCTCGCTGACGCCGCTTGAATACAACATTCTCCGCCTGTTTCTGCAGAATCCGGGAAAGGTCTTCTCGATCTCGGAGATCTACCGGCAGGTCTGGAAGGACACGCCGCTCGGGAACGAAAGCTCGGTACCGGTCCACATCCGTCATCTGCGTGAAAAGGTCGAGATCAATCCGTCCGAACCGCGCTACATCAAGGTCGTGTGGGGACAGGGGTACAAGCTGGAAAAGAGCTAAGAACTAAGAGTGAATAGTGAATAGCTGACTTGAAAATGGAGGTTTGTTATGAAAAAATATCCGAATTCCGTGATGAAGGGACTTTTGACGGCTCTGCTGTTTGTGATGGTGGCTGTGACTGTGTTCGGGTTTATCGTCACGGCGGCGGCAGTATCGGGAGACGTCTACGATACGCCGCAGGAAGAACTCTGGGAGACGGTCGGAGAGAGTCTGTATAAAAATTTCCGGAACTGGGCGATGTACGAGCAGATCATGAGCGTGGTTTCCGATGCACTGAATGTGGTCTATACGCTCCGGTATGCCGCGCCGTTTCTGTGTATCGGCGGACTGCTTCTGACCGTGCTGCTGTTCTGCCGGCTGATGCGTGCGGCAGGACACCGGAACGGCGCGCAGGAGATCACCCTCTCGAAATTCGACCGGATTCCGTTTGAAATTGCGGCCGTGCTGATGATCGGGATTCCGGTGGGGATTCATCTGATGCTGTATACCTTTACGCAGGGAACTCTGTTCGAACGCTGGTATTTCGGTGCCGATCCGCTCGAGCTGTCCGTATTCGTACTTCTGCTGTCGCCGTTTGTGTATGCGCTGTGCCACACGCTTGCGGTACGGCTGAAAGCGCGGACGTTCTGGAAAAGCACGCTTGTGTACCGGATTTTCTGGTGTCTCCCGAAACGGCTTGCTTCTTCCGTAAAAAATGCGGGCAGACGGGATGAAGCCGGAAATATCGTTCTGCAGTGGTACGACAAAATTCCTCTGGAAATCGTGGCGGCAGTCCTGCTCGTTCTGCCGTTTCCGTTCGAGGTATTTCTGCATGACGTGGTACTCTCGGATTTTCTTGTCTCTTTAAGAAACTACAGAAATGCTCAGCTTCTGCGCGGCGTACGCCCGTTCGGATACTATATATACAGCTTCTTCAATAACTTTTCGTGGATTTTCGTCCTTACCGCCGCAGTCATCCTTCTCTGGCTGTTCGCGTACACCGTCTCCGTCCGCATCAAATGCGGCACGCTGTGGACGAACACGCTCACATACCGGCTCCGGAAACTGCTGAAAACGCTGTTCCGTCATCTGAATCATGCGGGACGGCGGAACGGTTCCGGTGAGGTCATCCCGACATGGATCGATAAGATTCCACTGGAGATCGTCCTTCTTGCGGCATTCCTGCTCGGGGTACTGGTACTTTGGATCGCCGACTGGCTTATCTACACAATCCGCGCCGACTTTGTGGCCTTCCTGTTCCTGCTGATCGGCTGGGGAACGCTTCTCTACGGACTTGCGTACCTCATCTCCGTCCGTATCCAGCTCAGTACGCTGTGGACGAACACGCTCGTTTACCGGATTTACAAAAAATGCTCCGGTGTTCTCCCGCGCATCTGCCGCAGTATTCCGCTGACGTGGCGGACGGGACTTGCGGTCGTCCTGTACATGTTTATCACGTTTCTGATTCTGGCGTTTTCCGTTGATCCCCGCGATATTGCTTTCGCTCTGATCCTGTGGTTCCCGATGACGCTGCTCTTCGGTGCCCTGCTCATCTACGGTTCATGGGCGACTCACACGATCACGCAGATCCTCCGCGACATGGCGGGCGGAAACATCCATAAGAAAACCGACCCTTCAAAGTTCCGCTTCATCTTCCGGAAACAGGCGGAGCATCTGAACTCGCTCGGTGACGGTTTACAGGCGGCGGTACAGGCGCAGATGAAGAGCGAACGCCTCAAAACGGAGCTGATCACGAACGTGTCCCACGACATCAAGACCCCGCTGACCTCGATCATCAACTATTCCGATCTGCTTCTTGCGGAACTCGGGCACGAAATCCAGCCGGACGGCAAAGCCGCCGAATACGCGGAGACGATCCACCGGCACTCGCTCCGTCTGAAAAAGCTGACGGAAGACCTTGTGGAAGCCTCCAAGGCGGCATCCGGCGCGATCACGGTGAATTTCGAGCGGATCGAGCTGAACCAGATGCTCCGTCAGGCGGTCGGGGAATATGAGGAACGTCTGACCGCCGCGGGTCTGACGCCGGTCTGCCGCTTCACGGACGAAGACGTCTTCCTCTCTGCGGACGGACGTCTGCTGTGGAGAGTGTTCGACAATCTGCTGTCAAACATCGTGAAATACTCCCTTGAAGGCACCCGTGTCTACATCACGCTGACGAAAACCGGCGACCGCGCGGCCGTCTCATTCAAGAACATCTCCCGCGATACGCTGAACGTGGACGTTTCCGAACTGATGGAACGCTTCGTCCGCGGCGATGCCAGCCGCCACAGCGAAGGAAGCGGTCTCGGTCTGAACATCGCGCTCAGCCTCTGCGAACGCATGAACGGCAGGCTGACTCTTGCCTGCGACGGCGACCTCTTCCGCGCAGACGCGGAGTTTCCGACAATCGAATAACTAAAAAATGCAGGAAGTTTTCAGCTTCCTGCATTTTATATTCTATTGCACTTCATTTCCGTGGAGCAGTTTCTTGATATACAGCGTTCCGTCTTCGCGTTTGATGACGAGGGCGAAGTATTCGTCGGACTCCGTTACGGTGCCGGTGTCGTCCGGCTCGGATTTCACACGGAAGCGGACGCGGTAGGTCTTTTCCGTCTCCGCAAGGGAGGTCACGTCCGCCGTATAGCCGGAATCGGCGACCGCCAGCATCGGGATATAGACGGCGGCATCGGCAAGATAGCGGAACTTGCTGCCGTCCTCGTGGGTAATCATCACGTCGCCGCCGAAACAGCGGTACATCGCGGATTCAAATTCCAGCTCCGGAATGACCTGCGTGATCTGATATTCCGGATATTCCTTCACCGCACGTTCGATCAGCTTCGCGTTGCCGGAATACTTGGCGTAGTCTCCTGCCAGAAGATATTCGAGCACAGCGTCACGGTAATTCGTGATCGCTTCCGCCATATTGCCGAACGTCGGCAGAACGGGCGAATCGGTCACAAGGATCATTAAGAGATCCTCCAGCATGACCGCCGTTTCCCCGGACGCATCGTGCGTTTTTATCACGGTTTCGCTCATATAATCGTAGGTATCGAAGCCGAGACGGTCGAGAAGTCCGCAGGACGTCAGCGTTCCGAGCATCTGCACGAGGAGAACGAGGGCAAAAATTCTGCGAAACTTCACCGTGCGGTTTCCCCCCATGCACAAACGGCATGCTTGACATCCGCATACATATACAGCGAACCGAGGCAGACGAGCGGACGCTTTTCGTCCCGTGCGGCATCGCAGGCGGCGTTCACGCCGTCGGTGAGTTCGTCAAACGCACGTGCGGTCACGCCGAAGCTTTCGTATTCCGCGGCAACGCCTTCCGCAGGCAGCGAGCGGCTGTTCGGCGGGGTCACGCAGTACACGGACGAAGCGAGCGGCGCCAGCATCCCGATCATTTTGTCGTAATCCTTGTCCGCCATGACGCCCATGAGGAAGAGTACCTTTCCGTCGGCGGACTTGTCCGTGAGATAGTGACGGACATTTTCGACGGCACCGGAGATCCCCTGCGGATTGTGCGCACCGTCGTAGATCACGAGCGGATTTTCCGTAAGAATTTCAAAGCGCGCCATCCAGCGGGCGGCGGCAAGTCCGGCGTCAACGGCTTCTTCGGAGATCGCAAGTCCCGCATCGCGGAGCAGATCGCACGCGGTCAGCACCGTCGCGGTGTTACGGGTCTGATAGAGACCGTGGAGGCCTATTTTCACGGGACGTCCGCGGAACGTGAACGTGGTTCCGGTAAGGTCGGAAGAAATATCGGCAATGGCGGAAAAATCGGTGCGGAGGTAGGAACTGCCGCGTTCTTCCGCGGTTTTGCGGATGACTTCTTCGGCACTGTCGTCGCCTTCCCCGAAGAGAACGGGGCATCCGGGTTTGATGATCCCGGCTTTTTCGGCGGCAATTTTCGCGGTGGTATCGCCGAGGAACGCCATATGGTCGAGGTCAATGCCGGTGATGACGGACAGAACGGCGGATTTGATGATATTCGTGGAGTCTAAACGTCCTCCGAGACCGACTTCGAGAACGACGTAATCGCATTCCTTGCGGCGGTAATATTCGAAGGCGATGGCTGTGATGAGTTCGAATTCCGTCGGGGCATCCTCCATGGTATCGGCGAACTGCTTCACGTATTCCGTGACGGAGGCAAGGTCGTCGTCGGAGATATCGCGGTTGTTCAGCATGATGCGTTCGTTGAAGCGTTCTACAAACGGAGATGTATACAGACCGACGCGGTATCCGGCACTTTCGAGGATGCAGGAGAGCATCCGGCAGGTAGAACCCTTGCCGTTGGTACCGCCGACGTGGATGAATTTCAGGGAATCCTCGGGATGACCGAGTTTTTCGCAGAGTTCGGTGATGCGGGAAAGCCCGGGACGGCTTCCCTTCCAGCTGACGGAATGGATATATTCAAGAGCTTCGGTGTAGTTCATACGTTACCTGATTTCTTATTTGATAACAAATTTTCTGAGGTCGCGGCACAGCCGGAGAAGAACGGGCGTGATGACGAGATTGAGCGGAACAAGAACCGCATATTCGGACAGACGGTAGAGGAACCATCCGGCATACGTTTTCGATCCGTAGAGCATCGCAACCCACGCGGTATTGATGAGCAGACCGATCACGAGATTGTTGATGAGCGACGGAGCAAGGATGCGGAGAAATCCGGGATGCCCTTCTCTGGTATGAAGGAAGATCCCCCATACAAAGCCCATGAGCGCGGCGCACACGGTGAATCCGGGATGATACTGACCGATCGGAAAGAGGATCGCGCCGAGAAAATCGGCGAGCGCATAGACTGCGGCGGCATGCACCGGCCCGAACAGGCTGGCCGCCACCACGATCGGCACAAAGGAGAACCCGATCTTCAGTCCCATCGTATTGATGGAACAGAAGCGGTTGAGCACGATCTCCAGCGCGGCAAGCAACGCGAGATAGGTGATGGTGCGTACGGAAATGCGTTTGGTGAACATGAAACAAAAACCTCCCATAAATATTATGTACGGAAAGTTACAGTTCCGCCTGAACATTTATGAGAGATTTCGCTCTTGTGAATGACAGCGGGATGCGATACCGTGACCGCAGAACGTCTCCGTTCTTTCGTCCGCTGAACAACTCCCCGTTTCACCGGCACTTGACGCCTCGGTATCTACTCTGTAAAAATGATTATTCAATTTTGGATTTTTGAACAGAAATAACTTTCCGCCGTAAAAAATTATATCACACAGTATCTCCGATTGCAATACATAAAATGCACAAATTGCAGAAAACGGGGGAAACCTCTGCAAAAAGTTCCCCCTCATCAATCGGTATCGCTTTATTCAATGCCCATGCTCTGCATCAGTTTTTTGTTGAATTCTTCGGCAGTGTTGTAGCCCATGCGCTTCTGGCGGTTGTTCATCGCGGCGATCTCGATGACGACGGCGAGGTTACGGCCGGGCTTGACGGGGATGGTAGTTGTGGGGATCTTGATGCCCATGATGTCGGAGTATTCGCTGTCGAGGCCGAGACGGTCATACATTTTGCCCTGGACCCACGGTTCGAGGTTGATGATCATGTCCACTTTTTCGGTGTCCTTGACGGCGCCCATACCGAAGAGACGGCGGACGTCCACGATCCCGATACCGCGGAGCTCGATGTAGTATTTGATCATTTCGGGCGCGTTGCCGACGATGGACTTTGCCGATACTTTGCGCAGCTCGACCGCGTCGTCCGCGATGAAGCGGTGACCGCGCTTGATCAGCTCGATTGCCGTTTCACTCTTGCCGACGCCGCTGTCCCCGGTGATGAAGATGCCTTCGCCGTAGACTTCCACAAGAACCCCGTGGCGCGTGATCTGCGGCGCAAGCTGTACGTGCAGGAACGCGATCATCGAGGAAACGAAATCACTCGTGTTTTCCGACGTCGCAAGAACCGGAACTTCAAAACATTCCGCAAGCTCCAGCGTCAGCGGGTCAATTTCGTTGTCATGGGTGAATACTACCGCCACCGGATTCCGGCGGAAGAAATCCGTCGCGCGGACCCGGCGTGTCTCTTCGTCCATGCTGCGGATATAGGCGGTTTCCGCATCGCCCAGTACCTGGATTCTGCGATTATCGAAGTGTTCGAAAAATCCCGACATCGCAAGACCCGGACGGATAACGTCCGTGCTCGATATCATGATATGCGACGGTTCTTCCGGGGTGTATACCACCTTCAGATTTTTTTCGTCAATAATTTTCTGCAGATTTACTCTTGTGATAAAATCATCCATTTTGCCACCTGCGTTCTGAAAGATTTCTGAAATATGAAATATATTGACAACATTATAGCATATCCGACCCGCGATTGCAATAGACATGGAAATCTATTTTTGGCGGAAATTCCGCACACACTCACGCTCTTCCGAAACCTTCCCGGGTTTCCGTTTGTTTACCGAAAACGCCATCCCTGTTCATACCGTATTCATCAGATTTTGATATATTTATTATGTATAATTTTATCATAACGGAGATTTTCCATGAAAACTGTAACACGTCTCGCCGCAGGAGTCCTCCTCGGAACTGTTCTCCTTTCCGCGACCTCCTGCGGAGACGATAAAAAACTTCTCGAAAGCACCAAAGACGATCAGATCGTCGTCATGACCGTCGCCGGACATGATGTCCCGCTGGAACTCTACCGCTACGTTGCCCTCAACTACAAGAGAGTCTACGAGACCGGCAAGTCGTCCGATATGTGGCTCGGCGAATCCGGCGCTGCCCTTATGGAAGAGCTGAACGCCGACGTCGAAAAATCCATCGTCACCCTCTACGCAACGCTCGCCATGTGCGAAGAATACGGCATCAGCGCCGACGACGCCTATATCACCGATGCCCTCGAAATCACCATGGACGCCGTCTATGAGGAATACGAATACGATTACAAAGCCTACGCCGACGCCATCGCACAGTACAATATGAACGACGGCGTTTATCGTTTCGTCATCCGCAACGAGCTTCTTTCCGCCGAACTCCTCAATGCCCTGACCGAAGCCGGAAAAATCCCGGACGACGACAACGTGATCCGTGAAGTGTTCGACAGCGACGAATTCATCCGCGTCAAGCAGCTTCTCAGCTCCAATGAAAACGGTGTTTCCGACGAAGACTGCCTCGCACGTGCCGAAGAACTGCTCGGTCAGATCAGCGGCGGCGCGGATTTCGATGAACTCGTCCAGAAAAAAGGACAGGACCTCTTCATGTTCAACAACGATGACGGCTACTATTTCGCCAGAGGCTACCTCGATACCGCCTTTGAAGACGCCGCGTTCGCTCTGGAAATCGGAGAAGTCAGCGATGTCGTCAAAACGTCCGCCGGCTACAGCATCATCAAGCGGTACGAAAAAGACCCCGCGTACATCGAAAAGCACTTTGACGATCTCCGCGAAGACTACATCAGCGGGCTGTACAATCTTGCCGTCGAAGCCTTTGCGGAAACGCTGACCGTCACGCCCACCGACGAACTGCAGAATTACTCCATCTTCAACCTTACGGATACGGAAGACTGATTTTGAGACACTACAGACGTACCTACTCCGGCAGCGCGAAATTCCAAAAGATCATGTTCCGCATTCTTTTTGTCATTCTCGCCGCCGCAGTCATCACTTTTTCCTCCATCCTTCTCGGGCATTATCTGACTGTCAAGGTCGCCGAGGCGGAAGCCATCCTGAATACCGCCGAACCGGCGGACAAGCTGATCACTTCACGTCCTCAGCTCCCGGAAACGCCGGCTTCCAGCCGTGAAATCTCCGCAGCCGGTCTCGAACTCCGCAATTACCATACGGAGGACGCCGTCGTCGCTGCGGTAAACAACCTCGCGGAACACTACGATACCCTGCTCTTTGATCTTTCCGACGGCGAAGGAAATCTGCTGTACACCTCTCCGGCTCTCTGCGAACGTACGCGCATCGCCGTGCCCGACGAGG
The DNA here is from genome assembly GCA_017547755.1 of Clostridia bacterium. Lineage (GTDB taxonomy): Bacteria > Bacillota > Clostridia > Oscillospirales > CAG-272 > UMGS1696. Next base: position 186,419 of record JAFYOX010000107.1, on the reverse strand, counting down.
AAGACAACCGCAGTCTCGCGCTTGTCCGTTCGGCTTTCACCGCGGCGAAAGCACAGGATCGCTATCTCTGCGCCGTGATGGACACTTCCTTCGGTCTGCTGGAACGCGGGACGGATGCCATCGTGGACGGCACCGTTTTTGCCGAACTTGCCTCGTTCGGCGTGGATGAGATCCTGATCAAAAACACCGTCATCGACGAATCCGATATCCCTGCGGACGAGATTGCCGCTTATCTGACCGGATGCGCGGAAATCACCGGCGGCTCCTGCCAGCTCGGCATCCTGTTCACCGACGATGTTTTCCTCGAATTCTCCAATGCCCACGCCATCCAGACCATCGCTTCCGTGGCAGACTTCACGGGGATCGATATGACCGCCTACACCTCCGTCACTCCCGACGAAATGTACGACCGCATGACACAGGATATCATCTCCCTCTACGGCAGCTTCAGCATCTACAATATGCGCGTTGTCCTGTCCACGACCGACCTCGATCTTCTGGCGGCACAGGCGCAGGCTCTGCGCGACAGCACGATCACCAATCTCTGCTTCACGGAAAATATTCTCCCCGATCTCCTGAGCTACAGCCGTCATCCGGTTGTGGAAATTCAGCCGGACGAAGAACCCCGGACAGCAATCACGCCCAAAGCCCTTCCTCAGACCAATCCCTATGCCACTACAAGCAGCAGTTCTCAGACAGCGGAAGAAACTCCCGCAGAAGAAGTTTCCGGCTCTGCTGAAGATTCCACTGCGGTGGGTAACTCGTGGTACGTGGACGAAAACGGCAACCGGATTCGTCCGTGGTATTGATCCCTGCAAAGGAACGAACGCTATGACCGACCTTCCCTTTCTGATTTTTGACCGGAGCGGACGCCTCCATCGGATCAGCGGCGCGGAATGGATCTTCCCGGAATATCCCGATTTCGAAGCGATCGGTACCCGGTTTCTCCACTCCCTGCGCGCCGGTGACCGGAAACGGTTTCTGGAGTTCTGCGCGACCCCTCTTATATCCGGCGGATCCGCAGACGATCTGCCGCTTTCCTGCGAAATTTTTTCGCCTTCTTCTCTGCCGTCCTTCCGGTATGCCTTCTGTGAAAAGAACATGGCCGGCGGACAGCCTTTCACCGCTGTTTTTCTCGCGGAGGATATGGGACAGTTTTACAGTCTGATGTCCTCCGCTTCCCTTACCTATGCAAAGACCACCGAACGGATCCTCCGTGAGGTTCTTCTTCTCGCCGGAAATCCCGAACCGGACTTTCTGATGCCCGATTCGTTTCTTGCACTCCGTCTTTTTCCGAATGCACTGTATTCCCTGATGCAGCCGGGTCACGGAAAAGGGTTCTGCGATATCTTCCGCATCACAGAAACCGCGGTCCGGAATCTGCAGGAGTCGCCGCAGTTTCTGCATACCGCGCTCGACCTCCGTCCTTCGGAAACCGATCCGTCCCTGCGGATCCTTGAGTTTTCCGCCGAACTGTATGTCCATGTTCTGGTCTCCCTGCTGACCGCGCTGATGACGCTTTCCGCCGATCATACGATCTCGCTGGATGTCGCTCCCTTTGCGGTATTCTCGGAAAGCGCCTCCCTTGCGGCGACCGTCACGCTCTCCGCGACCGTGCGCGAGCCGGAAAAATACCGGAGTGCCGGAGGTTCTCTGCGTTCTATCGCCGTCCCCGACTCGGCGGGAGAAACGCTGACAACGCTTGCGGCGGTCCTTGCCTATACGGCAGGATTCGAAACCTCCGTACAGCTCAATCCCCGGACACAGAAACTGGATGTCTGCATCACGATCCATCCCGAACCGGATCGCCGCGGCACCGAGTTCAAATACCGCGATCCGTACGCGTGCGTTCCGGAGATCACCGCGGAAATCCTCGCATTTTACGTTTCCGCTCCGGATTCATCCGGCGATTAACAGGAGCACCAGCAGAAGAAGTTCCGGACTTGCGCCGTCGGACGCAATGAGAAGCATCACCATGACAAGGATCAGCTCCTCACGCCCGAATTTTCCGCGCAGATGCCGGAGCAATGCTTCCAGAGAATCCATTCTTCCGGCAAAGACCGCCGTATTGTCCGGCAGTTTCCCGGGTTCCGCGCCGAAATCCGGCTCCGGCAGATTCTGCGGACGCGCACTCCCCGTGTTTTCCGTTTCCGCGGTCTCTTCCGCTTCGGAAAACCGTACGGAATTCCCGAAAATATCGTTTTTTTCCTCCGGCTCCGGCAGTTCCCGCGGAATTTCCGGCGCCGGTTCCCGTTTCCGCCGCAGACGGCTCACATCGTCTTCCGCTTCATGGAGTTTGACCTCCGGTGTCGCGGAAAATGCGTTTCCGTCGTACCCCGGCGGCGGACTGTATCTTCCGTTTCCGGTATTTTTTCCGTAACTGCGTGTGTAAATCATCTCCACCTCCCTTCCGTCTTTCGCACCGCGCTCCGTCAGGGCTTCGGTTTCCGCAAAGCGTCAAGTCCCTGCATTGCCCCGACAACGTCGGTGATCTGCATGACGGACACGCATCTGTCAATGATATCGCACCGGGTCTCGTTCAGATACGGTTTCAGCGCCGCCATCAGTTTTTCCGCACGGTTCCGGTCGTATTTCTTCGGCACGGCAGCGGATACCGCTTTGACGTTCTCTTCCGGTGCCGCACTTCCCGAATTCTGCGCGGAAGATTCCGTGATTTCCGGAACCGCACCGGACGTCTCACCGGTCATCGGCTTCAGCATTGCCATCACGTCCGGCAGATGTGACAGGATCTCCGCCTGCGAAACGGCGGGCGCACCTTCCGTGCCGCCGCGCAGCTCGTTGATAATTCCAGTCAGTTCCGGATTTTTCATGATCTGTTCCACCATCTGTGCGATGGGGGATGTCTCCGTGTTTTTCCGTACTTCATTCTCCATGTCTGTAAACCTCCGCCAGACGGGTCACGCGGCCGATGTCGTCATCGGTGATCTCGGCGAGGACGCACCGCAGTTTCCGCAGTGTTTTTTTATCGATCCCGTCCGTGCCTTTTCCGGACAGTTCGACTCCGGAGCCGGACAGCACGATTTTCAGCATGACAAGCAGTTTGTCGTCCGGCATTGCGAGCATCTTATCAATCATCGCTTTGTTGAGCATCATCCACAGCCTCCTTCGGTTGATCATTTTCAGTATATTGAAGGCGGCACCTTTTTGACACACGGCAATCCATATTCTTTTTCAAGGAGCATCCTATGAAAATTCTTGTTTTTTCCGACATCCACGGCAATACCATGCGCATGACGGATGCCATCCGCATCCATCTGGAGCACGGCGGGGTTGACCGCGTCTTCTTTCTCGGGGACGGTCTGACCGACGCCAATGCCGTCATGAAAAAATTCCCCAATATTCCCTTCGACGCGGTGAGCGGAAACTGCGACGAATTCTTCCTCTCCTACAGCGACCGCGAATTTCTGGAAAAGGAAGCGCTCGTGACCGTCGGCGGACTCCGTTTCCTCCTCATCCACGGCCACAATCATTTCGTCAAAACCCAGCGTCAGTTCGCCGCCAACTATGCCATTCAGAAAAAAGCGGATGTGCTTCTCTACGGTCATACCCACCAGGCGGAAGACATCACCATTGACGGGGATCAGGGCGGCTGCGTCCGTATGATCAATCCCGGTGCCTGCGACTCCCACTACAACGCCTCCTATGCCGTCCTCACCATCGAAAACAAACAGCTCGTCTGCGGATTCGGACAGGCGAAGTGATCTTTGCAGAAGTTATCCCAATAAAAAAAGAACGTGCGGATTTTTTTGATCTGCACGTTCTTTTGTTTATTTCTTCTTATTTTTCTGATTTTTCTGAATATGTGAGAGGATGGTCATGGCAGCGAAGAGAACGCCGGAGACAACGACCAGAACAATGATGATCGTCATGGGGTCGCCGCTGGACGGCGCGGTCATGACATGCTTGGCGATTTCCTCACGTTCGAGAAGGACTGCTTCCAGTTTCTCGGATTCTGCGGCGGATTCCGCGGCGAGGCGTTCGGCTTCCTCATCGGTCACCGGATTGCCGTAGAGTTCGATTTCCGCAACGTCCCCGTGGGTATGGAGATTCACGTAGCGGAACATGGTGTAGCCTTCCTCCGGACAATCGATGCGAACGCCGGTATAGCAGGCATATTTCCAATCTTTTGCGGGATTTTTGCTTTCCCAGACCGTGTACCATTCCTCGCCGTCGTTCGAGCCCTGGATCTGAGCACCTTCAAAGCGGTCGAGCCAGCCTTCGCGCGGCAGGATGCGGACTTCCGTAAGCACATACGGCTCGTCCGTCTGGATGCCGGTGTAGCTTGCGTCGCTCGCACCGATCTGCGGGTCATAGAAGGAATACGGGTCACCGTCCCACGCTCTTTCGTAGGAGTCGCCCGATCCGCCCGACCATGACGCGGCGCCGAACAGCGTTCCTTCAAGAAGAACGCCTTCTTCCGGCTTGAAGCAGCCGTGGCTGGTACTTGCGGGGTATGCGGCACATATGTTCAGGCAGGTACAGAAGATCAGTACCGGCACAAGGATCCATCGGATGTATTTCTTCAATGTTTTTTTAGCTCCTGTTTTTTACTGTGGGAATATTATAGCACATCATAAATTGTTTTTCAATAGTTAATCAAATTTTCACATGATTTTCATATTTCGTATTCCGACAAAATCCGCGCCGACACTGTTTTTCCGACATTATTCCCCTTTATCCAACCCGAAATGATCTGCCAGAACTGCAAGCATTTGTTCTCTTGTGTCATGTTCAAAATCCGAACGGGTATAACTGAAAAAACCGGTATGTGTCCAGTCAATTTCTTCTTCCGGATGATACAGCGCCCACGAATTGAAGTTTTTCAGTGTTGCCTCGGGATCCCTGCACTTTTTGATCTGATCCATCATGAACTTTTTGTCGGGATCCTCCCTGTCAAAAAAGCGGGTAAAACAGATATCCGGCGGATCACAGAGCAGGATCGCCACATGATGATAATCCGAGATCTCCCGCAGGACATCCGGCGGAATGTTGGTGTCCACGATCACCTTTTTTCCCGATGCGGCGAGCCGGATCAGTTCCAGAATCTCGATCTCAACACATTCTTTCGATACCTGATCCGTCCAGTTCCAGTGTTCTTCCGGCGTCATGTTCAGCCATTCTTCCCATCCGCTCATTGTATCGAAGTAGCAGAGCCCCGGCTGTTTCCAGCGCGACAGTTTCTCACGCGGAAAGACATCGTGATAATTTTCCCCGCAGAAAATCATATCGTACCGTTCGGACAGCATTTTCACCATCGTCGATTTTCCGGCATAGCTGTGTCCGTTGATAAAATAAACATTCCGCAGATAGTGGCGGATCAGGTTATCCGAAATCTGTATTTTCATAAATCCTCCGTTTTCTTTTCCGGATGTGAAAAACGCCCTGACAGAGTCAGAGCGTTTTTGGGCTTAAGGTTTTACTTATCTCTTCTTGGAGAGAGCGTAGCCTGCTGCGGAAACGAGAGCTGCGACTGCTGCGATTACGCCGAAGTCGAAGGTCTGGGGAGCTTCTTCAACTACTTCTTCAGCTGCGGGAGCTTCTTCAACTACTTCTTCTACAACTTCTTCAACAGTTTCTTCAACTACAACTTCTTCTTCAACAACTTCTTCTACTACTTCTTCAACTACAGGTTCTTCTGCAACGGGAGCTTCTTCAACTACAGGTTCTTCAACCGGAGCGGAAGCAGCTGCAGCGGGAGCACCGTAGAAGCAAACTTCAGCAACGTCACCGTGCTGAGCACCGTTGCTTACGTAACGGAACATGGTGTAGCCGTTGGTATCAGTGATGGTCTTAGCGATGAAGGTCTGTTCGGATTCAGCTGCGAGAACGTCGTCGATGGTGTATTCAGCGAGAGTGGTCCAGGTTGCACCGTCGTTGGAGCCCTGAATGGTAGCGCCTTCGGTTCTTGCGAACTGGTCAGCTCTGGGCATGATCTTAACTTCGGTCAGAGCGTAGGGTTCAGCGGTCTGGATACCGGTGAAGCACTTCGGGCCTGCAGACTTGGGATCGTAGAAAGTAGCAGCATCGCCGTCGAATGCCATTGCATAGGAAGCAGTGTCAGAATATGCACCGCCGCCGCCGATAACGGTACCTTCGATGGAACCTTCGGTAACAACTGCTGCGGATTCGGTAACTTCAACTTCTTCGTAGAAGTTTTCGAGGTCGGAGGTAAGGATTACGGTTGCCATGTCAGCGGTAACTTCGGTAGCCGGAGCGGGATTACCGTAAAGTTCGATGTCTGCAAGGTCGCCGTGAACGCCTTCGAGGTTTACATAACGGTAGTACATGTAGGAACCGGAGCCAACCCAGTAGGTGGAGAAGTCAGGCTGTTCGATGCCGTAGTCAGAGTAGTATGCAACGTAGTCAGCGTTGGTGGTGGGGGTAAATGCGTGGTAGTCGTAACCTGCGGGAGCTTCGGTTACACCGGTAACGTATACGATGTCAACCCAGTCAACACCGTTGTTGGAACCCTGAACAGCTGCGCCAACCATACGGGAGAGCCAGGATTCACGGGGCATGATACGGATTTCGGTGAGTTCGTAAGCCTGATCGAGGATCATGCCGCACCAGGAGTTGGTGTTTGCTGCGTAGGGGTCGAAGAAGGTGGAAGTGTCACCGTCGAATGCCTTTGCAGCGTTGTCGGTACCGTTGGACCAGCAGTGGGAAGTACCGTCGGTACCAGCGATTACAGTACCCTTGAGAAGCTGACCGGTGGTGCATTCAGCCCAGTCCCAGTCGAGAGAGCCCGGATACATATCGCCGTACAGGTCGCCGAGGTTATCGGGATCTGCTTCTTCAAGTACAAGGTAGTCAACACCCTTTTCCCAAGCCATCGCAGCAACGGACATACCGGCAACGAGGAGAGCGGAAAGGATGAGAGAAAGAGTTTTCTTCATGTTTTTCCTCCTATAAAGCACAACAAAATATAGATTTGGGTACATTGTGCGTTTATTCATCTCCAATTATAGCACTAAGTTTTTTGAATTTCAATAGCTATTTTAAAGTTTCTGCACCCCAGAAATAATTAAACTCCCCTAAAAAAGAAAAAATCCCCATTTTCTTCAAAATTGCACATTCAAGTCCGTTTTTCGCCGTCCGAAGGGCATTGAAAAAGGAAAAACGGTTCCGACCTGTCAGACAGGCCGGAACCGTAGAAAAGGCGTTTTATGAACTTAAGCCCATGCCATGGAAGACGGCTTGGGATCGCGCATGATCGCTTCGTCGAGGACAGCAACGGCCTTCTTGAGACCTTCGTCGATGGACATCAGGCTGTCTTCGTGTTCGATGGAGAGAACGCCGTTGTAGCCGACGAGACGGAGGTTGGATACGAGATCCTTCCACCAGGAAACGTCGTGGCCGTAGCCGAGGGCACGGAATACCCAGGAACGGTTGAGTTCGTCGCCGTAGTGCTTGGTGTCAAGAACACCGGTACGCGCGGTGTTGATATCGTCGATCTTGACGTCCTTTGCATGAACGTGGTAGATCGCGTCGCCGAGCGCACGGATCGCTGCTGCGGGCTGCATACCCTGCCAGATAAGGTGGGACGGGTCGAAATTTGCACCGATGGTCGGACCGACTGCAGCGCGGAGCTTGAGAAGGGATTCGGTGTTGTAGCAGCAGAAGCCGGGGTGGAGTTCGAGAGCGATCTTGTTTACATTGTGTGCGTTTGCGAATGCAACAAGTTCGGTCCAGTAAGGAATGAGAACTTCGTTCCACTGGTAGTCGAGGATTGCGAGGAAGTCATCCGGCCACGGGCAGGTAACCCAGTTCGGATACTTTGCACCGGGATGGTCGCCGGGGCAGCCGGAGAAGGTGATAACGGTTTCAACGCCCGCCTTTTCCGCGAGAAGGATCGCGTTGCGGAGGTCACGGTCGAAGTCAGCAGCGATCGCCGGATCGGGATGCACGGGGTTGCCATGGCATGCGAGAGCCGCGAGTTCGATGTCGTACTTCTTGAAGGTGTTCATCCATTCTTCGAATGCAGCTTCGTCATTGAGAAGAACGTCCGGATCAGCGTGAGCCTTGCCCGGGTAACCGCCGCAGCCGATTTCAACGGCTTCAACGCCGAGACCCTTCAGGATGGAGAGGGTTTCGTCCAGAGGCTTTGCGCCGTAAAGGTTTGCAAGAACACAAAGTTTCATGGGATAGATTCCTTTCGAGCATAAATAATTTCAGTAAAATTATAGCATACGTCCGTGGGAAATACAAGTCCAATTTTGAAATTTTATTCCCAGCCGCCGCACATCCGGAAAACAAAACAGCCGTACTCCGGGATAAATCCCGAAGCACGGCCGTGTTATTGCCATACGTAAAGCTCTTATTAGAACTTGTAGATGTCGCCGGTCTTCGCGGAGGTGTAGATACCTTCGAGAATTCTGGTAACGGTGTAAGCCTGTGCGGGAAGAACGGTGGGTTCTGCCTTTTCGCCGCGAACAGCCTGGATCCACTGGTAAGCTTCCTTAGCAGCCGGGTCGTTGTCGGAAACGCCTTCGTAGAATGCAGCGCCGCCGGAAGAGAAGCTGGGCTGGAAGGTGTACTGTCTGTTCTGACGGATACCGTTGATCTTGGCAGTGCCGTTGAACATGTCACCGCCGGCCTTGGTACCGCATACCATGCAGCAAGCTTCACGAGCTTCGAGGGTGTTGAGAGCCCAGGATGCGTCGAGGGAGATGGTAGCGCCGTTTTCCATTACGATGAAACCGAATGCGGAGCTTTCAACGGTGAACTTGGAGGGATCCCAGTTGCCCCAGTCGTTGCCCTGTTCTACGTCGTTGTTGTGTGCCTTGTAAGCAGTACCAACGCAGTACTTCGGCTTGTAGTTGTTCATGATCCAGAGGGTTACGTCGAGAGCATGAGTACCGATGTCGATGAGGGGACCGCCGCCCTGTTCATATTCGTTGAGGAATACGCCCCAGGTCGGAACTGCACGACGGCGAACTGCGCATGCACGTGCGAAGTAGATGTCACCGAAGGTGCCCATTTCGGATTCAGCCTTGAGGTACTGAGCCTGAGCGGTCTGTCTGGTCTGGTAACCGATGGTGAGGAGCTTGCCGGTTCTTTCAGCAGCGTCGAGCATCTTCTTAGCTTCAACGGAGTTGATAGCCATCGGCTTTTCGCACATTACGTGCTTGCCTGCTTCGAGAGCGTCAACGGTGATGAAGGAGTGTGCACGGTTCGGGGTAAGAACGTGAACAACGTCGATGGTCTTGTCTTCGAGGAGCTTCTTGTAGTCTTCGTAAACCTTTGCGCCGGGAACACCGTACTGTGCAGCAGCCTTTTCAGCTCTTTCAACAACGATGTCACAGAATGCTACCATCTGTACGCCGGGAACCTTCTTGAGGGAAGGCATGTGCTTGCCGTTAGCGATACCGCCGCAGCCGATAATACCAACGCGGATGATGTCAGATGCGTTCATGGAATACCTCCAAAATATGTAAATAAAATTGTTTTTACGGATTTATCGGGTTAAATAAACCGTTCAGCATATATGATAAATCATTTGGCGGCATTTTTCAAGTGGCATAAAATAAAATAGTTTGCACAGCATACTTTTCGTATGTCTGCACAAACTATTTTAGTCGTTTTTGTTCAATTTCACAAGTGAAATTCTGTTATTTTGCAATATCTTCCGGCTTCAGACGGGTTACGACGAGACCGAGTTCACCCTGCGTTCTGCCGGACCAGATGATGTGGCGCGGACACTTGTCCACACATTTGTCGCATCCGGTGCAGATATTGTAGTTGATGGAAGCGATGGAACGCTTGACGCTGATCGCGCCTTCCGGGCAGTTTTTCTCGCACAGCTTGCACGCGATGCAGCCGACGTCGCAGACCTTGCGCGTCGTCTTGCCATCCTCAAGGGACATACAGCCGACCCAGTGCCTGCTGTCGAACGGGATCAGGTTGATGATCCCCTTCGGGCACGCGGAGAGACACACGCCGCAGCCGCGGCACTTGGCATAGTCGACCGCCGCAACGCCCTGTTCCACGTGGATCGCGCCGAACGGGCACGCCTTCACGCAGCTTCCGAGACCGATGCATCCGTTCGGACAGAGCTTGTCGCCGCCGCCGACTTTGGCCGCCGCTTCACAGCTCGGGATCCCTTCGTAGATGTACTTTTTCTTCGCGTATTCGGACGTACCGGAGCACATGACCTGCGCGCGCATACGGACGGTATGTCCGGCTTCCACGCCCATGATCGCCGCGATCTTTTCCGCGGTCTCCGCACCGCCGACCGAACACTGGTTTACCTTCGCTTCCCCTTTGGCGATCGCTTCGGCAAGAGCCGCACAGCCGGTAAAGCCGCAGCCGCCGCAGTTTGCGCCGGGAAGACATTCGTTGATCTGCTCTGCGCGTTCATCTTTTTCCACCGCAAAGACACGGCTGGCAACCGCAAGAAGCGCGCCCATGATCACGCCGAGACCTATGAAAATTCCAACGGGAATCAGAATCTGTTCTAACATTTTTCGTTATTCCTCCTCAGAATTTCATTCCGGAGAAACCGGAAAATGCCATGGCCGCAAGGCTTGCGGAGATCAGAAGGATCGGGAATCCGCGGAATGCCTTCGGCGGATCCGCAAAATTGAGCCGTTCGCGCACACCGGCGAACACAACGATCGCCAGCGTGAAGCCGAGCGCTGCCGAGAAGCCGAACACAACGCTTTCAATAAAGCTGTAGCCTTCTTCGATATTGACCAGCGCCGCGCCGAGAACCGCGCAGTTGGTCGTGATCAGAGGAAGGTAGATCCCGAGTGCGCCGTAGAGCGCCGGGATGAACTTCCGCAGGAACATTTCAATGAACTGTACCAGCGTTGCAATCAGCAGGATGAACGCGATAGTCTTGAGATATTCAAGACCGAACGGTACGAGCAGATAGTTGTACACCGCCCACGTTGCCGCGGACGAAAGCGTCATGACGAACGTGACCGCCATGCCCATGCCGAGCGCGGTCGAGGGCTTGTCCGATACGCCGAGGAACGGGCAGCATCCGTAGAAACGCGAGAAAATGAAGTTCTCCGTCAGGATCGCCGCAAACATAATCATGAAAATATTGCTCATTTATTCCGCTCCTTTCGCATCGTTTTCCGCCGGAGCCGCGGGAATTTCGGGGTCTTCCAGAAGTTCCGCATCCGGCGCTTCGCCATCCGTCACCGGTTCGGGCGCACGGTAGGAAGTGCGGCGGATGATCTTGCCGCTTTCGGGGTCTCTCATCAGGGTCGCGTGATAACCGCCGTCGATGGCATCCATTTCAATCGCCTTGTTCTGCGCACGTTCTTCCGCCGTATTGCGGATCTTCTGTACGCAGGCGATCAGGAAGCCGAGGGTCAGGAACGCGCCGGACGGAAGCAGGAAGATCGTCGCCGGGCTGAACCAGTCGCCGAAGACCGGAACGCCGCCCGTACCGTCGGATGCCGCAAAGAGCATCCCGGTACCGAGAAGTTCGCGGACCGCCGCGATGCAGACGAGAGCCAGCGTGAAGCCGATCCCCGTTGCGATCCCGTCAATGAACGACGGAAGCGGACCGTTTTTGGAAGCGAACGCTTCCGCACGGGCAAGGATAATGCAGTTGACGACGATCAGCGGGATGAAAAGCCCAAGCGCGGCGTCAATTGCCGGGAAATATGCTTTGATGATCAGCTCAACCGCGGTGACAAATCCGGAAATAATGACAATATACGAAGCGATACGCACTTCTCCGGGGATGATCTTACGCAGGAGCGAGATAAACAGATTGGAAAATGCGAGGACCACGATGACCGCCGCGCCCATACCGAGGGCATTCATCACGGAAGTGGTGGTCGCAAGGGTCGGACACATGCCGAGAAGCTGAACAAACACCGGATTGTTGGTAAGAATCCCTTCCTTGAACAGCGTCGGTATTGATTTTTTCATAACAGATTACCTCCCTGTTCGTTAAGGTTTGATGAAACCGCTGCCGATGGGCTTCTTCGGTTTTTCTTCAGGTTCGGGTTCAGGTTCCGGCTCAGGTTCTTCTTCCGCCGGAAGTTCCGGTTCAATTTCCGGTTCCGGATCAGGCACTGCTACAGGGTCCGGATCCGGCTGCGGTGCAGGTTCGGGATCTGCTGCAGGCTCCGGCTCAGGAGTCCATACGGGTTCCGGTTCGGGCTGAGGCTCCGGTTCGGGAGTCCATACGGGTTCCGGCTCGGGCTGCGGCGCAGGTTCGGGAGTCCATACGGGTTCCGGCTCGGGCTGAGGCTCCGGCTCAGGAGTCCACACGAGTTCCGGCTCGGGCTGAGGCTCCGGATCAGGAGTCCATACGGGTTCCGGTTCGGGCTGCGGCGCAGGTTCGGGATCCGCTGCGGGTTCCGGTTCGGGCTGCGGCGCAGGTTCGGGATCCGCTGCGGGTTCCGGCTCGGGCTGAGGTGCAGGTTCGGGATCCGCTGCCGGTTCCGGCTCAGGCTGCGGTGCAGGTTCGGGATCCGGTTTGTCTTCCGCGCCGGATTCACCTGCCTGACCGATGTTCAGCTCTTCGTCGCCGTTCGATTCGTTCGCGTTGACGTGATCTTCGGGATCATAATCTTCCGCACGGACATCCGCACCGATGGATGCGGCCGCCTCGTCATAGTCCACAAGGACACCGAGAGCCGTATTGATGCCGCTTTCGACCGCGCGGGAGCTGTAGGTCGCACCGGAGATGGCATCCGCGTTGACACCGAACTGTACCGGCTCACTCATGCCAAAGAACTGTTCGAGGAAGGATGCGCCGCTGATCTTGGTGCCGACGCCGGGAGTTTCGCTCATGGAGACGATCCGGATGCCGCAGATTTCATGCGCGGTATTCAGACCGATCATCATGCTGACATCACCGCCGTAACCGCTTTCCACAGCGTTGACACAGCAGCCGAGGATTTCTCCATCCTTCAAAACAATATAAATTTCTTCGCCTTCCGCGGTTGTGTAGGGTTTTACATCCGTACCTTCCGGGAAGACGGCAAGAACCGCCTGATTTTTCTGATTCTGCACATTCGCCGCGATCACGTCCTTCGTCATGGCGTTGACCACCGAAAGCAGCAGGGCGATCGACATGGAGATCACCGTCAGAACGGCGACCATTTTCACGAGATGTACGTTTGCGGAAGTTTTCTTTTTTTCCGCCGGTTCCGCTTCCGGTTCCTGAGCGGGAGATTCTTCCGGTTCTTCCGCCGTTTCCTCTTCCAGAAGTTCCACTTCCTCGATCAGAAGTTCCTCTCCTTCCGGAAGATCCGCCGCAGGATCCTTTGTATCACTTTCCACGGGTGCAACTCCGCGGAGACCGTTTTCAATGCTCTTTTCGATCGACTCCGTCTCTGCCGCCTGCTGTACGGTTTCCTCTGCGGAAATACCGGACACAGGTTCTTCCGGAGGCGTAAGAACGGAATTTTTCTTATTCTTTTTATTTGCCATTGCTCTTACCTCCGAAACGTCTGGGCATGGTCGCCTTGTCAATATACCAGACAAGCAGATTCATTACCAGGATCGAGAACGATACCCCTTCGGGATAGGTGCCGAAATAACGGATCAGCACCGTGATCAGACCGCATCCCACACCGAAGATCAGACGTCCGGCCGGGGTAACGGGCGAAGTCGCATAGTCGGTCGCCATGAAGAATGCGCCGAGGAGCAGACCGCCCGCCAGCAGTTCGTACAGCATCGATTCGATCGGCATGCCGCTGTACCGCGGGAACAGGAACGTCAGCGCGGCAACCGTACCGATGTACGCCACGGGGATATGCCAGGTGATCACGCGCTGGACGAGCAGGAAGATCCCGCCGGCCAGCAGAAGCAGGGACATTACTTCCCCCGTACAGCCCGCATGATTGCCGAGGAACATATCAAAAATGGTCTCGGACGGAAGCGTGCCGGCTTTGAGGGATGCAAGCGGCGTTGCGCTTGCAACAAAATCGCCTTCCGTCAGAACGGGAGCGAGACTGGTCACGCGTTCGCCGTCCGCGGAAAACGCGGTCATTTCCGATGCCCAGGAGAACAGGAAAACACGCGCGGCGAGCGCGGGATTGACAAAGTTCTTGCCGATGCCGCCGAACAGCTGCTTGACGACAACAATCGCAAAGAATGCACCGACCACCGGCATCCACAGCGGAACCGATACGGGAAGGTTCATTGCGAGCAGAAGCCCGGTAACTGCCGCCGAAAGGTCACCGATGGTCACCGGACGGTGCAGCAGGATCTGTGCCGCCGCTTCCAGACCGACGCACGCGGCGATCGATACCGCCGCAACGGCAAGCGCACGGACGCCGAATACGTACACGCCCCAGATAAACGCGGGAAGCAGGGCAAGAATCACGTCGAACATGACCGTTGCGGTGGTGTCCGGCGTCTTGATATGCGGAGACGGCGATACCGTCAGCATCTCCGGCATCCGGATCTTCCGGCCTGTTCCTGCCGCAGATTTTTCTTCCGCCGCCGGCACAGTTTCTGCCGGAACGGAAGGATTCTCTATTTTCTTATCCATATTTTACCTCAAACTACGTCTCATTTCTCGGGCTGGGAGAGGGATGCGAGACGGGTCTTTTCTGCCTTGATGGCAGCCTTTGCAACACGGATATGCTGCACGATCTCGACGCCGCCCGGACAGTTGTAAGAACAGGAACCGCATTCCACACAGTTCATCGCGCCGTATTCTTCCGCACGCTTCAGATCGTGGATCTTGGAAAACTGGGCGATGTACATGGGCATTAAGTGCATCGGGCAGTTGCGGATGCACTTGCCGCAGCGGATGCATGACTGCGTATCCACGCTCTTTCTGCCGAAACCTTCCGAGAACAGAAGGACAGCACTGGTGGACTTGGTCACGGGCATTTCGGTATCCCACTGCGCCGCACCCATCATGGGACCGCCGTTGATGATCTTCTTAGGTTCGCGCACAAGGCCGCCGCAGAATTCCACCAGATCGGTCACCCGGGTACCGATGGGCGCAAGAATGTTCCGCGGACGCTTCACACAGTCGCCGTCCACGGTGACGATACGGGAGATCAGGGGCATGCCGAAAGCAAACGCACGGTAGACTGCCGCACAGGTCTCGGCATTGAAGATCACGCAGCCGACGTCCGCGGGAAGCTTGCCGGACGGGATTTCCACGCCGGTCAGAGCGTATACCAGCTGACGTTCGTCGCCCTGCGGATACTTCGTCTTCATGACCTTGACGGAGATCATCTTGCTGCCTTCCGTCATTTCTTCAAGTTTTTCGATCGCGTCCATCTTGTTGTCTTCCACCGCGAGGTAAGCGGTGCGGACGCCGAGAGCCTTCAGAAGGATCTTTACGCCGTTGATAACGGACGCCGGCTGTTCCAGAAGGAGACGATGGTTTGCCGTGATGAACGGTTCACATTCCGCGCAGTTGACGATCAGCTTGTCAACCTTGCCGAGTGCGGACTGGATCTTTGCGTATGTCGGGAAAGCGGCGCCGCCCATGCCGGAAATTCCGGCTTCACGGACGATCCCGATCACTTCCTCAGTCGTGACTTCGGTCAGTTTCTTGGATACGGGATGGATATCCGGACACACGGTATCCTTGAAATCGTTCTGGATCACCACATATTCCACGTTGAAACCGTTCTGCGCGGTTTTCTTCACGATGTCCGTCACCGTACCGGAAATGCTGGAATGTACGGGGCAGCCGAGCCCTGCGGTCACATCGCCGATCTTCTGACCGACAGTGACAGGATCTCCTTTTTTCACGAGAGCCGTTGCCGGTGCGCCGATGTGCTGGGACAGCGGAATGGTAACGATCTCCGGTGCCGGGAGAGCTTCAATGCGGCAGCGATGGGTATTTTTGTATTCTTCCACATGAATGCCGCCGCGGAAGGTATATGCCAAAATCAATCACCTCACAATGATTTGCTCAGGTTTTCGTTTTATATAACTCTCAATATAGCCGTTATATCATAAAACATAATTAATTATAATTATACATGATGCACGGAGCATTTACAAGGGTTTTTCACATATTTCCGGCAAATTCACACTTTTTCCGGATATTTATTTTCTGAAAAACTCCATGAATTTCACGAATTTGTCCGGAACCTTATAAACCTTTCCGTTGAGATAGGAAAATTCCGGTTCCGTGAATTCGAATTCCACCGCATACGAATACAGCGCCTGTGCGCTGTAGCCCAGCTTCCGGTCGTCGCGGTTGACGCCGTACTTGCCCTCTCCGAGCAGCGGATAGCCGATGAATTCCATATGCGCGCGGATCTGGTGCGTCCGTCCGGTGATCAGAGAAATCTCCAGAAGAGTCAGGTCACGGTCGCGGTTGTACGCGAGGGATTTGTATTTCGTGATGATCTCCTTGCTTCCGGGTTTCTGGTCGGCAAAAATGCGGACAGTATTGGTCTTGTAGTCCTTACGGTGATACGCACGGAGCGTCTTTTCCCCGTTCAGTTTTCCGTGGACGGCGCAGAGATACTTCTTGTGTACGCGGTTTTCGCGGATCGCTTCGTTGACCGCGCGGAGAGCCGCAGCGTTTTTCGCCAGGATCACGATCCCGCCGGTATTCCGGTCGATGCGGTTGCAGAGTGCTGGCGCAAAGGACGCCTCGTTCTCCGGCTGATATTCGCCTTTGTTGACAAGATACGCCGTCAGCGCGTAGATGAGAGTCTCTCTCTCGTCGGCGTCGGCGCGGTTTTTGTCGCCTTCATCCCCGGTATGCACGAGGATCCCCGGCTTTTTGTTGCAGAGAAGAATGTTTTCATCTTCGTAAATGATGTCCGGAACGGTCTTCACTTTGCTGTAATCGGGCGCATTGTCGGCGGCATCACCGAAAAATTCGTCCGGGATATACATTTCCACAAGGTCTCCCGCGGAAAGCATATCGTTTTCGTGGGCACGGCCGCCGTTGACCTTGATCCGCTTGGTGCGGATGAACTTGTACATCAGGGATTTCGGCATACCGGTCGTGGACTTCGTGATAAACTTGTCCAGACGCTGCCCCGCGTCATTCTGATTGATGGTAAAGCTTCGCATAGTTTCTCCTACGAAAAAATCAGGGAAAACTTTTTTCAAAAAAGTTTTCCCCGAAAAAACGATTTCAATTATTTCGTTCCGAACAGACGGTCGCCGGCGTCGCCGAGACCGGGAATGATATACGCGTGGTCGTTCAGATGATCATCGAGAGCCGCAGAGAAAATTTCAACATCCGGATGATCTGCCTGTACGCGTTCGACACCTTCGGGAGCCGCAACGAGACAGAGAAGCTTGAGCTGCTTGCAGCCGCGCTTCTTGAGCATGGTAAGAGCGTCGGATGCGGAACCGCCGGTTGCGAGCATCGGGTCGCATACAATAATGTAGCGTTCTTCGATGTCAAACGGAAGCTTGCAGTAATATTCGACAGGATCGTGGGAATCGGGATCGCGGTACAGACCGATGTGACCCACCTTCGCTACGGGAACGAGGCTGAGAAGACCGTCCACCATGCCGAGACCTGCGCGCAGGATCGGGATGATCGCCAGCTTTCTGCCTTCGATTCTCTGCGCGGTCATCTTTGCCACGGGAGTTTCGATTTCGACGTCAACCAGAGGAAGGTCACGGGTAACTTCGTATCCCATGAGAATCGTGATCTCAGAGAGGAGCTTGCGGAAATCCGTGGAGCCGGTCTCCTTGTCTCTCATAATACTCAGCTTATGCTTGATAAGCGGGTGATCCACTACATGAAATTTTTCGAGATTCATAAATCCGCTTCCTTTCATTCTTACAGAATTTATTTTTCTTTATTATATCCCATTTTTTCTCCCATTGCAAGTACAGACGGCAGATTTTTTTCGTTTTCCGCCGAATTTACAACAAATTTCTTTACAATGTCCCTCCGGAATGATACAATAGGTAAAACTCTATTTTCTGTCACCAGCAAGGATAACTATAAATGGAAAACAAATACACCATCTCCGTCACCACTCTCGGCTGCCGCGTCAATCAGTATGAATCCCTCTCCTTCACGGAAGGGCTGAAAAAGCACGGCATTGCCGTCGTCCGTCCGGGCGAACCGTGCGACGCCGCCATCGTCAACACCTGTACCGTCACGGCGGAAAGCGACCGCAAATCCCGTCAGATGATCCGGCGCGCCGCGTCGTACGCGGACCATGTGATCGTCACCGGCTGCTTCGCGCAGATCTCCGCCGACACCGCCGCATCGATCGACAAGGTCACCTACGTCTGCGGCAACGGCGGCAAGGCTTCCCTGGCGGACACCGTGTACGCCATCCTCACCGGAACGTACGGCGGCGGAAAAAACAACGTCGGTGAGCCGGACGGCTACGACGCCGTGGAAATGACGACGGAGTCTCCCGAACGTACCCGATCCTACATCAAGATCGAGGACGGCTGCGAAAACCGCTGTGCGTACTGCATCATCCCGAAGGCACGCGGTCCCGTACGTTCGAAAAAGCCGGAAACCGTCCTCGCGGAAGCGAATCGTCTTGCCGCCGCCGGATGCCGCGAAATCATCCTCACGGGGATCGAAACGGCGTCGTATGGTATGGATTTCGAAGGACGTCAGCCGTACGGACACCGTCTCGCGGAACTGATCGGGGAGATCGCGGCTGTGGACGGAATCGAACGCATCGGACTCGGTTCCCTTGAACCGACCGTCATGAGCGAATACTTTGTCGGAAAACTCGCATCCACGCCGAAGATCCTGCCGCACTTCCATCTGTCCATCCAGAGCGGATGCAGCCGGACGCTTGCGGAAATGAAGCGCCGCTACAATGCGGACATGGCATCCGCCGCGATCTGCCGGATGCGGGAAGCGATGCCGGACGTCACCTTCTCCTGCGACGTGATCGTCGGTTTCCCCGGCGAAACGGAAGAAGATTTCGCGCAGACGATGGAATTCTGCAGAAACGCGCGGTTCCTGCATATGCACATCTTCCCATACTCGAAGCGTGCCGGAACGGTCGCCGCGGAACGGAAAGATCAGGTGGCGGAAAACGTCAAGCACGACCGTCTGGTGCGGCTCGAAACCCTCGGAAAAGAGATCAAGCGGGAACTTCTCGACGATTACGTCGAAAAACACCGGGAAACGCCGGTATACGTTCTCGTGGAAAAATCAGACAGCGGCACCGCCGTCGGCCACAGCGAACATTATTATGAAGTTCATATCCCGGACTGCACTGCGGAAGCCGGGGATATCCTCGCGGTATACGCGGTCAGCCATGACGGCGAGATCGTCACGGGGAAGACAGTATAAACAGAAAACGACAGGTCAAACGCCTGTCGTTTTTTGTCATCCTTCCAGTTTTCCGATCTTATACCGCGTCTGCGGAGAATCGCTCGTTTTCAGGATCTCCACACTGCGGTTGTCTTCATAAAGTTCCTTCAGCTTCAGCAGATGCGTGACAAAAATGAACCCGCATCCGATCGCCGCGATATAATTCAGGATGTGGTACATCCCTTCCGCGCCTTCGTCGTATGCCGTCGTCTGGAACGTCTCGTTCATCAGAAGAAGCGAAGACGGCTCGACGGCGTCGATGATCTGCGAGATCGCCGCAACTTCCTCTTCGAAACGTCCGGCAGAGGACAGCGGGAGAAGCTCTCCTTCCGCCGCCGCAAAGGACGTGAAGATCCGGTTCCGTATGCTGATGACCGCCGATTCGCACGGGACGGGCAGTCCGCACTGTGCCAGAAGCACCGCCGTTCCGACCGAACGGAGATAGACCGTCTTGCCGCTGTTGTTCTTCCCTGTCACGAGGATCCCGGACGTTTCCCCGTTCCCGCTCCGGAAATACACGTCGTTCGGCACGACGGACAGCACGCTCATACTCTCCGTCAGCAGGAGAACGTCGGAAAGATTCCGGATATCGATCCGGTTTTCCGACGCCTCGCGGAATTCCGGATAGGCATATTTCACGTTCCGCTCGTCGAACCGCTGTACGTACTGGAGCGCGGCCTTGTAGAAATACAGTTCCGTCTCCAGCGCGGAGAATTTTTCGATCACCGCACGCAGGAATCCGGTCAGATAGCGGTCGGTCTCCTGTACCGCTTTTGCCGCCGTTTCGAACGACCAGTCGGAATCCACGCCTTCCACACGTGCGGTCGGCTTCGGAGGTTCGGGGATCTCCGGCACCGCTTCCGTCTGCACGGGCTTTTTTTCTTTATCCGCACGTTCAAAGAGGGACGAAAACAGCGAGGTCTTCTGCTTTTTCTGCGGACGTTCGTAGGAATTGATGTACCGGAAATCCCGCAGGAAATACGGATCGGTCCGCATTTCCGCGTCAAAGCGGAATTCGACATCGTAGGTATGCGCATTCGGCAGTCCCTTTTCGATCCGTTCCGCAAAGGCGTTGATCTCTTTCGCCTGACTGCTCTGCGACAGAGCAAACGCCGCTTCCCTTACCTCGCCGAGCCAGCCGTCCACACAGCCGAACATATTCAGCGTTTCGCAGATCGTGTGGACATGGACATTCACGGTACGGATGAAGTGCGCGTTCAGAACCAGTCCTTCCCTTGCCGCCCAGAGGACGGAGCTTTTGTCCTGCGGATTGACCCGACGGGTCGAATACAGGCGGGAGCGCTCGGAATCCCATGTATTTTTCGTCATCACGATGCGGCG
Source organism: Clostridia bacterium (assembly GCA_017547755.1). Lineage (GTDB taxonomy): Bacteria > Bacillota > Clostridia > Oscillospirales > CAG-272 > UMGS1696. The sequence continues at coordinate 165,838 of JAFYOX010000107.1, read as the reverse complement.
GACCAGTTCGATCAGCTGATCGAGCATCTGCGGCACCCTGCGGAAATCGTTCAGCACGCGGGTACGGTTCCGGATTTCGGAAATCTCCGTGCACGGCGTCAGAAGAACATTCAGAAATGCTTCCCGGATCACCGTATCGGGACAGACCGTCCGGAACACGCGGTCGATCTGCAGGTCGATGATGACTTTTTTTCCGGCGTCCCGGACTTCGCGGGTCACGACGCCGCGCTCGTTTTCCCAGAGGATACTCAGTTTACGTTCCGGCATGATGTTCTCCTTCCAGTCTTTTTTTCAGGGATTCCCGGTCGAGCCGGTATTTTTCAAGAATATCTTCCGCGAACGACGAGGACGTTGCGCCGACGCGTTTTATTTTGTACGTCCGGCGGTTTTCGTCGTTTTCGTCGATCACGGCGGCGAGGGTCGGGATCCGGCTGCCGGTCAGCGCATGGATGTGCGTAACGAACATCCCGAATACACCGCGCTCATACATCGTATCGGCGAGACGGCGGGAATAATGCTCGCTCTTCTGCTCGTCGGTACCGGAATAGGTCTCATTGAAGAGGACAAACGTGTTTTCGTCCGTTTTTTCGATAATTTCTTCGGCACGGTTCGCTTCGTTCACGAAGCGTCCGCTGTTTTCAAAACTTTCGTTCGCCGGAAAATGGGTGTAGACGGCATCAAACATCCGGATGCGTGCGGAAGACGCCGTCACCGGACATCCGGCAAGGAAGAACAGGACCGCCAGACCGCAGGCACGCAGAAACGTCGTCTTACCGCCGCCGTTCGCGCCGGTGAGGATATAGAACGCGAGTTTTTCCTCACGGTATTCCTCCGCCATCAGCAGATCGTTCGGGACGACATCCTTTCCGCGCAGTTCGCGTTTGGCAAGCGATGCGTCGACCACTCCGGTCAGGACAACCTCCTTTTTCGCGGAGACCGCCGGATACGTCAGCGGATATCCCGCATCCCGCAGACGGATAAAGTACTCGGATGCATCGAGCAGGAAGCCGATCTCTCCGGAATAGGCAAACACCGTCCGGAAATCCCGGTCACCGTTCATAAACGCGCCGGCGTATTTGTGATAAAACTGCTCACACATGGCATGGAAGCCGTAATACACGCCTGCATAGGCGGACGCGGTGGAATCGGTCGTCCGGAGAAGCGCCTTCCGGTTCGGGATCGCCTCGGGAACGCCCATTTCCGTGAAATACCGCTCCAGTTTGTCCTTCAGCATCTCGCCGCCTTCCGCCGCGCTGACTTCATTTCCGCGGATGGTATACAGCAGTTCCGGGCGGCGGTTCTTCATCAGCTGTGCGTACTCCGCTTCCGCCTGCCGGAAAACGTCTTCCGCACAGAGCCGTTCAAAGTACATTCCGATCTCCGCGGCGCGGCCGTCGCGGGATGCAAGCTCCGCAAACGTCTTTGCAAGGGTGAAATACCGTCCGAGGGACGGCAGGAACAGCATGACACGCTCGGTCGGATTTTCCGCACGTTCCAGAAATCCGGCGATGCGCTGCAGTTCCGAAAGCTGTTCTCTGAGATCCTTCAGTTTTTCGCGGAAGCCTTCGTCTTCCAGAAGAATGCGAAACAGCCCCTGTCTCTGCGGAATTTCCTCCGCACCGCAGGGTCTGCGGAAATACGCAAGGGTATCGTCCTTCATTTCTCCCGTCAGCATCAGGTCGGCAAGGACGTTTTCGGGGATCTTTTCTTCCGTCTCCGTGCATTCGCGGAGCGGTTTCTTCCATATAAGGGACGGATAGCTCATAACATCCTCTTTTCTGCAAGATTGCCGGAAATCCGGCGCGGTCACGCCGGATTTTTCCGCCGCAATCCGCAATATGTAAGTTTTTACCAATCAATGGTGGGAATTTTTGTAAATTATTTATTCGATGGGGCACTTGAATTATCAGGAAATTTATGGTAATATATAGTCACTGACAAATAATACCAAATACGATATCCGACAGGATACGATCAAACAGGAAAGGCATAGGTAAAACGGAATGGAAAAGATGGAGAAGGATATAAGAGTGCTGATTGCGGACGAAAACGGCGAAGTACGCCGCCGCTGCCGGGAAATTTTCACGGAACACGGTTATGCATCGGAAGAAGCGGCAAACGGCGAGGAAGCGTTCCGCATGATGAACCGCCAGAGCTACGATCTCGTTATCGCGGATCTGTGGCTGTCCGGCATGGACGGAACGGCTCTGATGAAAAAGGCTGCGGAGCTTCACCCGTCGCCCTCGTTCATCATTCTGACACAGGTCACATCGCCGAGCGTCCTGATGGAAGCCAACCGCGCGGGCGCATCGCTGTGCCTGCCGAAGCCGGTGGATTACGAATCCCTGTGCGCCGGTGCGGAAACCATTCTGAAAAACCGCGGGACCTCCGTAAGAACTCCCGCGAACACGTATACGAAGGATGAAGCCGCGGTACCGTATGATCTTGAAACGCAGGTCACGCGCATCATCCATCAGATCGGCGTTCCGGCACACATCAAGGGCTATCAGTACCTGCGCACCGCGATCCTGATGACGATCTCCGACAATGACATCATCAATTCCGTCACCAAGGTCCTCTATCCGTCGGTGGCAAAGAAATACCAGACCACCACTTCCCGCGTTGAACGCGCCATCCGCCACGCCATCGAAGTGGCTTGGGACCGCGGCGACGTGGACACGCTCAACGCCTACTTCGGCTACACCATCCAGAACAGCCGCGGCAAGCCTACCAACAGCGAATTCATCGCCATGATCGCCGACAATCTCCGGCTGAAGTATAAGATCAAATAAAATTATTGGGGGAAACCTTTTTGAGGAAAAGGTTTCCCCCAAACCCCTTTCCAAAACCTTTTCAGACAAATGATAACACAGATATGTGCAGATTTCAAGCAAAGGGTGGTTGACAAATCACGCAAATATTTTCCTTTACGGCTCCCCGCTCAGTACGACGGTGCCGGAGTGGTCGGTGCGGTGGACTTCGAAGCCGTAGCCGGCGAAGAGGTCGAGCGTTTCCTGATGCGGATGGCCGTAGGAATTGCCGGTACCGCAGGAAATGACCACCGTTCCGGGCGTCACGAGATCGAGAAATTCGCTGGTATTGGACGTTGTGGAGCCGTGATGTCCGGCTTTGAAGACGTCGCAGTCGAGAATGGATGCGTCATAGAGCGCGGAACCGGAAATCGACGTATAATTTTCTACAATCTGCATTTCCGCTTCGACTTCCGCGTCTCCGCTGAGCATGACCGACGTCGAGCCGGCATCGATGCGCGTCACGATGCTGACGTTGTTCAGGTTGTCGTCGTCGGGGATCACCGAGTCGATGATGGTGATTTTGATGTTCCCGGTGTCATAGACGGCGTGCGCTTCGGAATAGATCACGTTGATGTTCTTCTCATCGATGCGGCTCATCGTGTTCTGATAAAAGCGCGTGTCGACTTCCATATCCGGCATGATGATGTTGGCAACACGGATATTGTCGAGAATATCCGCCGCGCCGCCCATGTGGTCTTCGTGCGGATGTGTGATGATGAAATAATCGATCTCATCCACATAACTCTTCACGTATTCCGCGGCGGCATCTCCGGCGCTGACGGGACCGGCGTCGATCAGAACGGCGTCGCCGTTGTATGTAATGAGCGTGCAGTCGCCCTGTCCGACGTCCACAAAGTGCATCGCCGGCTTGCCGTCCGCAAGACCCGCGGTCGTGGCGGTGTTTTCCGTGGTCGGAAGCACCTGATCGCCGAACAGGATGCCGAGAACAAAGATGATCAGTGCGAGGATGACCTCAATCACTGTCGGTTTTTTCGAAGTTTTCTTTTTGCTTTTTGCCATAATGTACCCCAAAATCTATGTATCCGGCGGACAGCATTACGCTTCCGCTTTTCTTTCGTTTTCCGCGCGGGATTCCGTGAATGCAACCCGTTCAAAGAAACACCGCGCCGCATTGCTGAATCCGCACGCCGGAAAGGAGATCAGGAACCACAGGAATGAAAACGCCGGACAGATCTGTCCGAGAAAATTCCCGTACATCCCGGAATAGTCCCAGACGTTCAGACCGAGCAGAAGATTCACGACCACTCCCGCAGCCAGTTCCACCGCCGTGATCACGGCGCACCCGAGCGTACAGCGCAGGATCATGCTGCGATGCCGCATCCGGTGATTCAGCAGATGAATGGCGAGAACGCAGATCCCGCCGGCGACGGTCATGCTCCAGTGCGTGAAGCCGCGCCACATCATTTCGAGCAGTCCGTAGATCACGCCGCCCGCAAGGAATACGCAGAGGTATTCCGCTTTTCTTATCATAAAAATCACCCCTGCTATGGTTTGACGCAATACAGGGGTGATATTCATTCCGAATCAATTCCGTCAGGAATCGGAAGTACTCAATACTTCTTCTGCTGACGTTCCTGATGACGTTCCGCTTCGAGCTGATCGAGAAGTTCGTTGCGCGCCTTGTTTTCTTCTTCTTCGGATTCCTGGAATTCCATCTTTTCACGGAAGCCCGCACGCACACCCTTGATCAGACACGGTACAACGATCACGAGCGTGGTCAGCATTGCAAGCGCACGCCAGCCGAAAGCGACCTTGATGCCTTCGTTGATGCTGCGTTCCGCACGGCAGTAGAAAATACCGAGATACTTCGCGGGACCGATGATGAAGTCGATGTTCATGAGAAGACCGACGACCACATAAACGGCAACGGCGACCACAACGGACAGTGTAAGATAACGCATATCCATCTTGCGGTCATAACCGTTCTGGAACGCGATCATCGCGTCGTTTTCGCCGGCCTTCTTGGAAAGACCCAGACCGCCGAAGCAGAGGATCGCAAGACCGAGAGCGGCGTTGATGAGATTCTGCGCGTCATAGACCGCCTGGCTTCCGGTGGAGCTTTTGGCGATCATCACACCGAAAATGCCTGCCGGAATCATGCTGACGATGTAGGACATGACGCCGAGCGCGGACAGGAAAACAAACAGGAGAAGCCCCTGCAGTGCCGCCTGCTTGGTACGTTCCTTGTACATTCCGTTTTTGAGTTTCTCATTCATATCTGCCATACTGCTTACCCTGCCCGTCTTTCACAGGCCCTTTCTGAAAAATGATGTTTATAGAACTTCAGCGGAATACCCCAAAACGGGGCATTCCGCAGGATTCCATGTATGAATTTGTTTATTTTCCGTCCGCGGGAGCTTCGATCGCATCCGTTTTCGGCGTGCCGAGGTATTCGGGAAGCTGCATACCGGCCATGTCAAAGAGTTCCGTAAGCGGCGGAACGCTCTTGTAAAGTCCGGAAATGAAGTCCGCTGTGGTACCCTTGCCGCCGTCGGACTTTGCGCCGCTGTCCCAGACGGTGATCTTGTCGATCTGGAGATTCTTGATAGCTTCGACCTGGATGCGGGTAACTTCTTCGAGCTTGTCGGCGATCATGAGGCGGATCGCATCGTTTGCATCGCCGCCCGCAGACTGAACGAGTTCGCGGAAACCTTCCGCCTGCTTCATAAGAATTTCCTTCGCACCGTTTGCTTCCGCCTGCATCCGGAGAAGCGTTGCGTCCGCTTCACCCTTTGCCATACGGCGAACCTGTTCCGCCTTGGCTTCCGCTTCGAGTTCGAGCTTCTTCTTTTCGATTTCGGTCTTGATGATGATATCCGCTTCGAGCTTCGCCTGTTCGTAATGAGCACGCGCTTCTTCTGCGGCTTTCTTTGCTTCGTAGGATTCTTCTTCCGCTCTCGCCTTTGCGATGTTTTCGGCAGCGACCGCACGCTTCTGTGCTTCCGCTTCCTTTTCACGTCTGGACGCGTCGGATTCCGCGATCAAGGCTTTCGCTTCGTTTTCCCCGGTGATCGCTTCGGAGTTGGACTTCGATACGGAGATACGTCTGTCACGTTCCGCTTCCGCAGAACCGATCGCACCGACACGTTCCGCTTCCGCAACGGAGATCTTCGCGTCGTTGATCGCCTTTGCAGCCGCTTCCTGACCGAGTGCCACGATGTAGCCGGATTCGTCGGTGATGTCGGTGACGTTGACGTTGATGAGACGGAGACCGATCTTCTTCAGTTCGGTTTCGACATTGGAGGAGACTGCTTCGAGGAACTTGTCACGGTCGGAGTTGATCTCTTCGATATCCATCGTTGCGATGATGAGACGCATCTGACCAAAGATGATATCTTCCGCGATCTGCTTGATCTCGTCGATCTTGATGCCGAGAAGACGTTCGGCAGCGTTCTGCATCACGCCGTTTTCGGTGGAGATACCGACGGTGAAGCGGGACGGAACGTCCACGCGGATGTTCTGCTTGGAGAGAGCATTGCGGAGATCGACCTGAATGGACATCGGAGTCAGATCAAGATATTCGTACGCCTGGATGACGGGCCAGATGAATGCCGCGCCGCCGTGGATACACTTTGCGGAGCGCTGGGAACCGTCCTGCGCGGTGCCTACTTTACCGTAAATGACGAGGACCTTGTCAGACGGACACTTGCGGTAGCGCGACAGGATCACGATCAGCGTCGTAAGAACGAGCAGCACGATCACACAGGTGAGCAGCAGAACCGACGGGTTCATCCCCATCATGGCTGCGGCGGATGTCAGAAACAGTTTCATATTCTATCTCCTTTTTGTATATTATAGCATATTTTCCGACGGATTTCACCGTTTTTTTCAATCTTTTTCTAAACGGGACGTAAAAATAATCCCGTTATTTTTGGCAGGTTTCCATAAATCACGCGATCGGTTCCACGACGACCATGCCGTTTTCGTTGGTCGCGGTGACCCGTACGGATTCGCCGGTGCTGAGCTTCCGGCCGCTCGTTGTCATGGCGTCCACTTCAATGAAGCGCTCCTGCATGGTGAGACTGATCTTCCCGGAGCCTTTCATTTCTGCGGGGATCGGAATGTACACGGTGCCGACCTTGCCGATAGCGTAGCCGAGGTCGAGCGTGCCGTCCTGCTGAAGTCTTGCGGCAAGCTTCATGAGATATGCGATGCCGACGAGAGCCATGAAGCCGAATGCGGCGGCAAGCACCACCGTTACGGTGAGATCAATGCCTGCTTCGTACATGACGAGCCCGCTCCATCCGCCGACGGCCGCCATCGCCATGATGCCGCGCAGAGAGAACAGCGCAAGACCGTCCGCACCGCCGTCGCCGGGCGTATCGCCGATGCCGTTGCCGGTGATATCCACGCCGTCGGCATCAAGATCGTCTCCGCCGATCCCGACAAGAAGCAGGATCGTCTGAACGACCAGCACCAGCGTGGAAGGAACCGCGATCAGGGCGAAAATCTGCCCTACCAGATCCATGTTGTTCCACCATTCAATCATATCGTTCACTCCTTATTATAATAATGTACTGTATCACTGTCACTGTATGCCGGAAAGTGCTGTCCGATTCCCTCAGCGGCGGTTCTGTCTTGTCCAGCGCATGGCGTTGATGTGCTGCTGGGATACGACGCCGCTGCCGCCCGAACCAAAACTTCCGGCTGCCCACCGTTTGCGGATAAAGCAGATCGCGCAGGTGTAGATCACGGAAAACAGGACGATGTGGATCACAAACCCGAAGATCGGATGCACCAGAAGCACAAACACGTTGATCGGGATCAGCGCGAAGCAGATCTCGTTTCCGACTCCGGCGAGGGTCAGGATCATCGACAGACCGAGGGAGAAATAGACGAGGATATAGACGACGATGTCGGCGGTAATCGCTTCGGTCATGTCGGCTTTCATGCCATGATACGGCGTTTCGCGGTGTTTCCGGATAAATTCCGTTTCCAGTTCGTCGTTCTGGAAGTGGCGCACCCAGAGAAGCGCGATGTAAAAGACGATATGATAGAGCGCGAACAGGATGATCGCTCCGGCGTCCTTGGATTCGTCCGCCGAGGAATTCAGCGCCGCCGCACCGAAGATCGCCGTAAAGAGGACGACGATCCACGTGATCCCCACGGCAAGTGCAACGTGAAGGATCGGTTTCCAGAGTTTATCGATTTTCATGTGTTCCTCCGTTCAGCGTTTTCGTTTCGGATCCGCACCGAGCGCGTCGAGCGTATCGTCGGCAACGGATTTGACGAGCGCGGCATAATACGTGATGACCACGATCCGGATCCCCGTCGCAAGGCGGCGCTTCGCACCGGCGGAAACTTCATCATAATCCGCGAGGACCGTCTCGATCATGGGTTCCAGATCGTTGAGTCCGGCGGAATCGGGGGATGCGACACGCTCCAGCGTCTGGCAGATGTAGTCGTAGAACTGGCTTTCCGTAACGATGCGGTCGCGTTCGTCCTCACCGTTGACGTAGGTCAGCAGAAAAATCACACGGGAAAGCTGCATGGTATCGCGCATCATATTGATGATCAGGATCCGTGCCAGCTGCTCCTTGTCGTAGGTTTTCTTTGTGGGATTGCCGACCCAGCCGCGCTTGACCCAGTTCTGCAGGGTGGTGCCGTCGATGCCGGAGATCTCGCGGATCTGTCCGAGCATGATGCCGTTGGTAATGTAGAATACTTTATTCAGAAAATTCATCCCGGTGGCGTTGTCCATCTTCTCCTTTTCGAGAATGGTGCCGGGAATATTTTTCAGGTTCACTCCGGTTCCCTCCTTTCCTGAAAATTCACTCTCTTTATGTGTATATTATATCACGCAGTCACATGACTGTCAAGTGGTTTCCGATTATTCGATAACCCCTGCCGTCACTTTCCGTACAAAATCCGATTTTCGCCGGACAAATTGTATTTTTACAAAAAATAAACTTGCAATTTGCGGTTTTATACGATATAATAAACTTTATCACACATACAGAGGCATTTAACATGTTTTTTACCGACAGCAATGAAAAGATGATTTTCGCACAGAACGGCAATCCGAACGGGATGCTGGACTGTATCCTTGCCGGCGTGACCTATCCGAATCCGGAATACCGGATCGCCCGTCTCCCGTCAAACGAATATGTGCTGGAATACGTGATCTCCGGTTCGGGGCATATCGAATACGGCGGAGACGTCATCGACGTCCGCGCCGGAATGTTCTACTATATCAAAAAGGGAGCGGACGTGGTCTACTACGCCGATCCCGCCGACCCGTACGAAAAGATCTGGATGAACATCGACGGGATCCTCGTCGACCGTCTGACGGAGCTGTTCATGCTGGGCGAGGTATTCACGGAAGAAGTGAACGTCATGCAGCAGTTCCTCGAAATCCACGACCGTCTGGAACACATGACCACCGCCAACAGCGCGGACATCTGCCGTCAGATCTCCTGCATCCTCTACGAAATGCTGATGGAAGTCCGGAAAACGGAATTCTTCCCCGACACGCAGGACAAAAACGCGCTCGATGAACGCATCCGCGCCTACATCGACTCCAACATCTATTCGGACATCTCCCTCGACCTCATGGCGGAGCACTTCGGCATCACAAAAATGCACATCATCCGCGTCTTCAAGCGCAAATTCGGCATCACCCCGATGCAGTACCTGATCGACAAAAAAATCAGCGTCGCCAAAAGCCTCCTCTGCGGCACCGTCATGCCCATCAAGGAGATCGCCTCCCTTCTCCGCTACTCCAACACCCAGCACTTCTCCAGTTCCTTCAAAACCGCCACCGGCATCACCCCCAACAAATACCGCCAGGCGAAGCATGAGTAGATGATAATTTATTTTTCCGGGGAAGGAACTTTTTGAAAAAAGTTCCTTCCCCGGACCCCATCTTCAAAAACTTTTAAACTATATAAGCTGACAAAGAAAGTGCAGATCTGAAGTTACAAAACGGCTGTATGTTTTACAGTAATCTTGTAACTTCAAATCTGCACTTTCTTTGTATTATCTTCGCGTATAAAGTTTTTTGAAAGGGGTTCGGGGAAAACTTTTTTTCAAAAAAGTTTTCCCCGAAAAATCATTCTCCCAAAAACTCCGCCTGTTTTTTGAAATAGTCGAGGACACCGTCGCGGATGCCTTCGGCGGCTTTGCGGATACCGTCGCCGTGGACCATTTTTTCGTATTCTTCCACGGAGGTCATGAAGCCGACCTCGATGAGGGTCTGCGGGAATTTCGGATTGCGGCACATGGCGAGTGCCTGATAATTCGAACCGCGGAAGCTGCGCGACAGAGCGTCCGCCACAGACGTACCTACGCAGTCCGCCAGGAGGCGTCCGCTGTCCATGCACCAGAGGGACAGTGTTCCGCGGACACGGGTCGCGTCGGTAGTATAGCCGACCGAATTCTGATGGACCGAAATGCAGAGATCCGGTTCCGACTGTTCAAGATACTCCATACGGTCGGCAAGAGGCAGCGTCACGTCCGCTTCCCGGAGCAGTTCGATCTCCGCGCCGAGCGCGTCAAGCAGAAACGCCGTTTCCAGCATCACCGAAAAGTTCAGATCCTTCTCGGAAATCCTCGTATTTCCGCTGATATAGGCGCCCGGTGCACCCGGTTCCCAGCCGCCGTGTCCGGCGTCCAGAGCAATGCGGATGCCTTTCAGCGGCTTTTCCGATGTCAGATCAAGCTTCACGGGATTTTTCAGCGTCACGACGACCGCACCGTCCTCATAGTGCAGATCAAATCCGTAGAAATTGCGGGGATCGTACAGCGTGAAGGCGTAGCGCACTTTTTTCTCCAGCCGAACGACTTCGCATGACCGGATCAGCGGATTTTCGCCGATCTCCGGCTCCGCCGCATTTGCCGCGTCGATATTATAGAACGTCACAACAAACCGTCCGTCTTCCTCGATGCAGCCGTTGTACGCCGGACGGTCTTCGCAGAGCAGGCGGAATTCCGTGACTTCGCCGGTATTCTTCACTTCCGCCGCTTCGATCACGGACAAATCCGCCGGACGGTCTTCGGTTTCCTCCACATCGTCTTCGGCAATGTAGCCGCCCATGCGGAGAAGATAATATCCGTTCCGCCGGGAGACGGCATAATCGGTCATCCCGGCGGACTGGACGGTATAATCGTTGTAATAGGAGCTGTTTTCCGTGATCTTCAGATGGGTATAATCCTCTTTGACACGGACGGCGAATTTTCCGTTTTCCCCGAGAACGCGGACATTTATGCCGTCTGCCGAGACGGTTCCCGACGGATGCCTGGCAGTATAGGTGATCGTTCCCGCGTCAAGAACTTCGCCCTCTCCGGCTGCCGGAAGCTTCGCGTTCGCACCGTAGATCACGGCGGCATAACCGTTGTCCGGATCCCCGTTTTCCGGCGTTTCGAGCTGCTTCAGCTCGGTCACGACGCCGCCGATGTCCGCCGTTACTTCGCTGCCTGCCGCCGCAACGCACGATACCCAGAGTTCCTCTCCGGAGGTCATGACCGCGGACGACGGATAAGTCCCCGTTACGGACAGCGTATCAATGATCCGGACGGCGGATTCTTCCGCCGGGGTTTCCGTCACCTGTCCGGTCGTTTTGCCGCGGGTGATCGTATAGTAGTACCGGATGCCGTTCTGCTCGAAGACAAATTCGTTTTCGCCCGGCTCCAGCGTCACGTAAACGCTGAAATAACCGCTCTTCGTCCGGCCGACCCGTTCTCCGTTCATAGTCAGCATATAGTACGGGTCGGACATCCCGATGATATACGTGGAATCATCCGCCGTCGACGATCCGTTTTCCGGGGAGGAGAAGGTCACGCCGTGTCCGTTCGACTGGATCGCCGTGTAGATAATATCGTCCTCAAACGCCTTCTTCACATCGTCGGACGCGCCGTTGATGTTGCGGTTGATCTCGTCATAGCCGTAGAAAATACTGCCGTGATAGTATTTTTCGCTCCGCGCGAAGGTGACCTGTTCGGTCAGTTCCCCCTGCGGGTCGGTCCATTCGCCGTCTTCGTACCGGTAGGACGCATGGGAAACGTACAGTTTTACGTCACTGCCTTCGAGCTGCGCGTTCCACCAGCGGGTCACCACATCAAACGGCGAGGTCTTTGTGTCAAACGACCAGTAGATCTGCGGGGATATGTAGTCGATATATCCGCCGCGGATCCACGCGAGTGCGTCGCAGTACAGGGAGTGATACGCCTCCAGATTGGCTGTATTGCTGCCGCCGTTCTTTCCGTTGTTGTTCTGCCAGACCGCGAACGGCGAGATGCCGAACACACATTCCGGGTCGGTCTCATGCACCGCACGGTAGCACAGCTCGACGAGCTGATTGATGTTGGCGCGCCGCCAGTCGGCGATGTTGTCGTAGCCGTCCCCGTAGAGCCGGTATTCTTCGGCATCGTCAAATTCCGCCTGCCGTCCGGACGCATCGTTCACCGGATAGGGGTAGAAATAGTCGTCAAACACAACGCCGTCGACGTCATAGTTTTCCACAATTTCCCGTACGCCGTCCGCAACGTACAGCCGGACATTCGGGATCCCCGCATTCAGGTAGAGTTTGCCGTCCGCGTAAGGCACCGTCCATCCGGGATTGTCCTTCGCCGGACTGCCGTCCGGAAGCGCGGAGATGTCATGGGAATTCATGGTCACGCGGAGAGGGTTGACCCATGCGTGAACGTAAATATTCCGCAGATGCGCTTCCCGCACGATGTATTCGAGGGGATCGAACACCAGCGTACCGGTCGTAGAGATGCTTGCGGACACCGGAAACAGTTCGCTGCTGTACAGAGCGTCACAGGTCGGACGGACCTGAAAAAAGACGGTGTTCAGATCGTTTTCTTCGCAGGTATCCAGGATCGCATCGATCTCCGCCTTCAGCTGTTCCGCGGAAAGATCGGTACGGGAAGGATAGTCGATATTATAAACGGAAGCGATCCACACGCCGCGCACTTCCGAATCGGGATTGATGATGTGCGTGGTGGGCGGATTTCCGTAGTCATACGGCATCGGAGCAACGTTCATATAGTAATCCTTTTCCACTCCGCAGGACGTGAAGAGGAACAGAAGCGTCATCAGAACTGCGGAAATGAAGCACTTTTTTTTGAGCATTTATGAATCCTTTCGGGAAAAACCGACATTTAACTGCCGTATATTGTACCACAATCATGGAAGAGAATCAAGCGTACCTCTGTAAACTTAAGGATTTATCCTATTATATTTTGAAACGGCCGCAGAATATGCGGTCAACAAAAAATCTCCGCAGAGATTCTGCGGAGAAATGTTTCAGCCTTCGTAAACGTCTTCCAGATACGTCAGTTTCATATACTCGCCGGGGTCTGCATGCTCCCCGTTGATCGTGAGTTCAAAATGCACGTGCGCCTCTTCCGCGCTTTCGATCAGGGCGGTTTCCCCCGACGAACCGATCACCTGTCCACGACGGACTTCCTCGCCGGTCTTCACCAGATTCATGGTATCCTCCGACAGTCCTCTGCAGCGGGTCACCGCACCGCCGGCATGCCGGATCCCGACCGTCACGCCCATCATCGGATCATAGAAAACTTCGCAGACCTGTCCGTCCGCGGCGGCAAGCACCGGCGTACCTTCGGAACAGGCGATGTCGATCCCGCTGTGGACACGGTAATCGTTCATGGTGTAGGAGAATACCGGAAGATCGGCACTGTATCCCTTGATCACAAGATTATCGACGGGAACGCTGAACTGCGGAAGGGTGTCTTCGGGCTTCTGCATCGCTGCAGCCGCTTCATCGGCGTCATGCAGTTCTGCGGAGTCCGTTCCGGCATCCGCGTCGGAATCCTTCTTTTCCGCGGATTTCGCGGATTCCTCTTTCTTCGTTTCCGTCTCGCGGATCACATTCTGTTTCCGGTGTTCCTCCGGAGCGGCAGTCTCGCTTTTTTCCGTAAGAGTCCCGGTTTCCGCCGGCGGCAGGTCATCCTTTGCCTTCCGGTTGGCCCCGCCGGTCACGCCGATCAAGATCCCGGCGGAGGCAAGAAGAACGATCAGGGCGGTGAGAAGAATACGGTTCTGTTTTTTGATGGTAGTGTTCAAAATTCTGATCCTTTCGTATATCACGTGATACATGCGGAATCCCGCAGCGGTCATCCATATTTTTGCCGCCGCGCGCGGAATTATACAGAAAGGACAGAATTTTTTCTGAGAGAAGGCACGTCGGGAATCACGGATCGTCCCGGATATTTCCGAACGAAGGGTTGACAAAATCCACGGAATGGTGTACAATAATATGGTGATCGGGGTGTAGCGCAGTTGGTAGCGCGCGACATTTGGGATGTTGAGGCCGCAAGTTCAAGTCTTGTCACTCCGAGAGATGAAAGACTCTGAGAAGTGCCTCTCAGAGTCTTTTCTTTGTTTATTGCGGTAGTCTTGTATAACCACTGATGGTTGTAAATCATGTTTGACTATGGTGGATTGACCACTGTGGCTGACAACTCAAAATCATTTGACAATTGCAGATTTTTATGATAAAATATACACAGAATTAATACATATCAGCCTGTACAAGGAGTAGAATAATGAATAACCATTTATCAGCAGGGATAAAATTACGCAATGAAATAAAAGCATTAGTCTATGATTTCATGAAAAGTACCGCAGAATGCACTCCATATGCAGAGGGAATGAAACAAGCGGAAATATTCCGTGCTTGTGGTTTAGACTGGGGAGAATATCCGAACGCTACCTCTTCCAATCAACAGTATTGGATTGTTGCTCTTTTGCGAGAGTTAGAGTCTGAAGGGAAAGTAAAACGCGATCCTATAACAAAAAAGTGGACCGTGGCATAATCCTTTACTATTTGCTTCCTATACTATTGCCTCCAAACGTACCAATATATCTGCCCATTTGTATATGCCTAATCCCCCAAACAGCCGCAGAGCATCCTTCTCTGCGGCTTTTCTCATCTCCCCATTGACTTCCGCCCATGTCTGCGGTATAATAAATAAAAATATGTGTCACCGGAGGCAGAGTGCCGCAGCACTCAGATGCCGGATTAGGTGTCCGGGTGAGCTCGGGTTATTGTGTGTGCAGTAGCCGGGGCTTTATTTTTTGTTATTTTTGGGAGGCAGTTATGAAAAACACAAAAGTTACCCTTGTTCCCCTGACTGAGGATGACCGCGAACAGTTCATCCTCGACAACCAGTGGTCGTTCAAGTACGGCGCCATGCAGGAGTTCGGCGAACGTGACGACCACATCGACAGCGACGGCGAGATCATCTCCCGCAAGACCATCGAACACTGCATCGATGATCCGTCCAACGAAACCTACCGTATTGTCGCGGACGGCAGAAACGTAGGCGGCGTGATCCTCAAAATCGACCGCGAGACCAACCACAACCATCTGGAGATCCTGTTCACCGCTCCGGAAGAACACAGCAAAGGCATCGGCTACGGTGCATGGCTGGCTGTGGAAGCCCTTCATCCGGAAACGAAGGTATGGGAGACCTGTACGCCCTATTTCGAGAAGCGCAACATTCACTTTTACGTGAACAAGTGCGGATTTCAGATCGATCAGTTCTGGTGTGAATATTTCGAATCGGACGAACCCCGGCACGCGGATGACGAATGGCACGATCCGGACGAAGGTCCGGATGAAATGTTCCGGTTCATCAAAATAATGAAATAAACAGCAAAAACTCCTCTGCGGATTTGTTCTGCAAAGGAGTTTTCTGTTCTTACCGTTTTATTTCTTTTCCGCGTACGCCTTCCGCAGGTAGAGCACGAGAGCAATACCGAGGATGGGGAAAACGGACGCGATGAGCATGCCGACCTTCAGACCGATCTCTTCAGGCGCGACCGCGGAAGTCTGGCTGAGGTTCTGCGCAAATGCGCTGGCGGAAACCTTGTCAACGACGATGCCGAGCATCTGCGGTGCTACCGAAGCGCCCATATCCCCGAATGCTGCCATGAGAGCATACGCGGCAACCCCGGGAGACGGAAGTTTTTCTTCCATGAAGATCAGCGTACCGGGCCAGAGCATGGAGGTGAAGACACCCATCAGGATGCAGGCGATGAAGGCAAGGATAACGCTCGGAGAAAGTCCGGCGATCAGGTAGCAGACAGCGGCGCCGATCATGCTGACCAGAAGAGTTTTCGTGATATTGGGAGAATACTTCGCGTAGAGAACGCGCGTCATCGCAAGAAGGAACGCGAATACCGCAAGACCGAGGATATCCCCGACCGCTTTCGGGATCAGCAGGGCGTTTTCCATGTAGCTGGATATCCAGTTGGTCATGGTGTTTTCCGCGGAACTGCCGAGGAAGATGCAGATCACGCACAGGAAAAGGGTTTTGCCGCGGTTTGCCTTGCTCTTCGGCGTATCGTCTTCCGCATGGAGATTCATGTCCGGGATCGGGGAGATGCAGAACAGGAAGGAAGAGACCAGCGGGAACAGGGAGAGGAAGACCGCAAGGTACATCCAGTTTTCCGTACCGAACAGCAGGAAATACAGGGAGCTGATAGCAACCGCACTGACAACGCCCCATCCGTACAGGGAGTGGAGCATGCTCATATCCTTTTCCGGATGTTCCGAAGGGATCGCGGCGATGACGGGGCTGAGCAGGACTTCACTGAGTCCGGCTGCTACCGAGAAGACGATGGTGCCGAGCACCAGACCGAGGTATGCGTTCTGCGGCATAACGTTCGGCAGGACCGCATAAAGGAGAAGACCGACCGTGGTCAGCAGCGGCATAAGGCGCACCGTCCAGCGGATGTTGAAAATTTTCGAGAAGAAGGTGAAGATCAGGTCGATCGTCATCTGCGTGCAGAAGTTCACGAGAACGAGGGAGCCGAGCAGCGTATACGAAATGCCGTACATTTCGTGGAAGGTCACGAACAGCATGGACGGCAGGACGAAGATAGACGCCATCGAAAGATACGCAAAGAAGCAGGCGATTCTCGTCCGTCTGTAATTCGGGGATGTCATGGTTGCCTCCGTGGAGATGAAATCTTTGGTTGGTATTATAGCATACTCTTTTCCGGAATACAAGCCTTTCGGAAAATCCCGGAAAAAGGCTTTCGGTGACCAAGTCACAGAAATCTTTTCCGGAATCCGGTATAATACAGACACAAGAAAGAAAATACCTCATCAAAATAAATATCCCGAACTTCAAATATCAGAAAGGAACAATACAATGTCTGTAATCCATGTCAATAAAAACAACTTCAAGGAAACCGTAACCACCGAAAAAACCGTTCTTCTCGACTTCTGGGCACCGTGGTGCGGTCCCTGCCGTATGGTCTCCCCCATCGTCGATGAGATCGCCGAAGAAAACGCGGATCTCGTCGTCGGAAAGATCAACGTGGACGACGAACCCGAACTCGCACAGGCATTCGGTGTGGCAAGCATCCCCACCCTCGTCGTCATGAAGGACGGTCACATCGTCACGCAGTCCGCCGGCGCCAGACCGAAGGCACGCATCCTTGCGATGGTGAAGTAATATTATGGATGCAGGGGAAGAAATTTCAAAGTTTCTTCCCCTGTAATTTTTTATTTTATCATCTCCCGCAGACGGGGTTTGTCAAGAAGGATCACGCCTTTGCGGGTGACTTCCACCATGCCTTCGGAAGCGAAGTATTTCAGCATCCTCGATACGACTTCTCTGGCGGAGCCCATATAGCGGGCGATCTGCTCGTGGGTCAGCCGGACGGTATCCGACCCGGTTTTGGACGATTCATCCAGAAGAAAAATCGCCAGACGTTTGTCCATGCTCAGAAACAGGATCTGCTGCATGACCCACATCACGTCCGAGAAGCGGCTGACGGCGGCTTCCAGCGCGAAAATCTTCACTTCCGGAACCCTCTCGGAAACGTCCGCGAAGGCACATCCGCCGATCACACAGCATTCGCTGTCCTCTTCGGCGGTCACGAACACATCAAACGTAATGCTCTGCAGAACGCACGACGCGGACAGCATGCAGATATCTCCCGGAAACAGGCGGTAGAGCGTGATCTCCTTCCCTTCTTCCGAAAGGATGTACAGCCGCAGACAGCCGGATCTCACAATGATCACGCCCGTACATTCGCTTCCGTCGTGAAGGGTCGTTCCGGCGGGGCAGGAAAGCTCCACCGAACTGCGGCAGAATGCGGCACGGTCATCGTCGGAAAGATGATCCCAGAACGGAAAATACTTCCGGTAGACCGCTTCAAACATACAGTTTTCCATACAGGCTCTCCCCTTTTTACAGAATCAGCGTCTGTCCTGCGGACAGCGCGTGCAGGCGTTCCATCTGCGGTTTCATATGGGCAAACGCTTCGGTTCCCGTGCAGTGGCAGGTATAGTAGACCGTCGGATGACGGTTCAGGATCCGCGCGTATTCCGTCAGCGTATCGTCAAGGGGCAGTTTGGAAAAATGGAATCCGCCGATCAGCACATCCGGCGCAAACCAGTCCGCGATGTCCATCACACCCTTGTGGGAACAGCCGCTGAACAGGATCTTTCTGCCGTTCTCTTCGATCAGAAGATACTGTTCGTGGCGGAAATCGTCCGGAACAAACGCGCCGTTTTCGATCATATTCAGCCCGAAACTGCCGAGATCATAGCTTTTTTCCGCCGAATTGCAGGAATACAGAGCCATTCCGTCCTCCAGGTCAGAAAAATCCTCCGTAAACACCAGACGCGGATGTCCGTTAAGCGAAGTATCCAGACCGATGTATTTCTGCATTCCGTTGTAATGCGGCTCGAACGCGTACCGGCTGAGATAAACGGGCGCGGTGCGGTTGAGTTCAAGAAAGCGCGCAAGTCCGCCGCCGTGGTCATAATGTCCGTGCGAGAGGACGGCAAAATCGGCGGACGCAAGATCGATGCCGAGCTTTTCCGCATTTTCCGCAAACAGACCCGTCTGCCCCATATCGAACAGGATCCGGTGTGTTCCGGTTTCGATGAACAGGCTCAGTCCGTGTTCACAGCCGAAACCATCGTTCACGGCGGTATTTTCCGCGAGACAGGTAATTTTCATGGATAGCAAAGCCTCCTGAGGCTGAAGAATTCATAGAAAGATACCGTCATTATAGCACACTTCCGCACGTCCGGCAAGGTTTCCGCAAAATTCAGATGCCGTATGTCCCGGTAAGCGGATCGCGGAACAGCGGAAGAGACGGCGGTGCAAAGGTGAAGATCACAAACGCCGCACCGATCAGACAGAGCAGCGCAAAGGCAGCCGCAGGAAACGGACACCGGACAGTCTCCTTCCGGAACAGCCGGGTCTCCGTAAGAAATGCGGCAGCACCAGCGATAAAGAAGATCGCAATGTTCAGCCAGTCGGGAGATTTTCCGAAGGCACCGTTGTACGTATAGAACAGGACGGGGATCATGACCAGTCCGCCCAGCGTTCCGCGGAGCCGGACGCACCAGAAATCCCGTCTGTCACGGAAAAAGAAGCGCTGGACAAGAGAAAAAAGGAACATCGGAAAAAACAGCAGCTTCATGTGTTCCCAGGTGGATTCGTTCACGCCGGAAAACGGCGCGGCAAGGATACTTTCATCCGTCCATTCATAGAGATAATGCAGCAGGGTCCCGCCGAGTGATACGACGGCATAGCCCCAGAACTGCCAGAGAGAAAGCGATCTGTTCATAGTTCTGCCTTTCCGGATCAAAAAAGATTCGTTACAGGACAGTATATGCCTTCCGTCTGCGATTCAGTCAAAAAAATCCGGCAGAGTCTGCGGTCTGCACTTCCTCCGCCTTCGGAGAAACGACCGTGACACTGCCGGAAAAACAATATCGTATGTAAATAAGGATCAGAACCAGCTCGTGATAAAGATTTCGAGACCAATGAAAATGAGGATCGCGCCGCCGAGAATGCCAGCCTTGTTCGCCAGCTTCGTTCCGGCTTTTTTGCCGATGGCAAGTCCCGCAAAACAGATGAAGAAGGTCACGGTACCGATCAGAAGGCAGGAAAGAAGCGCCTGCAGACAGCCGTATTCGCAGATCGTGAAGCCGACCGAGAGGGCGTCGATCGAAGTGGCGATCCCCTGTACGATCAGCGCGCCGAGACCGACCGCGGGCTTTTCCTCTTCGGACTCCTGATTCCGGATGCCTTCGTACAGCATCTTGCCGCCGATAAAGCCGAGAAGCGCAAGCGCGATCCACGGGATACACTTTTCAAACGCGCCGAACAGGTGCGCAACGGTGGAAACGCAGATCCAGCCGATCATCGGCATTGCAAACTGAAACAGGGAGAACACTCCCGCAACGCCGCACATTTTCGGCTTTTTCATCCCGGGTTCGTTCAGACCGTTGGCAAGGGATACCGAGAAAGCGTCCATCGCAAGACCGACACCGAGCAGGATGCTCGTAAAGAAGAAAGAGAAATCGAACGTCATTGAGTTCCTCCGAAAATAAAAATCCCAGATACGGCAGGCCGCATCCGGTGTCAGAAGAAAAAAAGACCCCATGTACGGCTTCCGCAGCTTTCCATGAGTCTCGCAAATTAAAGCAAGCCAGACCGATAACGGTCAGTATGTTGACTTGCTGCGCCGGGAATGCGCTTGCTACTCCCTCACAATCGCAGGATATTATAGCACAGAAAGTGCAAAGTGTCAACAGAATCCCCGAAAATCCGACCGGGAATCCTTCACGAAAAGTTTCCGGATTTCTGCGGAAAACCTGTGGATATCGTCCGTTTTCCATTAAAACGGCTTGACAGGAGCGCGAAAACGTGCTATAATATGCATCACGCGGATGTAGTTTAGTGGTAAAACGCCAGCTTCCCAAGCTTGAGTTAGGGGTTCGATTCCCCCCATCCGCTTTTGTACCGTCTTCCGGTTCCGGAGGACGGTATTTTTTCGGATTGACACGGGAAAACGTCCGTGTTATAATGAATAAAATATCTCATGCAAGGAGAATCTCATGAACAGTACCGAACGTGTTGCGCGGACGATCCGCGGACAGGAAACCGACCGTACGCCGATCTACGGATGGGTCGCCGCCAATCTTTCCGGACCGATCAGCGCCGCTTACGGCTCCGTTGCCGCCTTTGAAGATAAGTATGAGTACGACATGGCGCATCTTTTCGCAGGTCCCGGCGCGTTTGACGGACATCTGATCGACAGGATCCGTGCGGAAAACGAAGAACTGACGCCCGATCTTCTCGTCGATCAGCCCATTTTCCGCTCTCCCGACAATCCCGAAGAATACCGGAATGTCACCGACGCCCTGAATTTCCACAAACAGCGCGGCCGCTTCTGCTATCTCCAGACGCCCGGTTTCTTCGAACAGTTCAACGGCGTCTTCGGCATCGAAAACCAGCTTCTCTGGCTTGCCATGTATCCCGGGGAACTCGGCGAGCTCTACCGCCGTCAGGCGGACTGGACCCTGAAATTCGCGGAACACGCCATCGATCTCGGCGTGGATATGATCCATATCTCCGACGACTGGGGCGCACAGAACGATCTCCTGTTCAGCCCCGCGACGTGGCGTGAGCTTGTCTTCCCGCAGATGAAGCGCGTCGTCGATTACGTGCATTCGCGCGGATGTTTCTGCAGTCTCCACTCGGACGGCTGTGTCCGCAAGGTCGCCGACGGCATCGCCGAACTCGGTCTCGACGTCGTTCATCCGTGGCAGGAAAGCGCGGGCATGGGCTACGATCTCTACCTCGACAATTACGCCGACAAATTCGCCATCCTCGGCGGCGTCTGCGTACAGTCCGCGATCGGTCTTCTGCCGCAGGACAGACTGGAAGCGGAGATCCGCCGCGTCTTCGGTCTGCTGAAGGGCAAGCGCTGGATGTGCTGCACCACGCACTACGTGCAGGATCACTGCTCCATGGAAGACCTTGTTTTCGCCTACGACCTGATCTATCGCCTGGCGCGGGAAGGATAAGCGCATGGTATACCGTCTTGCCGATCCGTCCGCCGCCGCACCGCTGTTTAAAGGCTGGGAAGAAACGCTCATCTGGTCGTGCCTTCAGGGTGTGATGGGCGAAATCTACGCGGATTCCCCCGAAAATCCGACGTCTGCCGCCGCAGTCATCGCGGATTTCACCTTTTTCGCCGGCGTCCCGAACGATGAACTCATCCGGTTCAAGCCGGAAGGCTCCGTGCAGACCTATATGCTGATGGTCCCGCAGACCGAAGCATGGAGCGAACGCATCGAAGCCTGCCGCGGCGGAAAGCGCATTGTCCGCTACGCGATCAAAAAGGAACCGGACGTGTTTGACCGCGAAAAACTGCGGAAAATGGCGGAAAACCTCCCCGAAGGATGCCGCCTTCTCCCCATTGACGAAAAAATTTTCCGGTACGCCAGAGAAACGGGATGGTGCCGCGACTGGGTGGACTCCTATCCGGATTATGAGACCTACCGCCGCCTCGGGTTCGGCTTTGTCCTCGAAGCAAACGGCGAAATCGCCGCGGGTGTATCGGCGTACACCGTCTACCGCGAAGGGGTTGAGATCGAGATCGACACGCATCCCGACCACCGCCGGAAGGGATACGCCACCATCTGTGCCGCGCGGATGATCCTCGAAGCCCGGGACCGCGGACTGTACCCGAGCTGGGACGCCGCAAATCTCTGGTCGGTGGGACTCGCGGAAAAACTGGGATACCACTTCGACCACGAATACACGACCTACGAAATCTGCCCGTACTGAACGGTCAGAACCGAAAAAACGCCGCATTTCCGGAGAAATGCAGGCGTTTTTTGTTTTTCACTTTCCCATCGGATCGTTCACGATGCCCATGAACAGGACAGTATCGCGCGGTCCGGTGATGACGAACAGAAACGGGCGGTCGAATGTGATCTCGACTTCCTCGTCCGGCGGCATTCCGGCGCCGTAGATCCGCAGAGCCGTATACGCCGCCGCGGTGCATCCTTCCTCATCGATCGCCGTACGCACAGCGTGCTTTGCGGAATCCACGCCGATCTTCCCGGACAATTTCCCGGTCAGCGGCGAAAAATCGGCGGATGCAGGATCGAAAATATCCGTGATGCCGAGATTTTTCAGCGTACCGGACAGTTCCAGCTCGGAGGAAACGTCGAATTTCGGGATCCGGATATGGACGATCCGGTCGGCGGAAGTACCGTCTCCGGTCAGATACAGCGAGGAAACCTCGGCATCGTTTGGCAGATCGGTGACTGCGGTATCCTCATCGGGAAGGAAAAACCACATCCGGCTGTCCGTGTTTCCGTTGAACGGCAGGGATACCGCCGCGTAATTTTCGCCGTAATAGTAGAGAGTTTCCGCTTCCATGTACAGGAAATCACAGACCGCATCGCCGGACGGCGCATGGAAGACCCCCTCTTCCGTCAGTTCTTCGCGGAATTCATGCTGC
This sequence comes from Clostridia bacterium, assembly GCA_017547755.1. Lineage (GTDB taxonomy): Bacteria > Bacillota > Clostridia > Oscillospirales > CAG-272 > UMGS1696. Next base: position 142,738 of record JAFYOX010000107.1, on the reverse strand, counting down.
CATTTTGCGCTGTAATACACCGTGGAAGCAAGCGCAAGCAGCGAATCTTCGGCAAAGCCGAGGTTTTCCGCCGAATCTGCCAACAGACCGCCGGTCTGTTCGTTCAGCCAGTCACGGTACTCCTGTCCGAAGGAATCGGAACCCATGTTTCCGGAATAGGAAGATGCGTAATACGTTTCCGCAAGGAGAGCAAGCGTATCTTCCCGGAAGTTCACGCTCCGGTCGAGCCAGAGGGAATTGGCGAACACGCTGTTTTTCGTTCCGTCAGTGCAGTAATTCGCCGTCCAGAGAGCAGGAATTTTCCGGCGGAGAACGTCCGTATTTTCGACTTCCATTGCGTCAAGGATCTGCGAACGGCTGTTTCCGCCGGTGATCTCGGCGAGCACGGCGAGCGTAAAATACAGATTCAGCGGCGAATAGATCCGGTTCCCGTTTTCCGCACCGCCGAGAACGGCGGCAGCGGTTTTCCGGACGAACGTCTCCATCCCCTCTTCGTATCCGTCGTACTGCACCGCACGCAGTTTCTCACGTTCTTCGCGCCACAGTTTGTATTCGATGCTGCCGCTGTCCATCGGATCGGGATACGCCCGCATTCCGGGGTACGCCGCTTCCGTCACGGCAGAGCTCCCGGCACATCCCGGAAGCAGAAGAAGCACCGCGCAAAGGAAAGCAAGTATTTTCTTCATAAGATCGGCTCCTTTCCGTCTGTTCTCTTTTCTGATTCATCCGGACATTGGACGAACCCGTTCCCGTTTTTGTTCCCGTTTTTTGAAAAAAATCCGAAAAAAACATGCGGAAAACTCCGCATCGAAGCTTTCCGCACATATCGTAATTCAGTTCTGTTTCAGATAACGTTCCAGCCAGATCACGCCGAGTTCAAATGCGTCGTACAGCCCGGTCTTCATTGCCTCCTGCACCACACGTTCCTTCTTCGATACATTCGGGTCGGTCCGGAGGAGCTGGACATACACCTGATCCGGCACCTTCTTCCCCTTATATTCGGTCTCGGACATAATAATCATCTGAAGTATATATTTGTCAGATACGTTTCCGTAGCAAATCACGTTGTCTTCACGCACAAGGGGACGATTCTTATACAGCATAAAATCCCCTTCAACTGTCGAGGTCACATCTTTCTTATCAACAATCCATTCTGCCATTTCTCGTTTTTCCTTTCTTATTAATATGAATAGTTAGTTTTTATTATACTACATTCTCCGGCTCCTGTCAAGGCGTATCGGAAATCATTTTTCGGGTGAGGAAAGGGAATACGGTCGCTTTTTGAAAAAAGCTCCGCACAAACTCCCCTTCCCCCGCATATCCTGTCAGCGTCAGTAAGCTGAACAGAACCAGAAGGAGGCAGAATCAATATGCCGGATTGTATACTTGCCATGAGAACGAGAACAGCGGCGGAAAAGGCGCGCCGCACCGCTGTGCTGGAGAGGATCGACGCGGAGGTTATTTCGGTGGATCCGTCGGTCACGAAGCACGGGTGTTCGGTCGGACTGCGGCTGAACTGCGCGGACATTGGAAACGTCACGAGACTGCTCGATAAAAAGGGGATCGTCTACGGGGATGTGATCGGGAGGAACGGACGATGAGAACGCAGAAAACGATCTATCTCGATAATGCCGCCACAACGTGGCCGAAACCGGAGGCGGTCATCCGCGCCGTAAGGGACGCCATGCGGTCCGCCGGAGGAAATCCCGGACGCGGTTCCCACAGGCTGTCCAATGCCGCCGCGGAACTTGTCTATGACTGCCGCAGTGCCGCCGCGGAGTTTTTCGGAGGTGATCCGGAACGGGTCGTCTTTACCGAAAACGCCACCCATGCGCTCAACTGCGCCATCAAGGGACTTGCCAAACCCGGATGCCATATCCTGATCGATAATTATGCCCATAACGCCGTGTATCGCCCGGTTCGGGCGCTCGCGGACGCCGGACTTGCGGAATTCGATATCTTCGACGCATCCGGCGAGGACGACGAAATCCTCGAGAATATCCGCCGGATGATCCGCCCGGATACACGCATCATCGTCGGAACCCACCAGTCCAATATCGGCTCCCGCGTGCTTCCTGCGGAGAAAATCGGCGCTCTGTGCACAAAGCTTGACCTTCATTTTATCCTCGACGCATCCCAGAGCGCCGGACATCTCCCTGTAAATCTCGAAAAAATGCACATCACCGCGCTCTGTATGCCCGGGCATAAGGGACTGTTCGGTCCGATGGGTGTCGGAATGCTCCTCTCCGCACCCGATGTGCAGTTCCGCACCCTTCTGGAAGGCGGCGCGGGTGTCCAATCCCTCGATCCGGCAATGCCCGCGGAACTTCCGGAACGGCTCGAAGCCGGTACCCTGCCCCTTCCTGCAATCGCCGGTCTTCTTGCCGGGATCCGCTATGTCCGGGATATCGGTACAGAGGCGATCCAGCGGCATGAGTGTGCGCTCACTAAGGAACTCCTCTGCCGCCTGAACGATCTGCCGGACGTGACAGTATACGGCGGAAGCACCGGCTCCGTCGTCACGTTCAACGTCCGCGGATACAGTCCCGCCGAGACCGGCGCATATCTCGCTTCCCGCGGAATCTGCGTCCGGACGGGATATCACTGCGCACCGCTCGCACACCGTACCGCCGGCAGTTTCGAAAACGGTTCCGTCCGCGCCGGCTTCTCGTGGTTCAATAAAATATCGGATGTCCGTGCGCTCGCCGATGCGCTGAGCGGACTCTGCCGGGGATAAAGCCGGGGAAACCCAAAAAGTTTCCCCGCATTTTTCGGAATATCTCTTGCAAAGGCGGAAATGACGTGGTATAATGTAAAGTAGAAGAATATCGAAACGCCATGATGAAGAGTGCAGGACGCTTCCGCCGCATCCAGAGAGCAGAAACCGGAAGGCTGAGAGTTTTTGCCGTGACGATACCCTGCTTTTCACTTTATCGCAGAATGTTTTCCGTTCTGCAGGCGGACCGGGTGAACTCCAGTAGCCCGGTACGTTCCGGACACGTTATCGTCCGCGGAAGAATTCTCCATATCCCTGCGGGATATTCCGAATTCTTCGAGAGCCGCGTTTTATACGCGGAATCCGGGTGGTACCGCGGCATTTGTCGTCCCTTTTGTCTACCGACAGAGGGATTTTTTTATTGTCACGCACCCCTTCCCCATCTGAAATGCAAGAAAGGATCCATACACAAATGAGAGAAACCCTTGAAAAAATCAAGGCCGAAGCACTGGAAGCTCTTTCCGCTCCTTCGGCAAATATCGAGGATCTTAGAATCAAGTACCTCGGCAAAAAAGGCGAACTGACCGCCGTTCTCCGCGGCATGGGCAAGCTGTCCGCCGAAGAACGTCCGGTTATCGGTCAGCTCGCAAACGACATCCGCGCGGAAATCGAAGCAAAGATCGAAGCAATGACCGCGGAACGTCATGCACGTGAAATCGAAGAAAAGCTCGAAGCGGAACGCCTCGACGTTACCATCCCCGGCTACAAGATCGCACAGGGTCACTTCCATCCCCTCACCCTCGTTCAGCGTCAGCTCGAAGAAATCTTCCTCGGCATGGGTTATTCCATCGTCGAAGGTCCGGAAGTCGAACTCGACTACTACAACTTCCAGGCTCTGAACATCCCGAAGGATCATCCGGCACGCGACACGCAGGACACCTTCTACATCACCGAAAATATCCTTCTCCGTTCCCAGACCTCCCCGGTTCAGGCACGTACCATGGAAAAGCAGAAGCCCCCGATCAAGGTCCTTTCTCCCGGACGTGTATACCGTTCCGACGCCGTTGACGCGACCCACTCTCCCCTGTTCCACCAGGTAGAAGGTCTCGTTGTTGACAAGGGCATCACCATGGGCGACCTCAAGGGTACCCTTGAAATGTTCGCAAAGACCATGTTCGGCGAAGAAACCAAGATCCGTTTCCGTCCGCACCACTTCCCGTTCACCGAACCTTCCGCGGAAGTTGACGTTTCCTGCTTCGTCTGCGGCGGCAAGGGCTGCCGTCTCTGCAAGGGTGAAGGCTGGATCGAAATCCTCGGCGCAGGTATGGTTCACCCGAACGTCCTCCGTATGTGCGGCATCGATCCCGAAGTCTACAGCGGCTTCGCGTTCGGTATGGGCGTAGAACGTATCGCGATGCTCAAGTACCGCATCGACGATATGCGTCATCTCTACGAAAACGACGTAAGATTCCTGAATCAGTTCTGAGAAACGAAATAAAGTTTTTCCTGATAAAAATAAAAATATATACAGAGAGGTGCAGTTATGTTTGTTATTGGTATTGCAGGCGGCACTTGCAGCGGCAAGAGCACGCTGAGCGAAAAACTGGAAAGCTACTATGGTGAAAAATGCAAAGTTCTTCACATGGATGCCTATTTCCGCCGTCCTTTTATCACCACCATTGCGCCTGTGACCGGGATCGAGTATGTGGAACACAACCATCCCGACGCTCTCCTGCTTGACGACCTGTACCGCGATTTCAACGCGGCGATCGCTTCCGACGTCCGGATTGTCATCATCGAAGGCCTTTTCGCCCTGTATCTGACCGAGATCCGCGACAAGCTCGACTTAAAGATCTTCGTTGACCTCAACAGCGACGAACGTCTTGTCCGCCGTATCCGCCGGTTCGAAGCACGCGGCCAGACCTTCGACGAAATCACTGCCCGCTACATCGACACGGTACGCTTCCGTCACAACGAACTGATTGAACCTACAAGATGGCACGCCGACATGGTTGTCAACGGTATTTTCAAGGAAAAGACCGTGAACATCCTGACGTCGTACATCGATTCGATGTTATAAAATCACACAGAAAGGTATATTTACCATGCAGCTTTCCATGAAATGGCTCGCTGACTATACCGATGTCAGCGACATTACGATAAAAGAGTACTGCGACCGGATGACCATGTCCGGAAGCAAGGTTGAAGGTTTCGAAGAAATCGGAACCGATATTTCCGGCGTTGTCTGCGGCAAGATCCTCGAAATCTCCCGTCACCCCAACGCAGAACGTCTCGTTGTCTGCAAGGTGGACGTCGGCATCGACGCTCCCATCCAGGTCATCACCGCCGCTACCAACGTATTTGAAGGTGCGGTCGTTCCGGTTGCACGCGACGGCGCACATCTCCCGGGCGACGTGAAGATCAAGAAAGGCAAGCTCCGCGGCGAAGTTTCCGAAGGTATGTTCTGCTCCATCGCCGAACTCGGTCTCTCCCTCAACGATATGCCCGGCGCGATCGAAGACGGTATCCTGATCCTCAATCACGTCGGTCTCGACGACATCCCGCTCGGCGCGGATATGGTGGAAGCTCTCGGTCTCCGCGACACCGTTGTGGAATTCGAAATCACTTCCAACCGTCCCGACTGTCTCTCCGTTCTCGGTCTCGCACGTGAATCCGCCGTTACCTTCGGCAAGGAACTCAATCTTTCCACCCCGAAGCACGATTACGCATCCGCAGACGGCGACGATATCTCCAACTACCTCAACGTCAAGATCACCGACACCGAACACTGCTACCGTTATTCTTCCCGCGTAGTCAAGAATGTCAAGATCGCTCCCTCTCCGCTGTGGCTCCGCATGAAGCTGCGTTCCTCCGGCGTGCGTCCGATCAACAACATCGTTGACATCACCAACTACGTCATGCTCGAATACGGTCAGCCGATGCACGCATTCGACTACCGCTGCCTCGACGGCGCTTCCATCAACGTCCGCAAGGCGGAAGACGGCGAAAAGTTCGTTTCCCTCGACAGCATCCCGCACGATCTCGACTCCACCATGCTCGTGATCGCAGACAGCAAGAAGGCCGTTGCTCTCGCAGGCGTTATGGGCGGCGAAAACAGCGAAATCACCGACTCCACCACCACCGTTGTCTTCGAATCCGCAACTTTCCATCCGGGCAACGTCCGCGTGACCGCGAAGAAGCTCGGTATGAGAACCGAATCTTCCGCACGTTTCGAAAAGGGTCTTGACTGTGAAAACACCATGCCCGCTCTCGACCGTGCGTGCGAACTCATCGAACTCCTCGGCGCCGGTGAAGTTGTCGGCGGCACCATCGACGTTTACCCGACCAAGAAGGAAAAGGCGACCCTTCCGCTCAACGCAGATGTGATCAACAACTTCCTCGGCGTAAACCTTACTCTCGAATATATGGCGGAAACCCTCCGCAAGCTCGATTTCGAAGTATCCGAAGATATGACTTCCGTAACGGTTCCCTTCTTCCGTGACGACGTCCGCTGCATGAACGACCTTGCCGAAGAAATCATCCGTATGTACGGCTACAACGAAATCCAGTCCACCCTTTCCAACTCCGCAAGCCCGACCGTCGGCGCAAGAACCGAACGTCAGAGCTTCGACGTACGTCTCCACGATATGCTCGTTGGTATGGGCTTCAACGAAATCGAAACCTTCTCCTTCATTTCTCCCTCTTACTACGACAAGATCCGTCTTGCCGCAGACGACAGCCGCCGCAAGTGCGTTGTGATCTCCAACCCGCTCGGTGAAGATACTTCCGTAATGCGTACGACCGCTCTGCCGTCCATGCTGAAGATCCTCGCAGACAACTACAGCGTAAAGAACCGCGATATGCTCCTGTTCGAAAACGCAAAGGTTTACCTTCCCACGACTGCCAACGAACTTCCGGAAGAACCCGCACGTCTGACCCTCGGCTTCATCTCCGCGGACGACAAGGTCGGCTTCTACCGCATGAAGGGTTATGTGGAAGCGATCCTCGCAATCGCAGGTATTTCTGACGCTTCCTTCAAGTCCTGCAAGACCGAACCGACGTTCCATCCGGGCAGATGCGCGGAAATCTACGCCGGCGATGTATGTCTCGGCGTATTCGGCGAAGCACATCCGGAAACCGCAGACAACTACGGCATCGGCTGCAAGGTTTACATCGCAGAACTCGCTGTTGACGCGATCTACGCCGCTCGCCGTGCGGAAATCCGCTACACCGCGATCCCGAAGCATCCCGCGATCGAACGTGACTTCTCCTTCGTCTGCGACGAAACCGTAGAAGCAGGTTCCGTTGCAGCTGTCATCAAGGCTGCGAACAAGCTCGTTGCAAATGTTGAACTCTTCGACATCTACCGCGGCCCGCAGCTCGGCGAAGGTAAGAAGAGCATGTCCTACGCCGTCATGCTCCGCGGTGAAGACAAGACCCTCACCGACACCGAAGCAGACGAAGCTGCTGCTGCGATCCTCAGCGCACTTGAAACTGAACTCGGCGTTAAGTTAAGATAATTTTTTCCGGGGAAGGAACTTTTTGAAAAAAGTTCCTTCCCCGGACCCCATCCTCAAAAACTTTTCAACAAAATGGATTGACAAAGTTTTTGCAGATCTATAGAAAGGATATACGATTATGCTGACTTATCCTATGACCATTGCGGGTGTGGATCGTGCGCTGCCGATCTGTCCGCTGAATGAAAATCTTGCGATCGGAGCATTTGTTATTTTCGGGGATCCGGAACTGACGACGGCTGCCGCAGGTGCGCTTCTCGAACGTGCACCGGAATACGACTATATCATCACTGCGGAAGCAAAGGGTATTCCGCTGGCACATGAAATGGCTCGTCTTGCCGGAAATCAGAAGTATTTCGTTGCCCGCAAGAAGGCAAAGGCGTATATGACCGGCGTTTTTGAAGTGAAGGTACAGTCCATCACGACCGCCGGCGAACAGAGCCTCTTCCTCGACAAGGCGGACGCCGAACTCATGAAGGGTGCAAAGATCCTGATCGTGGATGACGTCATCTCGACCGGTGAATCCCTCGCGGCAGTCGAAAAGCTCATCGAAGCTGCCGGCGGAAACATCGTCGGACGCATGGCGATCCTTGCCGAAGGCGATGCGCAGGTACGCGAAGACCTCATTTACCTCGAAAAACTGCCTCTGTTCCATCCGGACGGAACGGTCATCGAAGGTACTATTCACTGATTTTCAGAAATCGGGAAGACTTTCCCCGTCAGATGCGGGGGAGTTTTCCCGATTTTTCGGTTTTTCGGACGTCACTTTCGTACATTTCCGATGCCGGGAAATTCTTGACAAACATAGCTTTGTGTTATATAATTATAAGGTATGAAAAAATAACTACGGCAAAATACCGTTAAACAACGGAGGCAATTCTCATGGCAAACACCCAGCACGGTGGAATTTCCATCGAACTCGAACACATTTTCCCGATTATCAAGAAATGGCTCTATTCCGAAAAGGAAATCTTCCTGCGTGAGATCACTTCGAACGCCTGCGACGCGATCACCAAGCTGCGCCGCCTCATTTCTCTTGGCGAAGCGAAGGACATCGATCTCGACGCAAAGATCCGCGTGATCCTCGACAAGGACGCGTCCACCCTGACCGTCATTGACAACGGGATCGGCATGACGGAAGAAGAAGTCAGAAAATATATCTGTCAGATCGCCCTCTCCGGCGCAATGGAATTCATCCAGAAGTACGAAGGCGAAAACAGCGACGCCCAGCAGAACGGCATCATCGGTCACTTCGGTCTCGGTTTCTACTCTGCCTATATGGTCAGCGATACCGTAGACGTCATCACGAAGTCCTACACCGGTGCACCCTGCGTAAAGTGGACCTGCGGCGATGACGGCAATTACGAAATCGAAAGCAATTACGACGACGAAGACGGTCTCATCGACGGCTTCGGTACCGCCGTTATCATGCACATCAACGAAGAAGGAAAGGAATTCCTCTCCGAATACAAACTGAAGGAAGTTCTCGGCAAGTACTGCGCGTTCATGCCCGTTCCGATCTTCTTCGAAGACGCGAATGCGGAAGAATCTGCGGAATCCGAAGAAAACGAATCCAAAGAACCCCAGCCGATCAACGATACCGAACCGCTGTGGCAGAAGAATCCGTCCGACTGCACCGACGAAGAATACAAGGATTTCTACCGCAAGGTCTTCTCCGACTGGAAGGAACCCCTGTTCCACATCCATCTGAAGGCGGATTACCCGCTGAACTTCAAGGGTATCCTCTACTTCCCGCGCATTTCCAACGAATACGAAAGCCTTGAAGGACAGGTCAAGCTGTACTACAATCAGGTCTTCGTCGCGGACAACATCAAGGAAGTCATCCCCGAATATCTGCTGATGCTCAAGGGCGTTCTCGACTGCCCCGAACTTCCGCTGAACGTATCGAGAAGCTATCTCCAGAACAGCGGCTACGTTTCGAAGATCTCCGCACACATCACCAAGAAGGTAGCGGACAAGCTGAACCAGATGTTCACCAACGACCGCGAAAACTTCGAATCCATCTGGCGCGATCTCAAGACCTTCGTCGAATACGGCTGTATGCGCGACAAGAAGTTCTATGACCGCGTGAGTGCGAATATCCTGTTTGAAAAGTGCGGCGGCGGTTTCGTCACCCTCGACGAATACCTCGACGCGGCAAAGGAAAAGCACGAAAACAAGGTTTACTACGCCAACGACGCGACTGCACAGTCGAAGTACATCTCCATGTTCGCCGCAGAAGGCATCGACGTGATCCTGCTTGACCGCGTGATCGACACGCAGTTCATCCACACCGTCGAACAGAATCGCGAAGGCGTGAAGTTCTGCCGCATCGACGCGGAAATCGCGGACGTTCTCAAGGCGGACGGCGACAAGACGGAAAACACCGCCGTTGCCGACCTCTTCAAAAAGATCGCCGGCGAATCCACCAAGGTGGAATTCGACCGTCTCAAGGATGCGTCCACCCCGGCTCTGCTGAACATTTCCGAAGAAGCGCGCCGCATGAACGACATGATGAAACTCTACAACATGGGCGCAGGCATGCCGCTTGAACAGACGCTCATCCTCAACACCGCGTCTCCGCTGGTTGACAAGATGATCTCTCTCGTGGACGGCGGAAACGAAGCTCTGGCGGAAACCATTGCACGCCAGGTCTATATGCTCTCTTCCCTCTCCCAGAGACAGCTCACCGCGGAAGAACTGGTAGCGTTCCTTTCCGACAGCTACGACATTTTAGGAAAGCTGTAATGGCACGCGGCGGTGACGAGGAAATCTTCCGGAGGAATGTGACTCTTCTGGAAAGCGCGGCTGCAAATCTTGCGGTTCTCCGTACGGGCGTGTATCATGAGGCGGCACTGTCCGCACGGCAGAAGAACGATACGCTGACCCCGGATGAAATCGCGGGAATATACCGCGCGCAGTTTGGCAATACTCCGGTTGATCTGGTATCGCCGGATTTTGCCCGGTTCTGCGTGGAATTCACGGACACGGGCAGTTTCGGCTTCATCGATACGTATGCCGACGACGACGAAAACCCCGGGGATGCCGCGCGGATCGCCTATATGCAGAACACGTTTTCCGACCGCGCCTACCGCATTTTCGAGCGTGTGTTCGAACGTGTGACGGCAAATTATTTTCCCGGTTTCAGAGAAGTCTGCGAGGAAGTCTACTACGGACGCTGTACCTACGGCATCCTGCCGGTCTCAAGCTCCGCGGACGGTCCTCTGCTCTCGTTCCACAGACTGCAGTCCAAGTACGACCTGAAAATCGCGCTGGAAGCCGACGTTGAAATGAACGACGACACGGTCATGCGCTTTGCCCTGCTGAAAAAGGGACTCGGTACCCTTCCCGGTTCGATCCCCGACCTCTGCGGCGCATGGCGGTACATGGATCTGTCCTTTGTGATCACGGAAAACCTGAAAACCGGTACTTTTCTTTCCTCCTGCGAGGTGTTCGGCGCGGAAATTCTGAACATCACTACCGCACCGTCCGCCTTCCGGATGTCCGATTATTACGGCGAACGTCCGGCACTCACTCTCCAGTTTGACATCACCGGTGCCGATCTGGAAGCTATGTATATTTTTCTCGAAGCGTCGCACATCCGCTACGACGTTTCCGGAATTTACGATATCCTGACCTGATCCGCCTTTTCTGCGGATCGGCAGACTCTCCCGAATGTGAAAGGATTTATGATTATGGAAGCATACAAGCAGAGATATCTCGAATGGCTCGCATCCGACGTGGTAGACAAAGATACCAAAGCGGAACTCCGTGCCCTCGAAGGCAACGAAGACGAAATCAAGTTCCGTTTTGATTCCTACATGGAATTCGGTACCGGTGGTCTGCGCTCCAAGATGAGCGCCGGCTGTGCCATGATGAACGTCTACACCGTTGCACAGGCAACCGAAGGCGTGGCACGTGCCATCGAATCCCTCGGCGGCAATGAAAAGGAACGCGGCGTGATCATCGGCTGCGACAGCCGCAACAACTCCGCCCTCTTTGCAAGACGCTGCGCGGAAGTTCTGACCGCACACGGCATCAAGGTTTACCTGTTTGACGAACTCCGCCCGACTCCCATGCTCTCCGCAGGCGTACGCTACTTCGGCTGTATCGCCGGCATCAACATCACCGCATCCCATAACCCGTCCGCTTACAACGGCTACAAGCTCTACTGGGAAGACGGTGCACAGCCGACCAAGGACATGGCGGACCATGTTTCGAATTTCATCTACTCCACCGACATTCTCAACGATGTTCCCGGCCGTGACAAGGCGGACGAATCCCTCATCACCATGGTCGGCGCGGAATTTGACGAAATCTTCATGAACAACGTCATCGGCGAACAGGTTTATCCGGACGTGATCGGCCGTGCGGCTGACGAACTGCACGTTGTTTACACGCCTCTCTGCGGTGCCGGCTACCGTATCGTTCCCGAAGTTCTCCGCCGTATCGGCGTAAAGAATCTCCATCCCGTCGACTGCCAGATGACTCCCGACGGAAACTTCCCGGGTCTTGCAAAGCCGAATCCGGAATATCCGGCGGCCTTCGCGGAAGGCATCAAGGTTGCGGCTCAGTACGATTCCGCCGACCTGATCGTTGCGACCGACCCCGACTGTGACCGCGTCGGCGTTATGGCGCGCGACAAGTCCGGCGAATTCCGCTGCATCACCGGCAACCAGATGGGTTCTCTCCTTCTCGACTACATCTTCACCGCACTCGAAGAACAGGGCAAGATGCCCGCAGACGCTTACGCGATCAAGACGATCGTAACGAGCGAAATGGCTACCGCGATCTGCGCGGCACACGGCGTGGAACTCTACAACGTTCTCACCGGCTTCAAGTTCATCGCGGAAGTCATCGGCGAACACGAAGCAAAGGGCGAAGGCACCTACCTCCTCGGCTACGAAGAAAGCTACGGCTACATGAAGGGCTCCTATGCACGTGACAAGGACGGCGTTGCCGCATCCATGCTCATCTGCGAAATGGCGGCGTTCTACTCCCTCAAGGGTATGACCCTCATCGACGCGCTCAACTCCCTGTACGAAAAGTACGGCTTCTATCTTGAAAATTCCGCGGAAATCTACATGGAAGGTCTCGACGGCAAGGAAAAGATAGCAGCTCTCATGGATACTCTCCGTGCGAACGAACCCACTGAGATCGCAGGCAGCCGTGTTGTCAACATCCGTGACTATCAGGCGGAAACCTCCAAGAACACCATCACCGGCGAAGTGACCGGCACCAACCTGCCGAAGTCCAACGTCATGTACTTCAAGACGGAAAACGGCAACGTCGTCGTTGCACGTCCGTCCGGTACCGAACCGAAGATCAAGTTCTACATCCTCGCAAACGGCAGGGACGAAAACGAAGCGGCATCCAACGTCAAGGCATCCACCAACTCGCTGGAAACCATGCTCGGCCTTCCCCAGAATTCTCTGAAGAAGTAATTTTCCGGTATCATCAAATAAAGAAAGTGCGGATTTTTCAAGTCCGCACTTTTTGTTATGCTAAATTTTCCCGCAGTTTCGAAAAAATCTTCTTCTCTTCCCGTGAGATCTTGACCTGTGTGAGTCCGAGGGCATCGGCGGTCTGCTGCTGGGAATAATCGCGGAAATACCGCAGAAGAATGATCTTTTTCCACAGCGGCGGCAGAGCCGCGATCATTTCCCGGAGAGCGATCTTCTCAAGCATCCGCCCGAGTTCATCGTCCGGTGACGGAAGTACGTCCTCAAGAGCGAAATCGTCGTCGCCGATCGCTTCGGACAGTGACCGTACCGGAGATGCGGAATCGAGTGCGGCGGCGGCTTCCTCCGGCGTCACGCCGACCTGTTCCGCCAGTTCCCCGAGCCGCGGTTCGATTCCGTGTTCGGCAATATACTGTTCTCGTGCGTGCATGAGCGCGGCGCCGGTCCGTTTCTGGATGCGGCTGACCTTGACCATGCCGTCGTCACGGAGAAACCGCCGGATCTCCCCGATGATGAGCGGCACCGCGTAGGTGGAAAACGCGTTGCCGCGCGAGAGGTCGAAACTCCGGATGGCTTTGATCATCCCGATCGTCCCGATCTGCACAAGATCTTCGAATTCCACACCGCGTCCGCGGAAACGGTGGGCGATGCCGTTGACCAGTCCGCTGTTCCGCCGCACCAGCTCGTCCTCTGCGGATGCGTCTCCCGCCGCGTATCGTTTCAGATAAACCAGATTTTCATCGTAAGTGTTCGTCATAAACTGCCTCCCCATGGATTTTCCGGAGAGTTCTCTCCGGTATGTATCCGTCAGCCTCTGACACGCGGGAGCATCGACAGTTTTTTCGTCATGATGACGCGGGTCCCTTTTCCCGTCGAAGAAACAACGCGCAGGGAATCCATGAAATTTTCGATGATCGTAAATCCCATGCCGCTCCGTTCGTTTTCCGGATCGGTCGTGAACAGGGGACGCATGGCTTCCTCCACATCGGCAATCCCGCATCCCTTGTCACGGATCTCCGCGCGGAACACACGGTCGTCGGTGAGCTTCATCAGAAGCTGGATTTCGCCGAGCGCATCGCGGTACCCGTGCACCACGGCATTCGTCACCGCTTCGGAGACCGCGCATTTGATATCGGAAACTTCGTCAAAGGTAGGGTTGAGCTGCGCACAGAAGGAAGCCGCCGCCGAGCGCGCAAATGCCTCGTTGGCGGAAACGGACGGAAACGTCAGACGTACTTCGTTGATCACCTCTGCTTTCATGCCGGTTCACCTCCCTGTGCACGTTTTTCGGTACGCGGTATATTTTCGATTTTGATCAGCCGTTCCGTCCCTGCCAGGTCGAGGATCCGACGGATCTGCGGGCTGGGATTTGCCACCTTGAAGAGGATTCCCAGTTCCACCGACCGGGTATAGCGTCCGAGGATCAGTCCGAGACCCGAACTGTCCATGAAATTCACCCGCGACAGATCGAGTACCAGCTCGTCCGGACGCTGGATGTAGAGTTTCGTATCGATCTTGCTCCGCACCGTCCGCGCGTTGTGATGATCGATATCCCCTTCCAGATAAATCGTCAGGCTTCTCCCGGACGTAATGCATTTCAGCGACTTTTCGTATTCCAGCATATCACACTTTCCTTTTTGATGTTTTCTGTTCGTTTACGGCACCATTATACCGCATCGCCTTCAAAAAAACGGTCGAAAGCGGTCGCCGTGCAAAAGTTTTCCGGAAAAGAGATCCCGGACAGCCGCTACGGAGAAAAACGGATTTCGGCGGCATTTTTTCCGCTTATATTGACATCTTCCGGCGAATGTGCTATTATTAAATTCAGGAATATAATCAAAACAGGAGATATGAAAATGGAAATTTTACGTGGTGCGGCGGTTGTCGGACAGTCCGGCGGCCCGACTGCTGCGATCAACGCGACCCTCGCGGGTGTTATTGACGGATATTTTCAGGAAAAGAAAAAAAGCGGTGCTGTGACCGCTCTTTACGGTATGAGAAACGGGATCGAAGGATTCCTGAAGGAAAACCTCTGCAATCTCGGTGAACTTTTCGCTGCGGAAAACGGCGATATCGACGAAGAAAAGAAGCAGCTTCTGATCAATACTCCGGCGGCTGCGCTCGGTTCCTGCCGCAACAAGCTCCCGAAGCCTGCGGAAAATCCGGAATTCTTTGAAAATCTCATCGGTATTTTCAAGAAGTACGACATCCGTTACTTCTTCTACATCGGCGGCAACGACTCCATGGACACCGTTGCAAAGCTGAGCGAATACCTCAAGACCTCCGACTACGAAATGCACGCGATCGGCATTCCAAAGACCATCGACAACGACCTGATGGGCACCGACCATACCCCCGGCTACGGCTCCGCGGCAAAGTTCATCGCGGCAACCATGCAGGAAATCGTCCGCGACTGCGCGGTCTACACCACCAAGGCTGTCACCATCGTGGAAATCATGGGCCGTGACGCCGGCTGGCTCACCGCGGCTGCAGGTCTTCCGAAGTACGGTCCGGACTATGTATATCTTCCGGAAGTTGCGTTCGACATGGACAAGTTCTTCACGGACGTGGAAGAAGCGTTCACCCGTCACCCGAATGTGGTCATTGCCGTTTCCGAAGGCGTTCGTTTTGCGGACGGCCGTTATGTCGGCGAAGGTACCCAGACCGGCGTGGCTGACGCATTCGGTCACAAGTACCTCTCCGGTACCGGCAAGGCACTCGAAATGGCTGTCAAGGAAAAGTTCGGCTGCAAGGTCCGCTCCGTTGAACTGAACCTGCCCCAGAGATGTGCGGCTCACCTCGCATCCCAGACCGACCTCGACGAATCCGTTTACACCGGCCGCAGCGGTATCGAAGCGGCAGTTTCCGGTCTGACCGGCTCGATGGTTTCCATGGTCCGCAGTGAAGGCGAATACGCGATCACCTGCAAGGTAGAACCCATTGCAAAGATCGCCAATGCAGTCCGCAGCGTTCCGCGCGACTACATCAACGAAGCAGGCAACAACGTCAACGAAAAGTGCCTCGCATACATCCGTCCGCTGATCCAGGGCGAAGTTTCCCCCAAGTATGTGGATGGTCTGCCGGTTCATTTTGTAATTGAATAAGGAATGATGTTTCTCGGGAAGAACTTAAAAAAGGTTCTTCCCGACTTGTTTACAGGTCGGAGCTCCCCCTTTCCAAAAACTTTTTGAACGGTTAAAGCAAATTATTTTTCCGCAAAGGAGAACCCACATGAAATATTTCAGCTGTACCGACGCGCCGATCGAAATTTACGGCGTGGAAGTGATCGATCCCGAACAGCGGATCTTCTGGCGTCTGCCGGATGAAGAATCCGCGCTCGTAAGCGACGCGATCCGCGGACGGAGCAAAAGTGCGTGCGGCGGACGTATCCGCTTCCGTACCGACGCCGATTCCGTGAACATCCGTCTGGAACTGCATACCCTCGGCGTGGATATCTGCATGCCGCTTCCCGGCTCTTCCGGTCTGGACGTATACACCGGTTCCGGGATCCATGCGAAATACCGCGGCTATGTTGCACCGTGGAACTACAACGAATCCGACAAGACCGTGGAAAAGACGGTTCCTCTCCGTTTCAGCGGTGAACCTAAGGAACTGCGCGACGTCACGCTGAATCTGCCGCGCAACGAACGCCTCGCGGGTGTGACGATCGGTCTGCCGGACGACGCGGAACTTCTTGCCCCGACGCCGTATTCCTCGAAAGAACGCATCTGCTACTACGGCTCGTCCATCACCGAAGGCGGCTGTGCCTCCCGTCCGGGCAACGCATATACCGCGATGGTATCCCGCTGGCTCGACTGCGACTACGTGAACTACGGCTTCTCCGGCATGGCGAAAGGCGAACTTCCGATGGCGGATATTATCGCCAAGCGCGATTTCTCGGTCTTCGTCTACGATTACGACCACAACGCGCCGAACGCGGAACATCTCGCCGCGACGCACGAACCTTTTTTCCGCCGCATCCGTGAACTCCGTCCGGATCTGCCGGTCATCATGATGTCGAAGCCCGACTTTGACGGCGATCCCGTCGGAAACGCAAAACGCCGCGACGTGATTTATCAGACTTACGTCAACGCCCGTGCAGCCGGCGACACGAACGTTTACTTCATCGACGGCGAATCCTTCTTCGGCACCGTCGGCCGTGACTCCTGCACCATCGACAACTGCCACCCGAACGATCTGGGATTCTATCGTATGGCGGAACAGGTCTGGAGAGTGCTTGTTAAGATTGTAAAATAAAAATCCGGGGAGAACCCTTCCTGTGAAACGGTTCTCCCCGAAAATTTTGTTCAATTAAAACAGCTTCTTGAGCGCGCCGAAGAGTTCCTTTGCGTCGTCTGCTGCCATCTTTGCCTTGACGCCGTCAACGACCTTTTCGATGATGTCGTCCGGAAGGTCAACGCCGAGGATCTTTTCGATCGCCTTGATCGGGTCCTTCTTGAACAGATCCGCGAGGTCTTCGCTGTTCTTGAGCTTTTCTACGATTTCTTCAATCTTTTCCTTGATGTTATCCATGTTTTTTCTCCTGTGTCGGAATTTTTGATATACCTATTATAGACGCAAACTGTGAAATTTTCAAGTGTTATCTTTGCATATTTTCAGAACAATTCAACGAATCATCTATATTCATAACCAAATAAATCCCCTCCGAAATTGCGAAATAACCCTTGACTTTCCCCTGCGGATATGTTATAAATGAACCAATATTTTTACACGGAGGCATCCCTTATGTTTACTCTCAAGAAATCTCCCGACCGCGATTTTCTCATTCTCAATCTGACCGACACACAGCTCGGCAACGAAGAATGGGACGAAAATCATAAGAATTTCAAGATCCTCACCACCACGATCCGCACCCTGATCGAACGCGAACGTCCCGATCTGATCACGGTCAGCGGTGACCTTGCGTGGGCAGGCTGCACGCACGCCTACACCAAGCTCGCAGACTTCCTTGACAGCTTCCGGATTCCGTGGGCTCCCGTCTGGGGCAACCACGACAACCAGAACGGTCCCGAATCCGTGGATGCAGTAGCAGATATGTTCCTCGCGCACGAATACTGCGTCTACGAAAAGGGCGATCCCGCGCTCGGCAACGGCAACTATGTCATCGCTGTGGAAGAAGACGGCAAGGCGGTCGAAGGTGTTATCATGATGGACTCCCACGACCGGATGCCCTACACCAAGGAAGACGGCACCGTGGAAAACGAATGGGCAAAGCTCATTCCCGAACAGCTCGACTGGTACCGCGCACAGATCGCGGAACTCGAAGCACGCGGCTGCAAGGACTCCACGATGATCATGCACATTCCGATCTACGCATACCGCGACGCATGGGCGGCAGCATTCAAGGACGGCATTGACTCCACCAAGCTCACCGTTGCGGACAGCCTCACCGGAGACTGCTGGAACGACGGCTACAAGGACTCCTTCGGCGTGAAGTACGAAGGCATCTGCAGCTATCCGGCGGACGAAGGCGCATTTGACGTGATGCTCGAACTCGGCTCGACCAAGCACATCCTCTGCGGTCACGACCACGTGAACAACTATGTCATCAACTACAAGGGCGTAAAGTTCGTCTACAGCCTCAAGACCGGCGCCGGCTGCTACTGGACTCCCACGCTCAACGGCGGCACCTACCTCCGCGTGACGAAGGACGGCGTGACCGACGTATGGCATGAATACGTGGATGTCAGCGACATTATCAACGAATAAAAAATCGGGAAGATACCGTTTCGGTGTCTTCCCTTTGTTTTTTATATTCCGCCGAGCGGTTTCTGCATATCCCAGAGACCGTCTCCGCCGTAAAACATTTCTTTTGTCCCGAGCAGAAAATAATGGCATGTGTACAGAATCCCGTCTTCATCCGCCGTGTGTACCACGATCAGCTGCGGACCGAACGGAAAACTTCCCCGTTCCTGCTCTTTCACATCCGCACGAAATTCTTCCGTAAAATATTCCGGATGTTCCGCGGTACACAAAATCAGCGGATTCCAGCAGAAATACGAATAAATCCCGCAGATCACAAGCAGACCGAGCAGACATCCGCGCAGGAATTTTTTCATTTGCTGACCGTCCTTTCTCCGCAAAAAACTTGCGATAATCCCAAAAATGTGCTATCATATACGAAAATCCAACACATACGAGGTATCCTATGACCGAAGTCGTAGCCGCGCTGATATGGCAGAATGACCGCTTCATGATCTGTCAGCGTCCGGCAAACAAAAAACGCGGTCTTCTCTGGGAATTTGTCGGCGGCAAAGTCGAACCCGGCGAGACCCGCGAAGATGCGCTCATCCGCGAATGTGCGGAAGAACTCGCCGTCACCGTCAAGCCGCTGGATATTTTCATGGAAGTCACCCACGAATATCCGGACATCACCGTCCATCTGACTCTGTTCAACGCCGTCATCACCGACGGAATCCCGCAGAAGCTCGAACACAACGATATCCAATTCATCACCGTCGCCGAGATACCGCAGTACGAATTCTGCCCCGCCGATGTCGAAATCTTAGTAAAAATCAAAGAATCCTTCACATAAAATCCGCACAGACAAAAATCTCTCCATTCCGTTCAAAAGTTTTTGAAGACGGGGTTCGGGGAAGGAACTTTTTCCAAAAAGTTCCTTCCCCGATTTCTTATTTATTCAGATAATTATGTATGATCTCCGGAAGATCGGTGTAGCGGTCGATGGTGAGGAAGTCGATGTCGGACTTGTAGACGGATTCGTCATTGCCGCCGGTGCCGTAGTCGTCGCCGACATAGACGATTTCTTCGTGGGCGTATCCTTCTTCGCGGCAGAGGAGGTCAAGCGCGTAGTACTTGTTGTACGGCGCCGGAGCCATGTCGAACGACGAGGAACCGCCGACAAAGACCGTGTATTCCGGGAACATGGCGACCACTTCGTCGTAGATCGCGCGTCTCTTGGCACGGTCGGGGTCAAATGCCAGCTTGTCGGAAATTTCTGCCTTTGTTCCGAGCAGCGGAATGGTCACGCATCCCGACGGATGGAATTCCACGGGATCGCCGGTGTATTCCGTAAAGCCGTATTTTTCACGGAGAACGGCGGCACGCTGTGCCACGGATTCCTGATCGCACGGCAGTACGATGTCGCGCACCACTTCCAGGGCACCGCTGCGGTAGACCGAATACTGCATCCCGTAATTTCCGATGATGTCCACCGGGAATTCACGGAGCTGACGGAAAATTCTCGTTGCCTGTCCCGCACCCGCGAGAACAACGCGGAAACCGCGGTCCTTCAGTTCCTGCAGAACCGCAAGATTTTCGTCCGTGATCCACGTACGGTGTTCGGTGAGCGTTCCGTCAAGGTCAAAGGCAAATACTTTCTTGTTCATGTTTCTAAGCTCGCTCCTGGAAAATTTTCTGCTGCATCCGGAGCTATTCCCTTCCCGTCTCCTTGAGACTTGTTTTGGAGTTATTTATTCCCGGGGAAGAACTTTTTTAAGTTTTCCCCGGCAGTTTTCTTTTATCTGACGCCGAGTTCTTCGCAGATCTTCAGAGCATCTGCCGTGTAATTCGTGGTGAACAGAACCGCGCCGAGACCGATCCCGGTTTCAAATTGTTCCTTCGTGACAACACCCGCACCGAGCCATACTTCGATGCCGTGATCCTTCAGAAACTGTGCATTTTCCGGACTGTAGTCGAACATGCACGCGCAGTACAGGTATTCCGTCGGGTCGGATTCCACGTTGCGCATGATGCTGTACGGGTAGAAGCCGTGCGTACGGTACTTGCCGCTGTTCATTTCCGCCAGCTTCTTCAGTACGTGCGCGTCAAAGCTGTTCATGACCACGCGGTCGGACAGGTCGAATTCTTCGATGATATCCACGGTCTTCACCATGCTTTCATGCGAGAATTCTTCGCCGTGCGTGTCGAAATAGTCCTTGAATTCCACGTTGATGAGCACGTCGTACGGCTTCACCAGTTCGCAGAATTCGCGGAACGTCGGAACTTCCAGCGATGCGCCTTCGTATTCTCCGGCAGACAGCGCTTTGAGCTCCGCAAGGGTCATTTCGCTGATGCGCCCGGTACCGTTCGTCGTGCGGTCGACGGTTGCATCGTGCATAACGATGATTTCGCCGTCTTTGGTCATGTGAACGTCCAGTTCCACCATGTCCGCGCCCTTTTCGATGGACGATTTAAACGACGCGAGCGTGTTTTCCGGAACCGCCTTCGGGTCACCGCGGTGTCCCGCGATGGTCACGGGATGCTTGTAATTGAACTTTGTCATATCCGAAACCTCCTGTGCAGGTTAGTTTTTCCGCTTCATCTTCTGGATGCGCTCTTCGTCCGGCGTGACATACGCCGTCCAGTTGGTCTGATAGACTACCAGCCCCGGCTTTGCGCCCGCCGGCTTTTTGACCTTCGAAACCTTCATATAGTCCACGGGGATCATGACGCCGCCGCGTGCCTTGGAGTTGTACGCCGCGATCTCCGCCGCTTCCGTGAATGCGGTTTCGGTCGGTTCGTCCTCGCCGTCCTTTTCGATCAGGACAACGTGCGAGCCCGGCTGATTCTTCACGTGGAACCACCAGTCCGAACGGTCGGCGAGCTTGGTCGTGAGATAATCGTTCGCAATATTGTTGCGTCCGCAGAGGACGGTGTAGCCCTCGCTGGTTTCATATTTTGCAATGCTCGGAGCCGTCTGCTTCTTTTCCGTATAGTTCTTCATCTTGGAAGCGTAGCCGCTGTGATACAGTTCCGCACGGATCTCCGCAAGTTCCTTTTCGCCGTCCGCACGGGACAGCGCGTCGAGAACGGAGTAAACATAAACCAGTTCTTCCTCCGCCGCTTCGATCTGCGCGGCAAGATGCACCTTCGCCGCCTTCGATTTGTTATATTTCTTATAATACACCTGCGCGTTCGCCGACGGACTCAGACGCTTGTCCAGCGGGATCGTGATGGTCTCATAATCCTCGCTCATGTAGTTCTGCACTTCACATTCGGTAAGCCCCCGCTTGAGGCGGTAGATATTCGCCGTGATGAGGTCACCCCAGAGGCGGAATTTTTCGCCGTCTTCACAGGCGGCAAGCTCGTCCTTCTGAATGGCGATCTTCTTTGTGATACGCGTTTCCGCGTTGGAGAGCAGTTTGAAAATATCGGCGGCACGGCGGTGCAGACGTTCGTTGCGGCTGCGTTCGCCGAAATATTCGTCGATCAGCTGACCGTAGGTTTCCGTCATCTCGGTCGTCATGGTGCGCCCATATTGACGGATATCCATGAACGCGTATTCGGCGGGAATGCCGTGTTCGTCGCGGATCAGGCAGGGCGTTCCTTCGCAGTTTTTGATTGCGGTGACCGTGGAATCGAACATCCGCCAGAGGTCACGCGCGGCATCGTGCATGGTCGCGTCCACACGTCCGGCGGCACGGAAAACGATTTCCCGCGCGATCAGCGGAGACAGACCGGCGAAGTTCGCCATGAGGAATTTTTCCGCGGATTTTTCCGGTTCGGCAGCTGCGGCGAGCTTCTTGAAGAAGCGTTCGTCGACTTCTTCCGACAGCGGATCGTATTTGTCCTGCTTCGGCGGAAGCTCGTAGGTCATTCCGGAGAGAACCTGCCGTTTTTCGCTCGTCGTGAAGTCGATGGACTTGAGCACGCCGATGATTTTGTCGTCGGCGTTGGTGACGATAATGTTCGAGAAGCGTCCCATCAGTTCGCAGATGACGTGCTTCTGCGTCGCAAAACCGAGGTCGTCGTGCGTGTCAAAGGTGATTCTTGCCGCACGTTCAAAACCGAGCTGCGTAACGCCCGCAAATCTGGCACCCTGGAAGTGCTTGCGGAGCATCATGCAGAACATCGGAGGCGACGCGGGATTTTCGGGCTTGATGGATGTCAGATTCATCCGCGCACCGCCGCCGGCATTGATATGAAGTCGGTGTTCTTCCCCGCCGCACCGGATCACAAAGACCGCTTCATCGCGCGACGGCTGATAAATTTTATCTACTTTCCCGTTTGTCAGCTTTTCATTCATCTCATGGATGACAAACCGGAGCATCCCAGCATCGTAGGCCATACTATAAAATATTGTTCTCCGGGGAAAACTTTTTTAAGGAAAAGTCCCCAGGACCCCTTTCAAAACCTTTTTCTTATATAAAATTACTTTTTTACTGCGGTGATTATGTATGCAAACTCCGTTTCATACTGACCTGCGAATGCAAGTCCCGCACGGTCGATACAGGCGCGGATATATTCCGGCGTATCGGGATAGATCCGGAGTTTTCTTGTGCCGAAATCAAGGATATCGGACGGATTTTTGTCGATCGAGAGGACGAAACGTCCGTTTCTGTTCAGAAGTGCGGCTTTATCGATCGCACGCTGTTTGTCTTCGATATGCATGAACGTCAGCGAGGAATAGATGACGTCATAGCTTCCGGTGAATTCATGTTCCAGAAAATCCCCTACGAACAGACTGAACTTTACCTCCGGATCATCCATCAGATTTACCATCGCACGCAGGATCGTTTTGGAAGACAGATCAATGCCGTGAAAAATCCGGCAGAGCGGCGCCGTACGCACCGCAAGGCGACCCGTTCCCACGCCGATCTCCAGAACCGTTTTGTCCTTCGACAGGTCAAGCGCATCGAGGAAGGTTTTTCCGTCCCACTTGTCCATATAGGCGCGCAGAGGTTCGGGATCTTCGACAGGATCGTTTCCCTCGTCGATCAGGCGTTCGTAGTGGTCGATGACGTCAGTTTTCGGCATCCTCTTCGTCCTCATCGGTGATCTTGCAGCAGACGAACGGCATGCAGGTCTTGTACGGCTTGAAGCCGACCGCTTTCGCCGTCCGGATGGATGCGATATTGTCGGACGTGCAGATATACTTCACGCTTTCGCCGTGCGAAAGGATGTGCCGCGTCAGAAGAGCGACGCATGCTCTGGCGTAGCCGTTTCCGCGGTATTCTTCTTCGCATTCAACGGTGATCTCGTACAGACCGTCGTCTTCACAGACGTCGTTCAGTCCGGCGTAGCAGACGACTTTGCCGTCACGGCGGAGGATCGCCATCTTATCGCACGGGTCGGTCTCAAGGAATTCGAATTCGTCGAGCGGAAGATTTTCGAACACTTCTCCGGTGAGATCGTCGACAAGTTCACAGTCCGGAAGATCCGCACAGACGAT
Source organism: Clostridia bacterium (assembly GCA_017547755.1). Classification (GTDB taxonomy): domain Bacteria; phylum Bacillota; class Clostridia; order Oscillospirales; family CAG-272; genus UMGS1696. The sequence continues at coordinate 118,888 of JAFYOX010000107.1, read as the reverse complement.
CCCGTCGCCCGGTTCGGCATGGAATTCGTAATAGATCACGCCGAGCGCGTCGTCGCATTCGTATTCCAGCTCCTGCATGAGAGGCGTGATTCTTTCATAAAGGAAGGTCTGTGCCGCCTCCGACACAGGATCGTCCGCGAATTTTTCTTCGAATTCCCGGGCGATAGCTTCGCAGAAGGAGTAAACGAGAAGATCAAGTCCCTCTCCGGCGATATCATTCATTATAAAAGGAACGGCGACGTGATAATTTGTGGCGATCACCTGTTCTTCAAGTTCTTTTTCTTCCAGACGGACCATGGTTATCTCCTTCATTTTTCATTCTTCGTTCATCCCGCCATCAGCCTTCGGTCAGTATTTCGGCGGGTCTTCCGTTTGTAACAACGAAATAATGATCGGTAAAGCGGGTATCGAGCGGATCGGTGAGTTTATCGTGATTCTTTCCCGCGATCGCAGTATAGTAGCGGTAATACCACGCCGCCTTCGCGTTGTCCGCGAAGAAGAACGTGGGTTCACTGTGATAATCGGGGAAGCGGTATGCAGGATGTCCGTCGCCTTCCGCGGAGCTTCCGGCATACTGCACCTGCAGATACATGACCTTCAGTCCTTCTTCCGCGGCAATGGCATCCAGTTCCGTACGGAATTCGCTGCCGTACATGAGGTCGGCACAGCTTACCGCGCAGAGTGCGGAGCGTTCGGAAGACTGATACGCATGGATCACACGTTCCGCCTGGGACATGGCGGCAAGTTCCTCGAAATTCATCACATAATCCTCTTCCGTCGGTGCGGCATAGGAATCGATGTTCAGTTTACGGACGGCAGTCATCGTCCGGTTGATCAGAAACAGCTCCGTCAGATAGTCGCAGTAATCGTTGGACATTCCGGTACGTTCCTGCAGAACGGTCAGACGTTTGAGGAACTGCTCTTCTTCCTCCTGACGGAAAAGATTCTGCGCCACATTCAGCTGGGAAATGGACAGATCCATCAGAACGGAGGAATAATTGTTGTACTGCTTGGCAAAACGGCTGAAATGTCCGAGCAGGTCAAAGCTCTCCGCGATGCCGTAGTCCATCCCGACGACGATCAGATCGGCCTGCGAGACCTCGACGCGGATATCGTAATACACGGCGTAGGTATTGCCGGTCGGGGAGAATTTTTCGGCGGTCACACGCGCCGCGGGAGGAAAGAGAAAGTCAATTCCCGCCGGGGTCAGAAAAAGAAGGGCAGCCGCCTGCAGAATCAGGACTGCCGCGATGAATTTGGTGATGCGCCGGATTCTCGTTTTCATATACGTCCTCGATGATGTAAAGTCGATAGTAAGGCATCTTACTCTGCCTATTTTAACTGATTCGCGGGATAAAATCAATATTTTTTTGAATATTAATGGAATGAAAAAATGTGGGGGTACTTTTTCCTCGAAAAAGTACCCCCACACCCCTGAAAAAACGTTTCGTGCAGGAACGGAGCATGATTTTATTTTAGGATGAAGCAGGTCGCCATGTCCTGCGTGATCTTCACGCCGCGTTCGACGATGCGGTTGAAGACGGCGTTTTCCCATGCGCCGTGCGCGCAGTAGGTGTTGAAGAACGTCCGCTGGGAGGCGATGTGGTCGGGAATGTATTTCTTCATGAGTGCGCAGGAACGCTCGTACAGTTCGTTCTGGAGTTCTGCGACAAGTTCGCGGACGGGTGCGAGGACCTCAACGAGTTTCGCGTATTCGCCGCGTTCGTGACGGACGACCGGGAGACGTTGATTTCGTACGTATCGCCGTTTTTGCGGAGCCTGCCGTTTTCCATAAGTTTCGCACAGAGGTAATCTTCCGGATGCTTTCCTGTAAGGCAGAATTCGGCGACAGCGCGGTACAGATCCTGATTGAACAGCCGTGCTTCTTTTGTAAATTCGGATGCAATATAATATTCCACCAGATCGCCGCCCATGCCGCCGGCGCTGTTGATGCCGAAACAATAATTTTCATATTCCGTACGTCCGGTGAATCCGAGGATATACCACCGCTTTTCCGATTCGATGTGGCTCTCGAACGGCAGATTCGCCGTATCGAAGAAATCGTTCTCCGTTTCCCGTGACAGAACGACAAGGAGCATCGGAAGCAGTTTTTCAAACGGCTTGTCCGCACCGGTGAATCCGACTGCCCTGATTTCGTCCGCAAGCGAATACAGCGTATCCAGAATGTTATCGGCATGGGTCAGGCAGAGGTCAAAGCCGTTTTTGAATACCTCATCGTACACCTCCCGGCTCCAGACCGGGAACATCGTCCGGTATTTGTCCTTCGTCTGCTTCACACACTGGCACTTCACCAGTTCCGCGAGGGAATCTTCGATATAGTCCGCCGCACAGCCGATGTCCGACGCGATCTCCGTGACCGTCTTCGGCGATTCGTACGCGGAAATGCAGATGTTCTGTGCAAGAAGCGGATGCAGTGCTTCGTCCGCACCGTCGTAATTGCCGAGTTCGCCGCTCCATTCGACGTATCCGCCCATATTCATGTACAATTTCACCGCCCTGCGGTAGCCGTTTTCCATGTAATCCATTTTCATAAGTTCCTCCTTCAGCCGCACTTTCGACTGATTCAGCCGCCATTTCACCGAGGACAGCGGAATTCCGAGTTCTTCCGCAATGGTATTGTAATCCTTCTCTTCCAGCCAGTGCATCACGCACACGTCGCGGTACATCTTCGAAAGATACGACACCGCACGGCGCAGATTCGCGCACTCTTCCCTCTGAATGAGCGCAGTTTCGGGCGTTTCGTAGCTGATCCCCGCGGAATCGATGATTTTTATGACGTTTTCGGTGTCCTCCGCTGTTTCGCGGCGGGACTTTGCCGTGACCGTCCGCAGGTACACGTTGCGCGCAATGCCCCACAGCCACGGGATCCGGCGGTCCGGATCGTCGATTTTATGGTATGAGCGCAGTGCGCACTCGACGATGTCCTGCGTCAGGTCTTCCGCCGCGGCTTCATCGTGCAGGCGGTTGTACGCAAAGCGGTAGAGACACTCGATCTGGGAGGTCAGAAGATCGGTAAGTTCGTTGTCCATGGGTTCCTCATTGTGACGGAATTTTTCGGTATTCTTTGAATTTCTTTGTGAGCCGGCTTCGTATAATAAGTCACGGTCTGCGGCACTTTGTTAGGCAGCCGGGAAGAAAATTTCATTTTTCCGATTATAACAATTCTGTCCGCATTCCGTCAATCGGATTTATTAAAAAAAGTTACAATTATTTATAATCTCATGTGGAAATTCCCTGCCGGATATGTTATAATGTAATCTGAATATATTTCTCTACATGAACTGTATCATTATCACCTCAGCATGAGTTACCCCCGAAAGGATTCGCTATGCCCAGATACATCGAAAAGGTCGAAAAGCTGACCCTTCCCGTGATCCCGCTTCGCGGTCTGGTCGCTTTCCCCTCCATTCCCATAAATTTCGAACTTGAACGTGACATCTCCAAGGCAGCATGCAAAGCTGCCGAATCCGCCGATCTGTACGTCTTCCTCCTGACCCAGAAGGAACTGAATGTCGAAGATCCCAAGGAAACCGATCTCTATGACGTCGGCTGTGTCGCAAAGATCAAGCAGACCCTCAAGAAGCCCGACGGCAACATCCGCGTCGTTGCGGAAGGTATGTGCCGCGGTACGGTCACCGAACTGCGCCGCGAAAAGGACTATCTCATCGCGGACATCATGTCGAAGACCATGACTGCCGATTATTCCGTGCCGGATCTCCGTACGGAAGCCCTTCTCTCCGAGACCATGAATACCCTCGACGAGATGCTGCATTTCCTTCCCGCCGTTTCCGACGAATTCCTCACCGCCGCGGCTTCCATCAAGAATCCCGGTCTTCTCGCGGATTTCATCGCGTCCGGCGTGTTCGTACGTTATCAGGACAAGGTGGAAGTACTGAAAATGTACGATCCCATGCTCCGCGCGGAAAAGGCGCTCATCATCATGGAAAATGAGATGAAGCTGCTCAAGACCGAGCTGGAGATCCACCGCAAGGTCAAGAAGGCCATGGACGACAACCAGCGTGACTATTACCTCCGCGAACAGCTCCACGCCATTGAATCCGAACTCGGCATCGACGAAGATACCGACGAATATACCAAGAAGATCGCCGCAGCAAAGCTTCCGAAGGAAGTCCAGGAAAAGCTTGAAAAGGAAGTTCTCAAGCTCGGCAAGACCCCGACCGGTTCTCCCGAAGCGGCGGTCATCCGGAATTATCTCGACACCTGTCTCGAAATTCCGTGGAACAAGCACACCAAGGACCGCAACGACATCGACGCAGCAAAGAAGATCCTCGACGCCGATCACGACGGTCTGGAAAAGATCAAGGACCGTATCATCGAGTTCCTTGCGGTCAAGCAGCTCAACCCCGATCTGAAAAATCAGATCCTCTGCTTCGTCGGCCCTCCGGGTGTCGGCAAAACTTCCCTCGCTTCCTCCATTGCACGTGCAATGAAGCGTAAGTACGTCCGCGTATCGCTCGGCGGTATCCGCGACGAATCCGACATCCGCGGTCACAGAAAGACCTACGTTGCCTCCATGCCCGGCCGTATCATCAACGCGCTTACCCAGTGCGGCTCCATGAACCCTGTCATGCTTCTCGACGAAGTCGACAAGATGTGTGCGGACGTTCACGGCGACCCGGCATCCGCGCTTCTCGAAGTTCTCGACGGCGAGCAGAACAAGAATTTCCGCGACCATTTCGTGGAACTCCCCGTTGACCTCTCCGACTGCATGTTCATTGCAACCGCAAATACCCTCGACACCGTTCCGCGTCCGCTGATCGACCGTATGGAAGTCATCGAGCTGAATACCTACACCCCCAAGGAAAAGCTGGCGATCGCAAAGAATCACCTCCTTCCGAAGCAGCTCAAGCGTCACGGCCTCTCCCGCCGCACGCTCAAAATCACCGATGCGGCACTGGAAGAAGTCATCTCCGGCTACACACGCGAATCCGGCGTACGTAATCTCGAACGCGAAATCGGCGCTCTCTGCCGCAAGGCCGCACGTGTCATGATCGAAGAAGAACTCAAAAGCGTTTCCGTGGATGCTCCCGAAATCGCAAAATATCTCGGCAAGCGCAAGTTCATCGACGACGCCGTTGCCCCGAAAGACCTCGTCGGCGTGACCAACGGTCTCGCGTATACCGAAGTCGGCGGCGACCTGCTCAAGGTGGAAATTCTTGTGGTAGACGGTTCCGGCAAGATCGAACTGACCGGTACTCTCGGCGACGTCATGAAGGAATCCGCGCACATCGCCGTCACCTACATACGTGCCCACTGCAGGGAATTCGGCATTGCGCCCGACTTCTACAAGACCAAGGACATCCACATCCACGTACCCGAAGGTGCAGTCCCGAAGGATGGTCCGAGTGCCGGCGTTACCATGACGACCTCCCTCGTCAGTGCCCTTTCCGGCATCCCCGTCCGCCGTGACATCGCCATGACCGGCGAAATCACCCTGACCGGCCGCGTTCTTGCGATCGGCGGTCTGCGAGAAAAGTCCACGGCGGCCTACACGATGGGCATCCGCCGCATCCTCATCCCGCGCGACAATATGCGCGATATGGACGAGCTGGACAAGACCGTTGCCGCGGAAGTGACCTTCGTTCCCTGCGATACCCTTGACGACGTGCTGAAGGAAGCGCTCGTACGCGAAGGATCCTCCGAAGACATCCGCGAAATTCCGGCTGTCAAGGAAGAGACCGTTTCCGCCGCGGACGTGATCCCGAATCCGCAGAACGAACGCGTCTACGGTACCGTTTAAATCCGATAAAGTGAGGCTAAACAACAATGAAGCCGAATTTAAATAATGTATCCCTGAAAGTGTCTGCGGGTCTGCCCAAGCAGTTCCCTGCGGACCGCCTTCCCCAGACCGCCTTTTCCGGACGCTCCAACGTCGGGAAAAGCTCGCTCATCAACTCCCTGCTCGGCAGAAAAAGCCTGGCACGCGTGAGCGGTGAGCCCGGGAAGACCATCACCCTCAATTTCTACGACATCGACCGCAAGATGTATCTCGTCGACCTCCCCGGCTACGGCTATGCGAAGCGTACCTTCGAGGACAAGCAGAAATGGTCCGCACTGACCGACGGCTACTTCACGAACAACAAAAATCTTGATTCCGTGAAGCTCATCTGCCAGCTCGTCGACAGCCGCACCGGCCCGACGGAAGACGACTACAATATGCTCTACTATATGCGCGAAGCCGGTCTTCCGCACATTCTTGTGGCAACCAAGACGGACAAGCTCAACACGGCGGAACGGAATAAATTCCTCGAAATCATCGCGAGTGACGAACTGACCGCCGACCTCCCGCTGATCATGTACTCTTCGAAAAGCCATGCGGGACGCGAAGACCTCTGGAGACAGATCTATTCGCACTGCAATCTCTGATTTTTGTCCTATCTCAACGGAGTTTTTATGATTTTACACAGCTCTTATGACGTAAACGAAGCCGGTCATCTCACCATCGGCGGGATCGACGCTGCCGACCTCGCCGCAGAATTCGGCACACCGGCCTATTTTCTCGATACTGACGCGGTCCGCACCATGTGCCGCACCTACAAGAAGGCATTCGCGGCGTATTTCGGCGAAAAGTCCTGCCCCGTTTATGCGGGCAAGGCACTCTGCTACCGCGGTATCTATAAGATCATCGCAGAAGAAGGTCTCATGGCGGACTGCGTTTCTCCCGGAGAACTGCACACCGTTCATGCCGCCGGTTTCCCGATGAAGAATGTTTTCTTCCACGGCAACAACAAGACGGACGCGGATCTCGCGTACGCGCTTGAACTCGGCGTCGGTCACATCGTTGTGGACGGCATGGACGAACTGAACGCTCTCGACCGCATCGCCGGTGAAAAGGGCGCCGTTCAGCCGGTTCTTCTCCGCATCACGCCCGGCATCGACCCGCACACCCACCAGAAGATCATCACCGGCAACGTCGACTCCAAGTTCGGTATGGCGATCCTCACCGGACAGGCGTTCGAATTCGTGAAGGCCGCGCTCGACTGCAGGAACATAAAGCTCGACGGCTTCCACTGTCATGTCGGTTCCCAGATCTTCGACATCGAACCCTTCACCGAAGCGGCGGACATCATGCTTGCGTTCATCGCAAAGATCCGCGGCGAATACGGCTACACGGCTGAGATCCTCAATATCGGCGGCGGCTTCGGCGTAAGATATACCGAAAACGATCCGCAGATCGACTATACCGAAAACGTCCGCGCACTCGGTGCGGAAATCGACAAGATGTGCGCGGAATATCAGATCGAAAAGCCCACGCTTCTCATGGAACCCGGCCGTTCCATCGTGGCGGCGGCAGGCTCGACCCTGTACACCTGCGGTTCCGTCAAGACCGTCACCGGCTTCCGCAATTACGTTTCCGTCGACGGCGGTATGCCCGACAACCCACGCTACGCGCTGTATCAGTCCGCGTACACCATCCTGAACGCGGTAAAGATGAACGAATCCGCCGATTTTGAATGCACCGTAGCAGGACGCTGCTGCGAAAGCGGTGACCTCCTCGCGGAAGGCATCAGGCTCGCAAAGCCGGAACGCGGCGACCTGATCGCCGTCCTCGTCACCGGCGCATACAACCATTCCATGGCGTCGAATTACAACCGTCTGCCCCGTCCGCCGATCGTTGAGATCGCCGGCGGTCAGGCAAAGCTTGCCGTTCGCCGCGAAACCTACGACGACCTCCTCGCTCTTGACCTGTAAGCCGACCCTTCAACGAATATTACAGGAGAAATATCTTGCTCGGTTCTCTCACAGACAAAATTATTGATTTGCTTTTTGTCATTCCCTGCGTTCTCTTCGCCCTGACGGTCCACGAAGTCTCCCACGGCTACATGGCATACCGTCTCGGCGACCCGACCGCCCGGAATATGGGACGTCTGACCCTCAATCCGCTGAAGCATCTCGACCCGGTCGGCGCACTCTGCATGGTGCTGTTCCATTTCGGCTGGGCACGTCCGGTGCCGATCAACGCACGGTATTTCAAAAAGCCGCGGCGCGATACTGCCCTGACTGCGGCGGCAGGTCCCATCTCCAATTTCATCATGGCGTTTCTCGGACTGCTTGTGCAGGAGATCCTGCTTGCCGTCTTCATCCGTCATCCGGCATCCTCGCAGTTTGTCTACAATCTGCAGTATGCCGCGCTGACTCTGTTCTCGTACTTCCATGTTCTCAATCTCTCGCTCGGATTGTTCAATCTCATCCCCGTGCCGCCGCTCGACGGTTCGCGGATCTTCCTGACCTTCCTTCCCGCGAAGTATTATTTCGGGATCATGCAGTATGAGCGCTACATCCAGCTCGGACTGATGGTCCTTCTGTGGCTCGGTCTGCTGTCCCGTCCGCTTTCCTTCCTCGTCAGTGCGCTTTCCGGCGGAATGCGCTTCCTGATCGAACTTCTTCCTTTTCTCTGATATCCTTTCATGGAAACCATCAACTACAAATTCGAGCAGTTCGAGGGTCCCCTTGAACTGCTCCTTACCCTCGTTTCCCGGCACCGGATGAAGATCGAGGACATCCCGATCGATCTGCTGTGCGAACAATACATGGCGTACATCAGCGAGGCTTCCCGTCAGAACATCGAACTGGCGTGCGAATTCCTCTCGATGGCGAGCGAGCTGATGCTCATCAAGAGCAGGATGCTCCTTCCGCGTGCACCGGAAAACACCGAAGACCCGCGCGCACCGCTCATCAACGCGCTTCTCGAATATCAGAAAGCAAAGCTGGCCGCTTCGGAACTTTCGGATCGGTTTACGGAATACGGCTCCCGCATGGTCAAGGAACCGGACGACATTTCGCCCGACCGTACCTATGTTGCGCCGCATCACGTGGAACTTCTCCGTGCCGCCCTGCTGCACGTTCTTTCGGAATCGAAGGAAGCCGCCAAAGTCTCCCCGAAAGAAACCTTTGAAACCATCGTCAATGCACCGCAGGTCCCGCTCCAGACCGTCATTCACGGTCTGATCGACCGTCTGCGTCAGCCGGACATCCTGTATCTCGACGGATATTTCACCGTCCAGGACAGCCGTTCCGCGCTCATTGCGAAATTCATCGGAATTCTTGAACTCCTGAAATCGCACATCATCGGCCTGACGTTCCCCTGTGACGCGCCGCTTTCCGAAGACGGCATCACCGATGTGATGTCGCACATACAAATCACACTCATCGCAAGCGAGGAAGACATCCGTACTTCCGCGCTGGAATGGGAGTAATACCTTCATGAATCTGCAAATAACCGATCAGCTCCGTCTTGGAACGGACGGACAGTTTTCATTGGACGCGGAACAATTCGCCGTAATCGAAGCCTGTCTTTTCGCCGCCGGACACCCGCTGACCTATGATAGACTCGGTGCGGCTCTCGGAATTTCCGGGGACTGCTGCAGGGAAATCGTGGAGAAGTTTGCCGCCGTTTACAATAATGACGCCGCTTTTCCGCGCGGGATCCTGCTTGTGCGGTTCCCCGATTCCTGCCAGCTCTGCACCAAAGAACAGTACGGCGAAGAAATCAAGACCGCGCTCGGGATCCGGCGCGGCGGAAATCTTTCGCAGTCCCTCCTTGAGGTGCTGGCGATCATCGCGTACAACCAGCCGACCACCCGTACCTTTGTGGACACCGTCCGCGGTGTGGATTCCGGCTACGCCGTGAATATGCTCACGGAAAAGAAACTGATCGAACCCTGCGGACGTCTGGAGACCCCGGGACGTCCGACCCTCTACCGTACGACCGAAGATTTTCTGCGTGTTTTCGGAATTTCCTCTCTGGAGGAACTGCCGTCGGTTCTGCTGAAAAGCGATACCGGCGAAACCGTGGAAATCACGGCTCCGGATATTCCGGAACCGGCCGATACGACCGAAAAATGACCCTGTTACCCGATCTCCGCGAAAGGAGGGCACGCCCTTGATCGTTCTGCGCATCCTGCTTTATATCCTGCTCGGCATCGCCGCTCTTCTCGGCGTGATCCTCTCGATGCGGCTCAAAATCTATATCCGCATGACCGACACATTCGGACTCCGCGCGGGCCTCGGACCGGTCGTCCTGACCCTTGCTCCCGCAAAACCCAAAAAGCCTGTGGATCTGAAGGATTTCACTTACGAAAAACATCAGAAACGATTGAAAAAAGAACAGGCCCGGGCAAGAAAAAAAGCTGAAAAAGCCGAACAGAAAAAACAGGCGAAAGCACTCGCCAAAGAAGCCGAAAAAACCGCCCGTGAAGAAGCGGCGGCAGAAGAAAACGGCGAACCCGTCAAAAAATTCACTCTGGAAGCAATTCTCGATATTATCGGGTTTGTTCTTGAGGAGTTTCCGCGCTTCACTTCGTACATCCACACCGAAATCCGGACGCTCGACATCACCGTCGCAGGCAAGGACGCCGCGGACTGTGCGAAAAAGTACGGCATCATCGCGCAGCTGACCTCCTATCTCCTCGAGATCCTGGACAACGGCACCGCGCTGAAGCCCGTCAAAGCCGATGCCGTCGCGGTACGCGCCGATTTTCTGGCGTCAAAAACCGTGTACAAACTGGATATCCGCATCCGTCTGCGCCTCTTCTCCATTGTCCGCGTCGGATTCCACACCCTCGTGTGGTTTATCAGAACGAAAATCAAAAACAAGTAAAAAATTTTTTCACATACACTTCTAACACCCATCTCGGAGGATATTATGGCTGAGAACAACAACAACAAACTCGGTGACATCACCAAGACTTCCCTGGAATCCATCCGTTCCATGCTCGACGCCAACACCATCATCGGCGACCCCATCGAAACCGCCAGCGGCACCTGCATCATTCCGATCTCCAAGATCTCCGTCGGCTATGCGTCCGGCGGCGTGGATTATCTCAAAAAAGATGCGCCTGTCTCTAACGGCAAGCCCGTATACAATAACTTCGGCGGCGGCGGCGGTACCGGCATTACCGTAACTCCGGTTGCTTTCCTTGTTGTCAACGCTGACGGCAACGTCAACATTCTCAACATCAACGCTCCGGCGGCGGCTCCCGCAGCACCGGCGGCTCCGACGGATGCTGTTTCTCAGGTCGTCGGCTTCCTGGAACGCTCTCCCGAACTCATCGACCGCATCAAGGGCGTTCTCTCCAAGAAAAACGAAGAAAACAATATCTGAGCTTCCGGAAAATCCCCGGATTCGCAGAAATTTTCTTCATGAAACATCGTCCGACGGTTCATACTACCCGTGTAATGAACCTATCCGGGAGATGTTATGAAAAAATTGTATTCCATCGCCGCAGCATTTCTGATCTGCCTTCCCATGTGCAGACTTTTTGCTGCGGCTGAAAGTATGCCCGCACTCTCCGCTCATGCCGCGATCCTGATCGAAGCCGGAAGCGGAGATATCATTTATGAAAAGAATTCCCAGGAAAAACTTCCGATGGCGAGCACCACGAAAATCATGACGGCGCTCGTTGCTCTGGAAGAAGGGGATCTTTCGAAAAATGTGCAGGTCGCGGAAAGTGCCTGCGGCGTGGAAGGCTCCAGCATCTATCTTTCCGCCGGAGAAGAGCTGACGCTCGAAGACCTTGTGTATGCCCTCATGCTCGAAAGTGCAAACGACGCCGCGGCGGCGATCGCATACGAGATTGCCGGCGGTATCGAGCCGTTCGCCGAACGCATGAACCGTCTTGCGGAAAAGATCGGTCTGAACGCTTCGCATTTCACCAATCCGCACGGTCTGAGCGATGAAGCACACTATACCACGGCGCACGATCTGGCAAAACTCACTGCATATGCTCTGCAGAACGATCAGTTCCGCAAAATCGTTTCGACGTACCGCCATCAGATCCCGCTTCGCGGTGACGAAGGCGTCCGCGTGCTTCTGAATCACAACAAGCTCCTGCGAATGTCGGAAGACGTCATCGGCGTCAAGACCGGCTTTACCAAAGACAGCGGACGCTGTCTGGTCTCGGCTGCTGAGCGCGGCGGTGTCTGCGTGATCGCAGTCACTCTGAACGCGCCCGATGACTGGAAGGATCATCTGTCGCTGCACGAACTCGGGTTCTCACGATATCATACGGAGCATCTGGCACAGGCAGGACAGTTCACCTATGACATTCCCTGCCCCTTTGCGGAAAACGGAACGGTGACCGCCACAAATACGGATTCCCTGTCCGTCTGTCTGAAAAACGGCACCGAAGTCACCCATTCCGCGGAAGCGCCGCATCTTCTGCTGACGCCGGTTTCGGTCGGCGATGTTCTCGGTCGGGTCGTCTTCACAGCAAACGGCGAAATCCTCGGCGAGATCCCTCTGTACGCACAGACCTCCGCCGTACCGCCGGAAGACAACCGTTCCTTCGGACAGAAAATTCTCGACAAATTTCATTGATCTTCAACTTTCATTCTTATAAAGGCATTGTTTGATACGACATGGAAAAAATCAGACTTCAGAAATATCTGAGCGAATGCGGTGTCCTCTCCCGTCGCGCCGCCGAAACGGAAATTTCCGCCGGACGCGTGACGGTCAACGGGATTCCCGCACTGCTCGGTGACAAAATCGATCCGGAAACCGACGAAGTCGTGTGGAACGGACGGAAGATCCGTCCGAAAAACGACGGTCAGGGCGGCTGTACGTATATTCTGCTCAACAAACCCGCCGGCTATGTGACGACTCTTTCGGATGAAAAAGGCCGGCGCACGATCGCCGACCTGATTGCCGATGTTGGTACGCGCCTGTATCCGGTGGGACGGCTCGATCAATATTCGGACGGTCTGCTCCTCTGCACCGACGACGGCGAACTGACCAACAAAATCACGCATCCGTCCCATCACATTTCCAAGACGTACATCGGTATTCTGACCGCCCGGCTCGATGACCGCGCGATGCGGGAGCTCGGCGTTCCCTTTGAAGTGGACGGCTATATGCTCCGCCCGTTCGAAGTCCGCCGTCTCGGCTACAAAAAAGCCGGAAATGCGGACGCTACCGTCGTGGAATTTGTCCTGCACGAAGGCAGAAACCGCGAAATCCGGAAAATCTGTGCCCATCACGGTTACAAACTCGCCCGTCTGACCCGCGTTGCGATCGGTAATCTCACGCTCGGTGATCTTCCGTCCGGAAAATGGAGACATCTTACCGACGAGGAAGTCGCCTATCTGAAATCCGTCTGATTGATTCAATATGAGGTAACTATGTTCAAAGTTCAGCCCCTTCGCTCCAAGGAAGTTCAAAAAGAGCTTGCCGATCTCCTCGGCGTTCCCTGTTATGACAACACGTATGCATTCTTCACCGTCGATCTTGACGAGGAAGGCACGAAAATTCTCTCCGTCATCGGTATGTGCCAGTTCGAATATTCTCCGGACGGTGCCGTGATCAAGTCCATCGCGGCTGCTCCCGACAAAAAAGAGGACGAATCCGTCTTCATCATGGTGCGTACCGTCATGAATTTCTGCTACCGCGCGGAAATCCCGACCATCGCCATTGAAATTTCCGAAAATCCGAACGACCTGACGTCCGATCTTTCCTTTGTACGTTCGCTCGGATTCCGCGAAAAGTCCGGCTACGTAATCGACCTGAAAAAATTCTATCGTTCTCCCTGTCACTACAATGAAAACGAAAACACTTAAAATCATCGCCGCGCTCGATTCCTACAAGGGCGCGGTTTCGTCCTATGACGCCGGATCGGCTGTAAAACGCGGTATCAATCGCCGTCTTCCGGATTGCGATGTCCGTATTTTTTCACTCGGTGACGGCGGAGAAGGCACCTGTGCGGCCTTTCATCACGCCGGAACCGTTGGCACGTTCCGCGTAAGCGATACCCACGGAGATCAAATCGACGCGGAATACGTTCTGCTCGACCGAAACGGTGTGAAAACCGCCATGTTTGATATGGCGGCAGCTGCCGGACTGCATCATTCCCGCAGACACGGACTGGACGTCCGCAGCGCAACCACCGCAGGCGTCGGAGAAATGATCGTGCAGGCGGTCGGGCTCGGATGCCGTGAGATCATCGTCGGTCTCGGCGGAAGCGGCACCAACGACGGCGGCACCGGTGCGCTGGCACGCATGGGTGCAAAATTCTTCGCGACGGACGGTCGTGAAATCGACGGTACCGGCGGTGCGGAGATCCTGAAAAATATCGCAGGATGTGATTTTTCTGCGGTACACCGTCTTCTCGACGGCGTAAAGCTGACCCTTCTGTACGATGTTGCGGTGCCTCTGACCGGAGAAAACGGCGCATCCCGGATGTTCTCGCGCCAGAAAGGCGCCGACGAAGCCACTGTCGAGGAATTCGAATCCGCGATGACTTCCTATGCAGACATCTGCGATGCCGTTCTCGGAGAAAAAATCTCGGAACGAAACGGCGCCGGTGCGGCAGGCGGACTTGGCTACGGTCTCTCCCTTGCCGGCGGGACGCTTTGTCCCGGTGCGGAATACGTCCTTGATTTTGTCGGATTCCGCCAAGAAGCAGCGGATGCCGATCTCATCATCACCGGCGAAGGAAAGACGGACCGTCAGACGGCCCGCGGAAAACTTCCCTTCACCGTCGCAAAATACGCCGGAGATGTACCGACGGTCTGCCTCTGCGGCACATTTGCACCCGACGAAGAACTGTATACCGACGGCTTTGACGCCGTATTTTCGATCATCAATGCTCCCTCCACGCTCGAGGAATCCATGAAAAATACCGAAGCTCTCCTCGAAAATGCGGCATACAATGTCGTCGGACTGCTGGCTGCCATCAGAAAATTATAAATAACGACACACAGTCCCGACAGAAATTTCGTCGGGACTGTTCTTGCATATATAACAAAGGAAAGATCGATATGAGAAGCATTGTTTTTCAGTGGTATGAAGACAAGAAGAATGTTGATGAAATGCAGCATTGGAATTCAGCATTAAAGGAATGGGAACAGGCGGTTATCCGTTTTTTCCCGTCAGATGCAAAAATACTGGATATCGGCTGCGGCCTTGGAAGAGAAGCATTTGCATTAGCGGATCTGGGATTTGACGTCGTGGGAATTGACATCTCAAAAGAAGTAATATCTCAGGTCAAACAGTTATCCGCTGACAAAGGATACAAGATCCCATTTTATGAATATGATGGAGTGCTGTTTGATTTCCCCGCAGATTCTTTTGATGTTGTTCTGATCTGGGCGCAGACGTTTGGTTTGCTGTATGGAAACGAATTCAGGAAAGATTATCTGCTGGAATGCAGAAGAGTCCTCAGAAAAGGCGGATTATGCAGTTTTTCAACGCACGACTATCGTTTCCTGACAGAGCATTATCCGAATTGTCTGGATGGACAGAAGTTTTATCCCTATGCCAATGCAGAAATTTACTGGGAAGCGTTTGAAGCCGTTGATCTGAAGCAGTTTGCAGACCAGGCAGGTTTTGATGTTGTTCTCTGCGAAAAAGGAAATATATACAAACCGGAAGACGGAACGATTCTGCATTGTTTATGCAGAAAATGAATTCGCCGGAATCCATACCAAAACAGCCCTGTGATCGTAACCATAGGGCTGTTTTCCGTTTATTCGATTCCGAGGGATTCCCCGGTGATTTCAGCACCTGCGGGAATCGCAAAATATTCCGCCGTAAAGGGCAAAAGTCTCCGCTTTCCTCTGCATTTCCGACCGGTTTCGAGGGATTTCGCGCCGTCCGGCAAACAAAATTCCCGCGTCTTCGTCCGGTTTGCGAGAACCAGAACAGCTTCGCCGCCGTCCTCGGGATATCGGACGTAGGCGAAAACATCGGGAGTCAGTGCGAGAATCCGGAACAGACCGTCCCGGAATACTGCACAGTCTTTGCGGATGTTCCCGATCTTCCGGTAATGCGCGAGGATCCGTTCGTCCATGGCGTGCCACGGGAACGTCCGGCGGCAGAACGGATCACGGTAGCCTTCCATTCCGGCTTCGTCGCCGTAGAACACACAGGGTACCCCCGGCAGACCGGCAAGAACGGAATACGCAAAGGTCAGACGCTTCGCGCCTTCTTCGCGTTCTTCCGCCGTCATGCGCAAAACGGAAAGTTCCTCGTTGGTCTTGTCACCGCAGGGCTCACCGCCGAACAGGGTCAGGATCCGCTCGGTATCGTGCGTTCCGAGGAAGTTCAGCAGAGTATCGGAGGAACCCTTCGGATAACGCCGATACGTGCCTTCCGTAAAGCGGCGCAGTTTCGCGGCGTCGCCTTCCTTCACATAGGAAAGAATGGCGTCACGGAGCGGATAGTTCATCACCGAGTCGAGCTGTTTTCCGCGGAGATAGTATCGGCGGCGGCCGTAGCTGACCTTATCCGACGCATCTTCCCAGACTTCTCCGATGATCACGCCGTCGGGATTGTTTTCACGGACGGCTCTCCGGAAATTGTACAGGAATTCGTCCGACAGTTCGTCCGCAACGTCAAGGCGCCAGCCGGAAATCCCGGTGCGCATCCACTGCGGAACGACGAGTCCGGTGATAAAATCCTGATACTCCGGATTGGAGCTGTCCACGCGCGGCAGAACCTTCACGCCCCACCAGCATTCGTATTCCTCCGGACAATCACGGAACATATACCAGTCCGCATACGGAGATTTTTTCGACTGATACGCGCCGACCGATCTGTAGCGGCCGAAACGGTTGAAATACATACTGTCCGCGCCGGTGTGATTGAACACGCCGTCGAGGATGATCCGGATATCGTACTTTTCCGCTGTACGGCAGAGTTCTTCAAGCGCTTCGTTTCCGCCGAACATTTCGTCCACGGTGAGATAGTCGCCCGTGTCGTATTTGTGATTGGAATATGCGTCAAAGACCGGCGAGAGATAGATCGTCGTCACGCCGAGCGACGCAATATAGTCCATTTTTTCTGCAATGCCGTACAGGTTTCCGCCGAAAAAGACATTGTTCGCCACTTCCGCACCGGGATATTCCCCGTACTGCGGAATTCCGTTCTCCCAGTCGGGATCAAACACCGCACCGTCCTTCACAGGAAGTCTGTGCGTTTCCGACTTCGCAAAACGGTCGACGAAAATCTGATAGACCACACCGCGCCGGAACGCTTCCGACGTTTTGTAGTCGGGTGCGTGCAGAAGAAGCTGGCGTTCGCCGACATGATTCTCAATCACATCCAGCGAAACGGGATTTTCGCCGCCGAGACAGAACTCGCGTTCCCCGGATTTGACGGAATAATAGTAGTAGAACAGTCCGTCGTCGGTCAGGCTGTATTCCGCGAGAATGTCCGCACACTGTACATCGGCGAAAAATGTACGCACACCGTCTTCCGTTTCCGCGGATTCCTCCATGGGGAAGAAAACGGATTTTCCGTAGTAGTGGTTCCATTCGTCCGCGTGCAGACCGATGGTGACCTCTGTCGGAACGTCCGTCCCGGACAGCTCCGACAGCTGATCCGCCTGGATTTTCAGCGTAAACCGTAAATAAGAATCCGCCGGAAATGCGCCGAACAGGGACGCATCTCCGGTGGTCTTCCGATTTGTTTTATATTCCTCAAACGGCGTTCTCATTTGATGGGAGTGGTATGCCAGATGTTGTCTGCATATTCACGGATGCTGCGGTCGGAGGAGAAGAAGCCTGCGCCCGCAATGTTGAGCAGGGACTTCTTCGTCCATGCTTCTTCATCTGCGTACGTTCTGAGAACACGGTTGTAAACGTTGAGGTAGGAGTCGTAGTCGGCAAGGCACATATACGGGTCAGCGATGCCGTAGCCGTACAGGAAGTAATCCGCCATATTGCCGAAGTGATTGCCCGCGAAGCTGCCGCGGAGACGGTTCATGACGCCCTGCAGCTTTTCGCTGTTGTTGTAATATTCGAGAGAAGAGTATCCGCGCTTCCACATATCGTCGACTTCGTTCGAGGTCAGACCGAAAATGAAGATGTTGTCATCGCCGACCGCGTCACGCATTTCAACGTTCGCACCGTCGAGAGTACCGAGAGTGAGCGCACCGTTGACCATGAACTTCATGCAGCCGGTACCGCTCGCTTCCTTGCCGGCGAGGGAGATCTGTTCGCTGATGTCGGACGCGGGCATGAGAACTTCTGCGGTGCTGACGTTGTAGTCTTCGAGATAAACAACGCGAAGAATGTCGCGTACCTTGGGATCTCTGGAAATTTCTTCGCCGAGGCTCCAGATCAGCTTGATGATATCCTTGGCCATGTAGTAGCCCGGAGCCGCCTTACCGCCGAAGATGAACGTGGAAGGCGTATAATTGCCGTTCGGATTTGCCTTGATTTCGTTGTAAAGGGTAATGATCTTGAGAACGTTCAGGAGCTGACGCTTGTATTCGTGCATACGCTTGACCTGTACGTCGAATACGGAATTGACGTCGATGGTCTGACCGGTCTTGTTGAAGTAATACTTCGCAAAGTCGAGCTTGCGGTCGGTCTTGATCTGACGGAGACGTTCGTGGATATTCTTGTCGTCCGCGAACTGACGGAAGTTTGCAAGTTCTTCGGTATTCTTACGGTAGCCGGTACCGATGGTTTCGTCAAGAAGGGATGCAAGACCCGGGTTGGAGTAGCACAGCCAGCGGCGCATTGCGATACCGTTGGTCACGTTCGTGAACTTGTACGGCATTGCCTTGTAGTAATCGTGGAATACGGTTCTCTTGAGAATGTCAGAGTGAAGTGCGGAAACGCCGTTGACGGTATGGGAAGCCGCAACGCTGAGGTTTGCCATACGCACCTGAGAATAACCGATGATCGCCATACGGGAGATACGGTCCCAGTCGCCCGGGTACATATTCCAGAGGTCTGCGCAGAGACGGCGGTTGATTTCTTCCACGATCATATAGATTCTCGGCAGCTTGAGCTTGAAGAGGTAAACGTTCCACTTTTCGAGTGCTTCCGGAAGAACGGTGTGGTTGGTGTAGGAAACGACCTTGGTAACCACAGACCATGCGGAATCCCAGGAGTAGGAATAGGTATCCATCAGGATACGCATCAGTTCCGGAACAACGAGTGCGGGATGGGTGTCATTGATGTGGATCGCAACCTTATCCGCGAAGTTGTAAAGAGTACCGTAGCCGGCAAGGTGGTCGGAAATGATGCTCTGCAGGGATGCGGAAACGAGGAAGTACTGCTGGGTCAGACGGAGGAGCTTACCTTCATCGTGGTCGTCGGAAGGATAGAGGACCTTGGAGATGACCTGTGCGCTGGAGGATTCCTGGATTGCCTGAACATACTGTCCCTGCGAGAAGAGGTTCATGTTGAAGCGCTTGGTGTCCACTGCCTTCCAGAGACGGAGAACGTTGACCGCCTGGGAATCAGCGCCGGAAACCATCATGTCGTACGGAACCGCGCTGACATCTTCGTAGTTTTCATACTGAACGGTGCACTTGCCGTTTTCCCACTTTTCTTCAACGCTGCCGCCGAGACGGACGGTGAACGCCTTGTCGGTACGCGGAACGAGCCAGGTATCGCCGCGGCTCATCCATGCGTCGGGAAGTTCGATCTGGTTGCCGTCGATGATCATCTGCTTGAAGAGACCGTATTCATAGCAGAGGGAGAAACCGGTCGCCGCGTAATCGAGAGAGGTCAGGGAGTCCATGAAGCAGGCTGCCAGACGGCCGAGACCGCCGTTGCCGAGACCCGGGTCGGGTTCAAATTCATAGATCTTTTCAAGATCGTAGCCCATTTCCGCAAGAACGGCCTTGTAGGTTTCCGCAACGTCAAGGTTCATGAGGTTGTTGCGGAGCTGACGGCCCATCAGGAATTCCATGCAGAGGTAGTACACCTTCTTCGGGTGCTGCTTCTTTACCTTTTCACGGAAAACGGAACGCTTTTCGGTAAGAATGTCCTTGACACTCATGACCGTTGCCTTATAGATCTGTTCTTCGTTTGCTTCGTCCGGCTTTACACCGAAATAACGGATCAGCTTCTGTTCGATGCTTTCACGAACCATAGCTTCCGTCAGTTTTTCATTCATGTTCATAACATTGATCCTTACATTCGAAATTTGGAGATTTTTCCGCGGATGCTTCCGGCTGATTGGAAATATAGACATACAAACGATCGGAAAGCGTTTTTCTGACCATTTGTATGGCTATATCCTCCGCCGGAAATGTTCCGCCGCGGAATTTTCAAGGGGCACTTTGCCTGAAAGTGCCCCTCGGAGAACTCCGGTCAATGACGAAAAATATCCGTCTTATATTTTACATCAAAGAGGTATAAATATCAATATACTTTTTAGCCGAAACTGTCCACGAAAAGTCAACTTTCATGACATTTTTGACAAGTTCAGCCCATTCCGTATGGTTTTCATATAGTGAAAGCGCAGATTCGAGAACGTACATCATATCGTGTGCGTTGTAATTTGCGAAGGTGAAGCCGTTGCCGGTGCCCTTTTCCACGTCATACGCCTTGATGGTGTCATGCAGACCGCCGCATTCGCGTACAACCGGCACGGTACCGTAGCGGGATGCGATCATCTGAGACAGACCGCAGGGTTCGCTCTTCGACGGCATGAGGAAGAGATCGGCGCCTGCGTAGAACTTCTTGGAAAGTGCCTTGTTGTATTCGAGCTTGACGCAGACCTGTTCGGGGTAACGGAGTGCGAGACCTGCAAAGAAGTTTTCAAGTTCGGTTTCGCCGGTACCGAGAAGAACGAACTGTACCTTGTTGTTCACGATGAATTCTTCGATGATGTGCTTGACAAGGTCAAAGCCCTTGTGGGATGCGAGACGGGAGACCATCGCAATGATGGGCGTTTCGGGATCGGTTTCGAAGCCGCAGAGTTCCTGAAGTTCCGCCTTGCAGACTGCCTTGCCCGCCATGGAATCGATCGAGAAGAGTTCCGCGATATCCGGGTCGTTTTCGGGATTGTAGTAATCGACGTCGATGCCGTTGACGATACCGATCAGCTTGCCTTCCGCATCTGCGGAACGGAGGATGTGGTGCAGACCGCTTGCGTAGTATTCGGTGAGGATCTCACGGGAATACTGCTGGCTGACGGTGTTGACCATATCCGCGCAGACGATCGCACCCTTGAGCAGGTTGACATTTCCGTTGTATTCAACAACGCCGCGGTCCCATTCGGGAAGCTCGAACACTTCGCCGAGGATGCCGAAATCGAACACGCCCTGATAGTCGATGTTGTGGATGGTGAAGAGTGCGGAGATCTTCTGGTATTCTTCCAGATGAGAGTACTTTCTCTTGAGGTAGATCACCGCAAGAGCGCTCTGCCAGTCGTTGGCATGGAGAATGTCCGGGTAGAAATTGACCGCAGCCATGAGTTCCAGCACGCACTTGGAGAAGAACGCAAAACGTTCGCCGTCATCGTAGCAGCCGTACAGACGATCACGTTCGAAATAGTACTGATTGTCGATGAAATAATAGGTAACGCCTTCGGTTACGATCTTCCAGATCCCGCAGTACTGGTTACGCCATGCAAGACGGACGTTGATCTCCGTTACAAGCTCCAGCTTTTCCGAGAACTTTGCGCGGACGACCGGATACAGCGGCATGACCACGCGGACATCCGCTTTCTTGTCCAGTACGTTGTAAACCGACTTCGGCAGAGCGCCCATAACGTCCGCCAGACCACCGGTCGACGCAAACGGCAGAGCTTCCGCAGCAGCATATAAAATTTTCATAGTGTGTCTCCTTTGTTGAAAGTTTTTCCCAAACCTTTTCAAAAACTTCAATCTGTATATAACTTCTTATCTCATAATCCGAAAAGGTTTTTGGAAGGGTGCGGGAAACCTTTTTCCTCAAAAAAGGTTTCCCGCAAAAACTTTAGATCTTCTTACCCTTGGAAATGTAGTAGGGCTGGATATCCGCGCCGCTGAGACGGCGCTTGTCGGTAATGACAGCGTTCTTGTCCGTGATGACACAGTCAAGGGATGCGCCCTCTCCGACGATGGAATCCTGCATGATAATGGAATTCTTGACAGTAGCGTTGCGGCCAATCTTGACACCGCGGAAGATGATGGAGTTTTCAACCGTACCTTCGATGTAGCAGCCGTCCGCGATCATGGAATTCTTGACAGTGGACGTGGGGCTGTAGTAGGACGGCGAGGAATTTCTTACCTTGGTGTAAACCGGACGGTTCTTTACGCTGAACAGGGATGCACGTGCTTCGGAATTGCGAAGCAGATCCATGCTGTTGCGGTAATATTCTTCGAAGGAAGAAATGCACGCGAAGTAGCCTTCGTACTTGTAAACACGGTAGTTCATGCGGTCCATGTTGCGCGCGATGACGTCGCGGGTCAGGCTGTTGTGGTCGTGTGCGATGGCATCGAGAACGATCTGCTTGAGGTAGGAGGTCTTCATGACTACGATGTTCAGGCTGATGTCTGCCGTGCCGCTGAAATTGGTCGGATATGCGAGAACGTCGGTCACGCGGCCGTCTTCGTCGGACGTGAAGATGGTGTTGATCTTTGCGGTTTCGGGCGTCAGATCGACGGTCTTGACCGCGATGGTCATATCCGCTTCACTCTTCTGATGATATGCGATGATATCGTTGAAGTCCACATTGCAGATCACGTCGCAGTCGGACAGAACAACATAATCGTCCGTGATGCGGCTGATGGAGTCATTCACGCTCTTGAGCGCCTGCAGTCTGGTCTGATAGAGGTTTGCGTTGTTTGCAAATGCGGTGATGTACGGCGGGAGGATCTTGATACCGCCGGAACGGCGGGCAAGGTCCCAGTCCTTACCGGAACCGATATGGTCCATGAGGGACTGATAATTGTTGTGGGTGATCACGCTGATATTGTAAATGTTGGAGTTTACCATATTCGAGAGCGTGAAGTCGATAAAGCGGTAGCGGCACGCAAACGGGACGGACGCTACGGTACGCATTCTGGTCAACTCGGGGATATTATTATCGTGAATGTTGGAGAAGATGATTCCTGTCGCTGACATTGTATTCGTTTCCTTTCTGTCGTAGTTCCTGTTTACTTATTCTTTTCGAGCCATTCCGCGTCGACCATTTCACCGCCCGGAATGTTGGTGCCGGGCTTCAGTTCGAGTTCGGAACCGACAACGGCGATGCCGCTGTTGCTGCTTCTGGTATGACCGATGATGGAACCCGCCCCGATTTTGGTTTCACTGTCAACGATGGAGTAGTTGATGGTCGCACCTTCGCCGATGGTAACATTGCGCATGATGATGGAGTCCTTGATGATCGCACCGCGCGCTACCTTGACGCCGCTTGCGAGAACGGAGTTTTCAACGATCCCTTCGATTTCGCAGCCTTCGGTGATGAGGGAGTTGGAAACCTTTGCGTATTCGCCGATGTACTGCGGCGGATCGGAGTAGTTTCTGGAGAAGATTCTCCAGTCGCGGTCACGGAGATCGAATTCCGGCTGATCGCCGATGAGGTCCATGTTCGCTTCCCAGAGGGACTGGATGGTTCCGACGTCCTTCCAGTAGCCGGAGAACGCATACGCATACATCTTGCGGCCGTCCGCGAGCATCTTCGGAATGATGTTCTTACCGAAGTCCTTGGAGGAGTTCGGATCCGCTTCGTCGTCGATCAGGTACTTTTCAAGAAGATCCTTATTGAAAATGTAGATACCCATCGATGCCTTGGTGCTCTTCGGCTGCTTCGGCTTTTCTTCGAATTCCGTGATGCGCAGGTCTTCGTCGGTATTCATGATACCGAAACGGCTTGCTTCTTCAAGAGAAACTTCCAGAACGGCGATCGTGCAGTCCGCACCCTTTTCCTTATGTGCTTCGAGCATCTTTTCGTAGTCCATCTTATAGATATGGTCACCGGAAAGGATCAGTACATAGTCGGGATCGTAGCGGTTGATGAATTCGAGGTTCTGGTAGATCGCATTTGCGGTACCCTTGTACCAGTCGCCGCCGGACTTTGCCTGATACGGAGGAAGAACGCGGACGCCGCTGTTGACGCGGTCAAGGTCCCACGGTTCGCCGTTGCCGATGTATTCGTTCAGGGCAAGGGGCTGATACTGGGTCAGAACGCCTACGGTGTAGATGCCGGAATTGACGCAGTTCGACAGCGGGAAGTCAATAATACGGTACTTGCCGCCGAACCGTACCGCCGGTTTTGCGGTTTTTTCGGTCAGTGTATAAAGTCTGCTGCCCTGCCCGCCGGCAAGAAGCATCGCAACACATTCCTGTTTCTTTAACATAGTTGCCTCCATAGTCTGTGATTTATATATATAAAGTGTATTTGTGCGCGAAGATTGAAATATAGTTTTACGAATTCGTCTGCTTGCGGAAGATCACGCCGCCGAGTGCGGGAAGCGTGATTTCGATTTCATTTTCCCGTTTTCCGTCTGCGCCGAGCACCGCACGGGTACGGACCGCTTCTTCATTCAGACGGTTCTTTCCGCCGAATTCGTATTTGTCCGTCGTCATGATCTCTTCGTACCGTCCCATTTTCGGAACGCGTACCTTGAAGTTTTCACGGACGACCGGAGCAAAGTTCAGGACCACGATGATCTCATGTCCCTTTTTGTCCTTTCTGCGGTAGGAGATCACATTCAGATCCGCCATATCCGGCTCGATCCATTCGAAACCGTCCCAGGTATCGTCGATCTCCCAGAGTTCGGGCGTTGCCAGATAGAACCGGTTCAGCTCCCGTACGAACCGCTGCATTTCGGTATGACGCGGGTACTGGATCATGAACCATTCCAGTTCGTTTTCGTAGTCCCATTCGCGGAACTGCGCGAATTCGGTGCCCATGAACGTCAGTTTCTTGCCCGGCAGGGTCATCATATACAGAAGGAACGTGCGCATTCCGGCAAATTTGTTGTCGTACTCGCCGAACATCTTGTCCACAAGCGATTTTTTCCCGTGAACGACTTCGTCGTGCGAAACCGGCAGGATATAATTTTCACGGAACGCATATGACAGCGGGAACGTCAGCTTGTCATGGATATACTGTCTCGCCAGCGGATCGGTCCGGACATATTCAAACAGATCGTTCGAGAAGCCCATGTTCCACTTGAAGCTGAATCCGAGACCTCCTTCGCTGACCGGCTTGGTGAGCATCGGCCAGTCGGCGGATTCTTCGGCGATCATCAGTGCGTCGGGGAATTCCGCGGCAACGGCGGTATTGAGTTTCCGGAAGAAATCGACCGCTTCGGGATTGTGATTGTTTCCGTCGGCATTCGGGCTCCATTCGCCCGGCTTCCGGTCGAAATCGAGATAGAGCATTGCCGCAGCCGCGTCAATGCGGAGACCGTCGGCGTGATATTCTCTCAGCCAGAACAGTGCGTTGGAAATGAGGAACGACTGGACTTCCGGACGTCCGATGTCGAAACAGCGGGTCCCCCATCCTTCATGTTCCATGCGGTTCATGCCCTGATATTCGTACAGCGGCTGTCCGTCGAATTCGTACAGACCGTGACGGTCCTTCGGAAAATGTGCCGGCACCCAGTCAAGAATGACGCCGATGCCCGCTTCGTGCATTTTTTCGACAAAATACTTGAAATCTTCCGGCGTACCGTAGCGCGAGGTCGGCGCATAGTAGCCGCAGATCTGATACCCCCACGATCCGTCAAACGGATGCTCCATGACGGGCAGGAGTTCGATGTGCGTATATCCCATATCGGATACATACGGCGCGAGTTTGTCGGCAATGTCGCGGTAGTTCAGATAATGTTCCCCGTCCGCAGTGCATTTTCCGTCAAGGGTACGCCAGGATCCGAGGTGAACTTCATAAATGTTCAGCGGTGCGCTGTAGAAATGATTGACCTTCGGCTTGAAGCCGCGCTGCTTGGGGCAGACCGTCGCGCTGCGCTTCTTCATCCAGTCCGCATCGTTCCAGACATGCGTCAGATCGTCGCGGAGAATGGACGCGGTATCGATCAGCGTTTCGGACGCAAATGCGTACGGGTCCGCTTTGAGCCAGGTCACGCCGTTCTGTCCGGTGACAGCAAATTTATAGAACTGTCCGTCCAGCGATCCGGCAGATTCAACGACCGCTTCCCAGATCCCGTTTCTGCTGATGCGGCGGAACGGAAGACCGTTGTTCCAGTCGGTAAAATCGGCGTTGAGTGTAATGAAGGCGGCATTGGGAGCCCAGACGCGGAACGTATAGACGTAGCCGCTTCCGGTCTTTTCACAGTGCGCCCCGAGATATTCGTAAGCTTTGAAATTGGTTCCCTGATGGAAAAGATACGCCGGAAGTACGTCGGTTTCCGGCAGTCCCGCTCCGATGGGGCGTTCGGGGACTGTGACGGTTTCCTCCGCGGATTCACGGTCGTTCAGGTTTTCGAGTTCATTCATTTTTATACAATCCATCCTTTCCGCTATTTATTATACCCTAACTGGAAGGATTTTGCAAGTCCTTTTGATGTATTCATATATAAAAATAAATTCCAATTGAAGAGTTTTTGCTATAATTCACAATAATCGCTATTTTTTCGTCAAAAATATCGAAATAAGTACAAAAAAGTTCTGCACGATCCGTGAACCGTCAGAACTTTTTTGCAGATTGTATTCAGAAAATAACGGAACATCCGTCTTTTTCAAGCATCGGCACGCCGTTTTTCTCTTTTGCGGTGAATCTCCACGGATATTCCGCGGCTTCTCCGGCGTAATCGATGCCGATGCGCGGTGCACGGACGATCTCAACTGCCCGATATCCGTCATCCCGCACAAAAAAATCGCTTTCCGCAATTTTTTCATTGCCTGAATTTACAAGAACCATATTCCGACGGTCGAGAGAACGGTCGATGGACATTGCCACGCACAGTTTGCCGGGA
The DNA here is from genome assembly GCA_017547755.1 of Clostridia bacterium. GTDB lineage: Bacteria > Bacillota > Clostridia > Oscillospirales > CAG-272 > UMGS1696. The sequence continues at coordinate 92,237 of JAFYOX010000107.1, read as the reverse complement.
CCGTTGGTCAGAGCGTACAGTTCCTTCGGCGAAAGATCCTCAAAGGCTTTCGGCGGTGTTTTCCTCCGGCGTCCTTTTTCGAGATACGACCGGTACATTTCTTCCTGCCCCGCGATCGGACAGACCGCGCGGATGAGCGTTCCCTGCGGGACACCGTCTTCATTCGCGGTGATATTCATGCAGGAATAGATCCCGTAGATCAGGTAAACATACGCGTGACCGCCTTCCAGAAACAGCGTTTCCGTCCGCGCGGTACGTCGTCCGCCGTACGCATGGGACGCACGGTCGATCTCACCCATATAGGCTTCCGTTTCGGTGATGATCCCCGCCAGTTCCACGCCGTTCACCCGGTGAACCAGCGTTTTTCCGATGAGGGCCTCCGAAAGCACAAGTGCATCGGTCCGGTAGAATTCCCGCGGAAGAGCGTGTGAGCGGCAATCAGTCAAAGCAGAGAGGAGTGGTCGGGCAGCTCTGACGGGGATTTGCCATCATGGGAGCTACGGTTTCACGCCACTTGTTGTAGTGTTCGGTTGCCTTGTGCGCAGCAGCGGCTTCCTTGTCCGCGAATACTTCGTAAAGGATGAACTTGGTCGGATCGTTGTTCGCATGGAGCACGTCAAAACGGACGTTGCCGGGTTCCTTGCGGGAATTTTCGTGATTGTAACGGGTGATTTCTTCGAATGCTTCCACAAATTCCGGAAGCACGTCAACATAGACGATGGTAGCGATCATGATGCTGTTTCTCCTGATTTATCTTTTTAAAGTTTGAAAGTTTTTGAAAAGGGGCTCGGCTCCGACTTGCGGAACAAGCCGGAGCCGATTATTTTGTTTCCTTATTCAGCTGCTACGATGCGGAAGAATTCGAGTTCTTCGCCGGACGGACCGTATACGAAGCCGCAGTTGAGGGTGAGCTTTACGGGAGCGGATGCGAGCGGAACGACCTTCGGTTCGGACTTCGGCTTTGCGCCTGCTGCGAGTGCGGTCGCGTATGCCGCGTCAACGTCATCAACCTTCATTGCGAAGTGGATGTAGTTGGTGTTTGCGCCTTCTGCGCCGCCTGCGAACAGTTCGAGAATGCCGCCGTCGCCAAGGTCGAGCATTGCGATTCTGCCGTCGCCTTCACCCCACTGGGTGTAGAACTTCATGCCGAGTGCTTCGTAGAACTTGAGAGACGCGTCAAAGTCCACTGCCTTCACTGCGATGTGATGGAATCCCATTCCCTTGATGATTTCGTTTGCCATGAGTTTTCTCCTTATATATAAGTGTATTTTTCCGCGGAAAACTTTTTGCAGAAGCTTCTTCCACGGTTATTTGATTTCCTTTTTTTAATAATACCGTATGCTCGTGATCACCTTTCCGAGGATCATCAGGCTGTTGACGATGATCGGGAGCATCGCGCGGTTTTCGGGCTGGAGACGGAAGTGTCCGTTTTCTTTATAGAAGGTCTTCACGGTCGCTTCGTCGTCAATCAGTGCGACCACGATGTCGCCGTTTTCCGCAAACGGTGTTTTTTCCACGATCACAATATCGCCGTCGAGGATGCCCGCTTCGATCATGCTCGTTCCCGATACGCGGAGCGCGAACATATCGTTTTCCGGAAGCGCCCGGAGTCCTGCCGGATAATGGATATACCCTTCGTAGTTTTCCACAGCAAGGATCGGTTCCCCGGCGGTCACTTTTCCGATGATCGGGATGCACAGCCCGTCGGGCACTTCCGCGGATTCGGGGGTTCCGATCCCTTCGATGCGCACGGTACGGCTCTTGCCGCCTTCCTTCTGGATATAGCCCTTCTGTTCCAGACGTTCGAGACAGGTATGGACCGTCGAGGTGCTCCTGATGTTCAGTGCCGAACAGATATCCCGGATCGAGGGGGAATAACCTCTGGTTCTGATATTTTCTTTGATATAGTCGAACACAAGCTGTTCTTTCGGTTCCAGTTTGTTCATTCCATCCCCCGTTTTGGTATAGTTGTACAGAATCCGCTCCGGAAATCTGCCGCGGTTTCATTATATCATAAGTTTTTCCTCCTGTAAACACTTGTTCGTGATTTTCCGTTCTTTTTTTGCCGCATCCGATCCCATTCGATACGCGTATATCGATACATGGAGTTCGACATAGCATTCCGGTGGGTTTGTGAAGAAAATGTAAAAATCAAAAAAAAATCCGTTTAGTGATTGAAAAAATCGTTTCGATAGTGTATAATGTATCATAGCGGGAATTTGGAATTCTATGTCCGAATATTGTCCCATTTAAAAAAATTATCATTATCAAGGAGATCACTAACATGGTTACTAACAAGCATGTCCTCTCTTGGGTAGAGGAAATGGCAGCCCTGACTTGCCCTGATAAGATCGTATGGATCGACGGTACCGAAGAACAGGCAGAAGCACTCCGCGCAGAAGCTTGCTCCACCGGCGAAATGATAAAGCTCAACGAAGAAAAGCTCCCCGGATGCTATCTTCACCACACCGCTATCAACGACGTAGCACGCGTTGAACACAGAACCTTCATCTGCACTTCCAAGAAGGAAGACGCAGGCACCATCAACAACTGGATGGATCCCGCTGAATGCTATGAAAAGCTCGGCAAGCTCTACAAGGGCTCCATGAAGGGCAGAACCATGTACGTTATCCCCTACTCCATGGGTATCGTTGGTTCCGACTTCGCTAAGTACGGTATCGAACTTACCGACTCCATCTACGTTGTTCTCAACATGCTCATCATGACCCGCGTAGGCACCAACGTCCTCGAAGCTCTCGGCGACAGCGACGACTACATCAAGGGTCTCCATGCAAAGGCAGACCTCGACGAAGAAAACCGTTACATCTGCCACTTCCCGGAAGACAACACCATCTGGTCCGTTAACTCCGGTTACGGCGGAAACGTTCTTCTCGGCAAGAAGTGCTTCGCTCTCCGTATCGCTTCCTACCTCGGCCGTAAGGAAGGCTGGATGGCTGAACACATGCTCATCCTCGGTGTAGAATACCCGAACGGCGAAGTTAAGTACATCTCCGCTGCATTCCCGTCCGCTTGCGGTAAGACCAACCTCGCTATGCTCATTCCGCCGGAAGTCCTCAAGAAGGAAGGCTACAAGGTATGGTGCGTAGGTGACGACATCGCATGGCTCCGCGTCGGTGCTGACGGTCGTCTCTGGGCAGTAAACCCCGAAAACGGCTTCTTCGGCGTTGCTCCCGGTACCAACGAAAAGTCCAACCCGAACGCTCTCTACACCTGCCTCAAGGATACCATCTTCACCAACGTATGCCACAACCTCGACGAAAACACCGTTTGGTGGGAAGGTCTCGACAACAATCCTCCGGCAAACGCAAAGAACTGGAGAAACGAAGACTGGGATTACAGAACCTACGACAAGGCAAACAAGGTTCAGACCGCAGGTGCTCACCCGAACTCCAGATTCACTGCAAAGGCTATCAACTGCCCGTGCCTCTCCAAGGAATTCAACAATCCGGCAGGCGTTCCGATCTCCGCGATCGTATTCGGCGGCCGCCGTGCTAAGACCGCTCCGCTGGTATACCAGTCCACTTCCTGGCAGCATGGTACCTTCGTTGGCTCCATCATGGCTTCCGAAACCACCGCAGCAGCTGCAGGTGCAGTCGGCGTAGTTCGTCGTGACCCGATGGCAATGCGTCCGTTCACCGGCTACGACATGGGTGACTACTTCGCTCACTGGCTCAACATGGGCAAGAACATCCCCAACGCTCCCAAGATCTTCCACGTTAACTGGTTCCGTACCGACGCTGAAGGCAACTTCATTTGGCCCGGCTTCGGCGACAACATGAGAGTTCTTCTCTGGATCCTCGCTCGCTGCGAAGGCACTGTTGACGCTGACCTCACCGCAATCGGTTACGTTCCGAAGGCAGAAGACATCAACATCGAAGGTCTCGACATCACCATCGACACCATCCGTGACCTCCTCTCCGTTGACGTTGAAAGCTGGAAGGAAGACGTTGAAAACATCAAGGCATTCTACGCTCAGATCGGCGAACGCGTTCCTGCAGAAATGTACGAAGAACTCGCTGCTCTCGAAGCACGCCTTGGCTAATAAAAATGTAATATTCTTTCTCGGGGAGGTACTGTTAAGAAGTACCTCCCCGAATCCCTTTTTGCAGTTGAATTTTGAATGCCTGAAATGGAGTAACACTTATTTTGAAAAACGCAACCTCAAATCAGCACATCAGAAAAAGTCACATTATTGCTATTATTTGCTTGACAATGGCATTAATTGGTCTTATAGCTTATATCACTAATAGTTCACCACCATCCGAATGTCTCCCACCCACTATTATATTTGCAACTATAGCACTCATCTGTTGGGTTGTATCAATTTTCAAAAAAAACAAGAAACAACAAACCGCTCTCTCCGTACATCAAAACCATATTGATAAAAATAATTATAGTAAGAATTATGATGCCAATGAAAATGCTTGGTATAATGATTATGATGAAGATTATACTGATATGTTTTCTGTAATTGATGGAATGGACGGGCATACTTTTGAATATTTCTGCGCGGATCTCCTCTGGAAGAATGGATTTATAGAAGTTAGTGTTACCAAAGGCTCTGGCGATCAAGGAGTTGATATCCTTGCTACAAAAGATGGCATAAAATATGCCATTCAATGTAAAAACTACTCTTCGCCACTAGGTAATACACCTGTTCAAGAAGTTAATGCAGGAAAAACCTTTTACAATTGCCACGTTGGAGTTGTAATGACCAACTCCACCTTTACAAAAGGAGCAAAAACCTTAGCACAAGCGACCGGTATTCTTTTATGGGATAAAACAATTTTGCAGAAGATGATAGGAGATACCGATTAATGTTGTGGACTATACTCGGTATAATTATTGTTTTTATCGGTACAACCTTTAGTTTATGGAGTATTATTACAAACGATATTCAAAAAGCAGGAACTTGGGCATCACTAAAGGATCAGGGAAATGAGGCAAAAAAAGAAAAAGTTAATGTTATTATTGGAATAGTTCTAATCTCCATTGGAAGTATCCTCCAAATCATTGGTGCCATATTCAATTGATATTTTTCTTCTCATAAATTCATATTGTTCTGGAAAATTATCACGGAGAATGTTATTTTATAACATTCTCCGTGATTTTTCCAAAAATCACACCTCCATTAAGTTTGTAACAACCTATAAATAGCCATCATCCGTATTTTTTATATTGATTCTACGACAAAAATATGGTATAATTCAAGTCAGAATTTTATTGACGAAAAGGTTTTTTATGGCGGATTACAGCAATTCTTCGCCGGTGTTCGTGCGCCGGTGCGAGGATTACAACGAAGAAAGACTCTACCTGATTTTAAAAGAATCCTTTGACGCGCTCGGAATCGGCCGCACGACGTTTGACGGAAAAAAAGTTCTGCTCAAGCCGAATCTCGTAATGGCGAAAAATCCCGATGCGGCGGCAACCACCCATCCTGCGTTCGCAAAAGCGGCGGCTCGGCTCGCGCTGGAACTCGGCGCATCTTCTGTAACGCTGGCGGACAGCCCCGGCGGTCCTTTCAATGAAAAATATGTCTCGGTCGTTTACAGTACCTGCGGTATGAAAACGGCGGCAAAAGACGGGCTCTTCTCTCTGAATGAAGATTTCGGCTTCGCCGAAGTCCATACGTCCGGCGTAAAGCTGAAAACGCTGAACGTGATCAACGCATTCCTGCAGGCGGACGTGGTGCTCGACCTCTGCCGGCTCAAGACCCATTCCCTGACCGGAATGAGCTGCGCCGTGAAGAATCTCTTCGGCGTGATCCCGGGCGTTGAAAAATTCCAGATGCACTCCAACTTCCCGGAAGTCGGAAATTTCTCCGAAATGCTCGTCGATCTCGCGGAATATGTGACCCAAACCAAGGATTTCATCGCTGTCTGCGATGCGGTCATCTCCATGGAAGGAAACGGCCCTTCCCACGGAATCCCGAAAAAGACCGGCATGATCCTGGTTTCCAGATCTCCCTTCTCTCTCGATGTCATCGGCGAACGGATCATGCGCGGCGCAAAGACAGACAGTACGGCGTTTGTACGGCATCTCGATATCGCGTCCGGCCGCGGCATCATGCCGCGGAACTGGCAGGAAACCGAAGTCCTCGGCGACACGGATTACGAAGTTTTTGATTTTACGCCGCCGGATACCGGCGCGGGATATCTGCTGAAAAATCTGCCGAACTTCCTCGGCGGAAAACTTGTCGATGTCTTCAGCGCACGTCCGGTCATCAACGAAAAGAAGTGCGTCGGCTGCGGACGCTGTGCGGATTCCTGCCCGAAAAAGACCATCCGCATCGGACGACGCGGAGAAAAAGGCAAAAAGATCGCCGTGATCCTCCGCGAAGACTGCATCAAATGCTACTGCTGTCAGGAACTCTGCCCGATCGGCGCGGTGGATACGAAACAGAATTTTCTCATCAAACTGATTCATTAACAACAGGTATCATCCATGATTTTAACAAAAACCATCAAATCCTATGCCAAAATCAATCTTTATCTGAACGTCGGTGCGAAGCGTCCGGACGGCTATCACGATGTGGAAAGCGTGATGCAGCAGGTGACGCTGTTCGACTATGTGACTGTTCTGCGTGATACGGATACCACGGTGCGCGGTGTGAAGATCACCTGCACTGACCGTCTGGTTCCGTCCGACGACCGCAACATTGCGGCAAAATGTGCGATGGCGTTCCTCGACAAGTACGGCATCGACAGCGAAGTTTCCGTCAGCATCGACAAGCGCATCCCCGTAGCAGCCGGTCTTGCCGGAGGTTCCACGGACGGCGCGGCGGTTCTCGCCATCATGAATTCCCTCTTTGACGTGAATGCACCGATGGACGAACTGTGCGCGATCGCCGCAAAGCTCGGTGCGGACATCCCGTTCTGCCTGATCGGCGGTACCTGCACGGCGTCCGGCATCGGCGAAATCCTGACTCCCGTGAAAACGCCGGTACTTCCCTATCATATCCTCATCTGCAACGCCGGTCACGGCGTATCGACGCCGCAGGCGTACGCAAAACTGGACGAAACCCCGGTTACGGAACCGGTACCGTCCATGCAGGATGTTCTGACATCCATTCAGAACGGTGAAATGCCGCGGAATCTCTACAATTCCTTCGAACGCGTGATCCTTCCCGAACACGCCGAAGCATCTCAGATCCGCCGGGATATGCTCGCACTCGGTGCGGAAATCTCCCTGATGAGCGGCAGCGGTCCGTCCGTCTTCGGTCTGTTCACTGATGCGGAAGCACGCGACCGTGCAAAAGCCGCGTTCGACATGAAGGGGATCCTCGCCATGCCGTGCGAACCGGTCATCAAAAAGATCAAATAATTTTATTCCTACGAAAGGATATACAATATGAACGATCCCATCATCTACAAAGGCCGCGGCTATCCGGAAATGTACGACGACCTCATGGACTTCATGAACTACGTCTTCGGTTTCAACGGCACCAGTTCCGACTTCAAGAAGCTTCTGCCGAAGCTCTACAACAAGGACTGCGATCCCTGCTACAACAATTACGTTGTCACGGAAAACGGCAAGCTCAAGGCAGCCATCGGCGCGTTTGACGCTATTCTGAACGTAAACGGCGTGGAACTCAAGTCCCGCGGCATCGGCAACGTAGCGGTTCATCCGTACTCCCGTTCCAAGGGCTACATGATCGACTGCATGAACATGGCACTCTCCGACATGATCCGCGACGGCGTGGACTTCTCCGTTCTCGGCGGCAGACGTCAGCGTTACGGCTATTTCGGCTATGACCATACCGGTATGCAGTACAATGTTTCGATCGACACCACCAATATGCGCCACATCTTCCGCGATGTTCCCTTCACCGAACTGGAGATCCGCGATGTGAACGACTGCGACACCGAACTGATCGACAAGATGTACGAACTCCACAACACCCGTCCGCTCCGCGTCAACCGTCCCCGCGAAAAGTTCCTCGACATCGCCCGTTCCTGGCGCAAGCCCGTCCGTGCGATCCTGAAGGACGGCGAATTCATCGGTTATTTCTGCGGCGATCTGAACGAACTGACCCTGACCGACCGCGCATACTTCAACGACGTCATCCGCAATTACGTCCAGAAGTACGGCAATGTCGGACTGAATGTGGCGGCATGGGACTATGAAACCTACGAAGCGGCAATGCAGCTTTGCGAACACTGGGACATCGGGTCCTGCGATATGTTCAACATTCTGAACTACAAGAACGTGACGAACGCATTCCTGAAGTTCAAGACCACGCTCGATACCCTCGCAGACGGCACGCTCACCCTGTTCATCCACGGCTACGCCGGCGACTGCAAGATCAAACTTACCGTAGAAAACAATACCGCATCCGTGGAAGATTACGACGGCGAATGCGACTTCGAACTTTCCCACATGGAAGCAATGCAGTTCCTCTTCGGCATCCATTCTCCCTACACCCGCAAGCTCTCTCCCGCCATGCGCGCATGGTTCCCGCTCCCGCTCTATATGGAAAGCGCGGATCACGTATAAAATCACGCATAAAAAACTTACCGCCGGAAGCAATACCTTCCGGCGGATTTTTCTTCAGTTTTTCACAACACAGACGGCGGGCTTGTCCGTATCGTCAACGTCTTTTACCCAGTGCGCGGCATACAGGGCATTCACAAAATGTTCCAGTGAACGGAAGCGATAGACCGACGCTCCAACGTATTCCGCCGTTTTGCGGAGATGTGCGGGTGCAAGATCCGCCGTGATATTCGCTGCAATGCCGGAGGTTCGGAGGTTCAGTTCGGATACCACGGAAATGCACTCCCTGAGAATCGTCCGCAGTTCCTCATATTCCGCCTTCGTCCAGACGGCGAAATTCGCCTTCCCGTCTTTCGCATATCCGAGACCGCCGAGATCATTTTTCCAGTTTTCCGGCAGATATTCAAAGCAGTCCACCGCCGTGCAGACCACGGGATCGGTCATACTGTATTCGAACATCTGTGCATTCAGCGTCTGTTCAAAATTGATCGCGATCACGCTTCCGCGGTCATCCGAGGATTCACAGCCGTTATAGAAGCCCAGAATTCCTTCCGGTCCGCCCTCTCTGGGCGTTTCAAAACTTCTGCCCCAGACAACGCCGAGTCCGTTTTCGGTGGATTCCCCGTAGGTGTTCTTCAGCTCGCCCTCGGTTTCCATCAGGGAAAAATGCAGGCTCAGCAGAAGTTTCTGCCAGCGTGCAAGATTTTCATCCGCAAACCGGTCTCCGAAGCGGGTTTCAAAGGTATCCGCCGCGGCGATAAATTTTTCTGCGGCAGCCGCCGTTGCTTCTTTCAGCTTTTCGTCGATGTTCTCCGTGCATTCCATGGTAAAGATCGGAATATTCGTCAGATATTTTCCGTTTCTGCAGACGAGATACTGACTTTTCTCCAGAAGGCGGATCTCGTCTTCCAGATAAGGCAGCGCCACACCGAGTTCCACGGAGATTTCCTGGATCGTCACCGAACTGTAGTACGCCGCAAGCAGAATGTTGCCCTTGATCTTCCGATTTTTGAAATCCTCATATTCATGCGGATCAAACCGGACAAGCCCCCAGTAATCGATCTCGAATCCGCACGGACTGTAACTTTTTTCGCCGTATGCTCTTTCCATATTCATACCCTCTCTGATAATTTTTCGCGCACGGAACAGATAATATTTCACCATTTCCGTGCTGATCTGTAATTTTTCCGCCGTTTCGGAACATGAGAGACCTTCGATATAGTATAAAACCGTCGCGTCGCGGTACTGCTTTGACAGCAGGGACAGTTCCCTGCGCAGAAGATTGAGTTCTTCCTTCCGGACGATCTCTTCCAAAACTGTATCCCCTTCTCCGGCGATCGTCCCGTCGAGTTCTCCGGTGCGGGATGCGCTTCTGGATTTTTTCCGCAGATAATCCGCGCAGACATTCTCCGCGATTTTCCACAGGAATCCGTAAAAACGCTCTTCGTCTTTCAGATTTTCCGCCGACCGGAGAAGCGCATACAGAATATCGCTGGCGAGTTCCTCCGCTTCCTTTACATTTCCAAGCCTTGTCAGGGCAAAGCCGAACACCGATTTCATATTCTCGGTGATCCGCTGTTCCAGTTTTACACGATCCATTGGTTTCTCCGTTTCCGTTTTCAGGTACCTTCGTATATATAGTCGCCGGAAGGAGAAAACGGTTAAGATGATTTTTGTATTTTCCGAAAAAATCTCAAAAAAATATCGGGGAGAACCTCTTTCAAAGATTCTCCCGCGAGTCTTTCCGCACGGACATCAGTCTGTGCGTTTTTTACAGTCCGAGCAGTATTTGATTTCGTCGATCTTCCGGATATGGGCGAAGGTCTTCTCTTCGCCTTCCTCGGCAAGCATTTTCAGCCACGATTCGAGAATGCACGCCGTGCACGGGTGCATCAGCTTTTCCGACGGACGGCTTTTGAAATAGTCGTACGCGACGGAATCCGTGTACGCATCCCCTTTGTAGATCTTGCTCGCGGCAACCCGATCGCAGAAGCTCTCTTTCAGATATTCGAGCGGCATCGGCACCGGTTCGTACGTCCGGGATTTCGGACTGACGTCGTACCAGTATTCGTAATGGTGCGGATTGCGTCCCTTATGGTGCATCCACGCGGAGGAATATCCCTTCACTTCACGTTCATGCTCATTCGGACTGCGTCCGCCCTGTTCGTAATACTTCGCTCCGGCGAGAAATTCCGCCGGCGAGTATTTCGACAGGTCATGCACCAGTCCCCGGAACGGGATCCCGCAGAGAACGCAGTGCTTCAGCACCAGCATCCGGTGACGGGTGACGGTTTTCAGATGTCCGGCAATATTCAAGACATCCTCCCGCTCACAGATACTTCTTCAGGAAGTTCAGGTAATTCACACCCGCGACCTTTTCGATCACGGACGCGGAATAATGCTTTTCCATGAATTCGATGAGCTGATCGTGGATGGACGAGCCTTCGTTGACCGGCTTCGGATATTCTCCGCCAACACCGTCGATGTCGCCGCCGAAGCCGATGTGATCTTCGCCGAAGTTTTCGAGGCAGTAATCCAGATGACGGAAGAAATTTTCGATCGTCTGCTGTTCCGGATCGTCATGAACGAATCCCGTGCAGAGGTTCAGACCGATCATGCCGTCGCCCTTCACGATCTGACGTGCCATGTCGTCGGTCAGGTTGCGCGTGTGTCCGCAGAGCGTACGGAAATTCGAATGCGTCGCAATGATCGGCTTTTCCGCGATTTCCGCGAGATCCCAGAAGCTCTTGTCGGAAATGTGGGATACGTCAAAAATCATGCCGAGACGGTTGCCTTCCGCGACGATTTCACGTCCGAGATCGGAAAGTCCCGTATCTTCCGCACCGTTGTCACGGTTGCTCTTTGCCATATCGTTGCTCAGCCAGGTCACGCCGAACACACGGACGCCGGCTTCCCATACCGCACGGAAATTTTCCACGGTATTGAAGCCGAGACCGCCTTCCACGGTCAGAAGCGCGGCGTGCTTTCCGGCAGCAAATGCCGCTTCGATGTCCGCGTACGTCCGTACGGGAAGAACAACGTCCGCTTCATCGATCATCGCCTGATTGAAAACATTGATGTAATGCTGCGCACGGTCCCACGAATCCTGCTTTGTATCCTTCGGATGCGCGCAAAACATCGCCACCATCTGCAGCTGCTGATATTTCTTACTGTAATTGTACGGATTCACGAGCGGCTGATTTCCAACCATCGCGATGCTGTCACAATGCGAGTCCACAACAAACATAATTATATCTCCTTTTACGAAAAATCTGCACAAACTTTATCATTCTTTTTTGTCTGAAGTTTTTTGGAAAGGGTTTGGGGAAACCTTTTTCGAAAAAAAGGTTTCCCCAATAATCTCCATTTTTCCTTACGGCATGTACGGGTTGCCGTTCCATTCGTAGTCTTCGGGCATGATGTAGGGAGTGATGAACTTGATCGTGAAGTCGACGCCCCACTGACCGCGTACGCCCATCCAGCGGCCGGAGTGCGGCTCGATGGAGATCATGCCGTTGTACCCCTTCGTGTAGAGAAGGTTCATGACGGCGCCCCAGTTGACCTGGTCGAGGCCTGCCGGCGGGTCGTCGTAGTGACGGCCGTCGATGTACATCGAACCCTTGAGGTGGAAGTGCGCGATGCGTTCGCCCCACTTGTACATTTCCTTGATGTAATCGCCGCCGCGGCCGAGGCAGTGCGACGTGTCATACTTCAGCCAGAGATCCGGCAGTGCGCCGAGAACGATTTCCCATGCAGGATCTTCCACAACAAAGTTTTCCCAGGAGCAGTTGTAAACCGCGATCCTGACGTTCTTGCCCTTCGCGTAGTCGAGCAGCTTGCCGAAATAATCGATCGCGATCCTGCAGTTTTCTTCGAAGGTCTTGCCTTCCACCGCGTTGCAGCCGGTGTTGAAGACCGGACAGCCGAGCGCGGACGCTGCGTCGATCAGGTTCTTGTCGTGCTGGAATGCGGATTCGATGATGTTTCCGTTTTCATCGATTCTGCGCTGACCCCAGCGGCCGATGGAACCGACCACAACATCGTACTTTGCCATCCGTTCCCGGATCTCGTCCACATGTCCGGCAACTTCCATGCTGTCGTAGTTGTGGTTGCAGCAGAATTCGACTGCGTGCAGTCCCTTCTGCGCCACATAAGCGAAGCTGTCTTCGCTCCAGCCGTTGATAATACCAAGTTTCATAGCGTTCTCCTTTTATAACGTGGGGTTTCCTCGCGAAAATCCCCGGAAATTCATCCGCCGATGTTCACGCCGACCGCCTTCATGTACATACTGTACCACGAAGCCGAGTTCGCCGCCTGAATGTTGTTCACGAAAATAATGTCGGACAGACCGTAATCCTTCAGCTGTTCATAGACGTTCATGCCGGAATGGCGGGTGTCCACAACGATGATGTTGCCGTAATGTTCGCACAGGAACGGGACAAACGCGTTGCCGAAGGAGTCCTTCAGAACCAGTACGTTGAAGTCCTGCGGATTTTCCGGAACGTTGATGACCGTGTACGGGTTGTCTCCGGCGATGAAGGTCACGTACGTCTTGTTCGTGCTGACGATGGAGGTGTTGTAATTGTACGTCGCACCGCCGATCGCGGATATCGTCATCGTATGCGCCTTGCGCGGGAAGAATGCTTCGATGGTGTCCACAAAATTCTTTACACGGGCGTCATACGTGTAGTTGTACATACTGCCGTGATAGCTGTCGTTCATGACATTGTAGTCAAAGCCGTCCAGAGGCGTCGGTTCGAGACCGATGGACTTCGCAAACGCGGAGTACGCGTAGTACGCGCCGCGCGCCGTCCAGTGGTGGTCGCTCTTGAAGAAGAGGTATTCGTCGCGGTGTTCGTACATTTCCGTGTATGCGTCAACGAAATTGACCGAGGGATCCACGAACGCCGCCATCTTGTCGAGAATGTCCTTCTGATCCGGGATCTTCGACGTGACCGTCGGATTGTCGATCACCATCGCGGAAACCGGTGCAATGACCATGCTCACGCGGGTATCCGCGCCGAACAGGGTCTTGTAATATGCCGCTGTCTGGGCGTAGTTCTGCGAGTTGGTCGCGGAATAATATGCCTGCGTGTAAACGCCGTCACCGTAGATGAACAGACCGTCCGGCAGGAAGTCCGCCGTCAGACCGGCATCTTCTGCGGGCGTCTGGGCAATGACCGCGCTGACCGTGATCTCGCATTTCTGCTGGATCTTCGCATCCCCTTCTCCGGCGGAACAGGTCAGCGTGCAGGTGCCTTCCGCAACTGCCTTGACGTCGATGCCGCCGTTCGGATTCATTGCAATGGTCGCAACATTTTTATCGGAAATGGACCAGCGTACCTTCGCTCCGGAATGTCCGTTGGAATCCACCGTCGCATTGACCACGGCACCGCTGCCGACGGTCAGCTTGAGATTGTTTTTCGTCAGATGGATCGCGGTAACCACCGGTTCCGCGGGAGCTTCGGGTTCTGCAGGAACTTCCGGTTCTGCGGGTTCCGCGGGTTCTGCGGGAACTTCCGGTGCGGGAGCCTCAGGAGTTTTCTCCGCAGGATTTTCATCGGGGATATCGACGACCGCTTCCGCCGGAATTTCCGGCTCGGGTGTCGGTTCCGGTTCGGGTTCTTCGGTGATTTCGCCTGCAGGAACCACCGCTTCTTCCGTGATCACTTCATCAGCAATTTCTTCTTCCGCAGTGAGTTCCGGAACCGCCGGAGTTTCTTCCGCAGGGGATTCCGTCTGCGTCTGGTTCAGAAGGCTGTCGAACGCCGCCGCGATCTGATCCGCAGCCGCGTTTGCCGCTTCATCGTCTCCGGCAGACGCACCGGTCGCGTTATCAAGAAGAACAAAACTGTCCTCTTCGCCGCCGACGGAGTAATCGATGCCGCGGAGCGTATCCATTTTCTTGGAAAGTCCGACCAGCTGGTCGCGGTACAGGAAGGTGTCGGACACAAAGACGGAGGTTCCGGAGAAGAACGAACCGTCCGCAAGAGATTTCAGCGAAAACGCCGGCATCTCCGCAAGTTTGCGCTGTTCCATCGCCGATTCCGTCGGACGGTTCGGCTGAACAAGATTGAGAAGCGCAACGCTGCCGAACATGGCAGCAGCCAGAGAAAGACATACGATGTCTACAACTTTATGTTTCATAATACAAAGCCCTTTCGTTGCAGAGGATCAGAAACGGAAGTACAGGAAGGCACTGTAGGAATTGCCGACCAGACGAACCGATGCGAGCGTGATGAACGCGATCAGCACCAGCGTCTTGAGAATCCGTTCCGCCGTGTAGGGGAGCATGCCGCGTTCCTTCAGACGGTTCCACAGCGTCGGAATGACGGGTACCGCGAAGAACAGCGCAGCCGCAAGGAGAAGAATGTTGTCGAAAATTACGGAATTGGTGAAGAGGTCGGTCACACCCGTACAGCCGAAGCCGAACAGGTAGCCGAGATTCTTCAGGAGATTTTTGTCGAAATAGAAAATTGCGAAGCCGAACACGGTAATAAACAGCGTGTATGCGTGTGATACGACAAACGATACCGCTTTCGGCATTTTTTCGAAGGTTTTGAGAAGGGAGGACTTTTCCCACATCAGAAGCACGGCATAATACAGACCCCACAGGATGAAGTTCCACGACGCACCGTGCCACATCCCCGTCAGGAACCATACCACAAGGATGTTTCTCTGCTGGTCGTGACGGTTGCCGCCGAGCGGAATATACACGTAATCCCGGAAGAAGGTACCGAGGGACATATGCCATCTGCGCCAGAATTCGGTGGCACTGCGGGAGATCAGCGGATAGTTGAAGTTTTCAAGGAATCGGAAGCCGAACATCTTGCCGAGCCCGATCGCCATATCCGAATACCCGGAGAAGTCAAAGTAGAGCTGCAGTGTAAAGAACAGCGCACCCGCCCAGCGTGCGGCAAAGGTAACGTCCGTCAGTCCGTAAAGCGACGTGACCACGGTATCGCAGCAGTCGGCGATCAGCACCTTTTTGGCAAGACCGACCGAGAAGCGGAACAGACCTTCGTTGAAATCCGCAAGATCCACATGGCGGTCGGGGAGCTGTTCCTCGATGTCCTTGTAGCGTACGATCGGACCGGCAATCAGCTGCGGGAAGAACGAAACGTACAGCAGGAGACTGAAGAACGACTTCTGCACCTTTGCATCCTCACGGTAAACGTCGATGACATAGGACATCGTCTGGAAGGTGAAGAAGCTGATCCCGATCGGCATGGTCAGCGTCAGTACGGGAACCTGCGCACGGAAAATCGTGTTGAACGTCTCGGTAAAGAATCCGAGATATTTATATACGCCGAGGATACTCAGATTGAATATGATCGCCAGCACGAGCCATAGCTTTTTGGCGCCGGCGGAATACACGTGATCGATCAGGCGCCCGAACAGATAGTCCCCGAGCACCAGCCCGATCATCAGGAAGATCGCGATCGGCTCACCCCACGCATAGAACAGAAGGGAGAACGCCAGAAGCACGATGCGGCGGTAAGTGTTGTTTTTTATAATAAAATACGCCAGAAACAACGCCGGCATAAAGATGTACAGAAAAAACAGATTCGAGAAAACCATTATGTAATCCTTTGGGTAAAAAATAGGAAAAAACGATGTACGCTGTTTCGGTTTTATTATAGCATTTTCCGTCGTCTTTGTAAACAAGATTTCGACAAAAAAGCAAAAAAGAGACACCGTCTCCCGGTGTCCCTTGTCCATTATTTTACAATCGCGCCGTACAGTTCGTCTGCGGTACGAACAAATACCGTACCTCCGGCTTCCCGCAGTTCCGCTTCGTCACGGAAGCCCCAGAGAACGGAAATGCAGTCCATTCCGGCGTTTTCCGAGGTTTTGATGTCCACTTCGGAGTCTCCGATGTAGACGCAGTCCTTCACGTCGAATCCGAGCTCCGCCACCGCCTTGAATACGGTATCCGGATACGGCTTGCGGCGGATGCCTTCAGCTTCCCGTTCCCCGCAGACAACGGAAATTTCCGGGAAATACTTCGCGCACAGAGTTACCGTCGCGCCGTGCGGCTTGTTGGAAACCACGGAAACGGCGATCCCTTCCGCAAGCAGTCTGCGGATCAGAGCGGTCACGCCGGCATAAGGCGCGGTTTTATGTTCGGAATTGGCGGCATAATATGCACGGTAATCCGCAACGACCGAAGCAAACTGCGGATGACTGCACGCATCATCCTGCGGCATCGCAAGCTCGATCAGGCGTTCGACGCCGTTGCCGACAAACGCGCGGACTTCGTCCCGCGTACGGCGCGGAAAACCGTAGGCGTCCATGGTATGATTCACGGCATCCGCAAGGTCGTCGAGCGTGTCGAGAAGGGTGCCGTCCAGGTCAAAAATGGCTGCTTTATACTTCATGATAATTCTCCGGCAGATAATTGATGTCCTTATTATATACCCCGCACCGTGGATTGTCAAACGTGGATTTCGATAAAATGCGGGCTTTTCTTGAATCGCTTCTGTTTGTATGGTATAATGAAAAAAATATCTCAGGAAATGAGGTACCCATTATGCTCGAAACCATTCTCCATACCTGTGATCTCTGCGTGGTCGGCGGCGGTCTCGCCGGAATGTGCGCGGCCATCGC
The DNA here is from genome assembly GCA_017547755.1 of Clostridia bacterium. GTDB lineage: Bacteria > Bacillota > Clostridia > Oscillospirales > CAG-272 > UMGS1696. The sequence goes on along the minus strand of JAFYOX010000107.1, from coordinate 75,113 downwards.
GGCGGCACGCGGCGGTTCCAGAGTCGTCATCATGCAGGACCGTCCCATGTTCGGCGGCAACGCGTCGTCCGAGATCCGGATGTGGGTCTGCGGCTCCGACGGCGAAAACAACCGAGAGACCGGCATCATCGAGGAGATCCAGCTCGAATCCATCTACCGCAATCCCGACAAGATCTACGGCATCTGGGACGGTCTTCTCTACGGCAAGATCCGTGAAGAAGAAAACATCACCTATCTGCTCAACTGCTCCTGCTGTGACGCCGTGACCGAAGACGGCATCATCAAAAGCATCACCGGCTGGCAGACCACCACGCAGAAGTGGCACAGGGTCGAAGCAAAATATTTCGCGGACTGCTCCGGCGACAGCATCCTTGCGCCGCTGACCGGCGCCGAATACCGCGTCGGACGCGAATCCTGCGAAGAATTCGGCGAAAAAACCTCGCAGACGGAAGCTGACCGTCAGACGATGGGCATGAGCTGTCTCATCCAGTGCCGGAAAAGCGACCGGAAATCCGAATTCATCCTGCCGTCGTGGGCAAAACGCCTGACTCCCGAAGAAATCGCGCTCCGCAAGCCGAATATGAAGTCTTCTTCGGAAAATTTCTGGTATCTCGAACTCGGCGGAAACCGCGACTCCATCGGTGACACCGAAGAACTGCGCGACGAACTCGTTTCCCTCGCCTACGGGATGTTCGACTATATCAAAAACAGCGGCGAAGTGGAAGACGCGGATTTCTGGCAGCTTGACTTCCTCGCGTTCCTTCCCGGCAAACGGGAATCCCGCCGCATGGTCGGCGACTACATCATGACGCAGGGCGACGTGCTCTCCGGCGGTCATTTCGACGACATCGCAGCGTTCGGCGGCTGGCCGCTCGACGATCACCATCCCGACGGATTCTATCACTACGGCAATCCGAACGTCTGGGGAAAAACCCCCGCACCGTACGGTATCCCGTACCGCTGTCTGTACTCCAGAAATATCGGTAATCTGTTCTTCGCGGGCAGAAATATCTCCCTCACCCACGCGGCAATGAGCAGTGCGCGCGTCATGGCGACCTGCGCAACCCTCGGCGAAGCGGTCGGTACGGCGGCGAACATCGCACGGGAATTTGAACTGAGTCCGCGCGGCGTTTATGAAGAACAGCTTTCCCTTCTTAAAGCGCGCCTGATGGAAAACGGCTGTTTTCTGCCGTACAACAAACGCGAGATCCCCGCGTTCCTCAGGGAAGCGGCGATCCCGGAAGGACTCGACAACCTCCGGAGCGGCATCGACCGGACGAACCACACCTACGGTCCCGAAGATCAGGGTGTGTTCTTCCCTCTCGGTCAGCCGGTCGGCTATACCTTCGCACAACCGCAGAAGCTCGAAAACATCCACATCGTCTTTGACTCCGACCTCGACCGTACGACCGTTCCCGGCGACTGGTGCGAACGCCGTCACTCCATGCGTGCAAACATCGTCCCGGAATCCCCGACCATGGCAATGCCTGCGACACTTGCTAAAAGCTATGTCGTCACCGCAGTAAAAGCGGACGGCGAAGCCGTCACGCTATACGCGGATGACTGCAATCTCCGCCACTGCGTGAACCTTCCCGTCACCGGGGAATTCACTGCGCTGTCAATCACGGTAAACGCTCTCTGGAACAACGACACGGCGGACAAGGTGCACCTGTTCGCGTTTGACGCACGGTAAACCATGACTGCCAACGAAAAATTCGACCGGTACAACCACATTCTCCTCGAAAAAATGAGCATTTTCCTCAACTGTGAGCCGGATTTTGTGCAGAAGGAAATCATCGATGAACTCTGCACGGACTGCGGACTCACGGATGAGGAAGCCTTTGCGTTCGTTCTTGCGGCCGCCGTCGAGATGGATACGGAAAACGATCCCGACGCACGCGAACTGTTCGAACGGTATTTTCCCGCGATGCTCCGGCGGCTCGACTATGACGAATTCGCAGGAGATCCGTATCTCCGCACCGTCACCGTCCCGGAAAGAACCGAAGGAACATGGGAGCTGAAATACGAAACGTACAAGCCATATGAAGCCTTCGCCTGCGGTGATCTCCGCGGATTTTCCGACGGACGGGTCATTCCGCAGATCGGCTTTTTCGACCGGGAATTCCGCTATCCCGCCGTTCTCGAAAACGGACGCGAGTGGATGCTCATCACGCCGAACGAGATCGTCACCATGCGCGAACCGATCCGTCGTGCGCACGGAAAGGTGCTGACGTTCGGACTTGGGCTCGGCTACTTCGCGTTCATGGCGGCTCGGAAACCGGACGTACCGTCCGTCACTGTCGTGGAGCGTGACCGGAATGTGATCCGGCTGTTTGAAACGTACATCCGTCCGCAGCTTCCGTGTGCGGACAAAATCACCGTCCTGCATGACGACGCGTATCAGTACGCGGAAAAACGCATGAAAGCCGGAAAATACGACTTCGTCTTTGCCGATATCTGGCACGATCCGTCCGACGGTGTGACGGCTTACCGGAAACTGAAAAAATACGAACGTCTCCTGCCGAAAGCGGAATTTCTCTACTGGATCGAGGACACTCTGAAATTTTATCTGTAACACTGTCATTCAGCGAAAGGAATCCAATCATGAACGTACTTCCCAGACCGAAAATCGCCTTTGCGGAAGAACCTTCCGCAGAACTTGCCCTGCATTACCGCTATGCCGACGGCATCGGATATCCCGAAGTGATCCGCACGTTCACCGACTATGCCGACCGTGTGTTCGGCGTGATCTTCACGCGCGGAGAAGGCGGCATCGTCATCACCACCGACGAAAGCCTTGCCGACGGCGGCTACACGCTCTCCTTTGCCGGCGGCGAAGCGGACATCCGCGTCAAGGACGGCACCGCGCTGTCTTACGCGCTGGCAAGCCTTCTCCTACTGATGGAAAAATCCGACAGCGGCGTGACCCTGCCGAAGATCGGCGAATGGCAGGATCATCCCGAAGGAACATGGCGCGGACTGATGATCGACCTTGCGAGAAGATGGCATCCGGTCAAGTATCTCTTTGACGCGGTCGACCTCTGCTGGCTCTACAAGATCAACCGTCTCCAGCTCCACTTCACGGACGACCAGAGCTATACCCTTCCCTGCAGGGCGTTCCCGGACCTTCCTTCGGAAAACCGTCACTATACCTACGCGGAACTCGAAGCGCTCCGCGACTATGCGGCAAGCCGTCATGTCACGCTTGTTCCGGAAGTGGATATGCCCGGTCACTGCACGCAGTTCCTTCAGAAATACCCGGAAGTTTTCGGCTCCCACGGCATCATCTGTGCGGAAGACAAGGCATTTGACGGACTGGAAAAAATTCTCCGTGAAGTCATCGAGATCTTCCCCGATTCGCCGTACATCCATCTCGGCGGCGACGAAGCTGCCATCGACCGCTGGAACAACTGTGAAGGCTGCCGCGCGTATATGGCGGAACACGGTCTCGAAAATGTCCACGCGACCTATGCGCACTTCCTGCAGCGCGTGACCGACATGGTCCTCGCCATGGGCAGAACCCCGGTCATCTGGGAAGGCTTCTCCAGGGAATACAACCATCTCATCTCCAAGGACGTCATCGTCATCGCGTGGGAATCGTACTATCAGCTCGCGCCCGATCTGCTCGAAGGCGGATTCACCATTTTCAACTGCTCGTGGAAGCCGCTGTACATCGTCACGCCGAACACGCACTGGACGCCGGCGGAAATCCTGAACTGGAACATCTACACCTGGCAGCACTGGTGGCCGAACTCCATCGCAAGCAAGCAGGAGATCGTCGTACCGGACACCGCACCGGTCCTCGGCGGACAGATCTGCGCCTGGGGCGACGGCATGGGAAATATCCCGTCCAACGAAGAAGCGTGCAGAACCGAATTTGCCCTGATCCGCGAACGCATCCCGGCTCTTGCGGAAAAAACGTGGAACGTTCATTCCGACATCACTGCGGACGAACTTGCGTCATACTATGCGCACACCGACGCCGTCCTCACCCGGATGCTGCGCGGTTAAATCCCCCAAACAGCAAAAAAGGACTTCTTCCGGAGTCCTTTTTGTTTTAAATTCCGTATAGTTATTGCTTTTTACGATTTTTTATGGCATAATATAATAACATATCATATATGTATATTTATCATCAAAGGAGTCACAGCATTCTCTATGGAAAACAGAAGCAGTTTCACCGGTAAGCTCGGATTCGTTCTTGCGGCAGCCGGTTCTGCGGTCGGTCTCGGAAACATCTGGCGTTTCCCCTACCTTGCAGCAAAATACGGCGGCGGGATCTTCCTGCTCGTCTATCTCATTCTCGCAGTCACATTCGGTTTCTCTCTCATGGTTGCCGAAATCGCACTCGGACGCAAAACCGGTCTCTCCGCGATCGGTGCGTTCAATAAGCTGAACAAGAAATTCAAGTTTGTCGGCGTGATCGCGGCGATCATCCCGATCATCATCTTCCCCTACTACTCCGTCATCGGCGGCTGGGTTACCAAGTATCTCGCCGTTTTCGTTTCCGGCGGCGCAAAGGCGGCAGCAAACGATTCTTACTTCACGGATTTCATCGCAAAGCCTGCGGAACCGCTGGTATGGTTTGCCGTCTTCATCGGCATCACCGCGGTTGTCGTTATGCTCGGCGTTGAAAAGGGGGTTGAAAAGGTCAGCAAGCTGATGATGCCCATCCTTGTCATCCTCACGCTCTTCATCGCCATCTACGGTCTGTTCATCCCGGGTGCCATGGAAGGCTTCCTCTACTACATCACCCCCGACTTCAGCCACTTCTCCGCAACGACCGTTCTCGCAGCCATGGGTCAGCTCTTCTACTCCATGTCCCTTGCGATGGGTATCATGATCACCTACGGTTCCTACATGAAAAAGGACGTCAATCTCGAATCTTCCGTTCATCAGATCGAAATCTTCGATACCGGCATCGCCTTCCTCGCCGGTATGATGATCATCCCGTCAGTCTTCGCCTTCTCCGGCGGTGACGAAGCCGCACTCGGCAAGGGCCCCGGCCTGATGTTCATCACTCTCCCGAAGGTATTCGACAGCATGCCCGGCGGTTCCATCATCGGCGCGGCATTCTTCCTTCTCGTTCTCTTCGCGGCTCTGACCTCCGCCATCTCCCTGATGGAAACCATCGTTTCCATTTTCGAAGACAAGCTGAATTTCGGCCGCAAGAAGACCTGTCTCCTCGTTCTCGCAGGCACGTTCATCCTCGGCATCCCGTCCTCTCTCGGATTCGGCGTTCTCGGAAACATCAGCGTTCTCGGACTTTCCATCCTCGATATGTTCGACTTCGTCAGCAACAGCGTTCTCATGCCGATTGTTGCGTTCCTCACCTGTATCTTCATCGGCTACGTTCTCAAGCCGCAGGCGATCATCGACGAACTGGAAGTTTCCGCACCGTTCAAGGCAAAGAAGCTCTTCACCGTCATCATCAAGTATGTTGCCCCGGTGTTCATCGTTCTGATTCTGATCTCCTCCATCCTCGATGTCCTCGGAATTTTCAAAATTTAATCCATAGCAAAAATCCCACGTCAGCCGAAAGACGTGGGATTTTTCAGTTATTCACTTTTTATTCTGCCTTGAGCACGATATCCACACCGTATCTACCGCTCTTTCTGCCGAAGAGGGAGAGACCGTTTCCGCTGTCGGTGGAGAAGGTGAGGGTAACTTCATCCTTATACTTCATGCCGAGCAGGACTGCGGACGGTACGCGGACGTCGCAGAGGTAACCGTAGGTACCCGCTTCGTCGAGGAGATCGTCCACGATCTGATAGTGATGGGACAGTGCGCCGCGGGAGTCTGCCGGACAGTCGGGCAGGAGAACCTTCGCGCACGGTACGCCGTCGACCGCAACCGTAACATTGCCCGGATTCGGAACTTCGTCCGTCTGCGGGAAGGAGTTGCGGTTTTCGCCCGGGTCACAGCGGTAGCCGAGCATATAGCTGATATCGACCTTGATGTTCGCTTCTTCCTTCGGGAAGTCATGGGTCATCGGCGCTCTCGTGGACGCTTCGAAGAGGATCCGGAGATCATCCGCATCCGCGAAGTTCGGGATGTCCGCGGTCTTCACGGTAACGGAGAACGTACCGCTTTCGAGACCGTTCATCTTATTGCCTTCCTGCGCGGTGAACGCACGTGCGAAGCCTTCGCCGGTGAGAGATGCCGGAGCGATCGCAAGAACGTCGTCACGTTCCGCCTGTACGTCGAACATGACGGCGTTGGTCATGATGACTTCATCGCCGTCCATGAGCTGCCAGGACAGCACTGCCGGACCGTCGATCTCGGGCATGACTGCGCGGATCGCGCCTGCGTTGAAGGTGCCGTAGCCTTCCCATACGATGCTGTATTCACCGAAATCACAGACTTCCGCCAGACCGCCGTTCATCGGATCGGATGCGGTCAGCTGCCATACGATATCGAGCACCTTGCCGTGACGGGCATCCGTGAAGCTGGAGCCGAACATCGGAAGGGTCACGGTATCGCTCGCCTTGACGGTGGTCATCGGAGCATAGTCCGCGCCGAGGTAGTCCTGCGAATGGAGATCGCGGAGACTCATGCCGTATGCGTCGTAGCCGAAGTCCTTGTCGGAATTGTCGATCTTGTAGTAGCCGTTGAATTCGTTGACAACATCGTGGAATTCCGTGAAGACGAAGCCGCAGAGCTTGTCGTGCAGACGGAATTCGTTCATCATGTACTTGTACTGCCAGGAAATATCGCTTTCGCCGGCGTTGCCCTTGATGCCCCAGACATTGCCGCATTCGCTGTTCATGCAGGGTACATCCTGCATGGTGTAGCCTTCCTTATAGTTTTCCGGAGAACCGACGTATGCACCGTTGCAGAAGCCGTCAACGACACCCTTCACGCGTTCGTAGCCGTTGGAGTAGAAGTGCCATGTGTTGACGTCCGTGATGGTATGGTCGCGGTTGCAGACGGAGTTGTCTTCCACGAGACGGGTCGGGTCGAGTTCCTTCGCGCGGCGGAAGCACTTTTCCACCCATTCCGCGGTTTCCTTCTTGTATTCGCGGCGATCATTGCCATCTTCATCCTTCCACTTGGTGAAGAGGCCCCAGGTTTCGTTGAAGACGACCCAATAGAACGTCGACGGATGGTTGCGGTCGCGGAGGATCTGTTCTTCCATTTCGATTTCGTACTGCGCCTGCGTATCCGGTTCGGGATTGCCCCAGAAGCACGGGATGTCTTCCATAATGAGCATACCGAGACGGTCGGCGTAGTACAGCTTCAGCGGTTCTTCCGCCTTGATATGGATACGCGCCATGTTGATGCCGATGCGCTTCAGACGGAGGATCTCGTCGCGGCAGTCTTCGTCGGTCGGAAGGGTGAAGAATCCCTTCGGGTTGAAGGACTGGTCGAGAACGCCGTTGATGTAGTACGGCTTGCCGTTGAGGGTGATGTAATTGCGGTTGTTCTTACCGAACTTGCCGGTACCGATTTCTCGGATACCGAAATACGTGGAGACCACGTCATCGCCGAGCGTCAGCGTGCCGTCGTAGAGATTCGGTTCTTCGGGCGTCCAGAGCTTGGGATTTTCGATGTTCATTTCCACTAGCGCACGACCGTTTTCCACACGCACTTCGGAATGAATGCCCGCAAAATCCGCCGTAAGAATCATTCCTTCGGCTTCCTCGTTCAGTTCCACGTCATAGGTGACGTAACCGTCGAGCTTCGTCTTTACGAAGAAGGACTTAATATACGCCGCCGGACGTGCTTCCATCCATACGGTCTGCCAGATCCCGCGTGCGTCGCCGTAGCCCTGCTTGCCATAGGTCTGGTTTCTCGCGCCGGTGTCGGTCGCGGAAACGGTGATTTCGTTGTCGCCTTCGCGGTTCCATACGTCGGTCACGTCAAATTCGAACTTTGCGTAACCGCCCTTGTGTCCGCCGAGCGCCTTGCCGTTGACGGCAACTTCGCAGGTGTAATCCACTGCACCGAAGCAGAGGAAGATCTTTTCACCCTTCGGATTCCACTGCACGCTGCGGCGGTAGAAGCCGGTGCCGTCCTTCGATTCCGCGATGCCGGACAGCGGAGAGCCCCACGGATAGGGCACTTCGATGACAGAATCATACCTGGGTTCGTCAAACGAGAAATCCCACGGTCCGTTCAGGTTCAGCCATTCCGGACGTGCAAAATCCTGAAGCGGAAACATTGTCTTTGTTACCATAATTTACTCCTTGTTTTTGTATAATTTCACGGATTCACTCCGCCATTTTTTTCAAAGTATCCCCGGTGAGACGATATGTCGTCCATTCGTCCATCGGCACCGCGCCGAGAGAACGGTAGAAATCGATGCTCGGCTTGTTCCAGTCGAGACACGACCATTCGAGCCGTCCGCAGCCGCGTTCCACGGCGATCTTCGCCAGCTGTTTCAGAAGCCCCTTGCCGTAACCCTTTCCGCGGAATTCCGGCAGAACGAACAGGTCTTCGAGCCAGATGCCCGCACGTCCGAGGAACGTCGAGAAATTGTTGCAGAACAGCGCGAAGCCGACTTCCCTGCCGTCTTCGAGGGCAAACAGGACTTCCGCCTTTCCCTTTTCAAAAATCCATTCGCGCAGGAGTTCCTCCGTCGCGACCACCTGATCCTCCATCTTCTCGTAAACCGCGAGCTGACGGATGAATTCCAGAATCGTGCCGACGTCGTTTTCTCCGGCAAAACGGTATTCAAACTCTGTCATATCGTCCTCATTCTCCTACTCCGAGCTGCTTCCGTACGTGCGCCGAGATTATCTTCGCCTGCATTTCGATCGCGGGAGCACGGAAGTGATAGGTATCCGACCAGTATTCTTCTCTGTCGAGTCCGTCCATTGCGGCGAACAGATCGATCACGGGAAGCTCCTTTTCCGCCGCCAGCGCAAGAACGGTCCCGTTCAGCGACGCGGAAACCGCGGTCAGCGACGCATCCTTCAAGGGCGTACTGAGGGTCAGGGAAAGTTTCGTCTGCGGCAGTTTCGCCTGAATGAATTCCACCGCCGCACGGTAAGCCGCATCCCATTCCGCACGGTCGGTCGTGAGGCTGTGCAGACCGTTGTTGAAGCAGACCGCCTCATACGGATACGCGTCCAGCATGAAATCGAGTTCACGGAAATAGTCCGGGTCGGTCACACATTTCGACGACGCCCAGAAGGAGACATTGACGCCACCGTCAAGGAATTCGCGGACTTTTCCGTTGTAGCCGTTGCAGATGGAATCGCCGATCAGCAGCACGCGCGGACAGCCGTTCTGCGTGGCGTTGTACGAATAGGTAATGCTCCATTCGATCCCTTCCCGCACTCTCGATGTGGAAGAGGGAGCAAAATCCTGCCATTTTATCATAAAAAATCTTCCTTTCCGCCGGAATTTCTTGTATAGATTCATTATAACAGAAGCATCCGGCGATGTAAAGGGTTTGCAGAAAAAAATGACCGCCCGAAATCGGACAGTCATTTATCTTCTGGTTTTACATCGCACCGATGGCACGGAATTTTTCATAACGGGATGCCAGCAGTCTCGGAACGGACACTTTTTTCAGCGCCGTCAGTTCAGAAACGAGCCTCTTTTTCAGAATCCGCGCCGTTTCCTCGGAAGTTCTGTACGTTTCGGGAATGATCGCATCCGCAACCTTCATGCGGTAAAGATCGGCCGCCGTCAGACGGAGAGCTTCCGCCGCTTCGGGTGCCTTCGCGGAATCCTTGTAGAGAATGCTCGCACAGCCTTCCGGAGAGATCACAGAATACACGGCGTTTTCGAACATGAGGATCTTATCCGCCACGCTCAGTGCAAGCGCACCGCCGCTGCCGCCTTCACCGACGACCACACTGATCACCGGCGTCTTCAGCGCGCACATCTCCCAGAGATTTTCCGCGATCGCCTGTCCCTGTCCGCGTTCTTCGGCACCGATACCGCAGTACGCACCGGGACTTCCGACAAAGCAGATCACCGGACGGCGGAATTTTTCCGCCTGCTTCATCAGGCGGAGTGCTTTCCGGTAGCCTTCCGGCGACGGACAGCCGAAATTGCGCTTGATGCGATCCTCAATGCTTCCGCCGCGGTTCATCGTGATGCAGGTCACGGGCATTCCGTCAAGAAACCCGATCCCGCCGACGATCGCGCCGTCGTCGCTGTAACGCCGGTCGCCGTGGAGTTCGGTGAAATCGTCAATGATCTGCCCGATGTACCAGTTCCCCATCAGACGGTCGGAGGCACGTGCCAAAGCAACTTTTTCATACGCGTTCATACATTCCTCTCCTTTCCGCAGCGGTATTGGCAGTCAGCAGACGTCCGATCACGGTTCCGGACGAACGGCGTTCCAGAAGAAGGTCCACAAATCCGTGTTCCAGCTGGAATTCCGCCGACTGGAAGCCTTTCGGCAGCTTTTCCCCGGTCGTCTGCTCGATCACGCGCTGTCCGGCAAATCCGATCAGCGCACCGGGTTCGGCGGCGATGATATCCCCTTCCATGGCATAGCTTGCGGTAACGCCGCCCGTCGTGGGGTCGGTCAGCACGGGAAGATAGAACAGTCCCGCGTCGCTGTGCCAGCGCACCGCCGCGCTTACTTTTGCCATCTGCATGAGGGACAGCACACCTTCCTGCATTCTTGCGCCGCCGGAGCAGATGAATCCGACCACCGGCAGGCGGTTTTCCGCCGCGTATTCGAACAGGCGGGTGATCTTTTCGCCGACGACCGTGCCCATGCTTGCCATCATGAAATTCGAATCCATGGCAAACAGAGCCGTCGGAACGCCGCCGATCTTCGCGTATCCGGTGATCACGGCATCGTTTTCTCCGGTCGTTTCGACCGCTTTTTCCAGTTTTTCGTCGTATTCCGGGAAACGGAGGATATTTCTGCTTTTCAGTTCGCCGTCATGTTCGCGGAAAGTCCCGTGGTCGGTGACAAGCGCAATGCGTTCTCTGGCACTCATCCGGAAATAATTGCCGCAGCAGGGACAGATGCGTCCGTTTTTCAGAAGCTGTGCATCTGCCGTTTCCTGTCCGCATTTTTTACACCTGATCATCGTTTCAGCCATTGTTTCCCTCCCCGTTTCCGTTTTCGGTCAGGACGAAGGAAAAATTCGCTTCCACAGCCACTTTTCCGTCCACACGTCCGATCCCTTTTGCAAAATAGAATGGCTTCATCACGCGGGTGATGCTGCATTCGGTCTCCAGAACGTCGCCGGGAGTGACCGGAATACGGAACTTCACCTTGTCGAGTCCGCTGAAAAACGGCAGGATGCCGTCTTTCATTTCGTCCATCAGGCAGACGCACGCGGACTGCGCCATCATTTCACAGAGGATCACGCCGGGAACCACCGGGCGACCCGGAAAATGTCCCTGCAGGAACCATTCGTCCCCGCGGATCGTGATTTTACCGTACGCCGTACCGTCACGCAGTTCCGCTTCATCGACCAGAAGCATCGCGTCACGGTGCGGGAGAATATTCATAAGTTCGTTTTTGTTCATGGCGTCCGATCCTCAGCCTCTGTACCGTCGGACGGCGATGCACGCATTGTGACCGCCGAAGCCGAGAGAAACCGACAGCGCAAGTTCGGGATCAAACGATACCGCTTCGTTCGGCGTGATGTCGAGGTCACATTCCGGATCGGGATTCTGATAATGGATCGTCGGCGGGATCATACCGGTTTCCAGCGCGATCACGGATGCGATCGCTTCCGCAGCACCTGCCGCACCGAGCATATGTCCGGTCATGGACTTGGTCGAGCTGACCTTGGCACGGTACGCCGCTTCGCCGAGCGCGTACTTGATCGCCTTGGTTTCCGTGGGATCGTTCATCAGCGTGCTGGTGCCGTGTGCGTTGATATAGACTTTTTCTTCGCCGATATATCCCGCTTCTTCCAGAGCCAGACGGATCGCACGTCCGCCGCCTTCTCCATCCGGATCAGGGGCGGTCACGTGGTGCGCGTCGCAGGTACTGCCGTAACCGACCACTTCCGCGTAGATCTTCGCACCGCGCATTTTCGCGTGTTCGTAGGATTCCAGGATCAGTGCGCCCGCACCTTCCCCCATAACAAATCCGCTGCGATCCTTATCGAACGGAATGGACGCGCGCATCGGGTCGTCGGTCTGGGTGAGCGCCATACAGTTGGTAAATCCGGCAATGGCGAGGGGTTCGATCGAGGCTTCCGTACCGCCCGCGATGATCGCGTCGGCATAGTCGTAACGGATCGCGCGGAACGCTTCACCGATGCAGGTCGTACCGGTCGCACATGCGGTGGACGCGCTGATGCACGGTCCCTTCGCGCCGAATCTGATCGCGATCTGTCCCGCCGCGATGTTCGAGATCATCTTCGGGACAAAGTGCGGCGAAACTCTCTGCGGACCGCGGTTCTTCATCACATCGTATTCGGATACAAAGGTATTGAAGCCGCCGATGCCGGAACCGAAATACACGCCGAACCGGAACGGATCGACCTTTCCGGAAATCCCGCTGTCTTCCACAGCCTGTGCCGCCGCGCCGATCCCGAACTGGGTGAAGCGGTCGTTCTTGTTCGCTTCGATCTTCGTCATGTAATCGGTCGCTGTGAAGTCGCGGACTTCCGCCGCTACCTTCACTTTGAGATCACTGACGTCAATTCTTGAAATATAATCGATACCGCAGACCCCATTGAGAAGGTTCTGACGGAAAATTTCCATGTTGGAACCGATCGGGGAAACGATCCCCATCCCGGTGATAACAACTCTGTGTTCCATAGTTTCTCCAGTGATATAATACGTTTACATCGCCATTCCGCCGTCGACGCGAATGACTTCGCCGGTAATATACGCGGCGGCCGGGGAACAGAGGAAAGTCACCATTCCCGCAATTTCTTCCGGCTGTGCGATGCGTCCAAGCGGGATCCTTCCGAGAAGCGGACTGTCCGCGAGGTCTTTCGTCATAGGCGTTTCGACAAAGCCGGGGGCTACCGCATTCACGGTGATGCCGCGTCCGGCAAGCTCCAGCGCGGCGGATTTGGTCAGACCGATCACACCGGCCTTGGATGCGGAATAATTGGTCTGTCCGGCAATGCCCATCAGACCGGAAACGGACGAAATATTGCAGATGCGTCCGCTCTTCTGCCGGAGCATCGTCCGGCTCACCGCGCGGATCATGTTGAAGCTGCCGCGCAGGTTTGTGTTGATGACATCATTGAAATTGTCGTCGGTCAGCTGCATGATCAGCCCGTCGCGGGTGATGCCCGCATTGTTGACAAGGATATCGATCCGTCCGAAATCCTTCACGATCTGCGCGACGGTTTCCTTTACCTGATCGGATTCGCCGACGTTGCAGGTATAGCTGACCGCACGTCTTCCGAGCGCAGTGACAGCTTCCACGGCATCCGCCGCCATTTCGGGAGAGCAAAGGTCGAGAATGGCGATATCCGCACCGGCGGAAGCCAGGGACAGCGCGATGGCACGACCGATCCCGCGGGATCCTCCGGTGACGATCGCCGTCTGTCCGGCAAGCAGGTCTGTCTGAAAAATGTTCATGTTATTCTCCTCTGAGTTCCGCAAGGACGGCGTTCAGGGAATCCGTATCCTGTACGGAATACACCTTTACGTTTTTGTCAATGCGCCGGATCAGTCCCGCAAGGGTCTTGCCGGGACCGCATTCGATGAAAATATCCGCACCATCCGCGATCATGCGTTCGATCGACGTCTGCCAGCGCACGGGACTCTTCATCTGTGCCGCGAGGCAGGATACGACATCTCCGGGATAAGGTTCGCCGGTAAGGTTGGCGTATACGGGAACGGAAGGGGTATGTATGGTAATCTTTTCAAGCGTATTTTCAAATTCAGCGGAAGCCTGCGCCATATACGGGGAGTGGAACGCGCCGCTGACCGGGATCGGCATCACGCGTACGCCCTTCGCCTTTTCGCAGAAGGCTTCCAGTCCGGTTTTCGTGCCGGAAACGGCCGTCTGACCGGGGGAGTTGTAGTTGACGGGATAAATACCGTCAAGACCGCGGCAGAGTTCTTCGACTTCTTCTGCGGTGATCTTCATAACGGCGGCCATGGCAGGTTCGCCGTCCATTTCCTTTGACGCTTTTTCCATACACTTCGCCCGTTCGCAGACGGCGGCAAAAGCGTCACTGTGTGTGAATACGCCGCTGTAGGCAAGTGCGGCAAGTTCGCCGAGCGAAAAGCCCGCACAGAGATCGGCGTGAATCCCGGATTCCTCCAGGGCAAGAGCCGCGGCGAGATCCGCAAGGAAAACGCACGGCTGGGTATTGATGGTCTGTTTCAGTTCAGCCTCTGTTCCCAAAAAGGACTGTCCGCTTGTTCCCGGACGGTGTGCATCGGCTGCATCGTATAATTCTTTTACGGAACGGAAATTTTCGCACAGATTCTCTCCCATTCCGGGATACTGTGCCCCCTGTCCCGCGAATACAAAAGCGATTTTGGACAAAACGAAGTATCTCGTGAAAAACCGGAAAAGGTTTTTCCGAACCCCTTTCAAAAAACTTTATACAAGAAAATTCACGGCGTTTCTCAGAACCTGTTCGGTTTCCGCCATGATTTCCTCAATGATTTCCGCGGCAGTCTGCACGCGGTTCACCATGCCGGCGATCTGACCGGCGATGTAGCAGCCTTCCTTTTCGTCGCCGTCCACCGCCGCTTTACGAAGAGAACCGACACCGAGGGCTTCCAGCTCTTCTGCGGAAATATCGGTGTATTCCAGCTTCGCGTAATTGCGGGAATACGGCGTTTTGAGACTGCGCACCGGATGACCGAGACGGCGTCCGGTGACGATGGTGGACGTATCGGATGCTTTCAGCACAAGTTCCTTGTAATGCGGATGGATGCCGCATTCCTCTGCCGCGAGAAAACGTGTGCCGAGCTGAACGCCGGATGCACCGAGCATGAATGCCGCCGCAACGCCGCGTCCGTCACCGATCCCGCCGGCGGCGAGAACGGGGATCGAAACCGCGTCGGTGACCTGCGGAACAAGGGGCATCGTAGCAAGTTCGCCGATATGTCCGCCGGATTCGCCGCCTTCGGCGATCACGGAATCGGCGCCCGCACGTTCCATGCGTTTGGCCAGTGCCGCAGACGGAACCACGGGAATGACACGGCATCCCGCAGTTTTCCACAGATTCACATACGCGGACGGATCTCCGGCACCGGTCGTGACCACTTCCGCTTTTTCTTCGGCGATCACGGCGGCGACCTCTCCGACGTACGGGCTCATCAGCATGACGTTCACACCAACAGGACCGGCCGTGAGGGTTCTCGCCAGACGGATCTGTTCCCGGACATAGGCACCGTCTCGGCTCATTGCCGAGATAATACCGAGTCCGCCCGCATTTGTCACGGCAGCGGCAAGACGTGCGTCGGACACGTGCGCCATGCCGCCCTGAAAAATGGGATACCGGATCCCGCAGAGATCACAAAGGGATGTCCGGATCACTTCTGTGCCTCCTCGATGGCACGGACGAGGTCGCCGACGGTCTTGCCGACCTGTGCGGCTTCGATGGTCACACCGAATTCGTCTTCGATGTCCATGAGAACTTCCACGGTGGTGAGAGAATCTACGCCGAGTTCCTCAAAGGTGGTTTCTGCGGTGATATTTGCTTCGTCTTCGCCGGAATGGTCTGCGATAATGGTCTTGATCTTGTCGATCGTCATGGTAGTATCCTCCAGATAATGTAAGTTAAAAAATATGTTTGATGTTTTTCAAAGAAAATGTCCGGGCTCAGCCCCAGCGGATCAGACAGCCTGCGCTGGAAAGTCCGCCGCCGAACGCGGTCATTGCGACGAGATCGCCGGGTTTGATTTTTCCCGAGCGGTTGAGTTCGTCGAGCGCGATCGGTACGCTTGCCGCCGCCGTATTGCCGCAGCGGTCAATGTTCATGACGAATTTTTCGTCCGGCATTCTCAGACGGCGCGCCGCCATCCGGATGATCCGTTCGTTCGCCTGATGGGGAACGATGTGATCGATGTCATCGAGGGAAATGCCGGCTTTTTCCGCCATGCTGTGGATATGATTCACGAAAGCGCCGACCGCAAACTTAAAGGTCTCCTGCCCTTCCATGAAAATTACGGGATCCTCTTTTTCGATCTCCGTGAACGGGGAGGTTCCGCCGAATGCGGGGATCCGGATGACTTCATCTCCGCCGATCGTACAGATCTCCGAGCAGAGACAGCCGTCACCGGTCTCCAGCACCGCCGCACCCGCGCCGTCGCCGAAGATGACCGCCGTACTGCGGTCGTTCCAGTCGATGATCCTGCTGATCCGTTCCGCACCGATGACAAGCGCTCGCTTCACGGTCCCGCGTGCGAAGAATCCGGCCGCCGTTTCCAGCGCAAACAGGAATCCGCTGCAGGCGGAGCTGATGTCGAACGCGGGACACGAGGCACCGAGACGTGCCTGCACCGTCCCTGCCGTGGTGGGACAGATCCGGTCGGGAGTGATCGTTGCGACAAGGATGAGGTCGATGGAATCCGCGGATACTCCGCTCATTTCCAGCGCTTTTTCCGCCGCTTCCAGCGCGAGATCCGCCGTGCTTTCCGTGACGGCAATTCTGCGTTCCGCCACGCCGACACGTGTCCGGATCCACTCATCGTTCGTATCCATCATTTCCGACAGATCATCGTTGGTGATAATTTTTGACGGTACTGCGCTTCCGGTTCCGATGATTCTGAAACTCATTCCGTCCTCCTTTTATCGTTATCTTATGCATACCTTAAATAATAGATTATTATTTTAATATCTAATGTTCATCGGTAAAGAAAAGGCATGATGCCCTTTGTACGAACCGCAAGTTTACTGTAAATATACGCTTACTTTTCATACCGGGAACTATCATACCATATTTATCTTTGTTTGTCAATAGGTGATTGTAAATATATGTGAACTATTTTTATTTCTAATTCTGTTTTTTCCGGCATAAAGTTTCCGGAAAAGAGTTTTGGGAACCCTTTTTTTGCAAAAAGGGTTCCCATAGATGAAAGACAATTCCGTTTACATATGACCGAGGACTTCCTGATTGACGGGAGAACCGCGGCCTTCGACGTCGGGAGCACGGCGTTCGAGTGCGGCGAAGGAATATTCGATATCTTCGCGTGCCTCAAGCTCGGTGCCTGCGCCGATGGTGATCATGTCGCACGGACGGAGGACGTTCCAGTTGAAGTTGAGACCGATGAACGGCGTGGTGCGTCCTGCCGCAAACGGCTTGATGGTCATAACGGGCTTCTTCGCATTGCGGATGATCTTCGCAACAGCTTCTACTTCGACCTGCATGAGGAAGCCCATACAGTTGAAGATCTGGATGTACGTTTCCACGTCGTAGCCGTTCTTGTCGCTGTAAAGGATGGCTTCCGGCATATGCGCGGACAGACCGGGGATCAGCCCGGCGTCACGGATCATCGCAAGATAGTCCGGCAGACGGGTGATCTCTTCCTTGTTCTTGTTGACGAGCTGTTCCTGGCTGGTGTGGTGGATCAGGCAGAAAGTGCATCCGGACGCCGCGCTGTTCTTCACCGTGGCGTTTGCCTTTGCACGCGCTTCCGGCGTGTCGTCTACATCGAGCGCCGGCGTGTCAATGATGATGATCTTCTGACCGTACTTCTGTTCCGCATAGCGCACCGCGTTCAGCGCGAGCGGAATGGAACTGATCGGCCCCATGACGGCATTGATCCCGTGATCCAGATATGCACGGAAGACCGGATAGAAATCCTCCGGCTTCTGGTACCGTTCCTGGATCGCCTTGTCTGCCGCCGCGCCGGTATGGCTCCAGCCAAGCAGCCAGTTCGTACCGATCAGAATTCTCGGCAGCGATACGCCGCCGACCATTGTTCTGGGAAACTGCTGTAACATCGTTCTGTCCTCCTTTATAAAATGGAGTTTCCGGGGAGAAACTTTTTGAAAAAAGTTTCTCCCCGGACCCCTTTTCAAAAACTTTTATACTATTTTATTGACAATGTCGGGTGCAGATCTGAGGAATACAGACGTTTATTCCCCTGCAACGGACATTCCGGGTACAAGGGCGTCGGGTGCGACGATTCTCGTACCGCCGGGACCGCCGAAGTCGAGTTCGTTGTCGAGATCGGTGATCTGCTTCAGAAGTTCGAAGAAGTTGCCCGCAACGGTGAACGACTTGACCGGTGCGCCGATTTCCCCGTTTTCAAGAAGGAAGCCTTCGCTTTCGATGGAGAAGTCGCCCGTGACAGCGTTCGCGCCAGCATGGAAGCCCTTCATTCCGGTGACGTAAATACCGTTTCCGGCCTTCTTCAGGAGTTCTTCACGGGTCATTTCGCCCTTGTTGATGTAGAAGGTGTAAACTCTCGTGCCGATCGACGCGGAACCGCGGGATGCGTTGCCGGTGGTTTCGACGCCGTCCTTCTTTGCGGTCATGAGGTTGTAGAGATAGGTCTTCAGCACACCGTTTTCCACAACGTTCTTGCAGTACGTCGGAACGCCTTCGCCGTCGAACGGTACCTGTACGGTATTGTCTTCCGCGAACGGGTCGTCCGTGATGGTAATGCAGTCGGACGCGATCTGTTCGCCGAGCTTGCCCTTCAGCTGGGACAGACCCTTCTGTACGTTGTCCGCATAGAATGCGGAGAGGAACGTGGAGAGGATCGCTTCCATCTGGTCGTTCTTGAATACGATATTGTATTTGCCGGTCTTCACGGTACCCGCGCCGAACTTTGCGCGTGCTTCCTTGATCGCTTTTTCGATCTTTTCCGTACGTTCGTCGTCGGACTTTTCGAAGCCGTTCGGGAGATATTCGCCGCCGGTCTGCTTTTCTTCGCCGTTGTCAAGAACAACGCGGAAGAATTCGCCTTCGCTTCCGGTAAAGCTGGAGAGATCCAGCCCGTTGGAGTTGAACAGGAAGGTACGGCTCTGTCCCGCGGATGCGCCGGATGCGGTGCCGTCCGCAATCTGTCCGTCTGCCGCGTAAAGAAGATTGCGGTTCTTCATCGCACGTTCGCGGATAAATGCCGCGCTCGGCATGGTGAACTTGCATTCGGGAACCTTGCGGTAAGCTTCCGGTGCCGCACCGCCGTAGATGATCGCTTCTTCATCCTTTTCGATGACGGAAGCGTTTTCCGCCGCGCGTGCAACGAGCTTTTCCATTTCGGATTCGTCAAGGTACTGCGTGCTTGCGTAGCCGAGCTTGCCGTTCACGATGCAGCGGTAGAGCAGATCGCCGCCCACACTGGACGAGAACGCGCTGATCTCGTCGCGGAAGGTTTCCGCGCGGATGCCGGAGCTTTCGGAATAATACAGTTCGTATTCGGCAATGCCGAGTTTTTCGGAGCATTCCTTTACGATTTTCTTCAGAATATCAAATTTTTCCATAGTTACCTCTAAAAATCACAAGATTCTTGAAAGAATTCCGGTTGCCGAAGGCAATGAAAAATGGCTGGTCCCATTTTTCAAGGAATTCTTTCGAGTGTGAATCCGCTTCACATTGACTTGCACTCTCTAAACATTCACACTCATCGTCCGCCGACCGTGATTTCGCTGACGCGGATGAGAGGCTGACCGACGTCGGTCGGGATGGAGCCGGATGCGGAGCCGCACATACCCTGTCCGGTCTGCATATCGGAACCGACCATGTCAATGTTCTGCAGGATTTCGGAACCCGTACCGATGAGGGACGCTGCACGCACCGGTTCGCAGATCTTGCCGTTGCGGATGATGTATGCTTCGCTGACCGCGAAGTTGAACGCGCCGCTGATCGGGTTGACGGAACCGCCGCCCATCTTCTTCGCATACAGACCGTATTCAATGGACGCGATGATGTCTTCGTTCTTGTCTTCGCCGGGAGCAATGAAGGTATTGGTCATACGGGAGGTCGGAGAATGTGCAAAGCTCTGACGGCGGCTGGAGCCGTTTTCCTGCATACCCATGCGGCGGCCGTTGAGCTTGTCGATCATGTAGGACTTGAGGACGCCCTTGTCGATGAGCACCTTGCGCTGGGACGGCGTGCCTTCGTCGTCGATGTTGATGGAGCCCCAACCGTTCGGGATGGTGCCGTCGTCGATCGCGGTGACCTTTTCGTTGGCGATCTTCTGACCGAGCTTGCCCGCCATCTGGGAAGTATTCTTTGCAACGGACGTTGCTTCAAGGGAATGTCCGCACGCTTCGTGGAAAATAACGCCGCCGAAGCCGTTTTCGATGGCAACGGGCATCTTGCCTGCGGGACAGTAGCCTGCGCTGAGGTTGACGAGCGCGTGACGCGCCGCTTCCTTACCGATTTCTTCCGGCGGGAAGAGATCGAACACTTCCAGACCCATGCGGCGTCCGGGACTCATGCCGCCGGACTGCGTTTCACCGCCGCGGCTTGCGATCGCGCTGACACCCATACGGGTACGGATCTGGCGGTCTTCGGTGTACAGACCGTCGGAATTGGCGATGAGGATGTTGTGGTCAACGTCAAGAAGGTTTGCGGAGACCTGGGAAATATCGTCGCTGTAATTCTTTGCGGCGAAGTAGCCTGCCTTGAGCAGGTCGATCTTGGTCGCCTTCTTTGCGGTATCGGGAACGATCTTTACCGCGTGGATGTCGGGGAAAATGCGTTCGGTGAGGTGGATGTCCAGTGCGGTCGGGTGATCGCCGATGACGTCCGCTACCTGTTCCGCACAGCGGAGCAGACCCTCTCTGGAAAGGTCGATCGTGGACGCGCTGACACAGCGTACGCCGAGAAGCGCACGGATACCGACACCGGCGATGGTGTTGTCCGTGATGCTGTCGACACGGCCGTCGATCATGTAAATGGAGTTGGAACGGGTGTTCTCAACGAAAATTTCGGCAAAATCCGCGCCGGTGGACATGGCTTTCGCGAGAACTTCTTCCAGCAATGCTTTGGTTATCATGGTTTTATCCTTTCGTGTAATAAAGTTGATTCCATTATAGCATAATTTTTTCATTTTGGGAATGGATTTTTAGGAATTCTTTCCAAAGAGTATGATTTTTCTATGGACACCGCCGCGATTTTGCGCTATAATCAAAGCATCTATTCTATGACTTCCGAGGCTGTTATGAAACTTTGTCTGATTGCCGACCTGCATCTGCCCTATCATCCCGACGCCGTGCATTACGATGTCTTTGCCTGGGCCCTGCAGGATCTGCAGAAAAAACAGGCGGACGCGGTCGTTTTCGCCGGTGACTTTACCGCCAACGGACACCCCGACACACTCCGCCGTTTCCGCGAAAAACTTGACGGGTTCCCGGTTCCCGTCATCATCATCCCCGGGAATTCCGACTTCCGTACGCCGGAGACTGCCGCCGAAGTCCGCGCCATGGCTTCCGGAACTGTCACGGAGACCGGCGGGATCCGTATTCTTTCCCTCAATGACGGCGAGCAGGCGCTCACCGAAGAAACGTATACCCTGCTCGAAACGGCGGATGAGAACACCGTCGTCTGTGCGCATCATCCGTTCGGCTGTTTTCCCGAGCCGCACCGTTCACGGCTGAAAAAATGGCGGGAATCCCATCCGGATGTGCCGCTGTTCACCGCGCATCTGCACCTTGCGGGATGGCAGAACGACGGCAGCTGCCTCCTTCCGGCCGCCGATCCGGACAAGAATATCGGCGCTTCCCCTGCGATCGTTTATTACGATACGGATACCAAAGAACTGCGTCAGACGCAGTATTACTGTCCCGTCCCGTACGATTTTGCGGAATATCTGGGGCTGTCCTGCCGCCGTACGGCGGACATCGGATACGCCGCGGACCGCCGTCTCGGCTGTATCGAACTGCGCGGCGAACTTCTGACGGAATCCGTTCTTCCTCTGCTCGCGCGCTGGCGTGATGCCGGAGGTCACACGCTGTCCCTGCACGCACCGGAACTGGTCATGAACGGACAGCTCAACACGGACGGATGGAGATCGTTCGCGGAATTCGCTGAAAAAGTATCCGCCGACCGCCTGACGATCCACGTTCCGAACGTCCCGGCACATACGGTGACGGACGGATTTCTCGGCGAAATTGCCGGATTTCTTGACAGAATTCTGTCGGATCTGCCGGATTCCCTTGTCCTCGGGATCGAAAATATGCACATGACCGCGAAGGATACGCCGGAAAATCACCGCTTCGGTTATCTTCCGGAAGAATGCCTGCGATTCCTTGCCATCCTGCGGAAGCATACCGCCAAAAAGACCGGCATCCACCTTGATACCGGTCATGCGCGGAACAATGCTCCGTTCAGTCAGAACTACACCAGCGGCGCATGGTACGCGGAAGTCGGCAGCGAAATCGTCGGCTATCACATCCATCAGTACGCCCTCAACGCCGCCGGTGTTCCGGAAAATCATCAGCCGATCGGGGACTGGTACGGAAAATACATCTCGTACGCTTCGTTCTTCCGTGCATGGCAGAACGGTCAGCTTGCCAAGGCTCCGGTGATTCTCGAGATCCGTCCGGAAGACGGATATCAAGTGACCTTTGATCTGCTCGATCGGGCGGTGCCGATGTTCGACCTCCATTCGCACACGCATTACAGCTTCTGCGGACGCGATCTGCCGCAGAAGCTGGTCGATACGATGGTGCGAAACGGCGTCCGTCTGCTCGGCATCACCGACCACAACTACGGCATCGGCAAGCGGAAAGCACAGTATCTCCGCGAAATGCGGCAGCTCGCCGCAGACAACGCCGAACGTCTGCGCATCCTCTGCGGGATCGAGATCGCAACGATCCCCGGAAACTTTGACATTGCCGATCCGGCGGAAATCGCGGAATACGACTACTGCCTGCTCGAACACATCGACCATCCGGACAGCCTGACCAGAGACGATCTCTTCGGATTCATCGAAAAACTCGGCATCCGGTGCGGCATCGCGCACACCGACCTGTTCGCGTACTGCGACAGCCGCGGATACGACCGGCGCGAATTCTTCGGAAAACTGGCGGAACGCGGGATCTTCTGGGAAATGAACGTCAGTTACGACAGCATTCACCGGTACAGAGAACATCCGTACGTCGCAGATTTTGTGAACGATCCGGAAAAACAGGCGATTGTACGGGATGCGGGAATGTACATCAGCGTAGGATTCGACGGACACCGCCGCGAGGATTACGACGGCGCGAAAGTCGCGGAAATGATCCGTTTCCTGAAAAATACCGACATCCGCACAGCGGATGAATTATTTCATCCGCAAGCGGATTGAATTCTTCGCGCATGAATAAAAATTCAGCGGGTACTCACAAAAAGTACCCGCTTGTTTTTTATCCAGTTTTGCGAAAAATCTTCCGGATGTGCCAGACAAGGCAGGCAAAAAGCGTTCCCGTCCATCCCAGAACCACGGGATAGCCCACGATCACCGCCGCAAGAATCGCCCCCATGCTGGGTTCGGATGCAACCATATATTCAGTCAGTATCCATAAAAACGTCATCAGAATCACAGGGATATAGCGAATCCATCTTCTGCGGCATCTCAGCATCAGCCACTGGATCACACCAAAGATCAGAAATATACCGAGCATCAGGAGTTCCTCATCCCATTCTGCTTTGCATCGTGAATCTGTCAGAGTATCCAGCAATCCCAGAAAAACATCTCCAAAATCCATCCCCCGCACCTCCGTCGTTCGATTTCCGCAATTCCATTCTACCACATTTCCCTTATTTATGCAACCGTTCCGCATAATGTTTCAGTCCCATCACAATTCCGCAATATTTTTAAAAAACTTTTCAAAACCCTCTTGACAACGCTTTAACGCGGTGCTATAATGTGCCACAACATCAAACAAAGGAGTAAAACGACATGGCAAACCGTAATTTCGTATTTGCATATTATTACTATTACTTTTTCCAAAGGTAATAGTGATTTGTGATGCAATTACGAAAACGGAACCGGATCGTTTCCATATACATTCCGTCCATAAGCTGCACGCCAAATCACGGCGTGCAGCTTTTTTATATCTTCATCCCAGCAAAGGAGACTCATCATGCTTATCAAAATCTCATTCCTGCTCGTTTTCTTCGCCGTAATGATTACGGTCGGCTTTATGTGCCGCAAGAGCAGCACCGACGTTCACGGTTTCGTCCTCGGCGGACGCAGTGTCGGTCCGTGGCTGACCGCCTTCGCTTACGGTACATCCTACTTCTCCGCCGTTATCTTCATCGGCTACGCCGGACAGTTCGGCTGGAAATACGGCATTGCATCGACCTGGATCGGCATCGGCAATGCGCTCATCGGTTCTCTGCTCGCGTGGGTCATCCTCGGCAGACGTACCCGCCTTATGACCCAGAAGCTCGAATCCCGCACGATGCCCGAATTCTTCGGTCAGCGCTTTGACTCCAGGGCTCTCAAGCTCACCGCATCCGCCATCGTGTTTATCTTCCTCATTCCTTACACCGCTTCCCTTTACAACGGACTTTCCCGTCTGTTTGAATCCGCGTTCGGCATCGACTACGCATGGTGCGTCCTTATCATGAGCATCCTGACCGGGATCTACGTTATTGCCGGCGGCTACATGGCAACCGCGGTCAACGACTTCATTCAGGGCATCGTCATGCTCTTCGGCATCGTCGCCGTCATTGCGGCGGTTCTGAACGCCAACGGCGGTTTCACGGAAGCCGTCGCCGCCCTCTCAAAGATCGAAGCGGAAACCAATCCCGGTCTCTCCGGTGCGTTCGTTTCCTTCCTCGGTCCGAAGCCGCTTGAACTCTTCGGCGTTGTCCTTCTGACCTCTCTCGGTACATGGGGACTTCCGCAGATGGTCGGCAAGTTCTACGCCATCAAGAACGAAGATGCCATCGCCAAGGGCACCATCATTTCCACGTTCTTCGCAATCGTTGTCGCGGGCGGCTGCTACTTCCTCGGCGGGTTCGGCAGACTCTACGGCGATTCCATCACCTACGGCGCAAACGGCGCACCCGTTTACGACTCCATCGTTCCGCAGATGCTCTCCGGTCTTCCGGACGTCATCGTTGCAATTGTCATCATTCTTGTTCTTTCCGCGTCCATGTCCACCCTGTCTTCGCTCGTTCTGACGTCTTCTTCGACCCTCACGCTCGACATGATCGTTCCGCTGGCGAAAAAGTCCATGGACGAAAAGAAGAAAATGCTCTGCATCCGCGTGCTGATCGTATTCTTCATCGTGATCTCCGCCGCAATTGCGATCCTTCAGGCAAAATCGCAGGTCACATTCATCGCACAGCTCATGGGTATTTCGTGGGGTGCCCTTGCAGGTGCGTTCCTTGCGCCCTTCCTCTGGGGTCTGTACTCAAAGAAGATCACGAAATCCGCCGTATGGGCAAGCTTCGTGACCGGCGTCGGCATCATGCTTGCAAACATGGCATGTACCTTCGCAGGCGTTCCCTTTATCAGCGCATACTTCTCCTCTCCGATCAACGCGGGCGTTCTCTCTATGGTCACCGGTCTGATCGTCGTTCCGGTCGTCAGCCTCTTCACGAAAAAGATGGACAGCAAGATGGTCGACGATATGTTCGAATGTTACGACCGCACCATCACCGTCCGTGCCTCGACCTCGCTGGAGGATACGAGGGATAAAAAATAATGTTTTCGTGGGAAAAACTTTCTTCAAAAAGTTTTTCCCACGTTCTTTGTCCGATTTTTTGTGTGCTCCCCGGAAACGGTTTACAAAACCGTCTTTCCGTGTTATAATATAATGTAACGATTTTGAAAGGAAGAGTCTCATGAACATTCCGAAAATACTGGTCGGCGACGTACTGGAACTGAAAAAAAAGCATCCGTGCGGCTCCCTCCGCTTCAAGGTTCTCCGCATCGGCAGCGACATCCGCATCGTCTGCGAAGGCTGCGGACGGGACATGGTTCTGCCGCGTGAAAAGCTTGAACACGCCATCCGGAAGATCTATCCCGCCGAAAATAATGAGGAACATTCATAAAACCTATCATGGACACGATCACGGAAGAAAAAACTGACAAAAAAGAGCGGCATTTTCTCCGGAAAATCCCGCTGTCGGAAAACGCAAAGACCCTCCTGTGGTGCTTTTTCCTGCCCGCGTTTCTGACGGTCGTCATCTACTGCTGCCTGCAGGTATATCCGGTCGGAAAAAATTCCGTCCTGGTTCTTGACCTCAACGCGCAGTACATCTATTATTTTGAACAGCTCCGCGAGATCCTCCTGTCCGGAGAATCGATCCTGTACTCCTTCGAGCGTGCGCTCGGCGGAGAGTTTCTCGGCATTTTCGCGTACTATCTGTCGAGCCCGTTCTCCGTCCTCGTCGCATTGTTTCCGCGGCAGAACATCACCGAGGCGATGTACCTCATTCTCGTGCTGAAATGCGGGTTCTGCGGACTGACCTTCGGGTATTATCTCACACAAAAACACCGGCTGAAGCCGCCGTACCGCGTGATGCTTTCGGTGATGTACGCCCTGTCGTCGTACGCCGTCGTCATGCAGCACAACGTCATGTGGACGGACAACCTCATCGCGTTCCCGCTTCTTCTGCTGGGGATCGACGCGCTGATCTGTCACGGGAAATACAAGCTGTATGTCCTCTCGCTCGTTTACGCGATGATGTCGAACTTCTACATCGGCTACATGGCATGCCTGTTTACGCTGATCTGGTTCTTCATCCGCTACTTCATGTTCGCGCCGGAAGAACGCAATCCGTCCGGCGAAACAAAGCACTTTCTCCGTACGCTCTGCCGGATCGCGTTCTGGTCGCTCATCGCCCTCTCGATCTCGGCGATCATCATCCTGCCGGTGTACTATTCGCTTTCCTTCGGGAAACTGGAATTCTCCGATCCCGAATACACGGCGGAACAGCTCTTTGATTTCGCCGATCTCCTGACCAAGGCGTTCTTCGGTTCCTACGATACCGTCCGCCCGACCGGAATGCCCTTCCTGTTCGGCGGAACGCTCGCGCTCATCCTCGCGCCGCTGTATTTCTTCAGCGACCGCTTCCCGACGCGGAAGAAGGTCGGCTATGCCGCCATTCTTCTGATCCTCGCGGCGAGCTTCAATTTCAGCCTTCTCGATATTCTCTGGCACGGAATGCAGCGTCCGAACTGGCTCAATTCCCGCTTTGCCTATATGTTCGTCGCCCTGCTGATCGTTCTGACCGCGGATGTTCTGGAGAATCTCCGCCATTTCGACCGCCGGACGATCCTTTCCTCCGGCGTGTTCTGGTGTGCGATGCTGGTGATCCTCCAGAAAATGGACTACGATTTCCTGCACGATTTCATCGTGATCTGGGGCGGGCTCTTCCTGCTCGCCGTTTACGGTGCGCTGGTTCCGACCACGGCTGTGCGGACATCCTCAAAAATCCTGCCGGGCGTTCTCGCTGCCGTCGTGACGGCGGAAATGCTTCTCAACGCGCTTGCAATGGTCTATCAGTTTGACGCGGACGTTTCCTATTCCAAGCGGAATTCGTACCGTCAGATGATCGACACCTACGATGAAGCCGTCGAAAAACTCCCCGCAAACGAGGAAAATGCGCTCTACCGTGTGGAAAAACTCGTTCACCGCCGGAAAAACGACAATTTCGCGCTTGACCTCAACGGTCTTTCCAACTCCACCTCCACGCTCAACGCACGTGCAGTGGATCTCATGCATCAGCTCGGCTACGCGGCACAGTCTCACTGGTCGATGTACATCGGCGCGACCGCCGTGACCGACGCCCTGCTCGGCGTAAAGTATGTCATCGTCGACGAAACGGACGACAAGCCGGTCATGGAATACATCCATCAGATGTATGAGCATTACGACTCCACCTACGGACACCTCGATATCTACGAAAATCCCTTCGCGCTTTCCGTCGCGTATTCCGCGAACGAAAAAATCCTGTCCTACGACGCTCCGCCGGAAGATCCGGACGACGACGTTCCCGTCGATCCGTTCACCTATATGAACAAGATGATGTCTGCTCTTCTCGGACGCGACGTCAGGATCTGGCACGCGTGCCGCGTCGAAAATTCCGAAGTTTACGGCGTGGACATGGCATTTTCGCCCAATCACCGCGGCTACGAGGTCAACGGCGAACTTACACCGAAACTGCAGTACATTCTCGACATCCAGTCCGACGATCTGCTGTACGTCTACTTCCCGTCCGACTGGCCGCGGGAATGCACGATAAAGGTCAACGACCGCGAGATCGGCACATTCTTCGACTCCCAGAATTTCGCAATCCGCGAACTCGGCTCGTTTGAAGTCGACGAACAGGTCGACTTCCGTCTGTATCCGGAAGAGAACGACCTGTACCTCCAGTCCGGCTGTCAGTACTTCTGGCATTTCGATGAAGAAGCCTTCCGCGAGGCGGTCGAAGAACTGCGGGACGGCAATATGGACGCGTATTCCGAAAAGGATGACCGCATCACAGGCACCATCACCGTGCCGGAAGGCGACAGCGTCGTCTTCACGACCATCCCCTACGATGCCGGATGGGAAGTCACCGTGGACGGACAGAAAGCGGAGCCCCTTCCCGTTCTGAACGAAACGCTCCTTGCCTTCCGGATCACGCCCGGAGAACACGAACTGGAGCTGCGCTACAAGCCCGACTGCGTGAAGTACGGACTTCTGCTGACCTTCACCGGTCTTCTCATTTTTGCCGGTGCCTGTGCGTTTGAGCTTCTCGAAAAACGCAGGAGATCCGCCGTTCCCGAAGAATCCATCCATCATCAACACGAGGATATACAGCAATGATCGAAACCTTATACGGAAGAATTTTTGAAACCGACGCCCTCGCCTGCACCGCGATCATCGAATGTGCGGGTGTCGGCTACAAAGTTTCGGTGACCGCAAACACACTCGCCCAGCTTCCCGCGCCGGAATACGAACCGGACGGCACGCAGATCTCCGGAAAACCGGTCCGCATCTACACACATATGGCGGTCCGCGAAGACGGCGTGGAACTGTACGGCTTCTACAGCCGCGAAGAACTGGATATGTTCCGCCTGCTCATCAGCGTATCGGGCGTCGGCCCGAAGGCGGGAATGTCGATCCTTTCCCTTCTCACGCCGAAAAAACTCGCGCTTGTCATCGCGTCGGAAGACACCAAAGCCATTTCCCGTGCTCCCGGCGTCGGCGCAAAGACCGCCGCGCGCGTTGTTCTGGAGCTGAAGGAAAAAGTTGCGAAAAACTTCCCGCAGTTCACCGCCGACAATACCGCGGAACCGGACGCACCCGCCGCAGCCGAAAAACCGGCGAAATCCGGCAGTCTCGCAGATGCGCGTGATGCCCTCGTCGTCCTCGGTTACTCCCGTTCGGAAGTCACCGCCGCCATGAAGAATGTCGACACCACAAAGTCCACCGAAACCATCATCAAACAGGCGCTCGCCGTCCTGATGAAAAACTAACGATTTGAACCCAACTTAATACCCATAACAGATTGAAGTTTTTTGAAAGGGGTCCGGGGGAAACTTTTTTCAAAAAAGTTTCCCCCGGGAAAATATACACATATAATGTTTGAAGAATTTGATTTTGAAAACCGGATCGTGACGACGGAATTCACGCGCGAAGACGGGGACGGCGAAGCCAGCCTCCGTCCGCATTCGCTGGACGAATACATCGGGCAGGAACGTGCGAAGGAAAATCTGAAGATCCTTCTCGGCGCTGCCAAACTTCGCGGCGACACCATCGACCACGTCCTTCTCTACGGCCCGCCCGGACTCGGCAAAACCACGCTGTCCGCAATCATCGCCAACGAAATGGGGGTCAATCTCCGGATCACCTCCGGTCCCGCGCTGGAAAAGGGCGGCGACCTCGTCGCGCTTCTCACCAATCTCAGCGAAGGCGATGTCCTCTTCATCGACGAAATCCACCGGATCACCCGAAACACGGAAGAATTCCTCTACTCCGCCATGGAAGACTTCGCCATCGATATTTTCCTCGGCAAAGGACCTTCCGCGCGAAGCATCCGGATCGACATCCCGCACTTCACGCTCATCGGCGCGACTACCCGTGCCGGTCAGCTCAGCACGCCTCTGCGCGACCGATTCGGCGTACAGCAGCGCCTGGAACTGTACACTCCGGAAGAACTGGCGATCATCGTCAAGCGCAGCGCGTCGATCCTGGACGTTCCGATCGACGAAGAAGGCGCGATGGAAATCGCCTCCCGTTCCCGCGGAACGCCGCGTATTGCCAACCGTCTTCTGAAGCGTGTCCGCGACTACGCGCAGGTCAAGGGCGACGGACGGATCACGCTGGAAATGGCACAGAGCTCACTGAAGATGCTCGAGATCGACGAACTTGGGCTTGACCTGACCGACCGCCGGATGCTCGAAACGATCATCCGCTCCTACGACGGCGGTCCGGTCGGTCTGGAAACGCTGGCGGCAACCATCGGCGAAGAAGCGATCACGATCGAAGACGTCTGCGAGCCGTATCTCCTGCAGATCGGATTCCTCGCGCGGACAACGCGCGGACGCATGGTCACGCGGATGGGCTACGAACATCTCGGCATCCCGTACCGTGCGAAAAACGACGCATCCGTTGGCTCTGGACAGATCTCTCTGGTAGCCGATATCACGGACGAACTTTCAGAGACGGAGGAAGACGAATAAAATGGCGGAACTCTGGGATTTATACGACCTGCACGGCAATCTCACGGACGAAAAATTCGTCCGCGACAGCGACGAACCGTTCCCGCAGGACAAATTCCACATCGTTGTGGAGATCTACACCATCCACCGCGGCAAACTTCTGCTGACGAAGCGGGATTCCCGCAAGCCGTACGGCGGTCTGTGGGAATACACGGGCGGCTCGGTGGTTGCCGGGGAAGACAGCCTGACCGGTGCTTCCCGCGAACTTGCGGAAGAAACGGGGATCGTGCGGGATCCGTCGGAATTTCTGCCGATCTCGTCCCTTCTCCGGATCGCGCGCGGCGGTCACCTCTGGCGGATGGACGCCTACGCGCTGATTCTTCCGGACGACGAACCGTGCCCGGAAGTCATCTATCAGGAAGGCGAGACCGTCGATCACATCTGGCTGGAGCGCGGCACGGCGGATGCTTTCATCGCATCTCCGGCGTTCGTCGGTCACGCGGCGAAGCGTTACCGCATCGTTGAAGATACACTGTGGAAACTCGCGGAAATGCGAAAATAAACGGAAAACAGAAAAAAGGACTGTTCGGACAGTCCTTTTTGTATTTCGTGGAAATTATGATTCCGTATGGTTTCCGTTTTGGGTATCGATGAGGAATTTTCCGCAGTCCGCACAGCGGTAGACGACAGCAAAACTGCCGCCGAACGGGTTCCCGTCGGATGTGCCGAGATCCACCGCATCGGACGCAAAACAGGCAAGTGCGGACACCGCACTTTTCTTTTTCCGCCAGATGACGCCGTCACGGGACTGAATGTAACCTTTTTCCATATCTTTTCCGCAGAACGGGCATTTCATGTCGTTTCCTCCTCCATACGGTTCCGGAGAATCTTCCGGATGCTGTCCGGGCAGAGACAGTATTTCTCGGCGAGGTCGTTCACAGACCGTCCGCCGCGGTATTCTTCAGCGATCGCGCGGTTCCTGCGGTCGTACTCGGCGCGGGTTCCGGTCTTGCCGCCCCACGACTTCCGCTTCTCCGTCGTTTCCTTCGGAATATAGATCGCTTCGCCCTCAATATACAATCTGATCTGTGCCAGAAGTTCCTTCGGCAGAACTTCCTCCGCATTTATGTAGCCTATAGGTGTACCGCCTTTCGTAATGCACGACTCCATTCGTCAGAACGCGGGAAAAGCCCACGGCAGTCCCCTGCCATGAGCACCTATCCCGTTGTCTCAAAGTGGGTACACCGACGTCTCCGTCTCCGGATCCCGTCAGAGTACAGCCACCTCCATAGCAATTGTCATCTCACATTACCTCCTTTTCTTCGAGGATTTCAGCACCGGTTGCTGTATCTCTATTATAACTCGCTCTATCTGATTTTGCAATAGAAAGAATTTTTGTATTTGTTTTTTCCTGCTTGGGGAAGTTTGTGCAAAGGTGGCGGAATGGGGAGACGGTCGCTTTTTAAAAAATCCGCACAAAACATACCCTTTCCATGTATAAACAATTCACACATGATTATAGTTTATCTGATTGACAGTTTCCGAAAAGTATGATATAATTAAAGAAATGAAGAATTTTGACAGCCGTGGCGAATGAAGACGCGGAGGAAACGGAGGGAATTGTAAGTGACAGAGGCAAACGATTTAGCGATTGCGCGGAAATTTCTTGATTTTATGGTTGATTATTATGCGATGATGCGGCGGCATCTGGTGGACGCGAATGAGTACCGGATGCACTCGCACGGATTTTCGACGCTGTACGCACTCCGTGCGTACCGGAACTGCCCGGTAACGATGACGGAGTTTGCGAACGAAATGGGGATCACGAAACAGCAGCTCACCAAGCTAGTCAACGATCTCGAAGAAAAGCAGTATGTTGTCCGGTCTCATAATAAGGAAAACCGCCGGAAGGTCTATATTGAAATCACGGACCGCGGGGTCCAGCACCTCGAAAAAATGCTCGGGGAAATCGTTCACGAAATTCTCTCGACGCTTTCCGGATTCTCCGAGGAAGATAAGGTAAAAATCGCCGAATGTTCGGAAATCATGTCTTCCCTCATGCGCCGTGATGCCGAAAACTGCCTCGAACGCGGCATCGCTCCGAAGCCTGTTTCCACGGACGGCGACTGATCCGCAGGACCGCAGATCCGTATGGCAAAGGATTATTACCACGACCTTCTCCTTCCGGAAATCATCCGTTACGCAAAAATCCGCAGTATGAATCCCGAAACTCTGGATGAGGACGGCGCCTCCGTTTTCGCAACATGGTATACGCAGAATCCGCTCGGACGTCCGGGACGCGACAGTATCTGCAACTTCGAAGACGAACCGGAACCGATCATCCTCGACCGGAAATCCATGAAGAAAGCCCTCGGTGACCTCCGGCTCGGCGAGGAAAATCCAACCCCGCCGAAACCCAAAAGAACGCCGCGAAAAAAGAAGGGCGTCCTCTTCACCGCTCATACCCATCCATCGGAACCGCTTGAGCCTTCCCCGGACGATCTGCTCATCTACCGCCACCTCGACCACCGGAAAGAAAAAGAGCCCGATCTATCCTCCGGACCGTCGATCATCCACTTTATCATCGACGGATTCCTCTGCAGAAAAGCGGACAAAAATCAGAAATAAACAATAAACAGGACTTCCGTCGGTATGACCGGAAGTCCTGTTTTTCTGTCCAATCTATCGCTTATATCGCTGTCAGCCGTTTTCGCGTTCCGCTGCCCACATGGAAATCAGCCGGAGAATGTGTCCGATGTTCCCGTCTCCCGCAAATTTTCCGTAATCAAAGAAATTTTCCGTCAGCGGGATCCAGTACAGATCGTTTTCTTCCCCGCGGACATCCACTTCGTGCCGGAGGATCCCGAAATATACCTCGATCACAAATCCGTGCTGATGGTAGACAAAATCCATGAACCGCGTGAGTTCGATGTCATCCCGCGTGATCGCCGTTTCTTCGTACAGTTCCCGGTACGCCGCATCCAGGGAATCCTCCCCTTCCTCCACGTGTCCGCCGGGCATGTTGTATTTTCCGCGGTACGGATCCTTCCGGCGCAGACACATCAGAATCTTTTCGCGGTCCGGTGACCAGACCGCACATACATTCAGACTCTTCATACGTTTTACGCTTTCTTCCATGAGATTGTGTCGAGTGTGAAGCTGCCCTTTACGCAGGCGATCCCCAGCGTGCAGTCATGACCGCCGTTCAGACGGACCGCAATGTCCCGCCGTCCGGACAAGGTCGTACGCAGCAGAGTTTCGCCGTCCGCGGAAATTTCCAGCGTCGCATTTTCAAAATCGGACGTGAATTCGATCACGCCGGGTTCGCCGTCCGAATACAGCCGGTATTCCGCGGCACCGCCACCCGTGAATTCGGTGAGCGTTTTCTCCCATTCGTAGATCGTCTCGCCGTCTTTGTCCACCCAGCGGACGCCGTCGTTCGCGGTACTGTAATCACACGCGCGGAACGAACAGCCCGGTCTCCGGAAAATCGACGGGATCACGTTCTTCACCCAGTCGCAGTTTTCAAAGCGGATGTTGTCGAGATATTCGTCAAACGCCGCCTGTGCTTCCGCATAGGACGGCCGGTCGCCGCCCTTCGTGTAATCCATGATTTTCTGCCACAGCGCCGGCATGCGGATCGAACAGGGAGACGAATCGGTCGCCATCTTCTTCCACGGCCAGATGTTATAGCCGATGTCCAGTTCCGCGGCAAGAGGATACATGGCGGCAAACCAGAGCATATTGTTTTCTCCAGTTTCGCCGAGATAGAGCGTCATATCCAGTTCCTCCCGCTTGGCGGTGAATTCGTCGTACATGAAACGGCGCGGCGGACACCAGTAGCGGTGGAAATGCGCGCACATATTGTCGTCGAATTTTTCATCAAAGAAGTCCGCGCGGCTTGCCCAGATGTCGCTCTCGATCGAAATCATGTGTCTGCCGTCGATTCTGCGGATCTCCGCGATGCAGTCGCGGTAGAACTGCTTCAATCGTTCGCGCAGGACCGGATAATCCAGCGCAGGCGCACCGTCCTGCGGCGAACGTACGGGTTCGTTGAGCAGGTCGTACATCCCGACGATCCAGCGGTCACGGTAACGGCGTGCGAACTCGCACCACAGCGCAAGCGTTTTTTCCCGGCTGTCGGATGCGGTATCGGTAAACAGGCGCGGGATATCGTCAATGGAATCATCGATATTATGTCCGGTCTGACCGCCGGGTGCTCCGTGCAGATCCAGACAGACGTACAGCCGGTACTTTTCACAGAGATCGATGAAACGGTCGATCGCACGGAATCCGTCTTCTTTCCAGCGGACCCCCGGTTCGTCTTCCATCACCACACGCCAGTTGACCGGCAGACGGACGGAATTGAATCCGTTTTCCGCCATCGCGCGGATGTCGGACTCGGTAATGTACTCCTCGCGGAAGCGTTTCCAGAAATAATCGGCAAACGTACTGCCGCAGAGATCCCTCACAAGCGCTTCAATGGTGCGCGGGCGGTTGTATCGTCCGCCGAAACGCCACATATAGCCTTCCGGCAGCAGCCAGTTGCCGACGCCCATCCCGCAGAGCAGAATTTCTTCTCCGCGTCCGTTGTACATCTTTCCGTTTTTGGCAGTCAGAAAGCCGTCCACGCGGTCACGCGACATTTTTTCGGTTACAGTCATGATCCTACCTCCGTTTTTGTAATTCTGCCTTTATTATACAGGAAAACGGAGGCATTGTAAAGAGGATTGTACGCTCATTCCTCCCCAGTCCGACGCACCCAGTCGTGCCAGCGCGGATCCTCACGGATCTCTTTTGCGGCACGGCTGCAGTCGGGATTGCACCAGAAGGGCCATTCGTCCGGAAGCTGTCTGACAATATTCCGTCCGGGATCCGCGCGGTATTCCACATAGCGGACGAGCGGCGCCGTGAGCCGGTGTTCTTCGCCGTCGGCTGCGGATACGTATGCCTTCGCGTGCTTCAATGCTTCGTCAAGGGAAACAAACGCGTCGTCACGGTACCCGCGTTCCCACTGCAGGCGCGAGAGATACAGCCAGAGCTTGAGGACAAAATCGTGATAGATCCCCAGATTCCCGTCGTCGCAGATCAGATCGAAAAGCGCGATCGCTCCCTTTACCTTTTCCAGAGGCAGATCGCTTTCGAAATTTCCGAGGTCGGAGATCAGGGAGAAAATCATCTGTTCGGAAAATTCCTTCGCTGTTTTCAGAAGGAATTCTCCGATGTATCCGGCTTCCGCACGGCCGTCCGTCGCTTCGGTGAGCAGATATTCCCGGCTGTGTTCCAGTCCCGGCATCCGCTTCGCAAGAGAGATCGCCTTTTCGTACTCCCCGTAATTCCGGTACAGCGGCACCAGCACCGCCACCGCCCGGCTGAAGACCGCATTGTTCCCGCTTTCTTCGATCAGCTGACAGCAGAGCTTCTCCGCTTCCGCCCAGTATCTGTTTTTCCGTTCCCGGTCGTAGCAGTACCGGATGAATCCGTCTTCATCGTACCCGATCCAGTCCCTGTGCCGCCGCCATCCGGCTTCCCACAGCGTTTCCGCAAGGGTGATCCGGAGCCGCTCATTGCCGGGAAATTCCGCCAGTCCTTCCCGAAGGATGGCAAGACAGTCGTCCACCCAGCCGTCGTCACCGTCGTGCTTCAGATCGTACGCGTCCACCCTCCGGAGAATCGCATCGATTTTTGTTTCGCGGTCGCTGTGATAACCGAACAGCTCGTCGATCGTGATCCCGAAATAATTCGAGATCGCCGGGATCATCTCCATGTCCGGATATCCGCCGTTTGCCTCCCAGCGCGAGACCGCCTGACAGGTCACGCCGAGCGCATTCGCAAGGTCTTCCTGACGCCGTCCGTCACGGCGCCGCAGTTCACGGATCTTGTCGCCGATTTTAATCTGCATAATTGCCTCCCAAATAAAATATCACCGGTGTGCCCCCATTATAGCACGCGTATCCTGCAGAAGCAATTATCAATTCCTTGTATAATAATCCAGTAACCGTTGATTTCCTTTCCGACTGAAAGTTATTGCGGAATTTGGCTCCGACTTTTTTCAAAAAGTTCCCCCAACGTCTCTTCAAATATGCTATAATGGAAAAAAACATACAAGGATGGAGAAAAATCATGGCATCCTATTTGCTTGCACACGACCTCGGTACCTCCGGCAACAAGGCGACGCTGTTCACAACGGACGGCGTACTTGTGGAAAGTACCGTGTATTCCTACGGTCTGAACGTCTCTGCGGGACACCGCGCCGAGCAGAATGCGGACGACTGGTGGCGCGCCGTCTGCGAAACCACCCGTCAGCTCATCGAAAAGGCAAAGATCGTGCCGTCGGACATCGAAGCGGTCTCGTTCAGCGGCCATATGATGGGCTGTCTCTGCGTTGACCGGGACGGCGTTCCGGTGCGAGATTCGCTGATCTGGGCGGATCTCCGATCCTCTGCGGAGGAAGAACGCATCCGCCGGCAGATTTCCGATGAAGCGTATTATTACCTCACCGGACAGCGTCTCAGTGCGTCCTACAGCGCGCCGAAGCTGATGTGGCTGAAGGAACACGAACCGGAAACCTACCGGAAAACCTACAAAACGCTCAACGCGAAGGACTATATCATCCTCCGGCTGACCGGCGAATTCCTGACCGATCCCTCGGACGCATCCGGCGTCGGGCTGATGGACATCAAAAAACTGCAGTGGTCGGACGAACTGCTGGAGATCTGCGGTCTCGATCGTGAAAAATATCCCGACATCGTCCCGTCCGTTTCGGTCGCCGGACATGTCACGGCGGAAGCGGCGGCACAATGCGGACTTCCAGCAGGAACGCCCGTTGTCACCGGCGGCGGGGACGGTCCCTGTGCGGCGGTCGGCAGCGGCATCACAAAGGAAGGCGTTGCAAATCTTTCCCTCGGCACATCGTCGTGGATATCGTTTGCCTCCCGCGATCCGATCGTGAACGACGGCATGATCTCGTTCAGCCTCGCGCACATCGTGCCGGGGTACTATATGCCGTGCGGTCCGATGCAGTGCGGCGGCGGTTCGATGAGCTGGGCGGTGCGGGAACTGTACAAGGACCGCACGGACGACAAAAACGCCGTCTATGCGGACGTCAACCGCTGTGCAGGAGTATCCCCTGCCGGTGCGAAGGGGCTGATGTTCCTGCCGTACCTGCTCGGCGAACGCAGTCCGCGCTGGAACAATCACGCCAAGGGCGCCTACATCGGTCTGACGTTCGAACATACCCGCGAGGATATGATCCGCGCGGTCATGGAAGGGGTCGGCTACAACCTCAACATGATCCTCGAAGCCTTCAACCGATCCGAAAAACGGATCTCCGAGCTGATCGTCCTCGGCGGCGGCGCACGCAATCCGGCATGGCTGCAGATCCTGTCGGACATTTTCGGACTCCCGCTGAACGTGCCGAATTATCTCGAGGAAGCCGCGTCGATGGGTGCCGCGATCACGGCAGGCGTCGGCATCAGAGCCTTCGCGGATTTCAGCGTGATCGATAAATTCCTGCAGAATGTCAGCCGGTTTGAACCGTGCGGCGCTGACCGCGCGGTCTATCGGGAAATGCAGGCACGCTTCGACGAATGCTACCACGCACTGGAACCGATTTTTAATAAGATGTAAGCAAAAATCCCCTCTCGGTGAGGGGATTTTCTTTATTCCGCGTACTTCCACACGCCCATTTCGGATTTGTTCATGTCGGGCGCAAGCGTGATCCAGCCGGTTTCGATCAGGCGGTCGATCACCAGTTTGCGGAAATCGACGTTGCTCATGATGGTCGTTTTGCCGTGAAGATACGTCGGGATATCCGCCATGAGAAGCGCGTGACGGCGGGCGAGGTAGTCGTCGTACAGGTCGTCAACCGCTAAACTGTGCGTGGTGACAAACAGGTTTTCCAGACTGTCTTCTGCAAAAACAGGAACCTTCGACCAGTCGAATTCGAATTCATCCCAGTTCCCACGGTTGCCAAGGATAATGATCTGCGTATAATCCCATCCCCAGACTTCCAGCCACACCTGACTGACATCCGTCTTTTCGAATCCGGCGAGTGCCCATTTGCTGCCGTCTTTATGTCTGATCATGTGAGGTCCGCTTAAATTTTTCACATCTTCCTTCACGCGGACGTTCATCACACGTTCGACGAGCGTAAGTTTCATGTCGTCAAACGACAATTTTTTCGGACATTCGGGCTTTTCATAAACTTCCGTGACGGCTTTTTTCACGAGTTCCGCCATTTCGTCCACATATTCCAGCGCAAGCGCGTAAATGTTTTCCTGTACTTCCTTCGACAGGATCACGATATTCGTGCGATACTTCCCGCTTTCACAGGTCAGCAGTTCGCCTTCCATGAGGAAATTCAGCTCGTCCTCCATGTACGGCATCGCAATGCCGAGCGCGAGACACAGGTCTTCCGCCGTACTGGGGTTGTCGTACGCTTCGAGCAGGATGTTCTGCGCCAGCAGGTGCTCGACGTAGCGTCTTCCGTCCTTTCCGGTCGTGGGATCCCAGTTCTGTCCGAATTCGATGAGTTCGGGTGCGAAACTGCGTTTTCCGTAAGTTCTTGCCATGTTGATTGCCTCCTTCAGATGTTTCCGGCATTCGGAAATTTTTCGTTTTACGGTTCCGTGGGGAAGTCCGAGCGACTCTGCAATATCCGCCAGCGTCCGGTTTTTGAAGTAGTATTCGCAGACAATGGTGCGGTAATCCCGGGACAGAAGCGCGAGTTCCCGGTAGAGAAGTGCGGTCTCCTCTTCCCGAAGAAGTCCGTCTTCCACAAGGGAACCGTCGGATACGGTCTCGCGGATCTCGTCCGCGTCGAGCGTCTGCCGCACATTCGTCTGCCGTGCCGCCCATTTTGCGTAGTGATTCCGTGCAATTTTCCACACCCACGCGCGCTCATTGTCCGGCGTGAAGCCTCTGCCGAGCGCGGTGAGAACGTCGAGCATCACATTATGGGTAAAATCTTCCGCCTCTTCCCGGCTGGAAGTTTTCCGCAGGGCGAAATAAAACACCGGCTGCATATACGTTTCAAGAATCTGTTCGGATCGGTTCATACTGCATCCCCCTTTCATCCATATAGTGTCGGAAAAACGAAAACGGTTCGGAAATTTCCTCAGAAATTTTTATTTTCCGGAAATTGCATTGAAATTCGCGTGTGTATATGGTAAACTTACTTTAACAAAACTGAACATCCAGAAAGGAAATTCCTATTATGAGCATTTATCTTCCTACCTCTCTGACCGACTGCTACACCCTGTCGAACGGCGTGAAGATCCCCGCGATCGGCTACGGTACCTGGCAGACTCCGAACGATGTGACTGCGGATCTCGTAAAGACCGCAATCGATCTCGGCTACCGTCACGTGGACACCGCATGGGGCTACGCCAACGAAATCGGCGTCGGCGACGGTATCCGTGCGTCCGGCGTAAAGCGCGAAGATATTTTCGTAACGACCAAGCACTGGGTCACCTTCCGCGGTTATCAGAAGACCGTCGAAGCGGTGGACGAATCCCTGAAAAACCTCGGGCTCGACTACATCGACCTCTACCTCGTTCACTGGCCGTGCGTGGAACTGAGCAATCCGGCATGGGCGGAAATCAACGCGGACACGTGGCGCGGCTTTGAAGCGATGTACAAGGCCGGCAAGCTCCGAGCGATCGGCGTCAGCAACTACGAAGAAAAGCAGATCGAAGCGCTCGCAAAGACCGCGGAAATCATGCCGATGGTCAACCAGCTCGAATTCCACCCCGGCTATATGCAGCTCGACAACATCCGCTACAACCAGAAGAAGGGCATCCTCGTGGAAGCATGGAGCCCGCTCGGAAGCGGCACCGTTCTGAAGGATGAAACCCTTGCAAAGATCGCGGCAAAGTACAACAAGTCCGTTGCTCAGCTCTGCATCCGTCTCTCCCTCGACTACGGCATCCTTCCCCTTCCGAAGTCCACAAACGCGGAACGCATCACCCAGAACGCTGAAGTCTTCGATTTCGAAATCTCCGCCGAAGACCGCGCGGCAATCGAAGCAATGCCCCAGCTCGGCTACAGCGGCTTCACGCCCGAAGAAGCACCCGCCGACAAGCTCGCCGGTCTTTGCTGAATGGAGTTTTCCGGGGAAAAACTTTTTGAAAAAAGTTTTTCCCCGATTTGCTCCGCAAATCGGAGCTGCCCCCCTTTTCAAAAACATTCAAACAAAAATGACAGACAAAGTTTGTGCAGATTTGAAGTTATAAAATTCTGTAAACTATACAGCCGTTTTATTTCTTCAAATTTGCACTTACTTTGTCTTTTTTCATAGTATAAAGTTTTTTGGAAAGGGTTCGGGGAAACCTTTTTTCAAAAAAGGTTTCCCCGAGAAAAATCAATCTTCCAGATTATCAAAATATTCTTTCAGGTCCTGTGCGAGGAGCTTGGAGAAGGCGGTGCTTCCCTTGGTGTTCATGTGACCCCAGTCGGAGAAGTTGGTCGGGCTTTCGTTGATTTCGCCGTACAGTTCTTCGTTGTAGTTGTAGAAGGTAATGCCATACTTTTCGGCAATTTCTTCGATGCGGTCATTGTTTTTTTCCATCTTGTTTTCGCGGCGTCCGTTGACGTATTCCGGAACTTCCACGAAGACGACATGGATGTCGTTTTCCTTGAAGATGTCGAGAAGCTTTTCAAACGCCTGCCACTGGGATTCGCGGTCGTTGCACATCTGTGCTACGGTGCCGCCGTTGTAGCCGCGTTCCCACGGAATATATCCCTTGTAGTAGGAGCTGGTGATGTTGTTGTCCTGGTCCGCCTGATGTTCGTGTTTATAAACCGGAACTTCCGGAAGCGGTGCTTCGTCATCGGTCGCGGCAAGAAGGGCGTCGAGGTCGACTTCCTCTTCCTCGGTTTCGAACGTGCCGCCGTTTCGGTAGTATTCGATCATTTCCGGGATACGGTCACGGGAATAGATGATCGGAATCCGGCTGAACAGGTAGGTGGTCGCTTCGTCGATGTCAAACCAGTTGATCTTTTCGGGCGTTTCCGTCTTTTCAACCGTTTCGGTTTCCGTCGTCACGGTTCCGCCTTCCACCTTGGCGTTGTGATTTTCCACAGCTTCCTTGCGCTTTTCCGCGGTCTTGATCTTGCGCATGATATCGACCGGGCAGTCGGGGTTGGTGTCAAAGTCGATGCGGCGCCAGAGCCAGCCGTCGTCGCACATGAACCAGTCGACACAGTAGACGATGGTTTCCGGGATCGGATAACCGGATTCCAGGAAAACCTTCCACCAGTCGAGATAGTACTGGGGGTTGGAGCCGTTCAGGGCGAAGTTGAACCACGATTTTTCGGGCATGACTTCTTCCATATACAGCGGATTGACGCCGTGCGCCGTATGGGACGTACCGATGAAAATGGTATCGGCATTATACATATTTTCGAACATTTCGTAGAACTGACCGTAGTAGTGGTAGCAGTGACGGGTCTTGTACTTCTGATAGAATTCTTCGTACTGCTCCGCTTCCTTGACCGCCAGTTCCGCCGCAAGACGCTTCGCCTGCGCTTCGTTTTCGGCAGCCGCCAGTGCCGCCTCGATCTTCGCCGCACGTTCCGCTGCCGCCTGTACGACCGCAACTTCATCGTCCAGGAAGGACTGCATCGCGCTGTTGAGTCCGAATGCCATCAGAAAAGCGAGAGCGACCACGATCAAACCTTTGATGAAAATGATCGGCAGACTGCGCAGTTCATGTTTTTCTGTCATAAGGATGTGTTACCTCCGTAAAAGTGTTGGGGATCAGAACTGGAAGTAGATAAAGGACTTGTTGTCGTACGCGCCGAAGATGACGATGATGAAGAGCATGATCGCATAGGACGCGATGCGGACGAACTGCATCGGGATCGTGCGCTTCGTATACCATGCGGCAACCTTCGGGAACTTGGTAAGTGCATCGACTGCGAGAAGCAGGACCGGTGCGCCGAGTGCGATGTAGCCTCGGAAATCCGCGATGTGCGGGAAGTCGACCACCGTTTCGGAGAACAGATTGCCGAACACATAGAACGCGTCCGCGAAGCTGTTCGCACGGAAGAAGACCCATGTTACCGAAATCAGGCAGAAGGTCACGATCATATCGATGCCGTCGCCGATCCACTTTGCCTTCGCAAGACCGATCACTTCCTTGATCTTGTCACGGATCGGCTTGACGAAACGGGAGATCACGATGTACACACCGTTGAGCATCCCCCATACAACGAAGGTGAACGCCGCGCCGTGCCAGATACCGGAGATGGTGAACGTTACCATCTGGTTGAAGATCCAGCGGGGCTTGCTGACGCGGTTGCCGCCCATCGGGATATAAACGTAGTCCTTGAACCATGTGGACAGCGAAATGTGCCATCTGCGCCAGAATTCGGGGACATTTCTGGAGAAATACGGGGTGTCGAAGTTCTTCATGAGACGGATGTCCATGCAGCGCGCCGCACCGATGGCGATGTCGGAGTAGCCGGAGAAGTCACAGTAGATCTGGATCGTGAACGCGAGGATCCCGATGATCAGACCGCCGCCGGAGTACTCGTGGACATTGTTGAACACTGCGTCCGCGAACATCGCAAGGTTATCCGCAACAACGACCTTCTTGAACATCCCCCAGAGCATCATCTTGCCGCCGTAGGAGAAGTTTTCGTAATGGATATAATGTTCTGCCTTGAGCTGGGAGAACAGGTTGGCGCTTCGTTCGATCGGCCCCGCAACAAGCTGGGGGAAGAACATCAGGAAGAGCGCAAAGTCGATAAAGCTCTTTTCCGCCTTTTCCTTGCCCATGAACACGTCGATGAGGTAGCCCATGCTCTGGAACGTGTGGAAGGAGATACCGATCGGAAGAACCACTTCCGGAAGGACAACGGTCTTCATGTCGATCATGTG
Organism: Clostridia bacterium; assembly: GCA_017547755.1. GTDB lineage: Bacteria > Bacillota > Clostridia > Oscillospirales > CAG-272 > UMGS1696. The sequence goes on along the minus strand of JAFYOX010000107.1, from coordinate 31,819 downwards.
ACCGAAGAAATTGATGGTATCTTCCAGAAGACCGAGATACTTGAAGAAAACGAGCAGGCCGACGTTCAGACAGACGGCCACCAGGAAACAGGTTTTACTCAGTTTCCTGTTCCCCGCTTCCCGCGCTTTTTCGACGCCGAGCGCACCGAAGAAGTCCACAAGCGTTGTAAAGAGGAGGATCAGTATGTACTTCGGGATGAAGGACATATAGAAATAGCAGCTTGCGGCCAGCAGGAAGTACCGCCGGAACCGATGCGGAAGTGCGAAAAATCCGAGAATGACAATGGGGAAGAAAATCAGAAACTCAATGGAATTAAAAAGCATAAAAATCTCCCGTTTTTCGGACTGAATTTAGGACATTATACCATGTATATTGAGGAATTGCAAGATTTTTTCTCAAACAACGCTAAAAAATAATCAAAACGGGAACCGGCATTTTCCTGCCGGCTCCCACCTTTTGCTGTGTTATCGATTTTTTGCGAGGATCTCAATCACCTCGGCAGCTGCTCCGTCGTCATTGGAACAGACGATACAGGACGCGCAGGCCTTCGCCGCCGGATGTCCGTTCGCCGGTACAAACGCGGCGGATGCGGCGTTCAGCATATCGATGTCGTTGTCACCGTCGCCGACCGCATAAACGTTTTCCGGTGCGATGCCGAGAAGTTCCGCCAGCCGCAGAAGGGTCGTTCCCTTCCCTGTACCGGGACGGAGAACCTCCAATAACGTTCCGTCCGTCGGAACAAAGCCGAGCGTCGGACAGTTTTCCGAAAGAAACGCCTGCGCCGCAAGGATATCGTCCGCGCTTCCGCCGAACATCACCTTCGCACAAGGGAAGGATGCCTCCGCCGGATCGTCAATCTCGCGCGGAATGATCCGGTGCAGGGCGAAATGGCGTCGCGAACGTTCGTTGAGATGGATGCAGCAGGTATCGTCCGGCGCGTACATCTCGATCGCAAGATCCGGAAAACGGTCACGTACCTTCCGCAGATCGGGGATGCACGTTTCGTCCAGACCGAACATCGCCGTGACCGTACGGGTGGAATAATCGTAAATCATGCCGCCGTTTGCGAGAATGGCGGGAGCATTGATGAGCTCCGGCTCGTAGGCATGGAAGCCGAGAAGCGTCCGTCCGGTCGAAACGGTAAAATATCCGCCTTCCGCGATGAATTCACGAATCGCCTGCCGTACCCTCTCCGGAATGGTTCCGTCGGACGCCGCCAGCGTTCCGTCGTAATCGCTCGCGAGCAGGATTCCGCTGTATTTTCCCATAGCTTATCGGGCAAACGGAACAAAATCGAGCGTTCCGTCTTCCTTCTGGATGGTTTCGACAAAAATCACGTCATCCGCGTAGCCGTGATCGGTGACGAAACCTGCGAAAATACGTTTTTCACCGAGACATGCCGCCTTCGGAACACGTCCGCAGGGAATGTTGTCTTCCGCCGGCCTGATCCAGCCGTCGAACGGAGACTTCGAATACAGATACCGCGCAGTTCCGTGGATGGAATAGATGAGGTAATAATATTCGCCCATCGCGAACCAGTCGGGACATTCCGGCTGATTGCCGTCGTTCCACTCGAGGATCGTGCCGCAGTCTTCAAACTGTGCAAAATCCGCCGTATCGGAAACAAGGTGAGCGAGACATCCGCTGCCGCTTTCCAGACGGGTGGTCGTTACGAACATATGGAATTTTCCGTCCATTTCGACCACCTTCGGGTCGCGTGCGCTTGACGGTTCATAGCCTGCGGGAAGTGTAAAGTATTTTCCGGACTTCACAAAATGCGCGTTGTCTTCGGAAACCGCGCAGGTCATGCGCGCCGGGGAACCGTCGGACATCCGGACTGCGTACCATGCGTAGAATTTGTCGCCTGCACGGACGATAGATCCGGTGCAGATCGAGCCTTCCCACGGTTCGGTGATGCCGACCGCCATCGGATGTTCGTCCCAGGTCACAAAATCCGCCGTGGAAACGTGTGCCCACTGATGCGCGCCGAGTCCCCATTTGCTTCCGTGATGGTGACGGTCGTAGAGATAGAAGAGATGGTACCGTCCATCGCTGTCCGCGGAATCATCGGAGAACGGGATGGTGTCGCCGATATTCACGCCGGGAAGACGGATCTCGTCCGTTGTGATCCCTGCACGGGTGACAAACGGCAGTTCTGCCGGACATTCGGGCGCGATCTCCGCAACCGTCAGCGCAAAATCGCCGGATACGGCGGAATCCGCCGTGATCCCGTGATCTCCGCACGGCCATTCTTCGTCGAGAAGAGCACCGTTGACGCGCAGTTCGATCCGGTGCGGACGGACGATCAGGGATACCTTATCCCCGATTTCCGCATCCGCCGTCAGGGTCAGCGGACGTTCGCGGAAATCGTAGGTCAGTTTTACGGTCAGTTTTTCTTCATATGCCGCCGTCATGGAAGAACCGAAAGATGCTGTCCCGGCGGTCACGTCGAATGTAATTTCAAAATTTTTCATGATCAGCCTCTCAGAAGTTTGTCGAAGAGTTCCGCGCACTGGATCGTTGCTTCCGGCGGCATGATGTCGGAAGTGATCTTTCCTTCGTTGATGCAGCGGACGACTTCTTCGATTTCAAAAACAAAGCCGTTTTCAAAGCGGTCTTCATAGGTTTCCGCAAGCTGACGGCGGCCGTCATACCGCTTGGCAACGTAGCCGCTGCTGCTCCACGGAAGTTCGATGCATCCCTTGCTTCCGTTGATGATCGTATATTCACGCGCATTGGAGGTCAGCACCGTCTGGATCGCCGCGTCGCAGGATGCGTAGCGGACGATGAAGGAAACACGTTCGTCCACACCCGTGACAGCATGCGGACGCCATACGCCGATGCAGTCTTCGATCGGTTCTCCGACGAGATAGGAAACGATCTCTACGGGATATACGCCGATATCGTACATCGCGCCGCCCGCGAGTGCGGGATTATACAGACGGCTTTCGGGATTTTCGCCGCCGTTGAAGCCGATGACCGCGCTGACCGATTGAATTTCCCCGATCGCGCCGGAGGTGATCCATTCCTTTGCCTTCTGCGTCTGCGGAAGGAAATTCGACCACATCGCTTCCATGCAGAACAGATTCTTTTCCTTTGCCAGACGGAAAATTTCCCTTGCGTCGTCCGCGGTCAGCACCATTGCCTTTTCGCAGAGGACGTGCTTGCCGTATTCGAAGCAGAGACGGATGTTTTCCATGTGGAAATTGTGCGTCGTCGCGATATAGACCGCGTCGATGTCCTCCGTCTTCAGCATTTCTTCGTAGGAATCGTACGCCTTTGCAATGCCGTTTCTTTCCGCGAATGCCTGTGCACGTTCCATGGATTTGCTCGCCACCGCGCAGACTTCCGCGCCGTCTGCAAGCTTCGCCGCATCACAGAACTTGTTTGCGATATTGCCCGCGCCGATGATGCCGAAACGAATGTTTTTCATAATGCTCTCCTTTTTGTTGTTTTCTGACAGTATTTTGTCTTCAGTATACATGATTTCGGGCAGTTTGTAAAGTGGAAACGGCGAATTAATTTTCTCCGGCGTCTTTTCTTTTTCCAATTGATATGATATAATGAAAACAATTACATAACGCAAAGGAGAAATTCCAATGACAGACCTCAACCTTGCGAACACCTTCCTCGGCATTGAGTTCGGCTCGACCCGTATCAAGGGCGTTCTCATCGACGAAAATTTCAACCCGGTCGCGTCCGGCGCGTACGACTGGGAAAACCGCTTCGAAAACGGCTACTGGACCTATTCCGCCGACGATTTTATCGCCGGTATGCAGGGATGCTTTGCATCTCTCGCAGCGGATGTTCTGGAAAAGTACGAAAAACCTCTCGATACCGTGGCGGCAATCGGCATCTCCGGCATGATGCACGGCTACCTCGCGTTCGATAAAAACGACAATCTGCTCGTTCCCTTCCGTACATGGCGCAATACCACCACCGGCGAAGCGGCGGACGAACTCTCCGCACTTCTGAACTTCAACATTCCCCAGCGCTGGAGTATTTCCCATCTTTATCAGGCGATCCTCTCCGGCGAAGATCACATCGGCGACATCGACCACATCACCACGCTCGCGGGCTACATCCACTACCTCCTCACCGGACACCGTGAAGTCGGTGTCGGCGAAGCGTCCGGTATTTTCCCGATCGACTCCGTCACCGGCGATTACGACGCGGCAATGATCGAAAAAACCGCCGCAAAGCTGAAGGAACACGGCTTCGCACAGGATATCCTCACCGTTCTTCCGGCAGTCAAGAACGCCGGCGACACCGGCGCAGTCCTCACCGAAGCGGGTGCAAAGCTGCTTGACCCCACCGGCACGCTCAAAGCCGGAATTCCGCTCTGTCCTCCCGAAGGCGACGCAGGCACTGGCATGGTTGCGACCAACGGCGTCCGTCCGCGTACCGGCAACGTCTCCGCAGGTACGTCGATCTTCTCCATGCTCGTTCTCGACAAGTCCCTCTCAACCTATTATCCCGAGATCGACATGGTCACCACCCCCGACGGCGCTCCCGTTGCGATGGTACACTGCAACAACTGCTGCGCTGAAATCGACGCATGGGCGAAGATCTTCGGCGAATTCGCGGCAGTCAGCGGACATCCGATGGACAAATCCGACGTTTACGCGGCACTTTACAGCAATGCGCTCAACGGTGACGCGGACTGCGGCGGCGTAGTTTCCTACAACTTCCTTTCTGCCGAACCCGTCATCGGTGTGAACGTCGGCGTTCCGAGCTACTTCCGCCTGCTCGGCGGCAATATGAACCTCGCAAACTTCTTCCGCGCACAGATCTGCACCGCCGTTGCGGCACTGAAGATCGGCAACGATCTCCTCTTCGAAAACGAAAAGGTCACGGCGGACAAGTTCACCGGTCACGGCGGCCTCTTCAAGTGCGAAGGCGTGGCACAGCAGATCCTTGCCGACGCGTTCGACACGCCGATCTCCGTCATGAAGACCGCCGGAGAAGGCGGTGCGTGGGGTATGGCGATCCTCGCGGCATACATGATGAAGAAAAACGGCAAGTCCCTGCCCGACTTCCTCGATGAAAACGTCTTCGGCGGCATGGAAGTGAAGACCCTTGCGCCGACCGAATCCGGAAAGGCCGGATTTGCCAAGTACATCGAAAATTACAAAGAAGGTCTGGAATCCGCAAAAAGATAAGGAGTCCCCATGACAAGACGTGAAATTCTCAAACAGGCGCTCGCGCACGAAAATACCGGCAGAGTGCCCTACACCATCATCCTCGCGCCCGAAAGCAACGACCTCTACGGTCCGAAGCTGATCGAACGCTACGGCGATGCCAACGTAAAAAAAGAATTCGAAGCCGGACGTCTGAATCTCGTGGAAGCCTACTCCCTCGCCATCGGCAACTGCATGCTCTACGTCAACGCGCCGTGGTGGGGATGGCATTCCTTCCCGGAAGATTATTCGACCGAAGAAGCTCCGACGCTTCTGCCGTACACCGCCGGCTACGGTTCCTACGGCGATTCCTTCAATCACTGGAAATACCTCCGCGAAAATTTCGACGCCTATCAGCTGGTCACCATCTGGGGCAGCCACTTCGAAAAAGCCTATTTCGCACGCGGTCTTGAAAACTTCCTCGCCGACATCGCCGGGGAACCGGAATTCGCCGCGCGCCTTCTCAATATGATCATCCGCAAAAATATGGTCATGCTCGAAAACTTCCTCGTTTCGCCCGACATCGACGGCGTTCTTCTCGGCTCCGACTGGGGTACCCAGCGCGGTCTGCTGATGTCGCCGCAGTCGTGGACAAATCTCATCCGCGAAGGCGAACGCATGGAATACGAACTTGTCCACAGCATGAAGAAGGACGTCTTCGTCCATTCCTGCGGCAAGATCGACGCGATCCTTCCCGATCTGTGCGAGATCGGCGTGGACGGTCTCAATCCCGTTCAGCCGGAATGCATGGATCTCGCCGAACTCAAGGAAAAATACGGGCATAAACTCACGTATTTCGGAGGCATCAGCACCCAGCGGATCCTTCCGAACGGAACTCCGGACGAAGTCCGCCGTGAAACCCGCCGCGTCGTCGAGCTGATGAGCAAAAACGGCGGTTATATCACTGCACCGTCGCAGGAGATCATGCCCGACGTCCCGTACGAAAACCTCATCGCCCTGATCGACACGGCGAAAGAATACATGGGAGACTGACATGGAACTTATCGGTAATCTTAAGACCAGTCCGGTCATCACACGGTATCCGGACACCATCCTCAGCCGGCACGACGTGCCCTATCCGTCAGCACTGACCTTCAACGCCGGTATCGTGCGTCACGAAGGCAGATACATCATGCTGTTCCGCAACGACTACGGCTCCTATGAGGAACAGCGTCTCGACGGCACCAACATCGGTCTGGCGTTCAGTGACGACGGCATCCATTGGAACGTCGAACCCGAACCGGTCCTCGACGGCAAATGGTTCGGCGACACGTTCGAACCCGGCGAAGTCGTCCGTCTGTACGACCCGCGCATCACACCGATGGACGGACGCTTCTACGTCAGCTTCGCCATCGACACGCGCCACGGCGTCTGCGGCGGTTTTGCCGTCACGGACGATTTCCACAACTACGAGCCGCTGTCCGTTGTTGTTCCGGACAACCGGAACATGGTCCTCTTCCCTGAAAAAATCAACGGTCAGTTCGTCCGTCTCGAACGTCCGATGCCCGTATACTCCCGCGGCGGCGACCGCTTCGACATCTGGCTGTCCGAATCCCCGGACTGCATCTACTGGGGCAGATCCCGTTTCGTCCTCGGTGTGGAAGACGTTCCGTTCGCCAACAACAAGATCGGTCCCGGCGCACCGCCGATCAAGACCGACCGCGGCTGGCTCATGATCTATCACGCCGTCGACTTCGACCCGTCGCGCGGCAAAAACGGCTGGGAAGCGGCATGGAAAAAGCGCTACACCATCGGCGCGTGCCTGCTCGACCTCGAAAAGCCGTGGAAGGTCATCGGAAAAATGGACGAGCCGCTGATGGCTCCGGAAGGATACTGGGAAGTGGAAGAAGGCATGCGTACAAACGCTCTCTTCCCGTGCGCGGCACTTGTGGATGACGAAGGGAAACTCCGCATCTACCACAGCGCAGGCGACGCGATCCTCCGTCTTGCGACCGCCGACCTGAACGACGTTCTCGACCTCTGCAAACCCGTATAAAAGAATATTTCAAAAACTCTCCCTTTTCCCGCTTTTTTATGGTATAATAAATGTAATTTATCTCATCCAGTATAAAAGTTTTTGAAGAAGGGACGAGACTTCCGCCGGAAGTCTCAAGGGGAAAACTTTTTTCAAAAAGTTTTCCCCTATTATTTTTGTTATAAATTTCATGAAAAAACAAGTCATCGGAATTCTGGCGCACGTCGACGCCGGAAAAACGACTCTGTCCGAAGCCTTATTATATACGACCGGAAAAATCAAAAAACTCGGGCGCGTCGACTGGAAAAACACCTACCTCGACACGCACGAGCTCGAACGCGAACGCGGGATCACGATCTTCTCAAAGCAGGCGGTCATCGAATCGGATAAACTCCGCATCACCCTGCTCGACACTCCCGGACACGTCGATTTTTCCGCGGAAACCGAGCGTACGCTCTCCGTTCTCGACTGTGCCATCCTCGTGATCAGCGGCACCGACGGCGTGCAGGCGCATACGGAGACTCTTTGGCATCTCCTGGAACGCTATCACGTTCCGACCTTCGTCTTCGTCACGAAGATGGACCTCGCCGTCCGGACGGCGGATGAGGTCATGCGCGGTCTGAACGCCGATCTCGGCGCTGGATGCGTCAATTTCACCGATCCCGACGAAGACAGCCGCGCCGAACGCATCGCCATGACCGACGAAGACGTTCTCGAAGCCTATCTCGAGACCGGTGCCGTCGGGGGTGCCGACATTGCACGCCTGATCGCCGAACGAAAACTCTTCCCCTGCTTCTTCGGCAGCGGTCTGAAACTCGACGGCGTCGACGCTCTGCTGTCCGCACTGGAACAGTATACGATCGAAAAAAACTATCCGCCGGAAGAGTTCGGTGCAAAAGTCTATAAAATTGCGCATGACAAAAGCGGCGTCCGCCTGACCTATCTCAAGATCACGGGCGGTTCGCTGAGTGTCCGTCAGCCTCTGACGTATCATCCGCTTGCCTCTGCGGACCCTGTAGAAGAAAAAATCACCGGCATCCGTCTGTATTCCGGTGCAAAATTCGAAAATCTCGAACGCGCGGAAGCAGGAGATGTCTGCGCCGTCGCCGGACTTTCCGGAACGTACGCCGGTCAGGGTCTCGGTGCGGAGGAAAGTGCGGGACATCCGTATCTCGAACCCGTCCTCAGTTACCGCATCGCGCTTCCCATGGAGGTGGATGCACGCACGGTTCTCCCGAAGCTGCAGCAGCTTGAGGAAGAAGAACCGCTATTGCACATCGTCTGGAACGAACGCTACGGCGAGATCCACGCGCAGATCATGGGACAGGTGCAGACGGAAGTTCTTGTCAGCCTGATCTCCGAACGGTACGGCGTGGATGTACGCTTTGACGACGGACGGATCATGTACCGCGAAACGATCACGGAAGCTGTCGAGGGTATCGGACATTTCGAACCCCTGCGGCATTACGCGGAAGTCCACCTGCTTCTGGAGCCGCTGGAACCGGGCAGCGGACTGGTCTTTGACACCGTCTGCAGCGAAAACTTCCTTGACCGCAACTGGCAGCGGCTGATCCTTACGCATCTGGAGGAAAAGCAGCATCTCGGCGTCATGACCGGTTCGGCACTCACGGACATGAAGATCACCCTCGTCTCCGGACGTGCACATCTCAAGCATACGGTCGGCGGCGACTTCCGCGAATCGACCTACCGTGCCGTCCGTCAGGGACTCATGACCGCGCTGTCGAGGAAAAAGACCGTCCTTCTCGAACCGTATTATACCTTCCGACTGGAACTGCCCGGCGAATGCGTCGGACGTGCCATTTCAGACATTCTCGCGAGAGACGGTACCTTTGACGAACATGAAGCGGAACCCGGTACGTCCGTCCTCAGCGGACGCGCACCGGTCGCGACCATCGGCGGCTATGCCCGCGAAGTGGTAGCCTATACCCACGGACGCGGGAAATTCTCCTGCCGTGTGGAAGGATACTTCCCCTGCCACAATACGGACGAAGTTCTGGCACAGTTTTCCTACGATCCGACCGCGGACATGGACAATTCCCCCGACTCGGTCTTCTGCTCGCACGGTGCGGGGTTCATCGTTCCGTGGGACCGCGTTCCGGAATACATGCACCTGGAAGGGCTGAAGCTCGATAAGGCCGAAGACCTGCAGATCCCAGAACCGCAGGTCATCCGTCAGAATCTCAACATCGACGAAAAAGAACTGGAAGCGATCATGGAACGTGAATTCGGGCCGATCAAGCGCCGGGTCTACAGCGATCCGAAAGTCCCGAAAACCGTCAACGTCAGCCCTCAGAAATTCAAGAAATCGCTCTATATCGTCGACGGCTACAACGTTATTTTCGCGTGGGACGAGCTGGCGGAACTGGCACAGACGGACCTTGAAGGAGCACGTCAGAACCTGTGCGACATTCTCGCGAACTATCAGGCGTACACGGGCCGCGAAATCGTTCTTGTATTCGACGCGTACAACGTCAAAGGTTCTGTGGAACGGAAATTCGATTACCACGGTCTGCACATCGTCTACACCAAGGAAGGCGAACTCGGGGACGTTTACATCTCCAAGATGGTCAAAGAGATCGGTCACGATTTCACGGTCAAGATCGTCACCTCGGACGGTCTGATCCAGCTTCAGGCGATCGGCTCGGGCGTTCTCCGGCTGTCAGCAAGAGAATTCCGTGACGAAGTCCTCGCCGTGGATGATGAGATCCGTGAATACCTGAAAAAACTGCACGAAGAAAACGAATCCGTACCCGCCAAAAACCATGTCTGCAGCAAGTCCAGAAGACATGATAAACTAAACTCCAAATAACAGTGTACAAACCACTCTGCCCGAGCAAATTGAACATCTGCACAGAGTTCAAAAAACTCAGTCAGAGTAAATTGAATACTGCAACAGGAGTTTAACCATGTCCAACATCGCCACAGCAATCACCGAAATCAAAACGAGAGTCTCCCTGCAGGAGTGGCAGCAGCGGATACTGGACTGCCAAAACAGCGGAATGAGCGTCAAAGCATGGTGCCGTGAAAACGGAATCAGCACAGGCGCGTACTACTTTCATCTCCGAAAAATCCGTGAATCCGTTCTGGAAGAAGTAACCGCCAAATAAACCGTGTTTTCGAGTACGGGGGATTATTTGGCGGTTACGTTACGATGCCGTGGTAAAGTGAATATGCGAAAACCGTCAGTTTGCAGCTGACGGTTTTGTGTTTTCAAGTACGGGGGATTATTTGGCGGTTACGAAGCATCCTTCATTCGGATACATTATGACCACATATACTGATACAATGGGGAGAATTCTCCTTCTCCCCATATTATAATCTTGAAATTACTGTGATATGCGCATTCTTCTACGCAATCACATCATCGCATTGAGCAAAAAACTACCGTATAATCAAATGAATAAGTATTTTTCGTAAACAATACCAGATCCGCAGATTTTTCCATCAGCACTTCTCCCGATATCTCGTCATACTTTTCAATCCATTCCACCTGATAGAAATACTGTCCTCCCGTCATATCTGTTACAAATACAGCATCTCCAACGGATGTTGTTTTTATAAAATCAAAATGTCCTTCCGCATCACTTCCGCCAATGATCAAACTGGAATCATACAGATTACCGTAATACCGGCATGGAAAAGAAGATATTTTATGCTTGTTCCAGCTGCCGCACACAGGAAGCGTGATTTCATAAAACGGTATTTCTATAATACCGATAAAATTTTCACCATCCATTTCCAGTGCAGGCATATTCATATCCACTCGATCCTCCTGTGCTCCGCTATGTACAGTCGGTATGAGATTGTACAGTTTCTCAACAGTATCGCGATTTTCACTGAGTGTTTTACTCTGTCCGATTAACTGAAAAATCGTCAGCAACACTGTACCGATAATCAGCAGGCTTCCTGCCAGCGTGAGAAAAGATGTGATCCGATTATCTATACTTTTCTCGTTCTTCATACCTTGTTCTTCTTTCTCCAAGCTGCTAGGACAAGCAAAATTCCGCCGGAAATACACATGAGCATTGAAGCCCCGCTCTGTATACCAGCATCTCCTGTTTGCGGTGCACTCGAAATATCGTAGACAGTACAGTTGGTTATGATAAATGTATTCTGTTCTTTCACTATAGTCACTGTATACTCTGCAGGAATCTCTCTTTCTACAACCTGCCAAATACTCCCGTCATCCTCTGCTGTCCATTGATATGACCAGTTATTTTCAGACGACAGAATTTCTGATTCCCACAGAACGCCGTTTTTGAGAATATCCACTGTCACGCTGTCCGGACGCAATTCTTCATATCCGCTGTCTTTCCAGAGCTTCACAACTTTATACTCTGTTTCAATGCCTAAAGGATGAGATTCACATTTCGGATATGCTGTCACATCATAATTATGATTTCCATCCTCATTCGGATACGGAACTACTGTCAGAAAATTCTCAAAAACAGTAATTGCCGACCCGTCCGTATGCGTCACTGCTGTCGTCAGATACATTCCCGGCAGAATATCTGTAAATGAAACTATACCATTGGTATCTGTTACAGCAGTACAAGTAGGTTCCAGCCAATCAGCTTCGGCATAGGCTGCAAGAGTGGAAGCTATCTGGCGCCACTCAGCATGGGAGGTAACTTCGTATATTTTTACAGGATACTCACGAAATGACCCGATCAAATCATAAGTTCCATTTTCATGTACTTCAGCAATTCGATAACTTCTGATTTCAAGTCCTTCATAATACCTGCCGTTATGAGCATACTGCAGCGTCAGTGAAGACAGTCTTTCTGGATCAATCGGAGTGACAGCAGATACAGTCAACGGAATCATCGCCATGAATAAAACCATGCATATCAGCAGCGATATCATTCGGAATATTCTTTTCATAATCATTCATCCTCCAAATCTTCTTTCTTAACAGGTTTCAGCAGTACAATTACCATCAGAATCAGCAGCATTGGGATAGCGACAATCGGCATGACAATCAGTTCATCAATCTGGTATGCTTCAGAAATGACATAAATATTTTTCTGAGATACGGTTTCGATTCTTGATCCGCGTACCAGAAGCCGATGTGTATTAATTCCGTATGGCGTGCATGTCAGGAGAGTACAGTAATCCTCATCCTTAACAATATTTATATCTGAAGCATCGGATGGATCTACAATTTTAATCTGATCCACCTGATAAGTTATGGTGCGGTCGAGAATGGTAATTGTAAATGTATCACCGATCTCAACATGGTCAAGATGCGTAAACAGAGTTGCCGAAGGGAGTCCTCTGTGTGCCGACAGAACAGAATGTGTACTGTTCCCTCCCACCGGGAAGCTCGTCCCCTCCATATGCCCGACGCCAACAGCCAAAACACTGTCAGAGGTTGTGTGGTATACCGGAAGTTCTACTCCGATTTTTTCAATGGTGATATATCCCATAATTCCGGTTCCGCTGACATTGAGGATATCCATATATCCGTCAATCGAAAAGTAATCGATCAGCGGTGCTTTCAAACTGCCGAGCTGCTGATTGTATTTATCGGCAGCATGAAAGGCTTCGGTATAGTCGGCTTTCGGAATTGCAGCCAGCATTTTTTCGTAGTCGACAATTGCTTGTGACTGTGTCCGTGAATTCCAGTAACTTGCAAGAGTCGGATATAACATCACGGAGAGGCCTACGAAAAAAATTGTCAGAAGAACCAATGTTGACCATTTCGTTTTTTTCTTCATAGACCTCTCCCTGCTGTTATAACGTATCGGGTACAGCAAAACCATACCCGATACGAACAGCAACTAATATAAATTCAATATGTTTCCGAGCAGTTCAGAATTTTCCTTCACTACTCAGATTGAAGTAATTTCTCAGTGTGAACTGATTGATTTCGGATTATTCTTCGTACTGCGCCAGTCTCTTCTTAGCAAAGAGAACTACACCTGCACCAAGGGTAACAATACCGCCAAATGCAATAAACAGTGCAGTGCCGAGACCGCCGGTTTCGGGAAGCATGGAACCGGTCTTGTTTACAACATGAACACCGGAGCCGGTGGAGTAAATTTCACCATTGAAGGTTGCATCCAGGTTACCATCGGAAATGATGAACTTCTGACGTGCAGTCAGCTTGTTGTATCCGGCAGGAGCTGCGGTTTCTTCAAGATAATATGTACCGTTGTCAAAACCAACCACTCTTACGTTACCGCCCGTTACAACGATGCTAACACCTTCTTCGTCTGATCTTGCGCGACGATAGGTAACTCCATCACTCATGAGAACAACAGTTACTTCATTTCCGCCGGTTGCTGCATCGTAAATCTTGAATTCTGCACCGTCAATCAGGGTGTTCTGGGAGTCGGTCTTAACGATATCGAAACCGAAGGTGAAAGTTTCGGTTTCATCTTCAGTAGTAGTATAACCTTCACCGAATTCAAGTCTTGCACTGTTGTTGTTTTCCGCCGCAATCAGAGCATCTCTGTTCAGCATTGCCTGGTAGGTAATAACAACCTTGTCGTTGGTTTCAAGTTCGTCACAGAGTTCCTGATCGAAATGAATTTCAAACGTACAGGAATTTCCTTCATCATCCTCATAAGAACATTCCGTATAAGTATCAAAGTTTTCATATTTGTCAGGATCAGCTTCTTTAAGATCAGGGTTAATCAACACTTCATAAAGGTCGGTTCCCACCGTATGCGTATCAACACCGGGAACAATGTGTTCGATCTTCTCAACGCCAATAAAGGTTAAGCCTTCAGACATGGTATCGTGCAGAACATAATTTTCAGCACCAGCATGAACATTGATAGTAACGCGGAAATTAACAATCTGACCGATATCTGCAGTATTCTTGTCACCCCACTGTTCTGTGGAATCTTCCTGTACCTGCTTATCGATGGTGGGAGCACCGTTCTTTGCATTGATGGATGCGTCGGGGTTGGTGGTGGTCAGACCGCAGAGAGCACCCATGGTAGAGTCAATCAGGTAGTAACCGAGCTCAAGACCAGAGAACTTACCGCTGGTTTTATTTGTTTCAGGGTCAGTGGTAATCACAAATTCTCCGGCATTAGCAGAAGACTTTACAGGGGCAATGTCGTTATCCTTAGCGTATGCAAGCGCAATCTTGGCAAATGCTGCAACAGTATCATCGTCTTTTGCTGCGATCCAAGTAATATAACCAGCACTGTCAACTGCAACATAAGTAAGTGCTTGCGGAGTAGCAAAGAATCCTGCCCATACGTCGTTTGTCTTGTAGGAATATGCGCCGGATGCTGTGTTATAGCTTTCCAGATCCATGATCTTGTAGATGGAGTAGATGTTTTCTTCACTTACACCGTTGATTGTGATGGAACCAGGTTCAGTTGCAGCAATCGTGGTACCATCGTTGCCCGCAAAAGCGGGAGCCGCCAGAGTCATGATCATCATGACTGCAAGCATCAGGGTAAAAAACCGTTTCATTTTTTTGTCCTTTCTGTTTAGAAAATCTGATTATGTTTTTTGGCTATATTCGCCATAGCTTCAAACTAGGAGGTCATTTTGTGTCCCTCCTTCTGCCTTTGAAATGGAGAATATATCCTGATACAAGTGAGAAGGCCATAAGACCCATCCCGCTGAGTACCCATACTTCCGAACCGAATCCTCCTGTGGAGGGCAGTTCGTATCCGTGACCGTATCTGTAGTTGTTGGTCACAGTTGTTTGGTAGGTCGGAATTGCGTCAGCACTTGCGATGACTTCACCGTAGATCGGTTCCCAGTCATCGTTGTCCCATGTCTCAACAACCGAGTAGACGATGACATTTCCCTGTTCATCCGTATAAGGAAGACCACGGAATGCAGCAGTCCAGTTGTTTTTCAGGTTGAGAGTGACGCTTCGGCCGGTATCCTTGCCATTTGCATACAACCGGATTGTTACCTGCGATGTCTCATATGGCACATTTACCGCCAGTCCCGTATCCCAGTATTTGGTCACCGTAAGCGAGGTTTCAGCCTCAAGAGGAATATTGGTAATCCTGTAAGCAATACCGTCAACTTCTGTTTCCGTCGAGGTGAATTTCGCTATCATCGGCGTAAGTTCAAGAGCACTGCCAGAATCCGTTGTACTTGAAAGATATCCGCTGTTGTTCATTGAACCCATATAATAGGAAGTTGTCCACCACCACGAAGATTCATCGATACGCAGAGTATATCCCGAAGATGTTTCAGACGCAATAAACGTCTGTTTATCAGTTTGAGATTTTGTTACAAAGAAATATCGACTATTGTTTGAAGTATTGTAGCTGATTGTCCCACCCGCTTTATTTGTCAGCTTGACATTGCTGCCGGAAACCGTTGCCTTCCATGTCGAAAGAGAATTCGCTGCTCCATAGGATTGTTTTGCAGTCGTTTCATCGACAAGAGTGAAATCCTGAGACCCTGCCGCTTTCTGGGACAGATATTTTCCATCTGCAGTTTTCAGCAAATATTCCTGATCATTAACAAAAGCAAAGGATTCCCATACTTCATTCGTTTCCACTAATTTATCGACACGCTCCACAGTCGAGGAATATCCCGGTGTATAGGATTCTTCCGCACCGTATGCAACTTCAGTTTCTCCATCAGATGCATATTTCGGCAGATTTGTCCATGTGTACGACCAATTGTTTTCATCGCCAAGTATCGCCTCGCGGATTCGACGCACAGTTCCGTTATTATCCGTTACAGTCAGATAAACAGCAACATAATCTCCGGAATGATTCAGTCCGTCTTCCCAGCGCTTGGCAATCTGCACCGTTATAGTCTCATCAACCCAACTCTGTGCATTGGTAACAGTGATATATGCTGCCTGACTTTCCGTATTGATATGATATCCGTGAACTGTGTATCCCGGCGATATGCCATCACCGTCATCCACAATTTCAATCTCAAAGGTTGCTGTTCCCTTCATATCGAGTTCAAATCGGATGGTTCCGAGTGCAAGGTCATATCCGTCAGGAGGATTTGTTTCTTTGATATAATACGTCTTCCCCGGACTCATTCCCCATAGATCGGCGTAACCCTCATCAACCGTAAAAGTGTTGGTGGGAGGTTCATTCCGATCATAAGCATATTCGCTTTCCCAGAGGACTGCAGGAACGAAACACTCCTCATCCATATAGACCGAAAATTCCGCACCGTCAAGGAGTTCCTGCGTCAGAACGTCCTCTTTCTGAATGGTCAGGCTGTATCTGGGCGCAAGATTGAAATACATCGCACAGTTTGACTGCGAGCTGCCTCGTTCAAGATAGTATACAGTCAGTATGTGATCTCCTGCAGAAAGATCGTAAATCGTATCCTGCTGAGAACCGTTTACGGTAACAATTCCTGTTGAAAAATTAATTGTTCCGCTGACAATCTGGTGAATACCGCCGATATCAAGTACAACCTCTCCATCAACAAGAACCCATACATCGTCATCCCCGGAGAAAGTGTAAATCATTTCATTGCCGTAGAGGTCACGATTACCGAATTCTCCGTTGTCATCTCTGCTTCCAGGAACATCAGGTATGTAGAACTTCATCTCCATGCTCATACCGAATGCCATATTGGTCGCAATTCGATCGTTGTTCGAAGCATTGACATCATACTCAAGATGATTTATTCCGTTATATTCACCATTAATACCATCATAGGTATAATAACCGGTATTATTGCCGTTTGTATTGGCATACGGTGAGTTAAGCGGAAGAAAGTCAGAGTACTGATCGACGCCGCTTTGACCGGATGAATCTGAAGAACGGGCTAAATAATCGTAAACATAAAATCTCTCTTCACTCTGATTATACGAAACTGCATTGAGTTTGGAGTCGAAATAGTAGTATCCATAATATTCGCTGTCCGTATCAGACATATACTGGAACAGGTAATCGCCTTGGCCTAAATAAGTTTTACCGATAATTCCTTCTCCCGTTTCCGGATCGTAGCCATTATCTGTTCCAAACAGAATCTCACCCAGCTGTGGAGTGTAAATTCCTGAAGATACAGTAGTAGCATCATGATAATCATTGTTATAACTTCTGTTATTTGCAAGAGAGAGCTTTCCGCCTGAGTCATTATCTTTAAAGATGAAATCAAGCGTCTGTGCTCCCTGATAGGTCACTGTGCCGTTCGTTATATGTGACCAGGTTTCAGAGTGTGAGTTTTTATCAACCTTTACGTTTGCCGTGGAAGACATTACGTTGAACAGATAATTATAATCAAAAACATGCGTTGTAATGATGTGATTTGTACTGGTTGTATTGGCTGTCTGTGCATTGTAAATACCAATATCATAAGTAGCAGGTACCCAGTCGGCGTAAAGCACCATATTATCATTTACGGTGATTTCTTCCCCGGGAGAGTAATATATACCATATTCCACATCATACCAACCACGGAGTATATATCCATACTGTGTGGGTGACTGCCACTCAGACGGAAGCCGGATGGTAGAACCACCACTGACATCATACCGCGTATTGGGAGAACCTGAACAACTTTTCAGTCCGCCATTTGTTCCATCGAGCCATACATAATATGTCGCAGCTCTTGGAGCAGCAGCAAACATCATTTCTCCCTGATCGTCCAACTCTTCCGGTTCAGTTTCGAATTCCTGCTCGGTTTCGAATTCCTGCTCGGTTTCGAATTCCTGCTCGATTTCGGGTTCCGGTTCAGTTTCAAATTCCGGTTCCGTTTCGGGTTCCGGTTCAGTTTCAAATTCCGGTTCCGTTTCGGGTTCCGGTTCAGTTTCAAATTCCGGTTCCGTTTCGGGTTTGTCTATTATAATAAGCTCGCTTTTAGGATGGCTAATACCAAATCCTAAAATATGTTCATCTTCAATCTGATAAATTGTCTGATTAACGGAATCTTCAAAATCCCCTTGGATTACAGTGATAAAATCATAATCAAAATCAATTATGATTGCCGCCTGATCTGCTGCATGATTTCCATTTGTGTCAATAAATACAATGTCACCGGCAGTCGGGGTATATTCATCTATTTCACTGTATATTCCTTCATTCATCCACTCTAAACGCATAGTTTCAGCTCCAGCACTTACCGGAACTTCATCCAAACCTGCATAGCGCAGACAGAAAGAAACAAACATTACCGACCATTCTCCGTACGGGTTACCGTACCATTCGCCATATCGGGTATATCCCCGGCGAACACCAACCGTATCAACCTTAAAATTCAGAACGCTTTCCTTATAGCCCAGTTGGGATTCTGCAATTGCTACAATCCGCTCCGATATGGACATTTCGCCGTGCAAGTCTTGAATTGTTGCTTCCCAAACCTCTGCTGATTCTATATCTGCATGTATATCGGAGTAGCACGATGATGTATGAATATGTTCCTCCTGTTCACATATGTACACGAGCTCATAACAACTTTCTGTGTGGATGTGTACAATTTTTTCATCAGCAGTTAGATCTTCTTCATTCTCTTCATATTCTTCGGAATCATCGCCGATATCATTTTTTTCATCAACAAAAGAAATTACCTCATAACAACTTTCGTCGTGGAAATGCTCGTTTGTATTACATATAACTGAAGGGAAATAACATTCCTCCGTATGTTCATGTTCTTCCAAACACTCCAGTATGAATTCTACACATTCTTCGTCAGTGTGAAAATGCTCTGTAAAATCACAGATTAATGTCGATTCAGCTGATTCGACATTTATTATTGAAAAGGAATCAAGTTGATCTTCGACAATGCTTCCGACAGCTTCTTCACTATCGGTGACTGGCTGATCGCCCTCCTCTTCAATTTCCTCACAAATAAGAACGTAACTTTCACAGTTCTCGTCATGTGTATGTTCATCGTATCCGCAAAACGCTTCGCCTGCCATGGTAATTCCCGTTAGTTTTAACCACCAGACTACGATCAAAACAACAATGATACCAACTACCGGAAGAAGAATTTGTATGCGCTTTTTCCATGTTCTTATATATTTTACAGAATTCAAATCGTTTAGCAGATTACTCTGCAGATCGTTTGTGACTTTATCTGTCATTTTTCTTATCCTTTTTCCTTGGATTTTTCAATACCCAAAAAATCTTTATACTTTTTAATTTAATAACCTAAAATCTTTTATCGGCCATACTTTCAGAAACAATTTACCGACGATCTGTTCCATTGGTATACAGCCAATCACGGTACTGCGGCTGTCAATGGATGTTGTTCTGTGGTCTCCCATCAGAAAATAGGTATTTTCCGGGACAGTGAACGGGAATTCTATATCACATTCCCCCAGTCCTTTTTCAGTTATATACGGTTCTTCAAGTTCCTCTCCGTTTACGTAAACAGTACCCGCTTCATCAATCACAATCGTATCGCCGGCCATGGCAATTACCCGTTTGATCAGAATCTTATTGGAATAGGTAAAACCGCATAAATCTCCCTTTTCAAGCTTTGAAGTCTTCAGCAGTACAACAATATCTCCATTGTTTAACGTCGGTTCCATACTGGTTCCGGCTATCTGAAGGACAGGAAGGATCAAAGTTGTAATCAGTACAGCAATTGCCGCTATGATAACCAGTGTATATATAGTATTTTTAATAATCTTCCAGAAGCGCCATTTGGTTCGCTCGCGTTTTAATTCCGCCCGAACCGCCCCTGATGATGGAAGATTGAACTTTTCTTCATTCATATTTTTAACCGTACTTTTCCCCTGCATATCTGTATATCTTATAGCAGCACCCTTGAGTTTGTCATCTGCTGTTTATTCCAGATCTGTTTTTTTGTTCAGATATTTGTATAAGCGCCTTACTTCTTTCAGTACACGCTCAGATTCCAGTTCATGCTTTCTAGCTCTATTTTCTGATTCTGCAGCTACACGCTCCGCTTCAGTCAAAGTATGATTTGCTTCTGCAACAATTTGATCTGCTCTTTTTTTCTGTTCTTCTTCATAAAATTCACATCTCTTTTTGGCTTCTGCAAACATATTTCTTACTGCCTTAATATATTCATCATCTATCTTTTTCTGGCGATTGATAGAATTCCCCTGCACATACCGTATATTTTCCAAATATTGATCTGCCGCTGCCTGCGCGGTTTCAAAAATACCGTTCAGCTGTAAAGCCGCTTCCGCAATCGAACCGGCTTTTTTCTCCATCATGATTCTTTTTTCGAGTTCATTTTTCATCTCTTCCAGCTGTAATTGCAGCTTTTCCGAGTTTTCCGTCTGTTTCAGCAACAACTCCAACAGCTGTTTTCGACTTAGTTTTTTCAGTTCTTTTTCATTCATATATTTCGTTTTTTTGCCGCGGCTCGGTTACAACATTTCACATTAATATATTTATTTCAATATCAGTTCTATATAACGGAATTCACAGCAAAAATCCTCTATCCCGTAAACGCACTGTATCAATGTAATTCTTGTATTTCTGATTATTCCTTTATCCTCCGGTGTATATACACGATTCGATAAAATTCCACCATAGGGTTCAAGTGATTTTGTATATTCAAAAAATTCTTGAATATTTTGTAATACCAGTTCAGTTTTTAATAATGTAGGAATGTCTTCAGTACCTCTAAGCTTCAGTGCAGCAATATCTTTTCCTAACCCATTTGCAACGCCTATTTCATATGGAATCCACCAATTGAGTCCGGTTGTGTCGGACACCAGGCATAGAATGTGTGTACTTATGGCAAGCCCTTTTTTTATTGAAGAAATGATTTTTTATCATTTTCCTCACCTAACGCTTCTTTGCGTTCCTACTGTATAAATCTAAGTATATATCCATCCCGGCTTGACTCATAAGATATCCAGCAATTGCTTTCGCTGTCACTTCATCTTCTTTTTTTGTAAGAAATAAATACACAAGTTTTTTTCTTGTCATTAAATTCTCCACGTTCATTAAACAATGCTCTATTTTGTGCCATAATAATCTCCCAATTTAATAATTAAGTTTACCTCTCAACCTCCGAGTCCAACAGGAAAGATATCCTTCATGAGTAACTATCATCCATCCCAGAGAAAATATATCATCCTACAGCTTAATGCGGAATTCTTGAATGGACTTCACGGAAGAACATACCGACACATAATTCGTACTCTTTGGATTCTTATACCTCTGGCACTGTTCGATGGAGAGTTTGCCAATGTTATTCATTCCACTGAGACAAGTTATTACACGTTCTGCGATATCGTTCACATAGGTGAAACCTATATTACGACCGACACATAAAAATTTCAACAATCTTCATTTTTATGATTTGTTCGTAAAACCGCAGTAGGTCATATCCGCATTTCAAGTTATACCATAAACTATTATGCCCCGGACGAGTTGTAAGATGAGTTGTAAAGCTTGGACTAAGCAACACGACAGTACATGGATTCCATACAAACGTCAACTCTAACATTCATAATGTTATCAGTCAATTTTGTGCTTATCTTTTGTCTTTTCGCCAAACATGATCCGTTCCCTGGTGGAAATGCTCAAAACCTTTTTCACATCCCATTTCTTCATATTTTTTATATGTACTGATTCCGCTGCATCCCGGGCATCCGATTTTTCGCTTTCCTGTCCTGCGCGCAACCGGTGTCTGCCATTCATGGCCATTTTCGCACTTCCACCACACGATTCTTCTGCTTCCCGCTTTCACATCGCTGGGCTTCAGTCCACAGTTTCGCTTGTAATTCCACTCCGATGCAATATCAGGATGAGTTGTAGCAAGATCATTGATTCCGCATATTAGCATGCTCCCTTTTTCCCCTGCCATAGCACGGCATATCGGACATCCCTGACCTTGCTGTGTTCTGTTGGAAATAATCTTCTCATAGGAATGCCCTTGTGCACAAATCCACCATACACTGCGCCCGCTCATTGACATTACTTCACTCGGATTTATATCGTTTTTCTCATAATCCCATTCTTTCGCTATCGCGGGATAGAGGGATTCAAGATCGTTAAATCCTTTTAATACTCTGCGGTGCCCGCAGTATGGGCAACCAACACCAATTTTGACACGGTTAGATATCAATTGCTGCCAGCTATGTCCGTTTTTACATTTCCACCACACTTTTGTATAAGCAACTGTCTTCACATCTTTTGGAGTCAGCGGATAATTTTTCTCGTAATCCCACTCCTCCAACAGATGCGAACAATCAACTTCTCCATCCGGAACAGCTCGTGTACAGTAATCCCACAATACTCTTTCGCGTTCAATCTTTTCTGGTTTACAGAAAATACAGCCTGTATCCGTTCCTGACAAAGCCGCATTAACACGGTTGAAAACAGACTCCCCCCATGCATGACCTTTTTTACACTGCCACCATACGACTCTAGTATCATTGGGTGTAACATCTTTTGGGGTAAGCTGAGAAAATTCTTCACTTGTTTTTTCGTCTGCTTTTTTCCCTTCAATTGCTGGATGCTGCTGTGCCAAATCATTCATATTTAACGCCGCATCCGTATCCCTGGAATTTTTCGGATGCCATTCAGCGAGAAGGTAACTAACTGTCGGTACTTTCACACACAATTCAGCCAGTGAACTCATTGTGAGCAGTTCATCATTATTTAAACCCTCGGTATGATCGGAATAATCAAACTCTTTTTTATCAGATTCACTGTCAATGTTGCAATTCACACTGTTCGCCTCTTTCGCTTTTATTTTTTCTACAGTTTTTCAATTGTATTTCACATTATGCTAAAATCGTTTTTGCTGTTTCATCGTCTTCAGCCATCACTGCCTGACGGAGTACATACTAACTGGATTATTCACAGGAAATATTCCAAGACCCACACCAGATACTCAAATATCCCGGCAACACCATACGATGCCGCCGTCATAATTCCTCCCGCAATCAGCACACCGCCGACAATCGCCAGCAACGCTGTTCGCAGGCGCATATCCAGAAACGCCGCTATCAACGCACCAGTCCATGCTCCCGTCCCCGGCAAAGGAATTGCTACAAATATGAGTAGTCCCCAACGTGTATATTGCAGTACCTTGTTCGTATGCTTACGGACTTTTTCATTGATAAAATCTACCACTCGCAGAAAATACCGACATCGTTCCAACCACGCGTGAATATGACGGATAAACAGAAGTATGAATGGTACCGGCAAGAGGTTTCCCAGAACTGCTGCTATGTAGGCTTCATACCACGGCAGTTCCAGAGCAGCTCCCACAGGAACCGCTCCTCTCAGTTCAATCACTGGCACCATCGATATCAGAAATACATAGTAAAAATGTTGTATGTTTTGAATCATGTAAAGTTTTCGCTTTCAAAGTTGTCATTTGGTACAGAGTTAATCCGCTCATGTCAACCCATAATCCTTCGCGCACACTTTCAGAGCATCTTCTGTTTAATCCAGAAGCAAAAAACACGTCATGCTCTGATTCCAGCATTCCATGACCTTGTGTCCGACAAAAACGGTTGTACCTGTTATGAGAATCATACAGTATCCACCACGACCGTCTTTAGATATCTTATCCTGTCTGTTGTTTTTGCAGGTATTTTATTTCAGCACTTCCGGAATCGAACCGGGGACATCCTTATCTCAGATATCGTATAACCACATATGCTGATACAGAGGGGAAGTCTTGAGGCTTCCCCTTATAATTTCTTCACATAGAAGAATCTTTGAAAATATACTTGAAATATGCTCAATATTTCCGCATCCGGAGTATCATTGGCATCACTCAACATCGATACCTTCGCAGAATCGCTTCAGATATGCCGCGATTTCCGCTCTGGATGCATCCTTTGTCATATCAAAGATATCCACACCGATGCCGTCAGTCAGTCCAGCTATATCTGCCCAGATAAGATCATTTTCTGCCCAGATACTGTACTCGTACTGCGGAATCATCGGGAAGATCATACCGAAATCCAGTTCCTTGCGGGCTGCATACCGATGCAGGATTGCCATAATCTGTTCGCGGGTTACTGCATCATTCGTTCCAAAAGCACCGTTGCCGTACCCCTTCACGATTCTTTCCGCTGCCGCCCAGCGAACCGCTTCGGTATACCACTGTTCGGATTCCACATCGTCAAACGGCATGATGTAGTTGACCACAGGTTCACCTTCCAGTCTCCAAAGAACTGTGACAAGCATTGCGCGGGTCAGAGTTGCATCGGGAGCGAAGGTCGTATCGTCTGTGCCGATCATAATGCCCTTTTCAGACATATACTTCACATCTTCGTAGAACCAGTCGGATTTGTTTATATCAGAGAAAGGATTCTGCCACTGGAGTTCCGCAGAAGGTACTTCGCTAACAGGCACATTGCCGTCGTTTTCTGTTTTTTCCATATCATCCATCTGGTGAGGAATGATCGGGAAAACAGGCAGAATAATATCCTTTGGTTTGGTATGTCCGCAGACATCGCAGCTACGGTCATTGCCAAATTCATGTGCGGATTTATCGGAAATCACATTGTGACCACAGGTCGCATCATGCCAGTGTGTATCTGCGTTGTAACTCCATGCACGGCTGAAACTGTGATCTGTAATGTTCTCTGCCCCGCAAATATCGCAGTCATGATCCGCATCATTTCCGTCAAAGCACTCGGTCATATTGATCTTACAGTAGTCACAAACATGATCAGAGTTGATGTCTTTATGTTCACCATAACTCTTGCCACAACCATAATCGCAGTCGTGATCGAAATCCTTGTCTTCACAAGTACCTATGGGGTCAGAACAGCCATAATCACAAACATGATTGCTGTCGCTATCCTTGTGTTCCACGAATACCTTGTCACAGCCATAGTCACAGGCGTGGTCGAAATCCTTGTCTTCACAAGTTCCTATAGGTTCAGAGCAACCGTAGTCACAGATATGATCGTTGTTGCTATCCTTGTGTTCTCCAAAGACATTGCCACAGCCATAATCACACTTATGGTCGAGAATCTCGTCCTCACAAGTACCTATGGGGTCAGAACAGTCATAATCACAAACATGATTGCTGTCGCTATCCTTGTGTTCCCCAAATACCTTGTCACAGCCATAGTCACAGGCGTGGTCGAGATTCTTGTCTTCACAAGTTCCTATAGGTTCAGAGCAACCGTAGTCACAGATATGATCGTTGTTGCTATCCTTGTGTCCTCCAAAGACATTGCCACAGCCATAATCACACTTATGGTCGTGATCCTCGTCTACACAGGGATGCTCCATACTGTCATCATTGGTCAGAACGATCGGCTGTTCCTTCACAGCATCTGATCCCTCAAGAGAAAGTTTTACAGTATACTTACCAGCCTTGGCATCACTGTCAATCAGCAGGACGCCATCGGAAATAAACATACTTTCAGTGACCTGTTCACCGGAATCATTCAAAATGCTCCACTCCGCGTTGGAAGTCTGCATCAGAATCTCACCGTTTTCCGCAATGAAATATGCAGGGAATCTGATGGTTGTTATCTCATCCTCAGCCGGCACATCGAATGTGGTTTCGTCAAGTTCGTCTATAAAGATATACTTGGCTGTTTTCAAATCCGGGATATATGTGCCTCCGACAGGAATACCGTTTTCATCCATACCATCAGCTGCCCGCAGAGTCTGGGTGAACTCCTGTACCTCACCGTAAGTATCGATATACTTCGTGACTACATCGATCATCGGTTCTTCATCGGTTTCACCGGTACGCAGGATATAGAGATTGCCCTCACTGCGCAGAATCATACTCTTGCCATCCGCAGCAATTTCATAATCTTCTGCATCGGTCCAGACCAGAACGCCGGGTGTTGTATTACGGCGTAAGCTGTAAGTCGAAGCATTACTGGGTTTCATAGCTTCTTCTTTCGTTACACACTTTACACCACCATTCACACTGATAGCCGCTTCATAAATCTGCTCAGTGCCGTCTATTTCATCTTTGAGCTCTATTCCCAGCTTGACGATCTTGACACCGCCTTTCACCACAGGAACACCGCCGAAGAAAATAGCATCTACAAAGTCAACTGCTGCATCTACAGCCGTTTCCACAAGTTCTTTGAGAGATTCGTCCCATACCCACTGGCTGAAGCTCATCTTCTCAATATCTTTCAAAACAATCTTCACGGGAATCTCGGTAGTTGAACCGTCCATCGTGGTGACAAAGGCCTCGGCCACATGATAACCTGCTTCCGCGCCGGGAATCTTACCGAAGATAAACTCGATAAACTCCTGCTCATAGAGGAACTTCGTCTTGAACTCAACACAGAAACTCTCACCGGGAGCCAGTTCGGGCAGATCAAACGTCTTGTTGTTGGCAAAGGACGCTTCATCCCAAATATCCCGGATGCCGCCTTCCTCACCGTTGCTAAGACGTTCGACGGTGAACTGACGGACTCTGTCGAAACCGAAGCTGAGGTTATAGATGGGCTTATCGCTGACATTGGTTAATTCGTATGTAACCACATATTCTTTTTCGTGGTATGCACTCTTCGGCAGGGTGACGGTCAGTTCGAGAGCACTGCCGGCAAAAACCTCGATGGGGTTCTCTGTGGTAAAACTGCTCTCAAAGGGCGTATATCCAACCTGACCGGTAACATTGGCTGTCAGATTATATACCCCTTCCTGATCGCCGCGAACATACCAGTTGATCTGCCGGACGTTGGAACCGACCTTAACTCCGTCTACTTCCTTATCGATATACTCAATAGTACCGTTGCCGACCTTCACTCTTTCGTGCTGCTGTCCTTCCAGCATATCCGCCAGAGACAGGCCTTCCGGCAATGTCAGCTCGGCATAGCAGTCGGTGATATCTTCTGCATAGGAAGTGTTGAACACGATCAGCTCAACATTGAACATCTCCTTCAGCCAATGCGTCTGACCGTAAATGACCATATACGCATTTTCGCCTACCGGGAAAACACCAACACTGTATTCGGGATCGACCCACTCATCTTTATTTACAGTGATCGGAGGCTTGGGACGATCGGGATCAGGAGTAGGATCAGGATCGGGAGTAAACGTATGCCAGCCAAAGCCGGTACCGCCAACCTGTTTGCCGCCCGCATTGATCATGATGTCAATATTCAGATCAAATTCCAGTTCAGCCGCCGGACGGAAACGGATTTCCAGTGCCTGACGTACTACGTGATTATTCGCCGGATCAGTAACATCGATACCAGCTTCAACAATCTCATCATACGTCATAGGCTTGGCTGTAAGTTGACCGTCAATGACAGAAACGCCGCTCTGCGCCAGATAGACATCAACATCCATCCTGCCCTCTTCATCGGCAAGAACATCGATCTGCTGCACCTTGCCGCCAAAGCCGCTCTTAACAACGGTCATGGTGTGTGATCCCTTGGGTACAACCAGTACAGCCTTACCGGAAGCATCGGTCTTGGCAGCGATCTCAAAACCATCGCTATAGACGGTAACGGTGGCATTTTCTACAGCCGGAATATTTTCGGTATAACCATCCATAACGGTAACCGTTACTACAGCATGAGTGGCATCCGCGCCCAGCGTGTCATAAATTGTCACATTCGCTGTTGTGATGTTCGAGTTACCGCTTCTGTCGGTGACAGTCAAGGTAACGGTATATATTCCGGCATTATTATAGGTATGCTCGGCATGAACACCTTCTCCCGTTGCACCGTCACCGAAATCCCATACATAGGATTCGATTCGGTCGTTATCGGTGGAAGATGCCCCTGAGAAGGTAATCGCTGTACCGGTTACGCCTGTCATCTCTTTTGCCGAAAGTTCTGCCTTAGGAGGTTCTTTTTCGGTCAGAATCGGTGTAACAGTGACTTCTGTATAGAATGACTTCTCACCATAGATATCTTCGGCTTCCACCCAATAGGTGGTTTCTTCGCTCAGTTCCCGAAAAGTATGTTTGTAATTCTTTACAGATGTGATCAGCATTCCACCGTTGCCATCATAGATGTTGAACTGCTTGAGAGTTTCAAGATCACCGTCATAACTCCATGACAGCACTGCACTGCGGAAACCGGCCTCAGCGGTCAGATTGAAAGGGGTGACCGGTGCAGTGTACTTGCGAATGGTAACATCTGCACTTGTCTCTGCACAGTTTTTCGCTGTATCATAGACTACATAGGTCAATGTTGCATTGCCTGAAAGTTCGGAGCAATCCCACTCAAGCTTCGCAATTCCGTTTGCATCAAAGGGTGCTTCTCCAATCAGAAGACCATCGCAGTAAAATACTGCATGGCTTAATTCCACATCATCCAATGCCGCGATTTGAAGTGTACCGTTATAGCAGAGGGTGACTTTATCTTTAGTGGAAGGCCATACATCGTTGATGGTGGGAGCTGTTGTATCGGGAGCTATCATAGTAACCGATACCGACACTGCTTCACTCATACCTCTGCTTGTTACAACGTAGACCCGATATTCGTATGTTTTGCCGTCCGCAAATGGCATCTCATTCAGATAAGATGTTGTCGTAGCGGTTACAGTAGCAACAGGAATATATTCTCCTGTGCTGTATTCTGCACGTTCCACAATATATTGACTTACATCAGAATTTACCGAAGCCGTCCAGTTCAGAAGGATGCCGTTTTCTACTGCTTGAGCGGTAAGATTGGTCACAGGAGCAACAGTATAGTTCATACTTAATACTGTTATTGCTTCCTCACTGGATTGTCCCTGATCATCGGTAAGCGTCAGTTTGAACGTATAAGAACCGTTGCGTAAGCTCAGGATTTCCGAACTTGTAAAGCTGTTTGTATAGATCCCATTTTCATATCTGCCGTCAGGAATATCTGTGATCTCCAAAAAGCTTACTAACGTATCAGAATAGAGAATTCTGACAGATTCAATTTCACTGGAACAAGCAGCTTCGATTTCGATCAATCCGGTATCATGGACTGCAAAACTATGAATGACCGGTGCTGTCGGAGGTTCCGGTTCTTCCGCCCCCATAGGCTCCCATGTCCAGGTATTACTATATTGTGCTCGAACATCATCCGTCCAGGCTGCGTTATCGGCAGGGTAGTAAGCAGTCACATACCAAACTTCGTCAAAAGCATACTCGCCCAGCTCAGGGGGATTCCCCTTAAAATAAATTGTCTTAAGACCGCTCCAAACAAAAGCACTCTCACCAATCTCTGTGATGCCGGCAGGAATCGTTATAGTAGACAATTCAGAACAATCTTGAAACGCCCATTTTCCGATTACTTCAACAGTATCGGGGACTTCAACAGTTTCAAGTGCCCCGCACCTATCAAACAGCTGGTCTGATATTTCCTTTAAACCATTCGGGAGACGGACCGAAGTAAGACCGCTGCGTAGAAAGGCTCCTGCGCCGATTTTTGTCAGGCTGTCCGGAAACGAAATCTGCTCAAGCCCCATTGAATATGCAAATGCTAACTTTCCGATCTCCGTTAAACCATTGGGCAGAGAAACCAAAGACAGCGCAGTACAAGATTCAAATGCGCCCTCACCGATCGTCGTTACACTATTCGGGATTAAGATTGATTCAAGGCTGTACATACACCTGAATGCGTAATTACCAATATGTGTGATTTCGCAGTCTTCTGCAAATGCGATTGTATTTATAAATTCCTGTGACCATTCACTCCATGGTGCGAGACCCGATCCAGTACCCAAAGCATAGTCATACATTGCACCCTCGCCTGAAATGGTCAGTGTGCCATCACTGGAAAGAGTCCATGTAAGTTTTTCGCCGCATGAGCCGGAAGCTACCATATCACTGCTGTCTTCCGCTCCTTCATTTTCTTTAGCAACCCATATCAGATTACCGCCGTAGTTCTGTCCAGTGACGTTGATCCATGTGGCGTTATTTGCCGGGTAATAAACGGTGGCGGTGACGTCGTAAAAGGCTGGATAATATTCTTCGTTGAAAATGACAGGCGCATCCCCCGTAAAGGTGATCTCACGCAGGTTGGAACATTCTTTAAATGCAGCGCTTCCAATGGAAGTTACGGCAGCCGGAATCTTGATCTCTTCCAGCTGACGGCAATATGAGAATGTATTTCCCGAAATACCCGTCAGTCCTTCGGGCAGAATGACCTTGCGGATGCAGCTTCTGTAGTCGGACTCCCAACCCATGTATTCTTCGAACCACCCATTACATAGATCGCCGCTGCCTTCGACGGTCAGAGTACCATCGAGGTGCAGGGTCCATGTCAGGTTGTCATCCGGTTCATAGTCGCTATCGGCGTCGGTACCGCAGTTTCCCGAAGCAATGATGCCGTTTTCATCGACCGATTTCCAGTTCACACTGCCGCCGAAAAGCTCCATCTGCATGCCCTCGGATACGGAAAAATAGCGCTCCCAGCCCTCTGTATCGGCTTGGTAGATCAACGTAAGATTATAGCATTCTTCCAGTGCGTTTTCTGCAAAAGTCGGGGCATCGCCGTCAAAAAAGATGATGGTGCTATCATTCTCGGCAAAGGCATGGGCGCTGATCTCGCTCACACTACCGGCAATCTGCACGGTTTCCACCATAGGCAACCGTGCAAAGGCATATTGACCGATAGATGTAATGCCTTCTTCAATTACGATACGGTTAATGTCAAAGGCATATGAGTCCCATGGACTGTTGATAATCCGTGTGTCTTCATCAAAAACATAGTCATCCATTTTTCCGTTGCCTGAAATGGTCAGCGTACCGTCCTCGTTCAGCGACCATGTGACGCCATCTCCGCATTCACCACTGTCCAGCACATCTTCTTCATCAATAGCATAAACCAATCCACTGCATATCTGCATAAGCATTGCAATGCTGAGTAGTATGCTGATAATTTTTGTTCTCATTTTCCGTTTTCCTCATTTCAATCTTGTTATCAATCTTTTGTTATAAAACCACGAAGATTTCAAACATTGATCTCTTCACTTTCCATATCCTACAATTTCCAGTAGAATCCGATACAGCTTCTCCTGTTCCACTTTGCTTTTCCCAGCAATCAAGTCATAACATTTCTGAGGAAAGTCTGGCTCGATTTCGCTCTCCTCAATTCCCTACACCAGTTCCGACAACGGTACATTCAATGCCGATGATATTTTCGACAAATTCTCCAACGACACATTCTTTTCGCCGCGTTCAATCTGACCGATATATGTAGGATGACAACCGGCAAATTCCGCCAATTTTCCCTGGCTCCCCCAGTTGTGTTCTGTATTGCCGGGGATATCATATTTATTCTCAGAGTACGTCTTGTTTGTTCTCAGGATTCTATTGTTTGTTCTGATTCAATCGCATAAACAGCATCGTCAGACATACCAAATTCATCCCAATCCCCACACCAACAAAGTCAATCAGTACATCCGTTACGCTGCTCGTTCTGCCGGTGAAACTCTGGATGAATTCATCGGCCACTGCCGTTGCCAATCCTCCGAGCAGCACCGCTGCGATATGCCATCGACCATGAAGTCGATACACACAGCACATCAGACCGCCAAGGGACAGCCCCAACAGAGAAAACTCTGTAATGTGAGCGGCTTTACGAACCAGATAATTAAAGGTTGAGGTAGGAATTTTGTCGTATGGGTCAAAGATGCTCTCTACCCAATTTACCAGCGGTGCGCTCTGGGTATTGGACTCCTCCCCGCTTTTGAGAGAGTTTGAGAAAATGAAACCTACGATCAGCAGTGTAAGCAAGCTGATAATCAGTAAACATCGGTATTGTCTCATTTCAGATATCAGCTCCTCTTCTGTGTATTCTTCTGTGTTTATCGTTTTGTGGACAGCATTCTGCGCTATCATTCAGTTTCTGTCAAGTTCATTCTACAT
>JAFYOX010000106.1 GCA_017547755.1 Clostridia bacterium | reverse complement strand
GGCGATTCACGAATCGCCCGTTTAACGAATTGAATTTCCTGAATTTTGTCGATAAATCGTTTGTTTCGGCTGATAAAACAGGAATTTATCCAATTTTACAGACGGGCGATTCGTGAATCGCCCCTACAAAAATCGAATCAAATTTTGTTCCTGCAGATTTCTCCGACATTCCATACCAGCCCCACAAACCGGCTGCAACAGATTGAAGTTTTTGCGGAGCTTTTTTCAAAAAGCGACCGTTTCCCCCGTTTCCCCCAAACGAACCCCTTGCACTCCCCAAATCCCTGTAGTATAATGAAGAAAAAAACGAAACGGAGATTATTCCATGAAGCTTATTGAGAAGCAGACCGCGTCGGAACTGCTGTATGACGGGAAGGTCGTGACGCTGTATAAGGACAGCGTTGAGCTGCCGGACGGTGCGTCCGCGATCCGGGAGTATGTGAAGCATATCGGCGCCGTATGCGTTGTTCCGGTTACGGATGAGGGAGAAGTTATCCTCGAACGCCAGTATCGTTATGCGGTCGGTGAAATTCTTGTTGAAATTCCTGCGGGGAAGCTTGATTTTCCCGGCGAGAACTGGGAAGACGCCGCGCGGCGCGAACTGCGCGAGGAGACCGGCGCACAAGCCCGCGAACTGATCGACCTCGGCGATTATTACGGATCTCCCGCCATCATGGGCGAACGCATCCGGATGTTCCTCGCACGCGGACTGACCTTCACCGACCAGCACCTCGACGAGGATGAATTCCTCGAAGTCTTCCGCATGCCTCTCGAAGAAGCCGTCCGTCAGATCATGAACGGCGAGATCCCCGACGGAAAGACCCAGACCGGCATCCTCCGCGCCGCGATGATGCTGAAAAAATAAGTTTTCCCAAAAATAATCCAGAAAGGACATACCACTATGAAAACCGGAAATACCAGCGGAGCTTTCAAGTATCTCCCGCCGGAACGGATGTATATCCGGATGCGCGAGCTCGGTTACGACGCCGTCGACCAGGACATCGCCGACACCAACGCCCCCTGCTACCGCGACGCCGCTTCCATGGAAGCGTACTGCAAAGCCATCCGCGCGGCGGCAGAAAACGCGGGCATCGAAATTTCGCAGGTGCACGGCCCGTGGCCGACCGACGACACCACGGCGGAAAACCGCGAAAAGACCCTTGAAAATATGCGGCTTGCCGTCTACGGCTGTCACTGCCTCGGTGCACCGTACCTCATCATCCATCCGCAGATGCCGTACGGCTGGGGCCGCGAAGAAGACGCGGATTTCGCACTCAGCCTCACCGTGGAACTCATGAAAAATCTCATGCCCGACTGCGAAAAGTACGGCGTGACCCTCTGTCTCGAAAATATGCCCATGACCGCGCACCGCATCTCCACCATGGATCGCATCGCGGAAGCCGTGGAAATGGTCGGCCATCCGAACGCCGCCATCTGCTTCGATACCGGACATACGAACGTCTACGGCCATGACCTCGGCGACGCCGTCCGCACCGCCGGAAAGTATCTCCGTACCCTGCACGTCCACGACAACGACGGAAAAGCCGACCGTCATCAGCTCCCCTGGCTCGGCACGGCAAACTGGAACAGCTTCACCGCCGCCCTCGCCGAAACGGGATTTGACGGCGTGATGTCCCTCGAGACCCGCGGCCCGGTCACCGGAGAAATGCCCGACGCCGTCCGCGACGCCGCCGAAAAGCTCACGTACCTCTCCGCAAAAGCCCTCGCGGATGCTGTGGAAAACTCCAGATAAATCAACAATCCAAAGAAAACAAAAACGGTATGACCAAAAATCATACCGTTTTCTTATGCAGTTCGTACAGGATCCGCGGTTTACAGCATCTTTGCGCGCAGTTCTTCCGGGGAAAGCGGAGACAGATCCGCCGGAGCCACATCAAAGACCGTCTTGCATCCGGTCACGCCGCGGCCGTGCATCTTGTAAATCGCACGTGCAAACGCCACCAGTACGCTCGACGTGAATTCCGGATTGGAATCCAGCTTCAGGCTGTATTCGATCACGTGCTTGTGTTCGCCGTTCCATCCGGTCACACCGGTACGGATCACGCTGCCGCCGTGTGGGATGCCCGCATGGTCGCGCTTCAGTTCGTCCATCGTGATGAAGGTCACGGTGGTGTCGTAGTCCGCGAAATAGTTCGGCATCGTCTTGATCTCACGTTCGATCCGTGCAAGATCCGCGCCTTCTTCGGCAACGACATAGCATTCGCGGGTGTGCTTTTCGCGGGTCGTCAGTTCCGGCTGTTCTCCGGCACGTACGGCATCGAGCGCCGCCGGAACGGGCACCGTGTACTGACGTGCATCCAGAACGCCGTCAATACGGCGGATGGCATCGGAATGACCCTGGCTCACACCGCGACCCCAGAAGGTGTAGTCTTTTCCTTCGGGAAGAACGGCGGACGCATACAGACGGTTGAGCGAGAACATACCGGGGTCCCAGCCCGCGGAGATCAGCGCAATGTGACCGCTTTCCTTTGCCGCGCGGTCGACGTTGTCAAAATGCACCGGGATCGCCGCATGGGTATCAAAGCTGTCGAGGACGTTGAAATCCTTTGCCAGCGCGGGCGTCATTTCCGGAAGATCCGTCGCACTGCCGCCGCAGATGATCAGAACGTCGATCTTATCCTTAAAATTTTCCAGTTCCGATGCATGATACACCGGCACATCCGAATGGACCTTTACCGTTTCGGGGGCACGGCGGGTAAAAACGCCGATCAGTTCCGCATCCGGCGCCGCAGCAGCAGCGCATTCCACGCCGCGTCCGAGGTTGCCGTAGCCGTAAATTGCAAGTTTCATCATAGTATCCTTAACCTTTCCGGATAATCCATCAAAAATAATGGAATCATTATAGTACAATTGTGTTTTTCTGTCAAGAACACGGCGGCAAAAATTTTGCGTATCCGCATGTTTGACAGGATCGCATCCATATAATGCTATAGTGAAAAAGTTCCCGCATATTCATGAAACCGGAACTTTTTCCGTTTCTGCGCACCGTTCTGCGGTGCACCGGAAAGGGGACGGAATCCATGACATTCTGGGAATTATTGATCACGGCGTTCTCCCTGTCGGCGGACGCGTTTGCGGCGGCGGTCTGCAAAGGGCTGGCGGCAGGAAAGCTGACCGGAAAGCAGTCACTCACGGCAGGGCTGTGGTTCGGCAGTTTTCAGGCGCTGATGCCTGCGCTCGGCTATCTTCTGGGGCTTCGCTTCACCGGATACATCGCGGCGATCGACCACTGGATCGCCTTCATTCTTCTGGGCACGATCGGTACCAACATGATCCGCGAATCCTTCGCCCGCGAAGACGATCTCCCCGACGGCTCCTTCCGCCCGAAAGCGATGCTCCCTCTCGCAGTCGCCACAAGCATCGACGCCCTCGCCGTCGGTGTGACCTTCGCCTTCCTCGGCGTCCGTCTCCTTCCCTCCGTCTCCCTCATCGGCCTCCTGACCTTCCTCATTTCCGCCGCCGGCACATGGCTCGGTCACCTCTCCGGCGTCCGCTTCCGCAAACCCGCAGAACGTACCGGCGGCCTTCTCCTGATCCTGATGGGTTCCAAAATCCTTCTGAGTCATCTGGGGGTATTTTGATGAAATATTGTTTTGCTGAATTTCTTGAGGGGAACCTTTTCGGAGGAAAGGTTCCCCTCAGACTCCCTTCCAAACCTCTTTGGACTGCTACAGGTCGCTTGCTTGTGCAAACCGGAGGTTTGAGGGGATTTTTTATGGGTTTGTGCGTAGCCATATAGGTTGTCCCAGTTGACAAACTAGGAGCGATCCAAAGCCTGAGGAAGGGTGGAGACGGAAGTCAGGGGCCGCCGAGACCCTGACTTCCCACGCCATGAAGCGATTTGGAAATATAGTGCGTTGATTTAGAATCCAGCTACATTTTGTCAGCATCCGCGCGGCTTGGCTAGTCCGCCGTCCGCGCTTTGCGTTTGTGCGGTCGGCGTCATAGAAT
>JAFYOX010000105.1 GCA_017547755.1 Clostridia bacterium | reverse complement strand
TCTACCAACTGAGCTATACCCCTGTGTCCTCAACGGATATTATTATATCACAGGATCTCGGATTTGTCAATACTTTTCTGCAATTTTTTGTCGATTTCTTTTATATATTGCGGAATGCGGAAAAACAAAAATGCGGCAGATTTTATAATCTACCGCACATTGGTTCCAGGGGCACTAAGACTCGAACTCAGGACACGTGGTTTTGGAGACCACTGCTCTACCAACTGAGCTATACCCCTGTGTCCTCAACGGATATTATTATACCACAGGGATCCTGATTTGTCAATATCTTTTTGCAATTTTTCGGATTTTTTATGATGTTCAGCGAGCCATCTGCTGCCATTCGTCCTTGGTGATGGTATAAACGTACATACTTCCGTATACATCGTCCGCAAATTCCTTGGTACGCGTCATGCCGATGGATGCGGCGGTCGCGTAGGATGCGGTATTGCCGGAGGTCATATAGGAATACAGGCAGTCGTACGACGTATTGCGGAATGCCCAGTCACGGACAGCGGCAGCGGCTTCTTTTCCGTAGCCCTTCCGCCAGAAGTCGCGGTGGATATGGTAGCCGATCTCCGGGAGGATCTCGCCGTCGATGTTCTGGGGAGTGATCCCGCAGTCGCCGATGAATTCGCCGGTTTCCTTCCGGATGATCGCCCACCAGCCGAAACCGTATTCGCGGTAATTCTGGAGCGACCAGTCGAGCCAGCGGTGAGCGCCTTTTTCGTCGTAGGGTTTCGGATAGTGTGCCATGGTTTCCGGGTCGGAAATCACGCGGTAGATAGCGTCAAAATCCTCGGGGGTGTATTCACGCAGGATCAGACGTTCGGTTTCAAGCATAATTTTCATTGCGGCAGTTCCTTTTTCGGGGATAATTTTGTTATAGGATACCGCATCGGCCGGAAAAGTGCAATCGGTTCGCCGGATTCTTAACAGAAAGGTTACATCTTCCCCGCGGAACTATACAGGATCTGCGAGTTTCATCATAAAACGAGAGGTTGTTTTGCCGCATCCGTTCTGCTATAATAGCATCAGCAGCTGCAGAACAGACAGAATGGGAGAAAAACGATGAACTCTACCATATTTTCGGAAAATCTGAAAAAATTCCGTACCGCAAAGAATCTCACGCAGGAACAGGCGGCGCAGGCGCTGAACATCAACGCGCAGACAGTCTCCCGCTGGGAATGCGGAACAACGCTGCCCGATGTGATGCTTCTGCCGGAGATCGCCCGGCTTTACGAAGTCACGGTCGATGATTTTTACCGGAAGCACTCGGTCGCGTACGACAATTATGCCCAGCGGCTGGCGTCGGTGTACGAAAAGACACGCGATCCGGAGGATTTCATGCGGTGCCTGCTTGAATACCGGAAGCTGATGAAGGAAGGTGAACTGTCCCTTGCGGACAAATGGAACTTTGCGATCATCCACGATTTCATGCTCGAATACTGCCGGGATACGGCGATGGAATGGTACGACAAAACGCTGGCGTGCGATCCGGCGGAAGATCCGGATTCCTATCGTCGGGCGGCTTCCTGCCGTGCGGAGCTGTTTTTCACGCTCGGACGAGGTGAGGAATTCATAAAAACGCAGACGGAAAAAGCGGAAAACGATCCGGACAATCTGCTGGAATGGTCGCTTCTGATCGAGGCCTACATCTCTGCGCACGATTATGAAAAGGCATACGAATGGTTCCGGAAAGCGTCCGTGCGGTTTCCGGAAGAATGGATCCTGTATATGCACGGCGGCGATATCTGCGAACATCTCGGAAAATATGACGAAGCGTTTGCGCTGTGGGACAAGGCAGGTGAACTGGGGACGTATTTCTGGGATGAGCTGTACAGCAAATCGTTCTGTTACGAAAAGCTCGGGCAGTACGAAAAAGCGCTGGAGATCCGTCGGGAGATCAGCGAAAACCTCCGCGCAAACGGGTACGATGTGGAAGCGGAGATGAACGAGAACTGGATGCAGCGGATCCAGGCGAAAATGGAATGATCCGCTTTTCCAACTATTTGGCGATATTTTCCGCAGACGTACTTCCGTACATCGCGTAACGGTCGCTTCCCTTTCCGGCGGAACTGTGTTATAATCGAAGCATCAAAGGAATCGGGAGGATATCAGCATGTCAATCGCAGAAAATATCGCCGGATACCGGAAACTCTGCGGACTTACGCAGGAACAGCTCGGCGAACGGCTCGGCGTTACCAATCAGGCGGTCTCCAAATGGGAGTCCGCCGCATCGCATCCGGACATCCTGCTTCTGCCGAAGATCGCGGAGGTTCTCGGAATCACGCTAGAGGAACTGTACGGGATCGAAAAGCCGTATCCGGCAGAAGAACGTGTCACAGCGGATGCGTTCCCGAAAGCCGCAAACGATCATCTGATCGATTATTTTGTACGGCAGTCCGGGATGCGGTTTATTTTTACGGGATCGGAAGAGGAGAATCTCGAATATCACCGGAAAAAACTCTATGAAAGTTCGGACTGTGTCCTCGGCTGTATCTCCGATGAAGCGGGCGCGGTGTTTGCGTCAGGGGATCTTTCGTACATCAATACGGACTACAAGACCGAGGGAAGCGAGGAGATTTTTGTCCGGCGGGAAATCGCGTCGATTCTGAAAAAGCTGGCCGACCCGACGGTACGGCAGATGCTTGCCTATATGTACCGGGAATCGTTCACGGACAAAGAGACAGCCAACAAAGCGTTTCTTGTCTCTTCCGCCGCCGGAGACTGCGGACTGGATGAAGAAACGGCGTTTGACGCCATCGAGAAACTGCGGGAAATGAATCTGCTGGAAACGTACGTCAACGGCGATCACGTAACCGAGTATTCTTTTCTGAAATCGCGCGCGGTGTTTGTGTTCACGGCATTCAAACTGTTTGAAAAAATGACCATGGATTTTGTGTTCAACGTCATGCGCGACACATCCGCGATCAGCGATTACGCATTCGAAAAACTGTGGAAATAAACCGCATTCATGTCCGGAAGCCTGTCCGTCCGCCTCCGGCATAATTTCACAAAATTGACAGGAATCGCACACCGATCCGGGGATAGGGGCATAGGCTGTAGTGGGGCAACCCACCATAATTATAAGGAGGTTCTCATGGCAATCTTCAACAATTTCGCCACCTTGTCCTACAACGGCGGCACGACCAATTCCAATACCGTCTCCGGTGAGATTCTGGATACGCTGTCTTCCACCAAGATCGCGGTCATGGACGACTATACCGCCAATGACGATGCGACCTATGTAATCACACTGCTGAACAGCAGTACCACGCCGATGAGCGGCGTGACGATCACGGACGATCTGGGCGGTTATACGTTCAACGGCACTACGGTGTATCCGCTCGAATATACCGCAGGGTCCGTCCGGCTGTATATCAACGGCGTCCTGCAGGCGGCTCCGGTTGTGACGGCGGGTCCTCCGCTGGTATTCTCCGGCATCAGCATTCCTGCCGGAGGCAACGCCATCATTATCTACGAAGCGGCGGTGACTGCCTATGCTCCGCTGGCGGCTGATGATACGATCACCAATACCGCGGTGATCACCGCGCCCGGGTTATCGACTCCCGTGACTGTGACGGCGGTCATCCAGACGGAAGACCGCGCGGATCTGACCATCAGCAAGTCCGTATGCCCTGCCGTGGTATCGGAAAACGATCAGCTGACGTACACGTTTGTCATTGAAAACCACGGAAACACGTCGGCGACCGCAACAGACAACGCCGTGCTGACCGATACGCTTGATCCGATTCTGGATCCCATCACCGTGACGTTCAACGGTACAACGCTGACCGAAGGAACGGCGTACACCTACGACCGTACGACGGGACTGTTCACCACGACGGCGGGACAGATCACCGTTCCGGCGGCAACGTATACGCAGGCGGCGGACGGTACCTGGACGATCACTCCCGGCACGTCGGTTCTGACGATTGCGGGAACAGTATAAATGAAAACAAAAGACAGGGGCGGATTTTTGCCCCTGTCTTTATTCCTCATTCTTCGATTATTTTTACGCTTGCAAAGCGGCGTTCCGTTTTTGCGCTGTACTGCAGCGTATACGTCGGAATGCCCAGTGATATCGCCTGATGAATTTCCTGGATTTCCCGTGAGATCATCTCTTCATTGGCATACCATCCCAGAAATGTCGTCGGTTCGCCCCAAAAAGCGGAGCCGCCCCGGTCCACCCCGAACAAGGCATAATGGGGAGCTTTTTTTCCGCCCTTCATCTTTGCGGTCGACACTACTTTATAACAGGTGACGATCGCGTTCTCATGGGGAGAAGTAATGACAATCGATCCGGT
Organism: Clostridia bacterium; assembly: GCA_017547755.1. Taxonomy (GTDB): domain Bacteria; phylum Bacillota; class Clostridia; order Oscillospirales; family CAG-272; genus UMGS1696. The sequence continues at coordinate 33,831 of JAFYOX010000105.1, read as the reverse complement.
TCCCGCTGTCGGTTTTGTTCCGGAACTGTCAGTAATCTCGTCATTCTCATCGGACATCAGTGCATCCAGAGAAACGTTCAGTTTCTTGGAAAGAAGCAGTAATTTTTCGGTTTCCGGATATCCCATGCCCTGCTCCCATTTCGAAACAGCCTGACGGCTCACATCCAGAAGTTCTGCCAGTTCTTCCTGCGACATATGGCGTTCTTTCCGGATCTGTTTCAGATTTTCTGAAAAACTCATATGAATCCCTCCTTTTTGTGCCTTTATTATAAGGCAGAAATCTTAAAAATACCACCAACCTGCTTTTGCAGATCCGCAACCTGAGGTTGCAGATGCATAATCATCCGAAATTATGAAAAATGACAGGGGTATTTCCCCTGTCATACGCTGATCCTGCGCTCAGCCCTGCTTATTCAGCACAGCCGGGATCTCACATTTTGCCTGTTCCAGAATTGCGGCCGGATCGGCGCCGCGAATGTCCAATCCTTCCGCTTTTATCAGGGAGACATCATGGATTCCGTAAAAAGCACCTGCAAGAGTCTTCACATAATCGAAACCGAGGTTCAAAATAATAGGGCCTCCGGCGGTGGTAACGTAGATCAGCCGTTTGGCGCGGCACAGTCCCTTGGGAATGCCGTCCGCACCGTACCGGAAGGTGATCCCCGAAACCGTTATTTCTTCCAGATAGGCACGCATCTTTGCGGGAAACGCCAGATCCCAGTAAGGTGCCGCCATAACAATGGTATCTGCGGCGGCAAACTGCTTGGCAAACCGGAACATCGGATGGTCGTAATCCTTCTTCGCCAGCAGTTCATCCCTCAGGCGCAGTTTTTCTGCATTCAGACCTTCCGGGCCGTCGGGATACAGGTGCACTTCTTCCACAACATCCGGTATTTGTTCAAGCACCGCCTGCGCCAGTTCCAGCGTACGCGAATTTTCACGGACACAGCCGTTTACAAACAGAACCATATCATTCACCTCATTTTTGAATATTGTTTTTTGAGATGTTCTTAGTATAGCACAGATTTGTGGAAAAAGAAAGGAGCTGACTGCTCCTTTCGAATCTTTTATCCTGCGGCATCCAGCATATTTTCGATGAAGATGCCGTACCCGCGGCAGGGATCGTTGATGAGAACGTGCGTCACCGCTCCCACAATTCGGCCATTCTGGAGGATGGGCGACCCCGACACGAGTGTTTGTCATTAGGGACAACAGTTTTACAAAAACAAAGAAGATCAACATTTTCAGCTGGTCTCCTTTGGCTTATTTATTCGTTATCGCTGAGATTTCTGCCGCACTCATAGCAGAACTTTGCATTCTCGGCGACTTCTGCGCCGCATTCCGGACAGACCACATACTTTTCTATTTCAAACCCACAGCTCAGGCAAGTGCTTGATGCCTGCGGAGTAAGCGCATGACAGCTCGGGCATTCGCGTTGTAAGGCCAGCATGGATCCTCTTACTCTGCATTCGAGCTTTACATCATGTTCCGGCATAACAAAGCGGATAACCGCTCCCTTGGCGTCAAACTCCAGCGGAATATATTCTCCATCCAAATAGAAAGAATACTCCACATCCGACGCGAAGTTCTTATAATACAGTTTAACTTCCACACCGGGCTCATAGGAACTCTTTGCTCCCTGATAGGAGGATTTCGCTCCGCAATAGTCAATCTCGTATTTGTTTACTGAGCATCCGAACAAAGATAACATCAAAATCCCTCCAAGAATGATTCGAATAGATTTCAAAATAGTCTTTTTCATCGCAATCACCTTCTTTTATCAGGTTGTTTTCCCGAACTATCTTGATCACACTTACAATTTTATTATATAATATCCGATACCAAAATGCAAGAGGCAAATTGCCCCTGCTGAATGATTTACCTCGCGGCTTCCAGCATATTTTCTATAAAAATTCCGTATCCCTTCGAGGGATCGTTGATGAGGACATGCGTGACGGCGCCGATGAGTTTGCCGTTCTGGATGATCGGACTGCCGCTCATCCCCTGTACAATCCCGCCGGTTTTTTCGAGAAGTACCGGATCCGTTACCTCGATCGAAAAACAGCGGTTATCCTGCATGGATACGTCACGGCGGATTTCCGTGATATTGATCGAATATTTCTGCGGGCGGTTTCCGTCGAGGGTACACCAGATATAGGCTTCGCCCGGACGGATATCCGCACGGGATGCGACTTCGGCGGTTTCGGGGATCGTTTCCCACGGGACATTACTCATCACGCCGTACACGCCGCACAGCGTATTTCCGAGAAGGACTCCCGATTTATCGGATGTGAAGTACCCTTTCAGCTCCCCCGGGCTCCCCGCAACGCCTTTGGTCACGCCGGAGATCATGACATCGACGACGGTTCCCCGCTTCATTTCCAGCAGTTCACCGGTTTCCGCATCGCAGATCCCATGTCCCAGTCCCGCAAATTCTCCGGTATCGGGCAGAACAAACGTGACAGTACCGATCCCGGCGGTCGTATCGCGGACCCACATTCCGGTTTTCCGTTTTCCGTCTTCCTTTGAGACGGAAGGAACAAACGACACGGTATTTTCATCTCCTCCGCGTAAGTAGGTCACCTGAAGAGGATTCTGTGCATTTTCGATGATCCCGATGAATTCTCCCGCCGTTTTCACTTCACTGCCGTTCACACGGGTGATGATATCCCCCGTCTTCAGACCGGCGTCCAGCGCCGGGGTCTCGATGCCATCCGCCGTTTCGATCTCCGAAAACCCGACGATCAGGATACCCTGCGAATAGAATTTCACGCCGAACGGCATTCCGCCGACACATACGCTTTCGGGAACGGTTCCCGATGCGGCCGCCGGACACGAAACCGCTGTCAGGACAAGATTCAGCGAAATCAGCAATGCTGCGGCTTTTCCAAATAATTTTCTCATTCTTTTTCTCCCGTATTTCTGCATTTTCATATCAGAGACGTGTGTTATATAATTTGTGCGTTTGAGAAAATATTATGTGTTGCAATATTTTGAAAAGCGGGCAGCAAAAAACGGCAGTTCCGTCCGGAACCGCCGTTTGAGAATCCATATAATTATTCTTCGCAGTTTTCCCAGTTATGGTAAACATTCTGAACGTCATCGTCGTCGTCCAGGTGTTCGAGAAGAAGGTTCATATTCTTGATCGCATCTTCATCTTCGAGAGTAATGTAGTTCTGCGGGATCTTGTCTTCTTCTGCGGATTCAACCTTGTAGCCGAGCTTTTCGAGAGCTTCGCGGATCGCGTATACGTCGCTCGGTTCGGTGGTGATTTCGAAGCTGTCTTCGTCAGAGGAGAAGTCTTCTGCGCCGGCTTCGAGAGCTGCTTCCATGAGTTCGTCTTCGTCTGCGTTTTCGTTGTCTTCACGGAGAAGGATGATGACACCCTTGTCTTCGAACATATAGGACACGCAGCCGGTTGCGCCGAGGTTTCCGCCGTACTTGTCGAAGTAGTGACGTACGTTGGAAGCAGTACGGTTCTTGCTGTCGGTCGCGGTTTCAACGATGACTGCAACGCCTGCCGGGCCGTAGCCTTCGTAACGGATTTCTTCGTACTGAACGGAGTCTGCACCGAGAGCCTTCTTGATAGCGCGTTCGATGTTGTCGTTCGGGACGTTGTTTGCCTTTGCCTTCTGGATCAGGTCACGAAGCTTGCCGTTGGTGCTGGGGTCTCCGCCGCCGTCACGTACGCAGATTGCGATTTCCTTACCGATTCTGGTAAAGATCTTACCCTTCGCCGCGTCGGTCTTTGCTTTCTTGTTCTTGATATTATTCCATTTGCTGTGTCCAGACATTTTCAGACCTCTTTATATTATAATATGATATTTATTTATATATTGAAGAAGGAGCCTTTTAAAAAGTTCCTTCCCCGGAAGACTTACACAGTAAGTCTTCACCCTTTTTCAAAAACTTTCAGACAAATAAATGAAACAAAATACCGTGCAGATCCACACAAAGAGTCTGCACATTCTTTGTTTTTTATTCGTTTGAAGTTTTTTGAAAGGGGTTTTTGGGAAAACTTTTTTGGTTAAAAGTTTTCCCAAAAAATCTTATCTGACTTAAATCTTTTCCGGCGTCTTCATGCAGATCAGGTGGAGTGCGGTGCCGAGAACCGTCTTTGCCGCTCTGGTGAGGCGGACACGGAACTGACGCTGCGCTTCGTCTTCTGCAGTGATGATCGGGCAGTCACGGTAGAAACGGTTGAACGCGGTGCATACATCGATTACGTAACGGGTAATGTTGGAAGGTTCGTATTCGGCGATGGCGTTCGCAACGATTTCCGGGAAACGGGACAGGGTCTTCAGGAGAGCCGCTTCGCTTTCGCTCGTCAGCTTGCCTTCTCCTTCGCTGACCACACCGGATGCCTTTTCGAGGATGCTGCAGGTTCTCGCGTACGTATACTGTGCGTAAGGACCCGTGCTTCCTTCAAAGCTGAGTGCCTGTTCGAGGGTGAAGTTGATATCCTTGATACGGCTGTTGTACAGGTAATTGAAGACGATCGCGCCGATACCTACCGCTTCTGCGACTGCTTCGCGGTTTTCGAGATCGGGGCTCTTTTCCTTCATGATTTCGCTGACCTTGTCGATGGAGAGACGGAACAGGTCGCGGAGAAGAACAACGTTGCCGGTACGGGTCGCAAGCTTTGCGCCGTCGATGGAAACGGTACCATACGGAACGTGAACCAACTGATCGTTCCAGTCGTAGCCCATCAGTTCCACAACCTTGAACCACTGTGCAAAGTGGAGGCTCTGTGCGGAAGAGGTGACATAGATGCACTTGTCGAAATTGTAAGTATTCTTACGGTATACGGCAGCGGCAATGTCACGGGTAGGATACAGCGTGGAGCCGTCCTTCTTGAGGATCAGGCACGGAGGCATATTGTAGTCCGAGAGGTCGACGATGGAAGCGCCTTCGTCCAGCTTCAGAAGACCGGATTCGCGGAGCTTTTCGACCTGTGCGGGCATCTTGTCGGTATAGAAGGATTCACCCTTGAAGGATTCGAAGGTAACGCCGAGAAGATCACAGGTCTTCTTGCATTCTTCGAAGGAAACGTCGACAAACCACTTCCAGAGTGCGAGATTTTCTTCATCGCCTTCTTCCAGCTTGTGGAATTCCGCTCTTGCTTCATCCTTGAGCGCGTCGTTGTCTTCACATTCGTTGTTGTAACGGACGTACAGCTTTACGAGTTCGTCAACGCCGCCCTTTTCGATGGTTTCGCGGTCGCCCCACTTCTTGTATGCGGCAATCTGCTTGCCGAACTGGGTGCCCCAGTCACCGAGGTAGTTGATACCGATGCAGTCATAGCCGACAAACTGATGGAGCAGCTTGAGAGAGTGACCGATGACGGTGGTGCCGAGGTGACCGATATGGAACGGCTTCATGAGGTTCGGGGAGCAGTAGTCGAGAACGACGGTCTTCCCTTCACCCATGTTGTTGGAGCCGTACTTGTCGCCCTTATCTTCGATTTCACCGAGGACATGGCCGGCAAGGTAATTGTCGGAAATCTTGAAATTGAGGTAACCGCCGACTGCCTGGGAAGTACCGGCTTCAAAATCTGCCGTCTTTTCCGCAAGAGCCGCAGCGATTTTCGGCGGAGCCATACGCATAAGCTTCGAAAGACGGAAGCACGGGAACGCGACATCCCCCATGGAAGTATCCGGCGGATACTCCAGCATGGTTACGATATCTTCCACGGTGAATCCGGCATCCGGAACGAGCGAGCCGATGGCTTCACTGATTTTTTTCGCGGTGATATATTTGAAATTCTGCATATTTGCTCCGATTATTCTGGGATTGAATTATTTCTTCTGGGAATCGTTGTGAGCATCGAGGATGCTGTGGATCTTCTTCACGGGATTGAGAAGCGTGCTGATGGAACGGTCCTGATTGAGAGTATCGATCATGAGCGCAACATACTTGCACATATTGACTTCGCCGTACCATTCTCTGTCAACAAGTCCTTCGGGCTGGTAGATCAGGTTGGTGGTGAAGCACTTGGTGAAGAGACCTTCTTCGTATGCCTTGTCCATTACTTCGAAACCGTTGGTGAACAGACCGAAGGTTACAAAGAAGAAGATGCGCTTTGCGCCCTTGTCCTTGAGCTGGCGTGCAACGTCGATGATGGAGTCGCCGGAGGAGATCATGTCGTCAACAACGATCACGTCCTTGCCGCGGACATCCTTACCGAGGTATTCGTGTGCTTCGATGGGGTTCTTACCGTCAATGATCACGGAATAGTTACGTCTCTTATAGAACATACCGAGTTCGATACCCATAACGGACGCATAATACATTGTACGGGAGATTGCACCTTCGTCAGGAGAAATGATCATGATATCGTCGTGGGAAAGAGAGATATCGGGAACATTCTTTACCAGAGCCTTGATCATCTGGTATGTAGGACGAACATTGTCAAAACCGGTCAGCGGGATCGCATTGCTGATACGCGGGTCGTGTGCGTCGAAGGTGATGATGTTGGAAACGCCCATGTTCACGAGTTCCTGGAGTGCGAGTGCGCAGTCGAGGGATTCGCGGGTGGTACGCTTATGCTGTCTGCCTTCGTACAGCATGGGCATGATTACGGTGATGCGGCTTGCCTTACCGCCGATCGCCGCGATGGTTCTCTTCAGATCCTGGAAGTGATCGTCGGGACTCATGGGAACGTTCTGACCATACATACGGTAGGTAACACCGTGATTGAAACAGTCGGAAATGATATAAACGTCGTGGCCTCTCATGGAAGTATGAAGAAGACCCTTGGCTTCACCGGAACCGAATCTCGGGCAATCCGCCATATTGATAAAAGTGATGTCTTCGTCGTGGCTGCGCCATTCACGGAGATAGTAGTCCACCTGGTCAACGAATTTTTCGCATCCTCGCATACCGATGACGGAGAGTTCTCCGTATAAGCTGTCACTCATAAAATACCCCTTTTTTATAATTATATATTTGTTTCCGCCTGTCGATTGGACGGCAGCATAACTTCATTATTATTATAACATATATTTACGGAATTTTGAACATTTTTCAAGAAAATTTTCCGTGTCTATATCCATAGAAATCCGATTGAGTTCCCGGAATTTTTATATGAATTTTGACAATACCCCTTAAAATTCCGGTTTTTCCGCATCAGATTCCGAGGATCATGGAAGCAACGCGGAAATACAGGAGCAGCGAAACTGCGTCGCAGATGGTCGTGATGAACGGGCTTGCCATCACGGCAGGGTCAAATCCGATCCTCTTGGCGATCACGGGGAGAATACCACCGATGAATTTTGCGACAACGACCGTCAGGCTGATCGTGACGGAGACCGTCAGTGCCACGCCGATGGTCACGTTGTCGACGGCAAGCATTTTCAGGAAGTTGACGACAGCAAGCGTGATACCGCAGAGGATGGAGACACGGAATTCCTTCCATATGATCTTCAGAATATCACTCATATGGACTTCGCCGATCGAGAGGCTTCGGATGATCGTGACGGAGACCTGTCCGCCGGCGTTCCCGGCTGTCCCCATCAGCATGGGCATAAAGGCGATCAGCGCGCCGTTGGCGGTGAGCTGTCCTTCGAAATACTGGAGAATCTTGCTTGTGAAAACAGAGGAGATCATGAGGAACAAAAGCCACGGAATTCGCATTTTCCACGTTTCAAATACCGTTGTACGGAAATACGTCTTTTCCGACGGTGTGATTGCTGCCATGATCTCGATATCTTCCGTGCTTTCGTCTTCGATAACGGTCAGCGCGTCGTCACTGGTAACGATCCCGACGAGACGGTTTTCACCGTCGGTCACGGGAAGCGCCACAAAGCCGTATTTCTTCATGAGATCGACGACGGATTCCCGGTCTTCCAGCACATTGGCGGAGATCACTTCGGTTTCCATCAGTTCGTCGACAGTCGCGTTTTCGTCCTCACTCATGATGAGGTCCTTGACGGAAATAACGCCGATCAGGCGGCGGCTGGGGTCGGTGACGTAGCAGTCGTAGACCGTTTCCTTCTCTACGCCGGATTCGCGGATGTTCCGGAACACCTGTTCCCTGGTCATCCACTGCTTGAGTTCGACAAATTCGGTCGTCATGATGGTGCCTGCGCTGTTTTTGGGGTAGCGCAGGATCATGTTGACCTGTTCACGCTTTTCGTACGGTGTGTTGCGGATGATGCGCATGACAACATTGGCGGGCATTTCCTCAATGATGTCGACCATATCGTCCACATACAGACCGGCTATGACATTCCAGAGTTCGCGGTCGCTGAAGACATTGATCAGCGTTGCCTGAACATCTGGTTCAAGATAGGCAAAGCATTCCGCCGCGGTTTCCTTCGGAAGCAGTCGGAAGACGATCGGAACATCTTCGTCGGGAAGTTCGCCGATCAGCCCCGCAATATCCGCCTCCTGCAATTCTATCAGAGTACTTCGGAGCGCTATATAATCTTTCTGCACCAGCAGATCCTGGATTTTGTCGAATAGTTCCTGCATTTCTTCATCTATCATATGCCGCTCCTCCTTGATTCATATTTCGCGGAATTATTCAGCCGCAGCTTCTTCGGCGATCCGTACGAGACTGCCGACAGCTTCGCTCATGTCGTCCGCCTTGAATGCGGCGGTACCGACGACAAAGACATTCGCACCGGCCTTGGTGCATTCCGCGATGGTCGCGGGTGCAACGCCGCCGTCCACCTGAATTTCGCATTCCGGCTTGTGGATATCGAGATAATCGCGGATCTCACGCACCTTCGGCATCATGTCCGCCATGAACTTCTGTCCGCCGAAACCGGGTTCGACCGTCATGACGAGAACCATGTCAATATAGGGCACAAACGGGAAAACATCTTCCGCCGGATACTTCGGCTTCAGGGAAACTGCCGCGTTCATGCCGAGGGACTTGATGTACTTGAGCGTTTCGATCATTTCTTCGCGTTCCAGCGTATCGGAATGGAGCGTGATGGACGATGCGCCCGCCTTCTTCAGCGTATCGATGTAGTCGCAGGCACGTACGGTCATCATATGTACGTCGAGCGGAAGATCGGTAACGGCGTGGATCTGGCGGATGATATCGAAACCGAAGCTGATGTTGGGAACATATACGCCGTCCATGACGTCGCAGTGGAGCATATCGGCGCCGGACTGTTCGGCGCGGCGGAGTTCGTCTTCCAGATGCAGGAAGTCGGCAGCCAGAAGCGAAGGAGCAATTTTCATTTTCATAAGAAATACCTGCCTGTTCGTCAGAATGATGATCGCGTCAGATTTCCGGTCACCGGAAACGGTCCGGCGTCATACACTGTATGTGACGGGGATCCCGTCTGAATCTGTGTTCCGGCCGGAGACCTGACCGCGGAAGTTTTAATGAAAGGACGTCGGAAATCGGAACGGTTTCCGGCCGTTTGATAGAACGGGGATTCACGGGGGATCTGCAAAAATCCCCCGTATCCTCGGACAATTGTATGTGATTGTGCGGATTTTCCGGTTTTATTCGGCAAGGAGGCATACTGCGTGCGCGGAAATGCCTTCGCCGCGGCCGGTGAATCCCATTTTTTCTTCGGTCGTCGCCTTGACATTGACGCGGTCGCGCGGGATATCCAGGACCTCCGCGACGGATGTGCGGATATCTTCGATGTACGGCGAGATCTTCGGTTTCTGCGCAACGATGGTCATGTCGGCATATTCCACCGTCAGCCCCTTCCGTTCGAGGATCGCCGCAACTTCCCGCAGAAGGATGCGGCTGTCGATGTTCTTGTAAGTATTGTCGCTCGGCGGGAACTGATATCCGATATCGCGTTCGCCGGCCGCGCCGAGCAGAGCGTCCATCAGCGCATGAAGAAGAACGTCGCCGTCGGAATGCGCGAGAAGTCCTTCCTCCGATGCTACCGTCACACCGCCGAGAACCAGCGGTTTATCCGGACAGAAGCGGTGGGCGTCGTAACCGTGTCCGATTCTCATAGATCATTCTTCCCTTCTGTGTTTTTTTCGCGGATCGCAAGGATCATTTCCGCCATTGTAATATCTTCCGGATACGTAACTTTGATATTGAATCGTCCGGTATCGACCAGTTTTACCTGAAAACCGAGGCGTTCGCAGAGCATACAGTCGTCGGTTGCGATGACATGATCCTTGACCGCCATATACGCGGCGGCACGGTACATATCCGCCATGAACACCTGCGGCGTCTGGACAAGCCATGTATTTTCGCGGTCGATCGTTTCGGTAATGGTGTTTGCTCCGTTGGTTTTCTTGATGGTATCCACCACACGGGCTGCGCAGGCTGCGGAACCGCTGACATACGCGGTCTCCATCACCGCTTCGATGTTGTCCGGGGTCACAAGACAGCGCGCGGCATCGTGGATCGCAACATAATCACACGCCGGATTGACGGCGTCGAACCCGAGCTTTGCGGATTCCTGGCGGGTCGAACCGCCGGCGATCACTTTGGTGAGCTTGGTAATTCCGTGATCGCGGAGAATTTTCGTACAGCCTTCGATGTCCGCCGCACGCGTTACCACAACAATTTCGTGAATTTCCGGCGACTGTTCAAACGCCATCGCGCTCCGTACAAGGACAGGAAGTCCGCGGATTTCGATGAACTGCTTGGCACGGTCATCGTTCATTCGTGTACCGTTTCCGGCTGCAAGAATGACTGCGGAATTGAAGCGTTTTTTTCCGCCGGCGGCACGGATCAGTGAAGACAGTTTTCCCATAGGTACCTCATTTTTTACGTGTTTCTCTTTGTCCTTTATTATACCACAAATTCCGCCGGTTTTATATAATTTATTGTAAAAATTTGATCTTTTGCATGGCATTGATTTTCGGGATCCCGTATGCTATAATAAAGAAAAAAACGGAGGTTTTTATGGATTACAATCAGCTTGAACCCAAAAAGGTATTTTCCTATTTCAAAAATATATCCAACATTCCGCGCGGTTCCGGAAACGAAGCGGCGGTCGCAAAATATGTATACGACACCGTCACCGCGCTCGGTCACGAGGCGCATCTGGACGAAGCGAACAACGTCTTTGTCCGCGCAAAAGCATCTCCCGGCTATGAAAACCGTGCGCCGATCATGATCCAGGGGCATCTCGATATGGTCTGCGAAGCCAACCGGGCAACGCAGCACGATTTTCTGACCGATCCGATCCGTCTTCTGCTCGACGGCGACCGTCTCCATGCGGACGGAACCACGCTCGGTGCGGACGACGGCGTTGCCGTTGCCGTCATGCTGGCGATTCTCGACAGTCCCGAACTTCCCCGTCCGGAGCTGGAATGCCTCTTTACCACCGATGAAGAAACCGGTCTGACCGGGATGCGTGCATTTGATCCGTCCGTGCTCAGAGCCCGCCGGATGCTGAATCTTGACTCCGCAACCGAAGGCGAAGCGATCGTTTCCTGCGCCGGCGGCGTCCGTTCCCACGTTTATTTCCCGATCGAAACCGCTCCGGCACCGAAAAATTACACCGTATGCACGCTGACGGTCGGCGGTCTGTTCGGCGGTCATTCCGGCGAAGACATCCATCTCGGACGTACGGGTGCGATTGCGGCGTTTGCACGTCTGCTGTATACCGCACAGAAGGTCTGCGATGTCCGTCTTGCTAATGTGGTCGGCGGCAGCCGTGACAATGCAATTCCGCGGGAATGCTCTGCCGATCTTGCGATCGCGGATCCTGCGGCATTTGAAGCGGCTGTCCGTGCGGAAGAAGCGAAGATCCGTGCCGAACTGACGACGGACGACGTGAATTTCCATGTAACGCTGGAACCGGCGTCTTCCGGAGATTTTCTTACCGCCGACGCGTCCGGAAAACTCACGGCACTTCTGCGCCTCCTTCCCAACGGCGTACACGCGATGAGCCGTCAGATCCCGGGACTGGTCGAAACGTCCTCCAACCTCGGCGTCATCCGTCCGGCGGATAACGCATATGAGATCGTCGTGCTCTCCCGTTCGTCCGTGGAATCGAAGATCGACGACATGGAGCATCGTGTGGAATGCGCCGCAAAGCTGGTCGGCGGTACGTATGAACACATCAACCGCTACCCGGGCTGGGATTTCACCGTCGGTTCTCCTCTGCAAAAGCTGTTCCTTGACACCTACCGTGATCTGTACGGCAAGGAAGCGCGGATCCTCGGGATCCATGCCGGTCTGGAATGCGGCCTGCTCAAGCACAAGGTACCGGACATGGATATGATTTCCATCGCGCCGGATATCCGCGATCTGCATTCCCCCGACGAAAGCCTGTCCGTTTCCTCGATGGCGCGCGTCTGGAAGCTTGTCTGCGAAATGCTGAAAAACGCCTGATCGATCCCTTCTCTGCCCGACTTGCCGGAAATCGGCAGGTCGGGTGCTTTTTTTATGCCGTGACGAATATAATGGAGCAGATTTATCATTCGGAAGGTGTAGGACAGAAATGAACGAAACGATAAAATATGCATCCGGAAGAAACGCACGCAGGGACAAAACGGACAATGTCCTGAAAATTCCGTCCCCTTCCTGCGGTCTGACCGCAGAGGAAGCGGAAAAATCCCAAAAACTGTACGGCAAAAATCTTCTGTCGGTCAAAAAACAGGACGGATTTTTCCGGCAGTTTCTGCGGAATCTGAACGATCCGATCATCAAGATCCTCATCTGCGCGCTGGTGATCAATACGGCGTTCATGTTTTCCGACCGGAACTGGGCGGAATCGGCGGGGATCGCTCTCACGGTTTTTATTTCCGCCTTTGTGACGACGCTTTCGGAACATTCCTCCGGTTCGGCATTCGAAAAGCTGTATTCCGCGCTCGGGGATACCGTCTGTCACGTCCTGCGCGGCGGAATCCAGGAAGAGCGCAGGATCTCGGAGATCGTGAAATACGACATTGTTTCGCTGTATCCCGGGGATATGATCCCGGCGGATGGGATCCTTCTGCGCGGAACGATCTCCTGTGACGAATCGCCGCTGACCGGGGAAAGCCGCGAAGTCAAAAAATGGGCGGACGACGGGATCCTTGCGCTTCTCCACCATCAGGGGATCCCGGAAATCCCCATGAAGACCGGAAACGGCTGCGCGGTCTTCCGCGGGAGTCATGTTTCCGCCGGAAACGGCGTGATGCTGGTCACGGCGGTCGGCGACAATACCGTATACGGTGCCATTGCCACCGAACTGTCGGACGGCGGAGAGATCAGTCCGCTGAAAACCCGGCTTTCCGGATTGGCACAGACCATTTCGAAAATCGGCTATATTTCCGCGGGAATCGTTGCGGCAGTCCACCTTGCGGATGCGTTCTGGTTTGATGCCGGACAGAGTCCTGCCATTGCGCTGGAACGTCTGCGGGATCTCCGGTTCGCCGCCGCCGAACTGGTACAGGCACTGACCATGGCGATCTCCGTCGTGGTGGTCGCCGTTCCGGAAGGGCTGCCGATGATGATCACAGTCGTTCTGTCGTCCAATATGAAGAAAATGCTGAGATCCGGCGTTCTTGTCCGGCGGCTGGTGGGGATCGAGACTGCAGGAAGCGTGGATATCCTCTTTACGGACAAAACCGGGACGCTGACCACCGGAAAGCTCACCGTTTCGGAAATCGTCACCGGGGACGGCGGATTTTCTTCCTGTGCCTCGCTTCCGCAGGAAACGGTACGGCGGCTCCGAGAAGGCGCGCTTTCCTGTTCTTCAGTCTTCAATCCGACGGAACGTGCTATCCACACCTTTCTCGGACTGAACAGCCGCCGGACAGAACTGCCGGATCCCGACCGGATCCCGTTTGATTCCGACCGGAAATATGCCGCCGCAAAATACAACGGGAAAATATACATCCGCGGTGCGGCGGAATACATCCTTCCCTACTGCACGTCCCGGGTTTCCTCCGACGGCAGGATCTCTCCTGCCGATGACGAGTGGAGAAACCGGATCGCCGAAAAAATCCGGAACTATGCCGGGCAGTCCTGCCGGATCCTTCTTCAGGCGGAAGGAAAAGAAGAATTCTGGGACAGTTTCCGCACAGGCGGTTTTTCCCATGCCGTTCCGCTGACCTTCACCGCGCTTTTCATCATCCGGGACGAGGTACGGAAAGAAGTTCTTCCTGCTGTGGCGGAATGCCGCAGTGCGGGGATCAAAGTGGTCATGCTGACCGGGGACAATGATCGTACTGCCGCCGGAATTGCCGCGGAATGCGGGATTCTCCCGGAAAATTATCGGATCTTCGATAAATCCTACGGAATTTCCCGGTATGTCAGTGATCGTGCGTCCGTTGTGATCGACGGGCAGTCGCTGAAGGAGCTGACGGATGCGGAACTGACGGAGCTTCTGCCCTGCATCGGTGTGATCGCCAGAGTAACGCCGACCGACAAAAGCCGTCTCGTACGGATCGCCAAGGCAGCCGGACACGTGACCGGCATGACCGGCGACGGCATCAACGATGCGCCGGCGATCAAGGCGGCGGATGTCGGATTTGCCATGGGAAGCGGCACCGATGTTGCCCGAGAAGCCGGCGACATCGTGATCACGGACGATAATTTTGTTTCGATCACCCGGGCGGTTCTGTTCGGACGGACGATTTTCGAAAGCATCCGGAAATTCATCACCTTCCAGCTGACGATGAATCTGTCAGCGGTCGGCGTTTCCGTTCTCGGTCCGATCTTCGGGATCGAAAGCCCTGTCACGGTGATCCAGATGCTGTGGGTCAACATCATCATGGATACGCTCGGTTCGCTGGCGTTCGCCGGAGAACCCGCACTGGAAGAATACATGAAGCGTCCTGCCGTAAAGCGGGAGGAACCCATTCTGAACCGGGCGATGGTCCGGCAGATCCTTCTGACCGGCGGATATGCTGTCGTCCTGTCGACATTTTTTCTGGTTTCGCCGTCGGTGCGCCATCTCTTCGGCGGATCGATGGAGTATCATCTCACGCGGTTCTTTGCCCTGTTCATCTTCATGGGGATCGGAATTGCGCTGTGTACCCGCACGGAGCGGATCAATCCTCTGGCGAACATCCGGAAGAATGCCGCGTTCATGCTGATCATGCCGGTGGTCGCTGTGGTACAGCTGCTGATTATTTATTTCGGCGGCGGGGTATTCCGCTGTGTTCCGCTGGACGGACATGAGCTTCTGGTGTGCGCGGTCTTTGCGTTCACGGTGGTTCCGGCGGATACGATACGGAAGTGTCTGTGCAGAATTGCAGATGTATCCGGCAGATAAATAAAAAAACGTGGACATTGCTCCACGTTTTTCTTGTTTTCCGGTTCAATCGTTTTCCCGGGAAATTTCGTTCAAATTAAACCAAGTGTCTTCAGAATAAAGATTCCGATAAAGATGGTCACGATGCACATCATCGTGGTCAGAAGCAGAATCTGTGCCGAAAGTTCATGGTCGTTCGCCATTTTTTTCGACATGATATAACTGGATACCGCCGTCGGTGCACCGAAACAGATCAGGACAACGCCGAGCGAAGGGCCGCGCAGTCCGATCATTGCCGCCGCCGTAACGGTCAGCAGAGGAAGCAGGATGGTCTTTCCTGCCGAAGCCGTCACCGCGTAGCCGAGACGTCCGCGCAGGCTTTCCAGACGGAAATTCGCTCCAAGGCTGATGAGTGCCAGCGGAGTAGTCAGATTCGAAAGGTACTGCAGGGTTTTGTTCAGTGCGGTTCCGAGAGAGATCTCGAAAAGCATGAACGGAACCCCGAGCAGAACGCCGAGAATCAGCGGGTTGGTTGCAATATTCTTCAGAATGCCGCGCACCGCTTTTTTGTCTAACTTATGCGCGGAACTGTTCGAAAAGACCGACAGCAGGATCACCGAATAGGTATTGAACATCAGAATAACGAACGGCATGACGATCGCGATCGTCTGCGTTCCTTCGGCTCCGAACATATTTTCCGCCAGCGGTACGCCGAGAATCGCAAAATTCGACCGGCACATCCCCTGGACAAACGCGCCGCGTTTGGTGCGGTCGCGCATCAGGAGCGCGGTGAGGACCGACACCAGCAGAAAACAGCCGGTGACGGAAATCACAAGATATACAATCAGCCGCAGATCAAGGCCGTCGGAAATCCGGCTTTTGGCAACTTCCAGAAACAGCATGATCGGCAGGCCGACTTTGAATACCAGCCAGTCCGCGATTTCGGTGAACGATGCGTCCACCTTGTTCCATTTGTTCAGAAAGGCGCCGACCACTACAAGGAGAAAGATCGGCAGAACCGCGTTGATACTGTAGGACAGATTCGACAGCATGGTATGTAGGTCGCTTCCTTTCTATTCCGCATACTCCGTAAAGTACGCGTCAATTCCGTCGGCAAGGGACTGTGCAAATTTTTCCTGCCAGGCATCATTGACCATTTTTTTCGCATCATTCGGATTGGTACAGAACCCGACCTCTACCAGAGAGGACGGATAGTTTACCTGATTGCACAGAATAAATGCGTTGTACGGATCGAGCGACTGGTCATAGAGCATCGGATCCGGATCATCGGGCAGATTTTTTTCAATTGCCTTCACCAGCTGTTCTGCAACATCACCACCGATTTTCTTGGTTTTGTTGGAACTGTCGTAATAATAGATCCGTGAGCCTTCCGCCGACGTATTCTGACTCGAATTCACGTGAATCGAGACAAAATAGTCCATCGTGATGCTGTTTGCATACGCCGCCCGTTCGTAGGCATTGAAAATCGAGTCGTACACAGCGTCCGGCGGCGGATTGACGCCGTCATGCGTAATGATCGTTGTGTAGCCGAGCATTGTAAGATCTTCGCTGAGTTTCCGGGCAATGGCCATCGTAATGTCCTTCTCCAGAAGCCCGTCTGGAAGAACGCCGTCGCCCGTACCGCCGTCCATGAAACCGTGGCCGGGGTCGATGCAGACGGTGATCCCGTTCGGTTCTTCGGCGACCGGCATCACACGGCCGATCCCGATCCCCGGCGTCGCCGGAGTGATCACGATCGCTTCCTTGGTCTGATCGTCCGCAGTATTTTCTTCGTTTGTTTCGTTGGCGCCGCAGGATGTGGTCTGGTACAGCATCAGCGGTACCAGAGCCAGCATCATGAGACGCGAAAAGCGTTTACTTCTTTTTATCATTTACTGTATACCTGTCAGTTCCGGAAATCGGCCGGTAAGAAGCCATCATTCAGGAGACTGCTGACCTTTTCCGTAAGAGCTGCGGTATCGAGATCCTTTACCGCGTGCGTCCCGGAAATTTCACCGGTATAGCTGTTCAGTTCAAAGATCTGATAATTCCGGTTTCCTTCACCGTAGTGCAGGATGATCGGATCGATGCATACGTTTTCAAGGGTAATTTCGCCTTCGCAGAGGGTGATGTCCAGAGACAGGATGCCGCCGCAAAGGTCTTCTGCCTGATCGGCACTTGCAACCAGATTTCCGAGGGAATACACGGCAAGCGCAGGCGTACCGTCACCGGTATCGATCCATTCCGCTGCGCCGAGCGTTGTTCCGGAGCCGAGAATGATATCCGCTCCGGCTTCCGCCATCGTTCCGGCTGCCGCCTTCCTGTGTTTATCGGAAGCACCGGACTTCCAGTTGGCGGAAACAACCACGAGATCGGAGACCGAATCCGCATATGCGACGGTTTCCGTATTCACGTCCGTTCCTTCCACCGCAAGGAAAGCAATCGTGATGCCATCCTTTTCCACGATCCGTACCGCATTCACTCCGGTCATTGCGGAATGAAGATTGACAATCTCATATTCCGCCATTTCCCGCACATAGGATGCAGACAAATCGGCACCGGTAGTATCCAGAACTTCAAAACCGAGTTCGGAAAGTGCGGCAAGGGATTCAATCGGGGTGGTCTGTTCCGGGTCACTGCAGTGATACGGCGCGGCTGCCGCAGAGTAATTCCCTACGGCAACATCCGCATCATGGATCACCCGGTAGATTCCGGAATAGATTTTCAGAAAACTGTAGCTGCTGCCCTGTGCCGCGCGGTTGGCGGCATCGGCAATAACGTTTTCATCGATCCGTACATCGCCGGCGGCGGTAAAGGAAACCACCTTCTTCGGTGCTTCTTCCGGAAGTTCAGGTTCTGTTTCTACGGTTTCTGTTCGGATTTCAATTTCGTTGACACGTTCGGCAGGCGCCAGCATCATGGCACTGTCCGCTTCCCCGCGGGTCGTTTCCGTTACGGCGTTCCGCATTTCAATGGAGCCGCAGGAAGCCAGGGAAAGCGTGGACAGGCACAGCAGAGCGGCTGCCGCTTTCGAAAAATAAGGATGACAGTTATTCATCTTATCGAGCAGATAATACTTCTCTTTCGTAATTTTTCATTTCAGCGATCCAGCTGTCACCAACGGCTACATTCTGTGCTTCGCAGTAAGCGTTCCAGACTGCTCCGAACGGGAGAGTCTTGATTTCTTCAAGATATGCAAGACGGGAGGTGAAATCGCCTTCCGCTTCGAACTTCTGGAGCATTGCAACAGGTTCGAGGGCTGCCCAGAGGAGAGCCTTCTGCATATTTCTGGAGCCGATCGCCCAGCATGCGATACGGTTGATGGAACCGTCGAAGAAGTCGAGACCGATGTTGACTCTCTTTTCGAAGCCGCCGCGCTTGATTTCGGATGCGATCGCACGGAGTTCGTCGTCGAAGATTACTACGTGGTCACTGTCCCAGCGAACAGGACGGGAAACATGGAGCATTACGCCCTTGAGGTAGGTGAGAACGCCGGAGATCTTGTCGGAAACGAGTTCGGTCGGATGGTAGTGACCGGTGTCGAGGGTGAGGAGCTTGTCATGCTTCATCGCGCAGCCCATGTAGAATTCGTGGGAACCGATGGTGCAGCTTTCCGCGCCGATACCGAATACCTTGCTTTCTACAGCTTCCTGAGTATATTCTTCGTTGAGCTTTTCTGCGAAGATCTGGTCGTAGGAGTCAGCGAGGAGAGCTCTGGTCTTTGCGCGGTTTACGGGAGTATCCTTGAAGCCGTCCGGAATCCAGAAGTTGTTCATCGCGGTCTGACCGAGTTCGCGGCCGAAATATTCGGCAACGTAACGGGACTTGATACCGTGTTCGATCCAGTACTTACGGATGCCTTCATCGCCGTTGGACAGAGTGAAGCCGTCAGCGGAGAGCGGATGAGAGAAGAAGGTGGGGTTGTAGTCGAGACCGAAGCCGTTATCCTTTGCCCACTGTACCCAGGAGGTAAAGTGTTCCGGACCGATTTCGTTTCTTTCTACCTTCTTGCCGTTGGAATCGAGGTAGATTGCGTGAAGAGCAAGCTTCTTCTTACCGGGAATGAACTTTGCGGCAAATTCAAAGTCTGCACGGAGTTCATCAAGGGTACGGGCCTTGCCCGGGTAGTTACCGGTGGACTGGATACCGCCGGTGAGGTCGCCGTCCGGATTTTCGAAGCCGGCAACGTCGTCACCCTGCCAGCAGTGGATGGATACGGGAGTTTCTGCCGCTGCCTTCATTGCAGCGTCTACGTCTACGCCATACTTCGCGTAAATTTCTCTTGCACAGTCGAGTGCCTTCTGAGTGCTCATAGTTCTGTTCTCCTTTGATGTATAGAATTATTCGCCGATGATCTTCAGGAAGCGTGCGTACGCTTCGTCCCATGCGGCTGCGTTTTCCATATCGGGTTCGTATTCCTTGATGTCGGTGGAGTTGCGGATAACACGGCGTGCTTCCCACATATCCTTGATTTCGCCGGAAGCGATGCACTGCATTGCAATGTTGCCGAGAGCGGTTGCTTCAACGGGACCTGCGGATACCTTGCGGTGGGATGCGTCTGCGGTGAACTGGGAAAGCATTTCTTCCTTGGTGCCGCCGCCGACGATGTTGATGACGGGATAGGTTCTGCCGGTGAGTTCTTCGAGCTTTTCTGCGGTCCAGCGGTAGCGGAGAGCAAGAGATTCGAAGATGCAGCGTACGATTTCGCCGACGTTTTCGGGAACGTGCTGGCCGGTCTTTTCACAGTATTCGCGGATACGTCTGGGCATATTGCCGGCGGTTGCGAAGATCTGGTCGTCCGGGTCGATGAAGCACTGGAACGGCTTGGATGCGAGTGCCATTGCGGACAGTTCGTCGAAGCTGTACTTGGTGCCTTCGCGGGTCCACTGACGGCGGGATTCCTGTTCGATCCACAGACCCATGATGTTCTTGAGGATGCGGATGGTGCCGAATACGCCGCCTTCGTTGGTGAAGTTGTACTTTGCGGAGAGTTCGTTGATGACAGGAGTCTTGGATTCGATACCCATCAGAGACCATGTACCGCTGGAAATATAAAGGAAGTCTTCGCTTTCCGCGGGAACGGCGAGAACTGCGCTTGCGGTGTCGTGGGAAGCAACCTTGATGACCTTTGCGCCGGTATTGCCGGTTTCTTCTTCAATGTTCGGAAGAAGTGCGCCGAGTTCGGTGCCGGGTTCGACGATTTCGCAGAGGAGCTTTTCCGGGAAGCTGAACTTTGCGAGGAGATCCTTTGCGTAATCTCTCTTTTCGGCGTCGAGGATCGCACCGGTGGATGCGATGGTATATTCGGTCTTCTTTTCGCCGGTCAGCATATAGCCGAGAAGGTCGGGCATGAAGAGCATGGTTTCCGCATTTTCAACAACCCACGGATGGTCGCGGAGGTCTGCCGCGATCTGGTAAATGGAGTTGAGGTTGAGGGACTGGATACCGGTCACGCCGTAGATTTTGCTGAGAGGAGCGTACTTGTCGAAGACATATTCCTGAATGCCTTCGGTACGGACGTCACGGTAGTTGTAAGGATTGGAAAGAAGCGCGCCGTTCTTGTCAAGATAACCGTAGTCAACGCCCCATGTGTCGATCCCGATCGTATCCACGCCGCCTGCGTGCGATGCGTTCAGAATTGCGGTCTTGATTTCAAAGAGGATACGGAGAGTATCCCAGTAGAAACCGGTGGGAAGCATGACCGGATCGTTGGAGAAACGATGGATTTCTTCCAGAGTGATCTTTTCGCCGTCGAACTTACCGATGATCCCGCGTCCGCTGGATGCACCGAGGTCGATGGCAAGCATTTTCTTGTTTGCCATAAGAATCAAGTCCTTTCCTGAGTTTGCTGTCTTTTTATTCTTATTTGCTTATTGATTTTTATTTTTTGCGTGCAACCGAAAGAGTGTAGCTTTCCGGAACGTTTTCACGGAACTCGATGTCCGCAAAACCGGCGTCCGTCAGCGCGATTCTTTCATTTTCGATCGTCAGCGGCGTATCGATGTGCGAACGTCCCTGCGGATTTTCTTCCAGTTCGACGAAGCGTTCGTCTTCTTCTTCCTGCGTCTGCGCCACCCAGTCGGAATTGATGAAAAGTCCGCCCGGACGCAGGGACGCCAAGATCTTCGCATACAGGACCGTTTTGTCTTCTCTGGTGAAATGATGCAGAGCGGAGGTAGAGATCACCGCGTCGTATCCTTCCCCGAACGGAACTTCAAAAAAGTCCCCCGCAATGCAGGTCACACGGTCGCCGAACGGACGCGTCTGAATCTGCTCCAGCATCTTCTCGCTGATGTCGACTGCAGTGACCCGCGCATCCGGAAAGCGTTCGAACAGTGCGGTCAGTTCAAGCCCTGTTCCGGCGCCTAGATCGAGCACGGAACGGGTATTGTCCGGAAGAGCCGCTGTGATACGTTCCTTGCTTTCCATGAGTCCTGCGTGTGCATTGTCATAACCGTCCACACGTTCGTTGAAGAACGTCTGCATGGACAGGCTGCGTTTTTTCAGATCCATAATTTATAAATCAGCCCTGTTCTGCGGTTCTCGGGATGCAGTAACGGAGGTTGGTGATCGCTGCTGCGAATGCTTCTGCGGCAGTTGCGTAGGTGTTTGCGACATTGGTGTCATTGCCGAGCTTGTCAAGACCTGCGAAGACGCGGAGATGCGGTTCCACAGTGAGGATGAAGTCGCCGGTGTGTACCTTATTGATAACAGCAAGGAGTTCCGGGAAGCCGCCGATGCCCTGACCTGCGGGAACGATCGTACCGTTGCGGAGAGCGTCCTTGATGTGCATATAGGTGATATGGGTCTTGAGAAGTTCATATGCGTACGGGAACGGTTCCACGCCGCAGATGATGAAGTTTGCCGGGTCGAACACACAGCCGAGACGTCCGTCGAATTCCTTCAGGAGTTCGAGACAGCGGTCTGCGTTGTCGCCGTAGATGCCGCGTTCGTTTTCGTGGCACATCTTGACGCCGTATTCGTCCGCGATGTCGAGCATGGCACCGATGCGGTCGATGACTTCATTGCGGTATTCATCGTACTTTCCGTCCGGAATGTAGAAGGAGAACATACGGATCTTCTGGGTCTGGAGGATTCCTGCAACTTCACAGGTATTCTTGACCTTTTCGATGTGTTCTTCCATGGAATCGGTGATCTTGATCTTGCCGAGCGGAGAACCGATCGCGGATACGGAGATACCCGCCGATTCGAGCTTCTTGTGAACGTCCGCCGCCTGAATCGGGGTGAGATCGGAAACATTGATGCCGTCAATGTTGCGGGGTTCGATCATTCTCACTTTGTTGGCGATCAGTCCTTCGATCTGTTCGTCGAATACCGAAGAATACTCGTCGGCAAATGCGCTGAATCTGTATTTTACCATAGCTGCCTCCAATGGTTTGGTTTCACGGATTAAAAATATTTTCTGTAGTATTATAGCATTTCCCGGCACTTTTTTCAATGGAGTACCGATGAATTTTCTCAGCTTTTAAAAAATTTCACAAACAAAATTTATCAAAAAGCGTACTTTTTTGCGGGTTTCCGGAAAGCGTCTTACATTTCGATGACCGTAACGCCGTAATCGCCTTCCCCGTACTGACCGGGACGGTACGATTTCACGCGGCTGTCGGTCTTGAATTTGTTCCACAGCGCATTGCGGAGTGCGCCGGTTCCCTTCCCGTGGATGATGGTCACGACCTTGATACCGGCAACCACCGCATCGTCAAGATAACGGTCGACCACAAACCATGCTTCGTCCCCGATCATGCCGCGCACGTCGCATTCCGGCTTGAAATTTCTGGTGACGGCGGTACGGATATTGGACTGACGTCTTGCGGCAGCCTTTGCTTCGCTTTCCGCACCCTGGATCAGTTTGAGATCCTTGACCGATACGCGCATCTTGATCGCGCCCATGCTGACGTTGACGTTGCCGCTTCTGTCGGGATTGTCGAGAAGTGTTCCCTGCGTGCCGAGCGTACGATGGGCGACACGGTCGCCCTTGACGAGATCACGCGGCAGGACATAGTCATCGTCCACCGGCGCACTTGTCACGGGACTGCTGGTATTTTCGTAATCGCGCACCTTCTGGCGGACGGATCTCTTCGCTTCCGCGAGTTTTTCGCCGAGCCGTTCGGATTCACGCTGCTTCTTGACTTCTTCCAGCTGGGAGAAGACATATTCGCTGGTCGCACGGGCACCGGAAAGGAGTTCTTCCGCCTTCTTGCGCATGGTTTCCGCTTCTTTTTCCGCACCGGCGAGTTTCTTTGCCAGGTCGGCTTCCGCTTTCTTGCGGTAATCCTCGAATTCGCGGGAAGACTTTTCGGCGGCGGCTTTTTCCGCTTCGAGTTCGCTGCGCGTCTTTTCGAGTTTTTCGAGAACGGCTTCGAAGTTTCTGGAGCCGGTGTCCACAAACTGTCCGGCGCGCTTGACGATCACCGGAGACAGACCGAGCTTTTCCGCGATGGCGAATGCGTTCGACTTCCCGGGTGTACCGACGATCAGACGGTAGGTCGGACGAAGCGTTGCAACGTCGAATTCGCAGGAAGCGTTGGTGACATTTTCGGTTTCGAGCGCGTATGCCTTGAGTTCCGCATAGTGCGTGGTCGCCGCGCAGAGAGTGCCGTTGATCCGGGTCTCCTCGAGGATCGCCATGGCGATCGCGGCACCTTCGACCGGGTCGGTACCGGAGCCGAGTTCGTCAAACAGAACGAGAGAATTTTCGGTCATGTTGTCGATGATCGAGACGATGCCCTTCATGTGGGACGAGAACGTGGACAGGGACTGTTCGATGCTCTGTTCGTCACCGATATCGGAGAAGACTTCATCGAATACGCCGACGGAAGAGGTGTCTTCCGCGGGAATGTGAAGCCCTGCCTGCGTCATGAGCGTCAGAAGACCGAGCGTTTTCAGTGTGACCGTCTTACCGCCGGTATTCGGACCGGTGATGACGAGCATCTTATAGTCACGTCCGAGGGTGACGGAAATCGGTACGACCGTTTTCGGATCCAGCAGAGGATGGCGCGCACGGTAGAGTTCGATCTTCTTTTTTTCGGAGATATTCGCGGGAGCCGCATCCATCTTATAGGACAGCGACGCGCAGGTAAAAATGAACGCGAGTTCGGTGATATTCAGATAATTGAGGACAATTGCGGTACCCGAAACGGCAACGCCGGCGGAAAGGTCGCGCAGGATGCGTTCGATTTCGTGGGTCTCCTTGCTTTCAAGTTCACGCAGTTCGTTGTTCGCTTCGACGACGTTCATCGGTTCGATGAAGAGCGTCGCGCCGGACTGGGAAGTATCGTGGATCAGACCCTTGACTTCGCTGCGGTATTCCGCCTTGACCGGGATAACGAAACGTCCGCCGCGGGTGGTGACGATGTTTTCCTGCAGATACTTGGACTGTCCGGAAACGTATTTCTGGAGCATGTCCTTGATGCGGCTGTTGGTCTGGCGGATCTTGCGGCGGATCTCGCCGAGTTCGGGGCTTGCTTCGTCCGCGACAAAATCTTCCGCGAGAATGGAGCGGCTGATCTTTTCTTCGAGAAGGCGGTTCGGCTGAAGACGGTCGAAAATTTCGGCGAGGGTGGTCTCGGGAGTCCGTTCGCCCTTGACGTAGTCAACGAGACCGCGCGCGGTACGAAGAACGGCGGCACAGTCAAGAAGTTCGCGCAGAGAGAGGATCGCGTCCTTTTCCGCGCGCTCGATCGTCGGACGGATATCCTTGACGCGGCCGAAGGACGGCGTGCCCTTCATGCCGATGAGCGTTTTTGCGTCGGTGGTTCTCTGCTGCATCTTGCGGACTTTTTCGATGTCCGAGGACGGCGTGAGACGGAGCGCCATCTCCGCCGCGCCTTCGGTTTCGGCAAGACCGGCAAGCTGCTCGAGGATTTTATTGAATTCGAGGGTATATAATGCTTTGCTGTTCATGTTGAACCTCTGTATATACGATATTACGGTTGGAATTCTTAGACCTGTTCGATAACCTAACGCACAATAAATCAGGATGAACAAAAATTGACTCGATTTTTGTAGAGGTTATTCATGAATCGCCCGACGAACGATTTGAACCGACGAAATTTTGTCAGTAAATCGTTCTTCACGGCTGATAAAACAGAGTTTTGTCCATATTTGTTGACGGGCGATTCGTGAATCGCCGCTACAGTTGTACGACAAAATTCTCTCTGTACAAAGTCATCGAACTCATCTATTATGATTTGTATGAAATAACGAAAATTCACGCAGGGTGAGAATCGCTGTTCCCGGAGCGGCTGATTGACATTTCCGGCGGCACATGGTATCCTTATTTCAGAAAGAGGATTCCTTTTCCGACTGAATTTCACCATAGAACAAGGAGAATATTATGCTTCCGATTGCCGAAAAAATCCGCACGCTCCGCAAAGAACGCGGGATCACGCAGGACGAACTTGCCTCCGCGCTCCGCGTATCGTTCCAGTCGGTCAGCCGCTGGGAAAACGGGCAGACCTATCCGGACATTGAACTGATTCCGAAAATCGCCGCGTATTTCGGCGTGACAACGGACGAACTGCTCGTCGAGAAGGGCGAAAGCGTTCTGAAAGAAGAACGGGAACGGAAACGCAGCGAATATTACAATTCCATTTGGAGTGAAAATGATCCGGCGAAAAAATGCGATCTTGCTCTCCGCGCGTTCCGGGAATTTCCGGACGATTACCGGTTTGCCGTCGACGCACTGCGGGAGCTCACCAGTGATGCAAAACCGCGTGATGAGGGACTTCCGATCGCCAGAGAACTGTGTACCCTTCTGCTGAATCAGGACACCTATGCGTTCGGACGCACCGTCGCGCTCCGCTGGATGTACGGCTATGAGGACGAGGAACGTCTTTCCGACTGGCAGAAATATCTGCCGGAATGGAGCCGTGCGGAACTGCTGGAATTCCGGTACAGTGAAACCGGGAACACCGTGCGCATGGATTATCAGAAGCAGGCGAATCTGTTCGAAAGCCTGAACCGGCGGTTCCCTCTCGGTGCGCACCGGACGTTCGGAAACGAAGAGGACACCGCGCGTTCCATCGTGGACGGCTGTCACTTCACGCTCCGGCTGTTCGATCTGTTCCGCGATCCTGCGGAGGAGGTTGATCTGTGGATTCAGAAACGCGCGTGGACGTATCTTTATCTCGCCAAAGGGTATTTCCGTCTCGGCAAGGCGGACGAAGCGTTTGACGCGCTGGAAAAATCCGCGGCATTATACGAAATTATCATCCAACTTCCGCCGGACATGGAACTGACCTGTCATAGTCCTCTGCTCGACTGCATTTCCGCCTGCCGGATGAACTGGTTCTGTCCGAATGAGGAACGCTCACCGGCACATCAGGACAGCGACTATATCAACATATGCTCTGCCCTTGACGGAAGCGACGAGCAGTGGGCATGGTTCGACCCGTACAGGGAAGACAAGCGGTTCAAATCCTGTCTCGAACGGATACGGGAGATCGATTACCGGTACTGGACACCGTAACGCAATATTTTTTCAAAGACCTGCCGTCCGGCGGGTCTTTTATATTTTGATCTTTTTATAATATTCCAGGGACGTGAACCCGTGTTCCAGGTGATTGAGCAGGTACCGCTCGCAGATCACGGAGAACAGGGACAGTTCCACTTTATCGAGCGTGAACGAAAGGAATTTTTTCGTTCCGGCGGCTTCGATATAGCGGAGTGCCTGAAGGACCGGCTGGGTGATGCGGATGAAAATCTTCGCGGACGGGTCTTCGATAAACGAAGGATCGTTTTCCACCAGCGTACGGCATTTTCTGCAGAGGATGCGGCCGTTCATGACGTCGAGGCTGTACTCCGCTTCCTCTTCGCATCCGCAGACGGCACAGCCGTACAGGTCGGGCATGAAGCCGCCCTGCACCGCCGCGCGGAACTCGAATGCTCCGCGGATCTGCTCCAGCGGGATCTTATCAAGATTGGCGATGGCGTACAGCGTATTGAGCGTCAGCGAGAGGAGTTCCGGATCCTCGACGTTTTCGAGGGCAAAATCGCTTGCCACGTCGCAGACGTAATTGGCAAGGGCAAGCTTCTCCACGTCGTAGCGGATGTTCATGAAGCATTCGATGAAGAACGTGTCGCGGATGTACCAGAAGTTCCCTCTCTTATGAAGCTGGAAGGTACTGTAGGAAAACAGCTGTGCGGACGCCGCGTGGCGGTTCTTCATGCTGCCGACACCCTTTCCGGTGATGGTGATGCGGCCGTATTTCGCGGTCAGCAGGGTGATCACCTTGTCCGATTCGCCGGTCGTGACCTCACGGATCACCAGACCGTCGACTTCGAGATCTTCGGTCTGCGCCATATCAGGTGAGGTCTTCCGGCTTGAAGCCGAAGTTGTTCAGGCTGAACGTATCGTCACGCCACTTTTCCTTGACCTTGACCCACAGATTGAGGTATACCTTCATGCCGAAGAAGTTTTCCATATCTTCACGGGCATAAGAACCGATCTTCTTGAGGCTTTCACCGTTCTTGCCGACGATGATGCCCTTGTGGGACTGCTTTTCACAGTAGATTTCCGCACGGATGCGGATCATGCGGTCGTCTTCCGTGAATTCTTCGATGACGACGGCGGTGCCGTGCGGGATTTCGTCGGAGAGGGTACGGAGGATCTTTTCACGGATGATCTCCGCAGCGATCTGACGTTCCGGCTGGTCGGTCAGGCTGTCTTCTTCGAACATCCAGTCGCTTTCGTAGAGGAACTGGGATACTTCTTCCAGAACATCTTCGACGTTCTTTCCGGTTTCCGCGCAGGTCGGGACAACGGCGTCGAAATCATGGAGTGCGGCATAGCCGGCGATGGTTTCCGCGAGCTTTTCGCGGTTGACGAGGTCGATCTTGTTGAGAACGAGGATGGACGGAAGTTCGGACTTCTTGATCTGACCGATCAGGTTCTTTTCGATGTCTCCTGCAGGATGTCCGGCTTCCGCGATGAGGATCACTGCGTCGGCGGAACCGACGGTGGAACGGACGGACTTCATCATATATTCGCCGAGCTTGTTCTTTGCCTTGTGAACGCCGGGGGTATCAAGGAAGACGTACTGGTCTTCGTCCTTCGTGAGGATGCCGGCGATGCGGTTGCGGGTGGTCTGCGGCTTGGAGGAAACGATCGCTACCTTTTCGCCGAGAAGATGATTCATTAAAGTGCTTTTGCCGACGTTCGGTCTGCCTACAATGGCGATAAAAGCGGTTCTGGTCATGATTTTATTCTCCGTTTCTTTTTCTTTATCTTTCAAGTCCGATATGGGTCATGATGACGCGCTGATGCGCACGCATTTCTTCGTCTTCCTCTTCGGAATTCACGTGGTCGTAGCCGAGCAGGTGCAGCATGGAGTGCACGGTAAGGAACGCACATTCCCTCTCGTAGCTGTGGCCGAATTCCTCCGCCTGTTCCGCCGCACGTTCAAGCGACAGGACAATGTCCCCGAGTTCGCAGTCCATGCCTTCTTCGGGCATATCGCCGTTTGCCATGTCGTACATCGGGAAGGACAGGACGTCCGTTGCACGGTCGATGTCGCGGAATTCGCGGTTCTTTTCGCGGATGCCTTCGTTGTCCGTGAAGGTCACGGATACAACGACGTCGCGTTCGAATTTTTCGCATTCGAGCGTTCCGCGGATCGCTTTTTCGATCAGGGCTTTCATTTTTCTGCCCGCATTGTATTTGTCCTGCTCGTCTGCCCAGTAGATTTTCACGCGCGGACGGCGGGTGATTTTCAGTTTAATTATTTTCATTTTTTCTGTCTCTGTTCGCGGGACGGTAGCGTTCCCTGTCGCGGCGTTCCGCATCCTTTACTTTTCTTTCTCTGTCGTATTTATCGTAGGCAAGAATGATCTTCTGTACGAGGCGGTGACGGACAACGTCGCGGTCGGTGAATTCGTGGACTGCGATGCCGTCGATGCCCTTCAGGATCTGCATGGCGACGGACAGACCGCTCTTCTTGCCGTACGGCAGGTCGGTCTGCGTCGGGTCGCCGGTGACGACTGCCTTGGAGCCGTTGCCGAGACGGGTGAGGAACATCTTCATCTGCTCCGGCGTGGTGTTCTGCGCTTCGTCGAGGATGATGAAGGAGTCGTCAAGCGTACGGCCGCGCATATAGGCGAGCGGCGCGATCTCGATGGTCATCTTTTCGATCATACGGGCGCAGGATTCGGGGCCGAGCATTTCGTACAGCGCGTCGTACAGCGGACGGAGGTAGGGGTCGATCTTGCTCTGAAGGTCGCCCGGCAGGAAGCCGAGACGTTCGCCCGCTTCGACTGCGGGTCGGGTCAGGATGATGCGGCTGACTTCGTGTGCGCGCAGTGCCTTGACGGCGGATGCGACGGCGAGGTAGGTCTTCCCCGTACCGGCAGGACCGACGCCGAGGATGACGGTGTTTTTCTGGATCGCTTCGATGTACTTCTTCTGACCGACGGTCTTCGACTTGATCGGCTTTCCCTTCGCCGTAACGAAGAAGCTGCTGTCGTCGAATTCGGCAAGTTCCGCGAGGCGTCCTTCTCTGACCATGCCGATGACGTAGTCGACGCTCTGGTCGGTCGGTTCTTCCCCGAAGGAAACGATGCGCTTGAGATAGCTCAGGACGTCGGACGCCATGGTGACGTTTTCCGCAGATTCGCCTTCGGTCACGATGGTATCGCCGTCGTCCGTCTGATTCTGAATATTGTAGATGCGGACCGAGAATTCCGTCTCGAGACGCGCAGTATTTTTATCGTAGCTCCCGAAGATGCGGGAAGTTACATCCGATGAGGATGTCGTGATTTTCTTCTGAAACATAAATTCTGTTTTTCTCCGTTGTGATTCTGTGATTCATCGGGGATCTGTCTGCGGCGTCTCTCCGGTACCGGGGACACAGGCATCCGATTCCGGAAATTCTTCCGTTCTGCCGACATCGCGGCGCAGATACAGCAGACAGTCGATGCTGCAGACGCCGTCCGAAAAACCGGTGTCGATGCGTCGGGACAGCAGCTCGGCATTCTGCACTGCCGTACGGATCCGTTCCGCAAGAACGGTCATGGCTTCCTCTGCCGCCTCTTCGGCGGAGATCTTCCGCATCACGGTTTCGTATTCGCGGTATGTGATCGTTTCCCACCATACCGGGACTTCACACAGTCCGAACGGGCATATCTGCTCCATCGTATATATTTTATCATAATTTGTGTGTAAAGTTCCACCGTTTATGAAAAGATTTATTGTTTTTTTGAAAAATTTTATTCTTTTTCTTCGGATTTCCCGTCCGGTGGGAACATTTTCCTCCCGTTCCGTCCGGATTTCCACCCGGATCGGCTGTGCGGTCCGGCAGATTACCTCGCCGTCGGCGTATTCGCACCGGATGCTGCCGTCCTTCTGGACGATGACGCCGGAGATCAGCACCTGCCCTTTTCTCACAAGATCCCCCGGCTTCACGCACGCCTGCCCTTCCCGGACGTTGACTTCCTCCACGATCCCGTCCGCGTCCGCAAGGACGTTGGCATACATATTTTCCGGCGGCAGGAACCGTTCGTCCCGCCACAGTTCGCGCACCTGCACCTCCGCGACGGTCCCGTTCATGTAGACCGACAGCCACGCGATGTCCTGCTGTGCGGCGGCATACTTTGCGTGCAGGTCGTTGAAGTCGATCGCCGGGAAATAATCCCCGATCCCGCAGCCGAGTTCGTCGAGCAGGGCGATGATCTCCGCCGGATCGGTCTTTCCGGCGCCTTCAATACGGACATCCCAGATGATGCGGGTCGACCAGAACAGCCATCCGGCGGCAAGCAGGATACCGAGCGGGATCGCCGGACGGTGCAGCAGAAAGGAAATTATGACCGGAAGTCCCTGCTCCTTTCCGAGGGTGTACCGGATCTCTTCACGTTCGGCATACGCCCGGAAGCGTGCGCCGTTCTTTCCGCGGAGACGGACGGTGATCGTTCCGTCGGGCATGGGATGCTCCTTTGTAAACGGGATCCCGGCTCTGTACATCAGATCAAACGTGCGGGTCCGTTCCTCCGGCGGAACGGACAGCGTACGCCAGCCGCAGAGAAAATCTGAAAGACGTTCAATCATGCTCTTCGCCTCCCGTTCCGAACGATGCGGAGTGGATATTTCCCCGGACATAGAGGACTCCTTCCCGGAAGTCGGACAGAAGAAGTGACTCGCCGCGGATACAGAAATTCTCTTTTCCGACCGCAAGGACGATACAGCGGCTGTCGTAGGTCAAAATCCCCGTACAGCCGGAAATTTCAATCTCGTGCTGTCCGCGGATCGTGAAAACGGGGATAGCGGCAAGGACATCCTGCGGGATCTCGCAGAATGCCGCAAGGATCTCGTAAAGTTTTTTCGGACGTTCGTTC
Organism: Clostridia bacterium; assembly: GCA_017547755.1. GTDB lineage: Bacteria > Bacillota > Clostridia > Oscillospirales > CAG-272 > UMGS1696. The sequence continues at coordinate 2,353 of JAFYOX010000105.1, read as the reverse complement.
TTTTTGTGCAAGGCTTACACCTCCGCCGCATAGAAATTGACTGATGCTATTCTATGCCGTCCGTTTCCGCGGCATACCGACCGGGAGGAAGCTGTGATCCGCCAAAAAATCGCCTATGCCGTCTCGACCCTTGCCGTCTGCGTTCTGACGGTACTTCTGCTGTTCTGCGGCCCGTATGCCGCGGAAGCTGTCCGCTCCGCACTCGCGCTGTTTGTTTCGCGGGTACTTCCGCCTCTCTTTCCGTACATGGTGCTGTCGCGGATGATCGTCTCGATGGATCTGCTGGCGCCGCTCACCCGGCGGAGAAATCCGGCACGGCTGTTTTGTCTGCCCGACCGGGCGGCATCCGTTCTTCTGACGGGACTGCTGTGCGGCTTTCCTGTCGGTGCGGCGGGAACCTGCACGCTGTACGAAAACGGCGGGATCGGCCGCCGGGATGCCGGACGTCTGGCGGCGCTGTCGTCGAACACCGGGCCGGCGTTTGTTCTCGGAACGGCTGCCGCACTGTGGGATTCGCGTGCGTACGGCGTTTTTCTGTTTGCCGTACAGACGCTGTCCGCGCTGATCATTGCATTCCTTGCCGCACGCCGGGTTCCGGCGGATACCGTTTATACGGTGAACGCGGACGCCAAAGAAACTTCCGGCGGATGCGGATCGTTTTCCGCGGAACTGTGCCGCGGGATTTCCGAAAGCGCGTCCGCCTGTCTGACCGTCTGCGCGTACATCGTCTTTTTCCGGGTCCTTGCGGCGATCTGTTCCCTGTTCTGTCCCGGGCTGGCTCCGGTGTTCGGCGTGATTTTCGAATTTTCGACCGGATGCGCGGACGGTGCATCCCTCGGCGGATATGCGGGAATTTTCCTTACCGGATTCGCGGTCGGCTCGGCGGGGCTGTGCGTGATGATGCAGAATTACAATTATCTCGGGCGGCACGGCATTCCGACAAAGCTTCTATGGGGGACGAAAATTCTGCAGGGATTTCTCTGCGGAGCGGCGTCGGCGGTGTTCTTCCGGTGGTTTCCGCTCGATCCCGGCGGCTCTTCGGCGGTTTTCGCGGAAACTTTTTCGTTGAATGCGGGGATTGTACTGCTGTCCGTCCTGCTTCTTCTGTCAAAAGTATACAAGATATCAAACCATGTGATTTAGTTTGCAATTTTGTCTTGATTTTTTGCCGGATTTTTTATATAATAGTATACGTAATACTATGCGAATACGTATCCCGGCGGACCGGTGCCGGTCAGACCGGAAATGAACGGAGGAGCGGAATTGTGAAAAAATCGGAACACTGCGAAGAAAAATTCTGCAAATACTGTGAGCGCGCAAAAACGCTGTCCGATCCGGACACGATGCTGTGCGGACGGCACGGTGTGGTTCCGGCAGGTCACAGCTGCCGACGTTTCCGGTACGATCCGCTCAAGCGTACGCCGAACCGTTCCGTACGCGAGCTGAATCTTGAATACATCGAGATCTGACGGGCATATGATACTGTGATTTCTTTATGATCCCTTGTTAAATCGTTAGTTAAATAAAAATATTGGAGGATACACACTTGATAATCGCACTTGAAGAAGCAAAATACAGACTGGAAAATTTCAGAGCAAACATCGAAGAACTCGGCAACGCACTCCGCATTGACGAACTGACCGCCAAGGTTGCGGCCCTTGAAGAAACCACCACTGCGGAAAACTTCTGGAACGACCAGGAAAACTCCAGTAAGATTCTCCGTCAGATCAAGCAGATGAAGGACAAGATCGCGGAATATCACGACCTCGAAAACCGTCTGGAAGACACCATCGCTCTCACGGAACTTGCCATCGAAGCGAGCGACGAAACCATGGTTCCCGAAGTCGAATCCGAAATCAAGGGAATCGAAGAAGAAGAAGAACGCATGAGAATCGAAATTCTTCTCTCCGGCGAATACGACGCAAACAATGCGATCATCAGCTTCCACCCGGGTGCCGGCGGTACCGAAGCGCAGGACTGGGCTCTGATGCTCTACCGTATGTACACCAGATGGGGCGAACGCCACGGCTTCAACGTTAAGCTCCTCGACTGGCTGGACGGTGAAGAAGCGGGTCTGAAGTCCGCGACCATCATGGTGGAAGGCGTCAACGCTTACGGTTATCTCAAGAGCGAAAACGGCGTACACCGTCTCGTCCGCGTCTCCCCGTTCGACTCTTCCGGACGCCGTCACACCTCCTTTGCGTCCGTTGAAGTTATGCCGGAATTCGAAGACGACAACACCATCGAACTGAAGGAAGAAGAACTCGAAATCACGGCGCACCGTTCCAGCGGTGCCGGCGGTCAGCACATCAACAAGACCGACTCCGCGATCCGTATCGTTCACATTCCGACC